>CAJXXR010000003.1 GCA_913063375.1 uncultured Flavobacteriales bacterium | reverse complement strand
AAGCAGACGGTCAAAGGTTCGAATCCTTTCGCGATCACAAAAAGACTTACATGTTTCATGTAAGTCTTTTTTGTTTTATAGCCTGTAAAGTTTACTTGTAAGGTTGGGAAATAAAACCTGAACCTTTTAGCTTACTTCTTAATCAATTTATACATCTTTGAATTCCATTTGCTTTTTACTTCGATAAAATAAATTCCAGATGGTTCAAATATATCAAGCTTGTAATTGGATTCATTAATATCCTCTACATGATGAATCTTTTGACCTAATACATCATAAATACTTAATGAGAAATTATCTGCTATACCGAAATCAATATTGACCATACCTTGAGTAGGGTTTGGATATATTACAACACCATTCAAAATATTATCTTCAGTAACACTTAAGGAGTTGATAGTAATACAAGACGACCTAGAAGAACAACCATTTTCTGAAATTTCTACGGCATATACACCGTTGTAAATAGGAGTGAAACTTTGACCTGTTTCTCCAGGTATCTCATACCCATTAACACAATATATCCATTGGTATGTAGCTCCAGAAAGATTAGCCGAAATATTTAACCCTGAAACATTTAGACTAGTATCAATAATACAAGTGCTCATCTTATCAATAAAAAGATCTACCGTATAAAGACCTGAGTTTAAATTGAATATTGAATCAGATGGATCAAAGTCACATTGTCCTTGAAAAGCTCCTGTAGTATATATATTCCCATTTTGATCTGTAGCTATAGACCGTCCAGAACATTGCATGCCAGCCTGTGTACGTTTTCCCCAAATAAAACTACCAAGACTATCCAATTTTACTATAAATTTTTCAAAAGAATAATTTCCATTTATAATATGAATTGATGAACTTGGATCAACATCCACCGTGCCAGAAAAACTTCCTGTCACATAAAGATTACTGGATTGATCAGCAATAATACCATAAGAATCAATTTGAGAAACTGAATGGTTAGTTGTACTTAAATGTTTAACCCAAATAAAATCACCTGAATTATCCAATTTCAAGACAAATACATCATCGAATCCATTCCCTGAATGAAGATTGGATATACCATGACTTGGGTCAAAATCTACTAATCCTCTAAATTGACCAGTAATACATACATTTTCCAATGAATCTAAAACAAGTTTTGGATACCCATATGCATGATCATTACCCCCGTTTGACTGCGTTGATTTACACCATTCAAAACTTCCTTGACCATTTAATTTTAAAATAAATAAATCACCTACTATAGAATCGGTTATTAAATTATATACACCTCCATTTGGATTAAAATCTACCGTCCCAATATAATATCCAGTTAAATATACATTACCAATTTGATCATTAGCTAATGAAGTCCCTCTTTCACTCCCAGTTCCTCCAATTGACTTCGCCCAAATAAAATCACCATTCCTCTTTAACTTTTGTACAAAGACATCTTCGAGACCTTCAGATGTTAATTGAGATAGGCCAGCCCCCGGATCAAAATCAACTGTAGAATAATATTCTCCTATTGTAAAAACGTTTCCCTGATAATCACTAGAAATCGAATACCCCATGTCATCAGAGGTCCCTCCCATAGATTTAGCCCAAATGAAATCCCCATTTGGATCAAGCTTTAATATGAATGCATCAGTCCCTCCATTTGAGGACAAATTAGATAATCCAAAATTTGGATCGAAATCAACAATTCCTCGATACCCCCCAGTAATTATTATATTACCTCTATCATCAAAAGCCATATGTTCCGAAATGTCATCAGAAACTCCTCCTAAACTCTTGGCCCAAATAAAATTTCCTAAAGTATCTAACTTCAAAATAAATATATCATAACCTCCATTTGAAATCAAATTATAAGTAGATATCAAACTAGAATCAAAATCTACAGTATCAGTAAAAGAACCGGTTATATAAATATTTCCAGAATCATCAACAACCAAGGCCTTACCACCAGCTCCACCAAAAAATGGCCCCATAGATTGAGCCCAGTCCAACTTAACATTTTGGCCAAAACAATCTATTCCATTGAATAAAATAAAAAGACATGTGAATATTTGAAGGATTTTTTTCATTTTTTATAATTTATTACCAATGTTATATAGATAACAAGATAATGATATTTCATTTATAGAAAGTAACTCTAATTATTTTTAAACAGATTAAGACCTATTGAATTAAATTTAGAATGCATTGGTTAGTCGTCAGTAGATTTGGTCGGTAAATTACAATTCACAGTTTTTCAAAAAGTAGTACAACCATATTTTCAAGAAACAGCATATCAAGGCATTAAAATTACTTGCAAAATACTTGCAAATTTTAAATCACGCAAAATTATACAACTCACTAACAAGACATCACAATCAAATATCCTCTTCCTTCTAAGCAGACGGTCGAAGGTTCGAATCCTTCCGCGATCACAAAAAGACTTACACATACCTGTAGGTCTTTTTTGTTTTCAGGCCTGTCAAGTTTACTTGTAAAGGTTGGGAAACAAAAAAGAACTAGCGAGCAGAGCGAGTGTCTTTTTGTGTTGACATTATAAGCCCCTCTAGAATCTTTAAAAAATCCTTTCACAATCAAAAAAAGCTGTACATCTTTAGGTGTACAGCTTTTTTGTTTTTATAGCCCATTGAGTTTACTCCAATGGGGTGGAATAAAATGAAGACCAAAAGGGGCCCATTTTATAACTCATATTTCTTCAATTCCGATATTACTAAATGATAATCCCTTTGTTGCTTCAAATAATTTTCGAGTGCTAGATAAGCGTATTGCAATTCCATAAAATATTCGATATTAGATATCTCTCCTAATTTAAAAGCTTTATTCAAAAGTTCCTCACTATTCATTTCATTAAACAAATGGTTGTAATTTGTCATGCCTTGCTTTAGGCTTTTTGCCTTATTATAAAGGGCTTCTAATTCATTACGAAGTTTATTTATATGGCTTTCCTCAAGTAAACCGAAATAGATGGTTTCTTGCTTTGCTGCCTGAACCTTGTTTTTATTTTCAAACAATGGGATACTTAATCCTACATGAAATCCATTAAAAGTTTGCCCTAAAATAGACTGATAACGAAAACCAGCTTCTATTTTAGGAAGCGCAAGAGCCTTGTTTAGTTCTTCTTTCTTTTCGCTTATTTGCTGACCTTTCTGTATATTTTGAATAGCGAAATTTCCTATTTTAGCTTTATTGAATATTGCTTCCATTGGAGCCAATTTTTCAACAATCGGGTAAATAGTATCTGTTACTTCTAGTTCAAAACCACCATTTAATTCGATGAGTTGTTGCGTAGATTCATTGATATCATCCAATACTGCGCGTAATTCATTTTGAATTAGTGACAAGTTTATTTTAGCCTTATTTATGTCTAAATAGGAAACACCTCCCTTGTCGAACTTCACTTTTAAAGCCACTAGCAACCGCTCAGCATTTGCATTTCGCTTATTCAATTGACTTTCAAAATTGTTCAAATAAATCAGCTTCAAATAGATCAACTTTGCCTCTAATAGGACTTGTTGCCTAAATTCCTTTTCCAAAATTCCCAGTCTGTCGATACTGGCCCTTGAAACTTCTTTTCTTTTACCATATACGGTAGGAAAATCAAAAGACTGTATTGCAGTGAAATCGATTTGATTACCTGCATCTGCAGGAGTTCCTTTCAGATAATCATACTCTATAGTAGGGTCGTTTAAAGAAAGTCCAGTGTTGAACCTTACTTTTTCTGCTTTGAGGAATTGATTGTAAGCAACGATAGACTTATTGTTATTGTTAATATTAACTAGAACACTATCAAGACTGTTTTGGGAGAAGGCCCTTAGTGGGAGAAATATCTCTCCCACTATTAATGCCAACGTAAATATTACTTTTTTCATTCCGAGAATCTTTTCTAATTTAATTTGAATAACGTTTTTGACTAGCCAAGTAAAAAATAGCCGGGATTACCAACAGATTTAATACTGTAGCACTTAGTAACCCACCCAAAAGAACAACGGCCATAGGACTTTGTATTTCATTCCCAGGTTGATCTCCAGCTAAGGCAAGTGGAATAAGTGCTAAGGCCGTCGTAAGCGCAGTCATTAATATTGGATTTAATCGGTCCAATGAGCCCTGAACAACTGTTTCATAGAGGCTTTTCCCTTCGTTAAGCAACACCTGATATTGAGAAACAAGTAATATTCCATTTCTGGTTGCAATTCCAAATAGACTTATAAAACCAATTGTAGAAGCAATCGAGATAATCCCACTTGTAAAATAAATGATAAAAACACCTCCTATTAAAGCTAATGGAAGATTAAGCAATACAATACTTGCTAGTTTAAAATCCATAAATTCTAAATACAATAGGAAGAAAATAACCACAATGGCAACAATAGAGGCCAAGAGTAACAACTTTGAGGCCTTTTCTTCACTTTCAAATTGCCCTCCATATTCAATGCGGTAATTTTCATCCAGCGTTATGTTAGACGCTACTTTTTGCTGTATATCATTCACCACTCCTCTCAAGTCTCTCCCTGATACATTAGCTGAAACAACAATTTTTCTTTGTACATTTTCTCTATTCACAGTGTAAGGACTTCCACTAATACTAATATCTGCGACGTAATACAGAGGAATTTTCTCACCATTGAAAGCATCAATTTGAGCATTTCGAAGTTGATCCAAAGTTGATCTACTGTCTTTTTTATACCTGAGTATTAGATCAAAACTTTTTTGTCCTTCAAATATTTGCGAGACTGGTTCTCCTGCCATAGCTACATCGATGAAGTCCATAAACTCCCCGATTTTAATACCGTATTTGGCTAGCATCTGTCGTTTGGGTTTGACACTTATTTGAGGAACTTCAATTTGCTGCTCCACATTTACATCAACCAACCCATCAATAACTTCAATCTTCTTTTTTATTTGAGTACCTATACTGAAAAGTTCATTAAGATTTTGTCCAAAAACTTTAATCGCAATGTTAGCCCTAGTTCCTGATAACATATGATCAATTCTATGAGCAATAGGTTGACCAATAGTTATATTTACACCAGGCACAAGGCTCAATTTTTTTCTAAGATCTTCTAAAAACTCCTCTTTAGATCGTTCTGTTAATTGAAATGGAGCGTCAATTTCGGAAGCATTTACACCTTGTGCATGTTCATCTTGCTCTGCTCGACCTGTCCGCCTAGAAACAACATCAATCTCATCCATAGATAATAAAACATGCTCTACATTTTTCCCTGCTTTATTTGATTCTTCCAATGAAATACCAGGAGGACTAACAACACTTACAACCAGTGATCCTTCGTTAAATTCGGGTAAAAAACTCCTTCCTAAACCTGTTAACATCCAGGCAGTAATTAAAAATATAATGATTGTCGATCCAATTATTGGTTTGGGTATTTTCAAAATCCCTTGTAATACAAATTGATACCTTTTTGCCAGCCATCGCTCTATAAAACTACCATTTGATTGCTTTAAAAGTCTTTCCTTATTGGATAGCAAATAACTACTCATCACTGGTGTAACAGTAACGGCTACAAATAATGAAGTTACCAATGCAACTATGAATGATACTCCAAGAGGTTCTAATAGTCGCCCTTCCATTCCACTTAATAAGAACAAAGGAATAAAGGATACCACAATAATTAAGGTTGCTATCAAAATTGAATTTCTAATCTCTTTCGATGCACTAAACACAACAGAAATAACAGTTTTTTGCTCAGACTTAGACTTTAATACATTCTCTTTAAGTCTTTTAAATATATTTTCTACATCAATAATAGCATCATCTACCAAAGCACCTATGGCAATGGCCATTCCCCCCAAACTCATAGTATTTAAGGTAAACCCCATCATTTTCAATACTATTATGGTAATCAATAAGGAAATGGGAATTGAAACCAATGATATCACTGTTGTTCTCCAGTTCATAAGAAAAAGGAATAACACAATACACACAAAAAATGCTCCTTCCAATAAAGTTTTCCGAAGATTATTGATAGATGATTGAATAAAATCTGCTTGACGAAAAATATGAGAATCTATATTTACTGCAGTAGGTAACTGAGTGCTTATTTCTTTAAGTGTTTCGTCTATCTTTTCGGTTAACTTTAAGGTATTGGCATTAGGTTGCTTCAAAATTGTCATGATAACCGCATCTTTCCCCATAAAAGAACCGTCCCCAATTTTATCTGCCTGACTAATTTTCACTTCAGCAACGTCCTTAATCATCAGCGGAACTCCATCAACAACTTTGACTAATGAATTCCCTATATCCTCTGTAGAAGTGGTTTTTCCTTCAGCTCGAATTACATATTGGTTCCCATATTCATTGATAACACCACCTGATGCATTACTATTTGAGCTGGTGGCAGCTTCCTCCAATTCTGAAAGAGAGATATTATAATATCTCATTTTTTCAGGTGAAGCTAGGATTTGATACTGCTTATACTTACCACCTATTACAATGACTTGCGATACTCCACCAATAGCGAGTAATCGTTGACGAATATTCCAATCCGCCATAGTTCTTATGTCCATTGAATTTATACTGTCAGAACTAACACTCAACAGCATGATTTCCCCCATAATAGATGATACAGGGGCTAAAGTAGGTGTTCCAATATTCTGAGGTAATCTATCTTGTATAGTACTTAGTTTTTCACTAACAATTTGCCTTGCTTTGTAAATATCTGTTCCCCATTCAAATTCAGCCCAAACAATGGAAATCCCTCTAGCGGATGAAGATCGAATACGTCTCACATTGGGTGCTCCATTTAGTGATGACTCAATAGAATAACTTATCAGTCGTTCTACTTCTTCAGTAGCCATACCATGCGCTTCGGTAAGTATTGTCACTGTAGGCGCCGTTAAATCAGGAAAAACATCTACATCCATTTCTGATGAAATGTATCCTCCTGTCAGCATTATTATCCCTGTAAAAACCAAGACAATGATTCGATTTTTAAGGGCTATATCTATGATTCGATTTAGCATGTCTGTTTTATTTAATCAATAATTAATGGCTATGCCCATGAGCAGGAATAGTAGATGACATTGAGGCTACCTTTATTTGATAAGCTCCTTTAGTTACAATCCATTCTCCTTCATTAACTCCAGATAATAACTGTACCCTCTTTCCATCTTTTACACCAATTGTCACATCCCTTTTTTCAAATGACTCCCCTGCCGTTTGTACATAGACATAATAATTTTCGTAATCTTCCATAATTGCCGATTTTGAAACAACCAAGGCATTCTCTATCGACTTTGTTTTTAGAAAAACATCTAAATAAGAGCCTGGAAGTAATTCTTCCTTATTGTCAATTTCAAAATACACAGGTATATAATTCGACTGGCTACTGACATTTTTTCCATACGACATTAATTTGCCATTAAATTCTTCTATACTGTAAACCGATGGATCATAGGATGTTTTAAAATTTGCAGAATTTACAAGAGCTAGGTCTTTAAAATAATTTTGAGATACATCTGCTCTCAACATCAATTTCTTATTTTTTGCAAGTATAGCTAAGGGTTCTCCATTCTGAACAAATTGTCCCTCATTAACCAAAATGTCTTTAATGTATCCGACAAAAGGAGCCTTGATTTGATGTCCTCCATTACCATAATTTGCAACAATTGTATTGTGTTTAGTTTTAGCGATATCGAATATTGACTTTAGCTCATCAAATGCTTTTTGCGATATTATTTTTTCACGAACTAATTTTTTTCCACGCTCATAGTCAGTACTAGCTTTTTCAAATTCGGTTTCAGAAATTGCAAACCGAGATTCAATATTATTATCTGTCATACCTTTTCCAGAAATCGTAAACAATTGTTCTTTGGAGACGACTTCATTGCCTATAAAAGTAGAACCAGTATTAAAAAGAACTATACCACTTGTTTTTGCGATGATAATACTTTCATCTCCTGGCATTGTCTCAATAACACCTGAAGTTTTAATAACCTGCTGGATCGGCTCTTGCTTAATTTGTTCAATAGCAAAATCAATCTTCCATGCCTGTTCTTTTAGAAAGGATATTTCATTTCCTTCTGGTTCGGAAGGATTAGCAGAAATTGCTCTATTTATGTTTTCGTAAACGAAAACACTATCAAGTACAATTTTATCAGATAATTCATCAGTTTGAATATCAAAGACCAATTGGTAAACCCCTTTTTCTTTTGGATGTAAAGCCGGACGAAATATTCCAGGGGAGCTAGGGGCATCTACTGTATGTCTAATCCCTTTGCCATTTTTGATAAGGCTTACTGTTACAGAACCTTGATTAATTGATTTAAAACCCTTCATGTCAGAGAAGTGGGCAGCAAACGTACTCGTTTGCCCTACGATTAATGGCTTGAACTCAACAAACAACTCAGTTTTTTTTGTCCATACTGTATAAGCAAGCGCCTCTGCTTCTATAGCGTGATCATGCTCATCGTGAGCATGAGAATGGCCATGTTCATTAGTACAACTAAACGCAATAACTGAAATTACTATAGATAGAATGAATATATTTTTCATTTTCTTGATTTTAATGTTGATGTGTGTTATCATCATCAGAATGATCGTGATCAATCATTGTGGAATCTTCCTTGACTTCAAAATCTACTTGCTCAATATGTTCTTTATCATGATGTTGATGACCTTCGCCATGTTCATGACTATGCGTTTCATTTGTATTGGAATGTTCGTGATGAACCTCATTGGAATTGTTACTACATGCAAACAGTGTGCATACAATAACTATGACCGGAAATAATCGTGTCATTTGATTTTTTTTAAAAATGAATAAAAATAGGGATTGATCATTAGTCCCCTTTTGGAGAATAATGACAAAACTGTATGGTTTCAGTATTTAACTGAAAACTGGAGGAGCCCTCAAGGATAGGGCCGAACTTAAAAGTCGCTTATTGCAATGTAGTATGTAGTCTGGAACCTTTTGTACCTTTTTACTGTTTAATGTCTGGAGTAGCCAAGGACGCAATACCGAAGGGGTTGCTGTAATCTTGAATTTTATTGCTGGCGAATTATTAACAGTCTTGACATGTGCAAGATGATTCTTCTCCACATCAAAGTGATGAAACTCATCAAATAAATGGAATAACGAATGTAATAAGCCATCATCTGGATGAGACTGATCATCCAATAAATTAGTAACATCAGTACTGCTACCATCGTGGCCATGATGCTGGTGATCGTGGGAGTGATGATGATGTCCATGTTCAGATACTAAGACATCAGAAACATGATTGTCATTAAAATGAGAATGAGGGATAAAACTATGTAGTAGCACAAATGTGTACGTACATAGCAAAAAGAAAGCAATAAAATTTCTTAATTTATCCATGATTACGAAAGTACCAATTCAAAATTAATAATTCATTTTATTTTTGAATTTTTAAAAAAAAAGTAAAGTTCCTCAATCGCTTTGAAATAATTTTGTTTTCGTATCAATTGTATAAGACTGCAGAAGTTGGACTGATATCATTAAATTTAAGTATCATTTTTTCAAAAAAAAGATAATCATATCTTGAAAAACAACTTATCAAGCCTTATAAAAACTTGTGAATTTTTCAGACTATAATTACTACATCCTGATAAACGGAATATTACAATCAAGTATCCACTTCCTTTCTAAGCAAACAGTCGAAGGTTCCAATCCTTCCGAGAAAACAAAAAGACTTACCAATTTCAAGTACGTCTTTTTTGTTTTTAAGGCCATATATACTGGACCAAACTACGATATAGTAGAAATTTAAGTTTTACCATACTTCAGTACTCTTGATAATACAGTTGTGGAAGAAATATTAAGCAACCAGGATATACTACGAATTCCATTTCCTTCTTTTATCAACTTTACTATCCAGTCATTTGAATTCTCTAAACAAGCTTTATAATTGTAATTCTTTAAAAATGTAACAGCACAATCTTTACACTAGTACCGCTGTTTCCCCTGTAAAGTTTTTCCATTTTTCACATATATTATTCCATCAACACTTTTAACACACTACCCAATTCTGGGTACATTAACAAAATCATTTACACAAAAAATGATATTAAAACATTTATTTCAACAAGGTTTTAATAAATTTATGGCCAATTTAAAATTGGTCAAATGAATTCAATATTGAGAGTTCTTCAGGTAATTACATTGTGCTTATATATATTTCCAGGAATTATCCTGAATGCACAAACATCCGATAAGGATCAATCAGGACTGAGGGATCGTATTTTTGAAAAGCCGGATACCCGTATCCTATCAAATACCAAAGCACTGAAGTGGCTAAAAAACACCCTTAATTCTGAAGGTACAGAATGGGAAATAATAAAAGAAAAGAAAGATGAATTAGGCTACAAACATCTATTCTTACAACAAACCCATAATGGCTATCCAGTACTCGGTGGTGAAATTAAACTTCACTTTAACCAGGATGGATTATATCTTGCCAATGGATTCTATAGTGCAATAAAGCTTGTAGAAAATAAAATTTCCCTTAACAAAGACCGTGCAATAAACCATTCATTGGAAGCCAATCCATCCAATCAATATATTTGGGAGTGTCAGGATAATTTTCCAATGACAAATCCTGAAATATACATTGTTCCAGTAAAGGATGAAGAAATAAAATACTATTATACTTACAAAGTGGATGTTTATTCAGTTGATCCACTTTTTAGATACGATAGTTATATCTCATCCGATACAGGGCTTGAACTAGAAAAACACTCAAAAATAAATCACAACGACGCCAATGGTGTAGCGCACACCATGTATAGCGGAATTCAAAACATAATAACAGATTCTGTTTCTCAAAATGTTTTTAATCTAAAAAATGATATTGGAGGTGGTATTCATACCAAAGATATGAACCAAACTACTACCACTGAATCGGAATTTATTGATTCGGATAATATTTGGACTTCAACATTGAATGATGACCATGCTGCCCTTGACGTTCATTGGGGGATAACTAAAACCTATAATTACTTTCACAATACCCATTCCCACGACTCATTTGATGATAATGATGCGCCAATAAAAAGTAGAGTTCATTACGATGCCGATTATGCAAATGCCTTTTGGGACGGTACTCAATTAACCTTTGGAGATGGGGATGATTCTTTTTATACCACAGCATTTACTTCTCTGGATATTGTTGGTCATGAATTTACACATGGGGTTGTACAACATACAGCAGGACTCATTAATTCCAATGAATCAGGTGCATTGAATGAATCATTTGCTGATATTTTTGGTGTTTGTATTGATTTTGCGACGGATAGCAGTCAAGCCAATTATTTGATAGGGGATGAAATTTATACAACAAATGGCTCATTGCGAAATATGGAGGATCCTAATGATAATTTTGATCCTGACACGTATTACGGAGGTTGGTGGTACATCGGATCTGTTGACAATGGTGGAGTTCATACGAATTCAGGAGTTCAAAATTACTGGTTCTATTTACTGGCAGAAGGAGGCTCCGGCACCAATGACAATAATGACAACTTTAACATTACAGGTATTGGTAGATTAAAAGCTTCAAAAATTGCCTTCAGAAGTTTAAACCTCTACCTCTCCTCGAATTCAGATTACGCAGATGCCAGAATTTATGCAATTCAAGCAGCAACAGATCTATATGGAGGCTGTTCCACAGAAGTAATTGCTACCACCAACGCTTGGCATGCCGTTGGAGTAGGACCTGCCTTTACTACAGGGATTACAGCCAACTTTTCATCAGACAATAACTACCATTGCACATTACCTCTTACCGTTAGCTTTATCAACAACAGTACAAACGGTATCAGTTATACCTGGGACTTTGGAGACGGTACAACTTCAACCGACATAAATCCAAGCCATACCTACACTTCAGTTGGTTCATTTGATGTTCAACTTATTACAACCGCAGATCCTTCCTGTATAGGTGAAATTGACACACTTAATATATCAAACTATATTACAATAGATACTACAAACAATATCCTCCCGGCAGACTGTAATTCTGCCTTTCAGTTTGATAACTTTAATTTTATAAATCAATTTGATTTTGGCTCTATCTCTAAAACAATTGGATACTCAGGATCTAATATTGAAGATTTCACCTGTACGAATCATACAGAAATTACCGAAGGAGTATTCACAAATATTTCGGCATCAACTTTTAGTAGCAGTCTAGATGAAATGAAAATCTGGCTCGATTATAATAACTCCGGAGATTTTGATGATTCTGAAGTATTGACCTATTCACCAGGCAATGGAATCAACCATTATATTCAATTGAATCATGATAATATTGTACATAATACTCCACTAAGACTAAGAGCTATTTGTGGCGATGATTTAACAACTGATGATGCTTGTTACAGTAATTTCATCATGGGACAGCAACAAGATTATTCGGTAACTATTTTGGAAAATACAAATCCTCCAATCGCTGATTTCTATACAAGTGACACGAGTTTAAATGCTGGAACAAGTACTCAATTTATAGATTCAACAAATAACCTACCTACGTCTTGGCTATGGAGTTTCCCAGGAGGAACACCATCCACAAGTACTGTACAAGACCCTGCTATTTACTATAACAATGTTGGGAATTTTGATGTACAACTCATTACAACAAATTCCTTTGGTTCAGACACGGTTTTATATACCAACCATATATCCGTTACCAATTTTTATTTTATGTGTAATGATTCTTCAACTGTTAGTCAAAATGGAACTTTATACGATTCCGGTGGTCCTGATGGAAATTATATGACGAATGAAAATTGCTCATTTATAATCGGACAAGATTGCGTTGATAGCATCCACCTTTCACTCGAAGTAGTCAATTTACATTACAACCATAACCTTAAAATATATAGTGGGAACACAGCTGACCCATCCAATGAACTGTTCTCAGGCAATTCTTCCAATGGACAGGACTTTATTATCGCTGATTCATATGCCCTCATTCAGTTCACTTCAGGTTATAATTATTCCGACTCTGGCTTTGTACTACACTGGAATTCAATATCTTTAGATACAACATCACCAACAGTAGACTTTACATTTACGGATACTCTTCCCGTTAACACGCTTTGGGAATTTACTAGTGTAACCTCCTCTGATGTTTCAACCTGGGAATGGATTTTGGATGATTATTATGTAGCAAACGACTCTATAGCTACCCTATCCATTGACAGCCCAGGTCTTCATAATTTAAGCCTTATTGGAACCAATTGTAACAAATCAGATACCATTAGTCATTCTGTCTATGTTCAGGAATATCCTTACTTAAATATTCAGTTTGATACCATTTTCACAACTATAAATTGCGCTGACAGTATTGTTCTCGATTCCATTTTATTCGTTGAGAATACAGGATATGGTGACGCTATTATACAATTAGAACCAGAGGGAGCAGTTGACAGTATTGATATATTGGCTATGACTCAGTCAGCACCTTACTCAGGATATTATCTTTTGTTTAATGCCCTCAACGATTTATCCGACAATGTAAATATTACTGACTTCGACAATATGTCGGTTTCGGCATTTGAAGATGCCTTAGAAGGTAAGGAAATTGTATTATTCCCTCAAATTCATGTCTATTTTGGTAGTTTAACTTATAGCGCTCATGCTGAAGCATTAGAGAATTATGTGAAAGACGGAGGACATGTAATATTTATGGGAAGTGATCTCAATAACAGTGCACCTATATTTTCTACGGGACTATGGAGCGGTTCATATTATTCTACGGCTTATAACACAATGCTTAATATAGACCTTCCATACGACCCATTACTAGATAGTGTTACCGCACCTATTATGGGAGGACCTACCAATTATGTATATAATCTAACTGATTCCAATATTACCAATGTAGTTAGTTATAATGGAAAGTCTTACTTGGCCTACAAAACCTTAGAGAAAGGAAAGGTATTCTATTTTGGGTCTAAGTTCACAAACAGTACTGCAGATAAGGCACGAATCATCCATAATATCGTACAACAAAGTCATTCAAATGAAGTAATCATACCTGATAGTCTACTATATACACTTTCTCCTCAAGATTCCGTTTATATTCCTTTCACGATAAGTTCGGACCAATTTTATCCAGGTACGAATCACTATTCCATTTCTGTAAATACCAATGATTCAATTGGCAATTACGAGATTCCAGTAGTGATCACAGTAGTAGGAACCTCAGATATAAGTGGAGATACTTCATGTATTATTTTTGAACCGATTTATACCAATGTTGAAGATTCAACTACCTATACCATTCATAACTTTGGATGTACTGCAGAAGTCATAAGCAATATTTATGCTTCAGATACTACTGTTTTCACAATAAACCCCAATAGTGTTATTGTACCACCGTATTCAAGTAAAGATATTAGCATTCATTTTATTTCGGATTCTGCTGCTACCTTCAACGAAACCTTACATATCATTGCACAAAATGATACCTTAAGCGTTTGCCTCAAAGGGGAAACCGTTCCCGCACCAATTATAGATTTGGGAACAGATACAATTCCAGTACAATATGTCTCATGTTATGATGAACTTTCTGTAAATCTGACTGTTTATAATACTGGATTAAGTGACCTTGAATATTCTGCGAATTTTATAGGCGGAGCACCCTTCAATTTAATAAGTTTTAGTCATGGCTCTTCATTTTTATCTAATAATGATATGAAAATTGCTCTAGAGAACAGTGGATTAAATTATAATTTATTTGAGTATTCCGGAACCAACGAAGATTCAATTGATCATTATTTGGAAATTGGGGATATGCTAATTATCCCTTCGTTGATCTCTAACAGCAATCTTTTTGATTATAATGTCCTGACAGATAAAATAGAGAATTTTGTTAATGATGGGGGCCATATTGTGGTATTGGGAACTAGCATGTATGAAATATACCATACTGACCTCTTCAACGGTACTTTTGTTGGTACACAATATAATACAACAACTAACCTTACACCACTAGCTGCTGCAAGTTTATTAGAAAATACAAGCCCTCCCTATCTCACCGAAACTGCCACCCATTACCATAATTTTCAAAATGCCAACCAGCAGAATATATTAACATACGGGAATTATGACGTATGCACTTCTTGGCCTTATGGCTCAGGTAATGTCACCTATATTGGATATAGTTATTACTTTGCAAATTTTTATTCCGAAAATAGTATTACCCTATTAAAGAATGCAGTTTATGCCAACTATATTTCTGATGAAGTCACATTTCTACCTGATTCAGGAACAATAGCTGCAGGTGATTCTATGTTGATCCAATTAAACATAGACATCACAAATTATCAAATAGGAACCCATACAGAAACTGTGGAATTCTACAGTAACGACCCAGCCAACCCTGTCACACAGGTACAATTTACGATTGTTAAAGACAGCGCTGCATGTCCGGATTTTTACAAATCAAAGAAATATGTAAACATTGGGGATACTATAAGTTTTTTCGACCAATCACTCAATTCACCTACAGCCTGGTCCTGGACTTTTGAAAATGGTTCTTCAAATACTTCAACTCTACAAAATCCAATAAAGACCTATTATGTAGGAGGACTGCATAATGTTACTCTTGAAGTAAGCAATGATGTGGGAAGTTATTCTATTACAAAAGAAGATTATGTCTATGTAGATCACTTGTACAATATGTGTGAATCTACTGAGACAAATTATACAACGGGAATATTATTCGATAGCGGTGGTGAATTGGATCACTATCAACCAAATGAAAACTGCTCATTCTTAATAAATCCCGATTGTGCTGATTCCATTTTATTGAACATCGAATCAATGGATCTGGATCCAAATGGAAGTCTAATTATATATGATGGAACAGATACAACAGGCAGTATTCTATACAATTCAATAAATCCAACTATAGATACAGCAATTGTAAGTACTACAGGATCAGTATTTGTAAACTTTAGCACCATGTATTTTTGGGCTGAAGGATTCGAAATTAAGTGGGATACCTATATCTCACCCGGTAATTCTGGTACAGCAAATTTCGTGTTAGACAACAGTAATCCGGCAAATGGTTCTCCTATTCAACTAACTTCCACTTGCAGTTCAGACATTTATGAATGGCTATGGAATTTTGGTGACAATTTCTGGTCAACCCTAGAAAACCCAACCCATGCCTATTCAGCACCTGGAATATATGAAATAATGCTAATTGGATCGAACTGTTATGGATCAGACACAAGCTATTCCAGTATAACCGTTCAAGACTACCCGCAAATTAATGGTATTCCAGATTCTATCTACAAGGCTATAGACTGTTTTTCCGTTGATTCATTTTTGCTAACCTTTGAAAATACAGCTGGTGGAAATATGGAATATTATTTAGATGATAACTTTATTTTTAACGATACCAGCCAGCAATACCTAACTTATACAGGGGAGGATTTGAATCATTATTTCACTGACATACCTAATGATCTTGACTCTCTACATCTAAAAGTTCAAATTCAAGGTGATTACAGTTCATCAAGTGAGTACGTCGGCCTATATATAGATAATGTATTCCATTCATCACTTTCAGGTGGTGCAGACAATGTACTATATACCTACGACATTATTTTGACAGGGTTTGACTTACAGAATTACCTAGCAGATGGTTCCATAAATGTAACAACCAATAATTCATCTAATGTAAGTTACGATCCTAATTTTGAAAACAGCAATGTTGTAACAATTGAATATGACTATAACCTATCAAATTATTACAGTTTCAATGATGATGTCCATCAGTTAAGTGTAGGTGAAATAGATAGTACTTGGCTATACTTCAACATGACAAATTATAATAATGGATTATATGAGACTGCCATCATGCTGTTTACCAATGATTCAACAGCATCCTATGAAATCCCAATTACAATAGATGTTATAGGACTTCCTGATTTACAAATGGACACAGCCTGTTTGGACTTTGGAACTATTCAGGCAGGTATGACCTCCAATGCCAATTTCACCATCACAAACAATGGTTGTGCAAATCTGGAAATTATAAATGTAACATCAACCTATCCAGGATTAGATTGGATAAGTTTACCAACTACAGTGCCCCCTAATGATAGTTCAACCATTGAACTGACCTATAACTCCAATTCTATAGGTGATTTTTCAGGAAACATAATAATCCACACTAATTCAGTATCCAATTACAGATGTATTACCGGAGAAGTGGTATTGGGTTCAATGCCTAGTTTCGTAAATGGGGTATTAACAGACTCCATAGAGTGTAACAGCTCTGCAGTGGAAGAGCAAACCTTTACAATCACAAATGTAGGCGATGAGGACTTATCAATTCAATCAACAGGATTAACCAACTCTATACCAGGTGTTTCCATAAGTCCAAGTACTATAATCATTATACCAACTGGCCAAGGCTCTGATTTTACTTTATCGATAACCAGTGCATTAATTAGTCCTGGAGTTACTAATAGCAATCTGTCATTCTCTTCCAACTCGTTTTATGGATTAAGTATTCCGCTAATCTTAACAAATAACACTAATAGCATTATTCAATCGTTCTATTATAACATGATCAATTTTGGACAGGCCAGCTTTACTAATACAACCACAGGTAATATTGATAGTGTTTTATGGGATTTTGGAGACGGGACAACTTCAATACAATCCAATCCTATTCACACTTATGCAACGGAAGGTGAATTCACTGTTACTTTATTTATAACAGATAATTGCGGTGAAGTTACCTCAACAAGTCAATCCATTACAATTGATTTATTGGCGGTTGATGAGTTAAAAAATACATCAATAATTTATCCTAATCCAACAACAGGGAGCCTACATATAACAAAGCCAAATAAAATTGAAAAAATCGAGGTATACTCTATTAATGGAAAATCATTACTTACCTATCAACTGGAAGATCATTCTGACAATCTAGAGTTAAATCTCAAAGGACTAAGCAAAGGAAATTATTTGCTATACATTTATTCCAAAGATAAAATAGAAGTAACTAAAATCCTTTTAAAGTAGCTTATAACACAATGGCTGTTTGAATGTTTCAAACAGCCATTTTCATTTGTTTACATAAATTAGCTCTCCTTCCGCGATCACAAAAAAGACTTACCTATTTCAGGTAAGTCTTTTTGTTTTACAGCCTGACAATCTTACATGAAAAGTGTGAAAAATAAAAAAAATTAAATACAATCATTTACAGATCAACAATTTAAACCTCACCACAACCAAACTAGTTAGATCGAAAAAATACCAATTTTCAGGGATTGCCTAACATTACCCATTGTTATATATTACACTAATAAACAATACATTAAAATAATTAAGATGGGAGATTTAACACCACTATTCCGCCTATACAATGGCAAAGATCATTTCTATACCACTTCTGAATCAGAACGCGATAGTGCAGAGAAAGGGGGCTACAATTTCGAAGGAATCGCATGTTATGTAGACTCCTCGCAAGTTGATGCCACAGTACCACTATTCCGCTTATACAATGGCAAAGATCATTTCTATACCACTTCTGAATCAGAACGCGATAGCGCTGAGAAAGGGGGCTACACATCCGAAGGAATCGCTTGCTATGTAGACTCCTCACAAGTTGAAGGTACAGTTGCTCTATACAGACTATACAATGGCACAGACCATTTCTATACTGCTTCAGAATCAGAACGCGATAGCGCTGAGAAAGGGGGCTACACATCCGAAGGAATCGCTTGCTATGCCATTTCGCCGGCTCTGGAGTGGGAATACATCTATATTGACATAGATTATAACACTTCGGTTAAACCAGCAACAAGCCAAGATTTAATCTCAAGTAGAAAGATTAGCAACTCATCAAACAATACCACTTTGGTACAAGAAGTGTCCATTTCTGGAAGCAGAACATCCACTTTTGAATGGGGGTTGACACAAAATCTTACTACTGGGATTACAATGGGTTTTGAGGCTGGAGTACCGTTTGGTTCCGTGTCAGGAGAAATTAGTATTGAACTCGATTTGGGATCTCATCAAACATGGACAACTACTGAAGACGAAGAGTATCTCTTTAGCGAAGAGGTCACTGTTCCTCCAAATGAAGCCGTGGTGCTAGAAGGTTATGTTGACTGGACAGAGAATCTGATAACCCCATTCACATTAACTATGAATGTAATGGCTAAAGGAGGAGGTGTCTCACTTACCGGTAGTCAGGTTGATCAACTATTCCTATTATCAAACCCTAATGCAACTGTTACACAAATCCTATCACAACAAATAACGGTAACCCTTGAAGGGCAGTTTACGGGAACCTATGCGATAGATACTTTTACAAAACTGGAACCTATACCAATTGAAGTATAAGTCTTACTAAGCAAACGATAGAAAGTTCGAATACTTTTGTGATTATAAAAAGACTTACCTATTTCAGGTAAGTCTTTTTTGTTTTTCAGCCTAACAAATTTATAAGTAAAGGGTGGGAACAAAAAAGGACTATCGAGAAACGCGTTGACTTTTTGTGTTGATTTTATAAGCCCACTCAGAATCTTGAAAAATTCTTTCGCGATATAAGGTGTACGGATGGCAACAAGCACATCATGGTAGACTATAGATCTTGTATAAGCCCTATTAGGTTCAAGAAATATGAATGATAATAAATGCACCAGAGGCCTCTTTGAGAAACTCTGCTGGGAATTATTCACCATGTTACGAAAAATAATAACTCCACAACGTTATATTTGTCATACTACACTTGGTAATTCTTTTGTTCTTTTGAAGAAGGCCAAGTCTAGTAAGTTGCAAGTTAGTCTCGATGCAATTACATTTTTCTAAGGATTGGTCCTTATGATAGAATACCTAATCTTAGCATTTCAATTGAAACAAAAAAAGATGTCGATAAACAGAATAGATACAACGCCCCGCATGAGTAGAATTGTTGAACACAATGGCACCATTTATCTTTGTGGCCAAACAGCAAAAGATCCTACTAAAAATATCACAGAACAAACTATTACTACACTTGAAAAAGTTGAAGAATTGCTTGAAAAAGCAGACTCTGATAAAAAGAATATCCTTTCTGTTACAATATATGTGCGCGATATGAAAGACTTCTCAGCCATGAATGAAGTTTGGGATGCATGGGTTGAAGAAGGTCATCAGCCAGCACGTGCATGTGTTGAGGCACGCATGGCTCGCCCTGAATTACTTGTAGAGATGTCAGTAGTCGCTATAAAGAAATAGTATAAAAAAGAACTTTATTGGTAATGAAAGCCAATGGAAAATTGAAGAGTTGTAGCGATTAATAGCTAATTTTTCATTTCTGAAAGATACATGAATACTGCGAAACGTTCCGTCTATGGTATTATAGCTATCTCACAGGGTAAGCAGACTCCTAGGAATTCGAATACTTTCCTGATCACAAAAAGACTTACTTATTTCAAGTAGGTCTTTTTAGTTTTATAGCCGGACAAGTTTATATTCAAAGGGCAGGAACAAAAAAGAAATAGCGAGCAAGGCGTTGCCCTTTTTTCTTGATATTATAAGCCTCAACAAGATCTTGAAAAAAACATTTTTAAAACCTGTTGTAAGAACCGTACTGAATGCACTAAACTCTTTATTGCCTACCGCTTTTTTTTATTTTCCTATATAATTTTCTTGTCTTAAAATCACTGTCATATTGCATTTCGAGGAAAATTCTATCGCATAATACATTGTTCTCGTGAAGAATTTCAAGAATATCAATTCTATGTATTCCACAATTCATTTTATCGTACATAGCCTCTAATGGCTCCTTACATTCTTTAGTTTTATTAGCGCTGTATATATCTAAAATACCATAAATTAAAGCGTGTATATAGTCAAAATTATTTGACCTATCAATTAGGTCTTTTAACAACTTAGAATCCCCTTTTTGATAGTTACTTACTAAAAGAGGTAAATAGACACAAGGATTTTTTATTTCCTTAATCTTTTGAATTCCTAATGCTCGAATTTCGGTGTCCTTGAAAAAAGATAAAGATTCAACGGCGAATTCAACAAGTCTTGTTTTTCTTGGATTTTTACTTTGAGCAATTTTAAGTAAAACCTTTCGGTCTAATGGAAAACTTCTTTTAGCGAAGAATTTTAGGTAGTTTTCCTTTTTGTTATTGATCTTAGCATTTAGAAAATCATATGCAAGTTTTAATACTTCATCATGACTTAGGTCATTAGCTCTTTCAGTAGAAATGAATCTAAATTTGTTAGCTTGAATTTTATCCTTAATTAGTTCATAGCTATACTTGATTGGTTTTATTTTTCGGTATGGTTTGCACTTATTTTTAATAATGGAGTCGTAATATGCTTTGATAAATTTATTATCCTTTCCCTTCTTTTTAAGTATATCATTTACATCAATTGATTTGTTCCTTTTCTGGAATTCGTCAACGGTCCAACTATCCTCATTGGCGTCTTTATCAGTATATAGAATCTCACCAATAGTTTCAGCCACTATTAACAGTTCTTCAATTCCGCCAATTTCCATCAATTGTTCCTGACCACAAAAGTCGTATTCTTCAAGCCTATTTTTTTCAAATCTCGCAATGATCGACTCAAGTGCTTTTAGGTTTCCATCTTTGTGTATTAGAACTGCCAAATCAAATAATTGATAGAGCCCCCAATAATCTTCTTTGGTATCAACTATTACATCCAATAGTTTCCTATTGATTTCTTCTTTGTTATTGGACTTTTTAATAAGTCGATAAATGTATTTTGAACGACTTCCTTCGGATTGTGAATCATATGCGAAGTTGTTGACTGCACCTTTAATTATTTCTTTTGAAAAGTCCATCCTAGGATATTCTTTCATCAGTAGGTATGAGCCACCAGTCCCTAGTTTTACAGCATGTAAAAATCGTTTTCTTATTTCTTGGGTTTCATTCATTCTGATAGTAGGTAACTTATATAAGCGTAGATTAAACATGTCTTTATATCCACACCAACCTTTGAATAAACCAGAAACAAAGTATCTGTATAACCTCTGGTTAAATTGGACTGTAAATTATTAAATTTTTGTCAGAATTTCTCAAAAAAAGGATATCCATCTCCTATAAAGAACAGTTTATCAAGATTTCCAAATACTTACCTATTCTTCAGAATAAAAATATACCAATCTAAATAACATTAGAATACACTCAAATGTTTTCTTCCTTCTAATCATTCAGTCATAGGTTCGCCTCTTTCGTAATCACAAAAAGACTAATATGATTCATTAAAATCCTTTTTGTTTTATAGCCAATAAATTTTATTAAATTGCCTCTGAAAATAAAAACACTATCCAAAAATGAATTTAAGAATAATCATCTTTTTTCTAATAATCGCAACCGCTATTAATTGCTCTCCAGAATTAGTTAAAATACAATTTAAACAAGATCAATCAACCCTAACTACCCAACTAAACCAGTCATTGGATTCTAAACAAGTAAGCGTATTAACTACAGTAAACAATTTTGATAGAAATTTAAATACAGATATTTCCATCATGATAGTTCATAATAAAAAAATATCTGAACCTGAACTTGATCAGCTATTCAATCAAAGCATTAATGTAACAAAAAATAACATATTGAATTTCAACCAATTCAATATGTTAAAATTTGTCTATATGAATACACAAAATGGAAAAAATAGAACTGGATTTAGGTCTTTTACAATTAAAGATCTTTAATCAGCATAAATACTAAATCAAGATTCAGAGCTAGGTTTCGATCTTAATAGGGTAGACAATCTAATAAGGACATTAGAAGCCACTCCGTCTAGAGTGGCTTTTTTTCAATTTAATATAATCAGTTTAAGTGTTATGTCCTTGTTCACTATACTTTCCTTATTTGTACATTCCCATTTGCTTTTTATTCAAGGTATAATACTCTTTTCCATAGCTATATTTTCTCATTATGGACTTTCGAAATTTATAAAAATAAACCAACTGATCATTTTTCACAAAACCGTGTATAGGTTCTGTTTTCAAGTTATAAGATGATCCTTTTAGAATATCAAATAGCGTATTGAAATCATTCAAATTATAATAACTAAAGCTATGTCCTCCATTCGCTAAATAAATATACGTATTGGGGTTGTATTGTTTTTGCTCAATGTATTCTGTTAGCATAAATTCATAAGGAATGGTTTTATCCGCTTTGGTGCCAAAATAAATAACCGGTTTATCTATTACAGTGGAATAGTTAACTTCATTATTAAAATTATCTAGTTGAGGATAGCCGTTAAATACAATTAGGCCATCAAAGAAATTCTGATTCTCATAAAATAACTTATAGCTCCCTGTTCCTCCATCGGAAAAACCTGATATATAAATTTCTTTGTATTCCTTTTTTGTTGACGCCATAACATCTGTAATTGAACGATAGCAAAACGCACTATTCCCAACCCAATTTAAGCTGTCGTTTGTAATCGGGATTAATACGTCAAATTTATTTTCAATAGTTGATTGAATGAAAACTTTGCTCCCTTCTAACAGGTAATCTAGCGCTATATTTTCAGGATTATTAATAAAGTATGGATTCGATAGACCTCCGTGAAGAAAAATAATCAAGCTTTCATTATTTCCATTTGACACAAAGAAATAACTGTTGTTATTGTGTTTTATAATAGTCGTATCTGGGGATTCCTTTGCACATATATTTGCAAAGAATATAATCGTAAAAACTGATAATAAAAATGTCTTGTTCATATCCTGTCTTTCTATTAAAGATCAATATATTTCTATTTTGTTGCACTTTGAATGAATCAAAATTTTGTAAGTACATCATATAGGTCATTCACTAAAAGGAAAATTTCTATACTATTTCATCAAAAAAGTCCTTATCCGTAGTAATCATAAGTAGAACGTTACAGCAATTCCATTTGAATAATTAAATTTGGAATTAATCCAACCTATAACAATAAAGTTCTTTAGGTAGTTCCAATATTAACAAGACTGAAAATTCACAAATGAAATTATTTGAAAAAATTCTTTTGTATCCAGTTATCCTTTTATTTGCAATTTCACTAATCCCCTACTCTTTTGGTGTTGAATTAATATTTCATTCCCTAATAACACTTCTGTCCATTTCCTATATAATTGGAGGATACTGGTTATTCAATAAAAAGCTTAATGAAAAGAAGTTTTTACCTATCACAGCTGGTATTGTTCTTGGAATGTCTCTATATACATTACCTCAATTCATTTTATTAAATCAAAGTTCTGATTTATTAACTTCTACCCTTCCAAATGTTCTTCTTTTCATCGGACTAGGGATATATTATATGACAAATAGAAATTCAAAAAAGGTAATAGATGAAACAAAAGGAGTATTCTTAAGATCAACATTAATTATGCTAGTTGTTGGCTTTTTCGCTTATATCCCACATACTTATAATCCAAAACAACATGTGCTATTAGCGCTAAATATGAATGATGAACTTCATTCTTCTTATATTAAAATGTCCATTAATTTGAATAGTGTTGAAATTGAATTAAAGAAAGGTAATTGTGATGAAGCAATAGAATATGGCAAGAAATCAGTTCAAGCTGGAAGAAAATGTATCAAGCTACGATTGGAACAACAAGGTATTTTCGATACGAACTCTTCAAGCAATATTTACTACGACGATTTAGTTAAGAAAGAACTTAAAAACATTTGTGGAACCTACAGTGCACTATATAAAGCATATAGATGCAAAGGTGATGATTTCTATTCAAACAATAATTTACCTACAGCGATTGATTACTATTTAATTAGCGATTCAATACTAAATTGTACGGAACATCAATTTGAAAATTGGGAAATTGAAAAAGCCCACTCTTCAAATACAATTGGTCGTAGTTATCAATCTATTAAAAATTATACCCTTGCAGATTCATTCCTTTTAGATGCCGTACAAAAATACATTCAAATTAAAGATACTGCAGATGCAGTACTTGCAAATTTCATATCTGACTTAGCAATTTCAGCTGCGGAACAAAATGAATTTACATCTTCAAACTTTCTTCACAACAAAACAATATCAATTCTAAAAAAGGACACTACCAATCCAGAAGATAAAATAAGCCTAATTCAAAATTTAGGTTATATAGTAAAAAACCATCTACATACAGATAGTCTAAATCAGGCGAAAATCTATATTAAAGAAGCCTTACAGCTAGTTGAAAGCGATAAAAAAGAATATTGTTATATCAATCTATACCATGGAATCTACCTTTACAGAATAGATAAGTACTCAAAATCAAAGGTAATAATGAAAGAATGCCTGGACTGTTTCAATAAATTTTTAGAACCATCCGATCAAACAATTGCAGAAAACTACCTTGTTTTAACGTATGCAAATATAGCGCTAGCAGAATACGATAATGCCAAAAGAAGTTTAAATATTGGTACTGAAATTACCGAAACCAACTTTGGCATAAACAGTGTCAGATATGCCAACTATTCAAAAGTTTTAGCACATCTAAATAAAATAGAAGGAAACTATAGAACATCATTAATAGGATACACAAAATCAATTGGCACCTATATAAATGAACTTGGAGATAAGAATGAATATCTTCCAGAAGTACTTTCTGGATTATCTGAACTAGACATAACACTATCTAAATTTAATGATGCGAAAATTCATTCAGACCAATCTTTGGCTATCGCTTCAAATTATTCAGAACTATTCTCACCAGGAAATACGAACTATTTGAATCAATCCGCTCATGTTCATTATAACTTAGGACTACTCCCTAAATCTGAATCACTATACCATAAAGTAATTGAAATCAACCATAATTATGGACTTCAAAAAAGCGCCTCTAATGCAATTGCATTGAACGGACTAGGACTTATACATTCAGCAAAAAAAGAGTTTGAAATTGCAGATTCATTATTTATTCAATCATTGGATTTACATAAAGAAATTTTTACTGAAAACAATCCCCTTACTGCTATGGTATATCTTAATTATAGCCATCTTAGAATTGAGGAAAAAAGAGGTGATGAAGCGGAACAAATGCTGGCAAAATCAATGAAGGTAAATAAGAACTTCTTTGAGCCCAATCATGATATATTTGGTGATGTATATTTTGCCTATGGTGATTTAGCTTTAATGCAAAAAAAGAAAGGTACAGCAAGGGAATATTATCAAAAAGCCCTTGATATTTATCTTAACAAATTCACTGATGTGCACTCTAAAGTAATACTAACAAGAGCAAAATTAAGAAATATTAATAGCTGAATTATTAGCAATCAGTACCTCCCTGAAATTCATATGAAAAACATTTCGAATTTTTCCGCTAGTCAATATTAATACATTAGTGACTTTCCTTAGTGGCGATAGTGAAAACTAAAAAAATGTTGTTATTGTAACGAAATTCTCGCTACCATGAAGCACTAATCCTAAACTGTAAATCCCCATCTCCTCTTTGGAAAAGCTTTAGACATTTTAGGTCTGAGAATTTACAAAACCTAAGTGATGGTAATTTATAGGCTTTTCATCTTCATTAGTCCTCGATTTGGAGAATGGCATAACATCAACAGGAATCAGCATATTAAATTTATTGTCACACATTGCAGAAGAAGGTATCCAAGTAACCATAACTGAATTGATATTCATTTAATTTTATATCTTAGACTTTATTAATTAAATATTTATATACAATGAAAAAAATACTTCTTATAGCAGGGCTATTGATTAGCTCGTTGAGCTATGCACAAATTGAGCACAAGGGATTAATTGGATTTTCTATTGGAAAAAGTATACCAACAGGAGACTTTGCATCAAAAGATCATTCTAATGAGGAAGGCAAATATGCTGACTTAGGAATTAACTATACTATCGATGGAGCCTATTTCATCAATGAAACTTTCGGTATTTCTGCTACTCTATTTTCAAATGACTGGGAACTTGATCATTATACAAATCACAAGGAATGGTATTATTCTTCAACCGGATATTTAATTGGAGGTATTGCAACTATACCTAAAGGAAATTTCAATTTTGATTTTAAACTACAATTCGGTTATGCTACATCCAAACGAGGGAGTTTAGGTGTATCTGGACTTCATAGTTTTGGCGATTCAATTGTACCAGAATTAGAAGGTAAGGCATTTGCCTATTCAGCAGGATTAGGAATACGTCTACATGTAACAAAGCGTATAGATACAATGTTCAATTCTTCTTTTTTCAACACAAACGCAACTCTAGAAAAGAATGGGGAACATCACATTGATTACGATATTAAAGCTCTTAATATAACTTTAGGGCTTGGGTTTCAATTATAAAAGGTACTTGTTCACTTAAGAATATGGAGATAACTTATCGTTAATTCATTAGAATTCAACACCTTAAAACGAATAAAACATTACATATTTTCAAGACTACTAAACACGACGTTCTTGAAAAAATCCTTTCACGGTATAAGGTCGACGGATGGCAATAAATACATCAGAGTCCTCTTTGAGTGACTCTGATGGGAACAAAGACTTACCTATTCCTAGTAAGTCTTTTTTGTTTTACAATTGAAGTGATCAATCTTTTCGTTTTATGTTCTTATTCATTTAATTTAATAGGAATAGTCCAAACTGATCCAAACGTACTTGTACAAAATTTAGGGTTTAAGTATTCACTGAAATCAAGGCTCAAAAAACCTCTTTTAGAATCCCCCAAACAATTAATCTTAATTCCCTCTAAAGCTTCTTGGTAAGAATAACTCTTTTTAGTCATAGCATCTTTGAAGATTACACCATTGAGATTATTAAATTCTGTATTGCTTAATAAGCGATTATCAATTTTCAAATAGATCGTTGAATCTGATTTGGATACGACATTAAAGGTTTCAATTAAGTCATTTAACAGTATTTCATCGATTTCAATCCAACTAGAATCTGTTTCACCTAATGAATGATAAACATGTATTCCAAGACGATCTATAATACGTTGTCGCATTATGAAATTAAAGCCTGCATTTTTATCAAAAATTCCTTCATCGTATATTATATCCCCAGTCATAACTAAATTAACACCATAATTCTCATAGGAGTAGTAAGAGCAAGCACTAACATGCCAGGGATCACCGACCTGTCTAATAGAAAGACTTTCCGATTCTAAAGCCTCTTCTACTCCAGCGCAAAATTCGTCAAAATCACTTATACAGCCAGATATTGACTGCCTTATTGAATCTTTTTTAGACTCAAATAAAACGTACCCAGCTGTATAATTAGGTAATTGAACCGAGTCAGAATTCTTACTTTCAAAATAGTCAGCATAATATTTTGAGCAGTCAATTTTCTGTCCTAAAATTGGATTCGTCATTATAAGGGTTAATAGTATTTGAATTAAAAGTTTATTCATTCTTATCTAGTTACATAGAATTTAATACAATTGAACGGTGTTAAAAAACTAGTTTTTATTCAGTGTAAGACTCTATTTTAATTCGAATTAATTCATTACTCTCTTCATTTGTAGTACTAAATGGAACTGATATTTTTTTCAAAATTTTTTCAATTTCCCTCACTTGAATTTGATACCCGTCCTTTTTCCAAACTTCAAATCCACGAAATATAGTTTTGGTATCAACTTTAACAAAATCATTATTTATTGTCTCACCAGAGATGCTTACTTTCTTCAGTTTAAAAAGACTAGGGACGTCAAATTCCACTTTTTGCTTCCATATTTCAATTGCTTTATCATTTTCCAATAGCGTTGAATCTATATCATCAATTTCCTGAATAGTAAATTGAGATTGAAATTGAGATGCGATAAACTTTTGAGGTTCGCTAAACTTTATTGGTTCAATCAATAAATAGGTTGTTTCATTGTCCGTCCAAATATTAACCGTTAATGTCATTGAAGGGAAGACAAGCCAACAATTAGATTTTTTGACTTTGTATGTTCTATTTCCTATTCTCATTTAAATGCAATACTGTTTGCTTGTGGAACTTACACTTTCTTAGACTTAGTGTTTTTTTAATTTTATTCTTTTCTTTCCTAAAATCAGATGATCTGAGTAATAGTTTTCTCCTTTATGAGATCGTTTTTCATTAACAAATTCCGTCAAGACTAGCTCATTATATGAAAATACCCAATTGTATTCTTTGTACTCGTTATTCTCAGAATTTTTAAATGTGATAACGTCAAGATTCTTGTGCCTATGCGATGTTCCAAAATAGTTTTTGACTTCATATGAATTAAAACCATCAATACCTGTTAACCGACCATTCTCATCAAAAACAACTTCCTTCTGAGAATCTGTGCTCCTGTATTTCCCTTTAAATAAATGCTCATGGAAATATTCTGTGACGTTTTTACTAATAGTTGAAAAGCCGATATTGTTGTGGGTGAAATAATTTAAGTCATCTCTTTTTCTGAATGTGTAAACCGTCGAATCCCCTCTTTCCTCCTCTAGGTATTGAACAAGCTTCAATTTCGGTTTGTCTATAATTAGATACCAATTATCTCCTGCCACATCGGAGGTTATTGTTGTTAATGTGTCACTATTCTTTTCAATAAAGTATTCGTCTTTTCCTATTGAACCAAAGCTTTTTAATGAATCATTTTCTATTACTAATAAAAATGCAAACCAAGTAGGAGTTTGAATTCGGTACTTCGCAATTTCTTTGTTTTCTATAATTGTATCGAAGTAGTTTGTTAAACCCCAAGTTCCGTTCAGATCAAACTCAGTTTCATCCATTACTAGATTGTCCCTTTCCACATAGGAAGGATTGTTTATCTTAATGGTTTCCTTTTCATACCTTAAATCACAAGCAATTAATGAAATGGCACCTACTAGATAAATTATGTTCTTCATAATTTTGTAAACATTATATCACAATTTATAAAAAGAAGTCGAGTAAAATAAATGTTCGTTAAAAATTTGTCAGCCATTAATCGTTTTTTTAGATGATATCGGGTGGTCAAATACAATGGGTTCATTTTTAAAAGTACTTTCATTTTTTTGTCAGTTTGTACCCGTGACCATGAATATTGTGTAAAACCAGATCCTCATCGGCTTTTATCAATTTCCTTATTTTGGTGAGATATACGTTTAAAATATTCGATGAAAAATAATCATCATTCCCCCAGCAAGCTATCAGTATAGACCGTCTTGTTATAACCTGATCGAAATTTCTGAAGAACAATTCCAAAATCAACATCTCCTTATGGCTGATATTCTTTTGCTCTTTATCCGAAACGAGTATATGCTCTTCTTTTATCAAGGAGAGTTTTGATACCTTTAATTCACTCGGTTCAATATGCTTTGTTCCAGTTCTTCGGATGATGGCATGAATTTTCAAAACGAGTTCGTCAATATCAAAAGGTTTTGTGAGATAATCATCGCAACCATTTTTATAGCCCTGTACAATATCACTTTTCAGATTACGTGCTGTCAGGAATATTATTGGAACCTGGTTATTCTTCATTCGAATATCCTTAGACAGCTCCAAACCGTCTTTGGAAGGAATCATAATATCTAGAATGCATAAGGAGAAATTTTGATTCATAATGATCCTTTCCGCCTCTATACCATTTGTGCATAAGAGAACTTCGAAGCCTTCCTCCTGCAGTCTATTTTGAAGTAAAAAGCCTGTGTTTTTATCATCTTCAACAATGAGAATTTTTCCTTTATGATCCATAGAGAGGTAGATTTATTCTGAAGGTTGTGCCTTGCCCTAGTTTACTCTTAACGTTAATATTTCCAGCATGAACCTCTACAATCATTTTCACATAACTGAGTCCAATACCATATCCATACGTTTCATGTCTATTTTTTGTAGATACCCTATAAAAACGATCAAATACATACGGTAAATCTCTGGCATGAATCCCTTTTCCTTGGTCGATGATCTCTATATTAAGATGGTCTTTTTGCCCATAGGCTTTCAAGGTGATGATAGGTGCTTCACTGGAATATTTAATCGCATTTTCAATCAGGTTGTTTAGCACATTTCTGAAATGCAATTCATCCGCATAAATTTGCAATTCGGGGTCTATATAATCCAATTGGATATTCCCGTTTTTCTCCTTTGCGGCCAGTTGATTATTTTTTACCGAGCTTTCTATCAAGGGTTGAATATTCAGAATTTTTTGATTTAAAAGAAGCTCCTCTTTTCCCAATAAGGAAGTGGTCAGTACGAGGTCCATTCCCTCATGAAGTCGATTATTTTCTTCTTCTATAATCTCGATAAGTTTTTGCCCTTCATTGGGTAATTTCTTTTGCAATGCATTTACAGCTAATTTTATATTTGAGATTGGAGTCTTGAATTCATGACTGATATTATTGATAAAGTCAATCTTCATTTCAGCCAGTTTTCGCTCTTTCAGAATCATCTTGAAAAATGCAATAAAAAGAGAGATAAACACAATTAGAATAATGCACGAGCTAGCTATGAGTAATAGATTGTGCTCTATCGCCCAAATAAGTTTGTCTGGGAAATAGATATAAAGCTCAAAAGATTTAAAATATCTATTTTTTTCAAATACAGGAAGCTGAATACCGGATTGAATGATCGCCTTCTGATTTTGAGAATGGCTAGAGTGCCATATTTTCCCCGTTTCTGCTTCTCGCAACAAGTACTGATAGGTTTGTCCTGGAAAAGTAGTGTGCATATTAGCATGGAGCAAAGAATCCAATAAGGTGATTTTAAATGTCTTATCCTCAAATCCTTCCTTAAATTGATGGATATCCTCAATATCTGCATTTGGAAATGCCACATCGTTGAACAAAAATTCAACATTCAAATTTAGGTGCATTTCAACAGGCATTTCAAAATCTATGGAATCGAAGCGCATCAAACTATCTGCAAAATTGGTATTGTAATAGTATATGGGTAAGCTTTCCGCCTGATGTAAAGAATCTTCCAGAACATTAAGAACAAATTTTCTATTTGGAGGAATCACAATCTTACTAAAGAATCCAACGCAATAGTTGTTGTTTTCTACCTCCTGAATCAGGTCGGGGATGGTTTCAGAAACAGTACGATCAAAATCGGCATAAGTTCTTTCAATACTATTGCGAATCAGAATAAATTGAATCCATAAAAGCGCACACATAGCAAGGCTAATAAGTACGGCAACAACAGTAATGGATTTATTTTTTTGCATCAATTTTCAGCTATTGTCTAAAATTACCAAAGTTTTTATTGATAAGATCATTTGTTAATCATTTAAGTATTTTTTAAGTTTTATTTAGTGCTTTTTTAAGTGCTTGTCCTTGTGATTGGGGGTAGTTTTATCAAAAACAATATCTGTTTATTAACAGTGTACTATGTTAACCCCTAATTAATTATCATGAAAACAAAAATTATTTATGGCCTGATGGCTATCCTTTTGGGAGTTTTTGAGCTGCAGGCTCAATGGATCTCTATCGATAATATTCCTGCAGAACCAACGGATGGTGCCTGTTCATTTTTCATTGGTGAAAACCTATTTGTAGGAGGCGGAGCTGGAAGTAATAGTTTCTATATGTTGGATACTGAAACCGATACTTGGGAACAAAAGGCAAATATCCCTGGGAATGTCGCGCGCGGTTGGCCTATAGGTTTTAGCTTAGATGGAAAAGGATATATTGGCGGAGGTGATATAGGAGGTTTTAGCCTAAGGAGTGATTTCTATAGCTATGACCCTGTATTGGATAGCTGGACACAAAAAGCAGATTTCGGTGGTGGCGTTAGAGATGGAGCATTTAGTTGTACGTATGATGGGAAAGCATATATCATAGGAGGTTTCGATGGAAATTATGCATTGGGAGAAGTATGGGAATATGAACCTGATCAAGATCAATGGACACAGAAAAATAACTATCTAGGAGGACAGACAATTTTCCCTTCCGGCTTTATTCAAAATGATCGAATTTATGTAGGAACGGGAAGTCCAGATGGCTTTTCGAGTAAATCCGATTTTTATGAATACAACCCCTCTACAGATACTTGGATTCAAAAATCCGACCTTCCTGGTGTAGCAAAACAAGGTTGCATAGGTTTTGCTGTAGATAATATGGGCTACATGGGTGGAGGACAAGAAAATTATTCCAATGTGCTTCCCGATTTTTACTCTTATGATGTGAATACGGATACCTGGCAAATAGAACCAAATCTTGGCTTTCCAGATGATGCATCTGTTGCATGGAGTACGGCTGCTGTTTATGACAATGTTATCTATCTAGGAACCGGTGCTGATTTCAATAATAACGCCTTGAATTTTTCAGATGAGTTCTACAAAATCACACTGAATAGTGTAGGTCTTGAAGAGGCACATCAAAAGTCATTCAAAATCATATCAAATCCAGTGAATGAAGTACTTCAACTATCTGGAGAACATCTACCAGCATTTGATCAAATAAATATTCAGAATATTGAAGGTCGACTTATTTATTCATCCAACAAGGTGGACGAAATGATACCCGTTGACCATTTGTCTCCTGGAATATATATCATTCGTCTTTCAAATCATACATCGGGACTTCAATCGGAAAAAACTTTCATTAAAAAATAAATCAAAATTCTACTTAACAGATTTTACTATCTGATAGAAAAGGAGTTTCCATAATTTACATGGGAGCTCCTTTTGTTTTGTATTACTATTGCCGAAAATCAATATTTACCTGTATAATATCTGTAAATATTGGACTGAACATATTTAGATTTTATGCTCAATTAAAAAATTTAGGGGTTCCGATTCTTCAAAAAATGAAACTAAAATTTCCATAAACAGGCAAAACATAGGTGAATTTTTCAAACCAAAAACGATACATAATATATCCTAACCAACTACTGCAAGGGAGCCCTCTTCTATAGATGCTCCCCACATTTTTGTCCCTACTACTATATAAAAATTACAAGTGGTTATAACTTATTCACCCCCTCTATGAGTTGACTAATTGGGCGTTTAGTTTCACTTCTCCATCCTCCAAGAGGAAATAGAATATTGTAAATATATTTGGTTTATTTTATAAACTAGTTTATCTTTAAACAACAACAGTATCAGATTAACTAATTAGTAACCAACCATGAAGGCCTTTACACTTTAGGGAAAGTGAAAAGCTAGAGCCCTATCATCTAAAAAAAGTAAGTATGAAAATCACCAGAATCATTCCAATACTATTCTTGTCTGTTGTTTTATTAAGCTTTACTAGCAAGGATAACTTATCGACTTATATAACAGCATTGAAAAATAGCAAAACAAGCACAGGGTTTTTCGAGCTTGCTGAAAAAATAGAAAGCATAAAGCCAATAAATAGCCAGGACTGGCATCCTAATTACTATGCTGCCTATAGTTATGTTTTATCGGCTTTTACAGAAAAAGAGCAGGATAAACTAGATGAAATTTTAGATTTAGCACAGGGACATGTAGAAAGAGCTCAACTAATATCTCCAAATAATGATGAAATTCTATCCTTAGCGGCTATGATTTATAGCGCTAGAATTATTGTAAACCCTAATGAACGTGGATATAAATTTGGTCAAAAAAGTACCCAAATGCTTGAACGTGCACGATTAATAAATCAAGATAATCCGCGCGTACTATTACTCATTGCACAATCTAAAATGTATATGCCAGTCAATTATGGTGGTGGTTGCGAGAATGCAAGACCTATTATAGAGGAAGCGATTACCAAATTCAACGTTTTTGAAAAATCCGAAAAAAACTCACCAGATTGGGGAGAAAACGATGCTCTTGAATTATTAAAAAACTGTTCTTAAACCAATTACTAAAAAGACTTACTTGGTTCATGTAGGTCTTTTTTTTTTGACCTATCAGTGACGACCCACTTGACAAGAGCATTGGAATTGCTTTTCGGACACCGATACTCTGTTCTGTATTTTCTTATTGAAACCTGCTCATGTTTCTTGATTCTTTATCAGGATTATGCGCCCTACACCAAGCGTTTTCCTCCGTAATACATCAGAGTCCTCTTTGAGTGACTCTGATGGGAACAAATCTCGAATTAAATAACATCATATTAAAGAACTTACAAAAAATAACAGAAGGTCATCACTCACGTATTGACAACAAAAAGCCAGAATGGAAAATAATGAATTCCACAAATTCAAAGAAACTAATAACAGGGTTCTTTCATTTCATATCATTTATTTAATTATCAATTTTTCTATTTTGTTTCTTTTACCATCTACAACAATATCGAGGAAATAAAGTCCTTTGGCATAATTTGGAAATTGAAGGGTATACGTATGTGGGCCCGGTTGAAGTTTTATTTCCTGTAGTATTCTTCCTTCGATTCCTACCAGTGAAATACTGCCTTGTGCTAAAATATTCATAGATACATGTGTGAAATTATGAGCAGGATTTGGAAAAATAATAACCTTTTCTTCCAAGTTTAATTCAGGGTTATCAATCCAATTTTCTTGTGATATTTTAAGATTAAACGCTTTTGATAAATAGCCACCAACATTAACTTGAAAGAAATCTTTTTCATCAACACCAAAATAGCCTGATCCATCGAACCAGCCTGAAGCATACACATTTCCAAAATCATCCGCTTTAATTACTGCGTCATCATTACCATCTCCTGCTTCATGATGATATGAAAAAAGTCCGGCTATATGTTTAACCCAACCAAAACTTCCATTAGCATTAAGCCGACAAATAAACATTGAACCATGTAATTCTCCATTAACTATATGCTCACTATAAAAATTAGGATCAAAGTCTACATCATGAAAAAACCATCCCATAGTGTATACATTTCCATTTTTATCAACATCCATAGAGCTAATAATCGACATATTCCAACCAGCATCAAACTCTTTAGCCCATAAAAAATCGCCATTTGAATTGAGTTTTGTAATGAATGCGTCAGGATAATAGTTGAAACCCTCGTTATACAAATTATATATTCCTTCTCCAGGATTAAAATCCACAATTCTTTTAAAATGTCCAGATGTATAAATATTACCAACACTATCCAAAGAAATATCTGCAACCCCAATATAAGCAAGGTTACTGAGAACTGCTTTCGCCCAAAGAAATTCGCCACCAGCATCTAGTTTTGAGATAAAAATACCATAATACTGACTTGTAAATTCAAACACACCAACACCTGGGTCAAAATCGACTGTTCCTCTGAAAATGCCAAAAATATGCATGTTACCCATATTATCCAGAGCAAGGGACGAAATCCAATCCTCCGACGCACCTCCAAATTGTTTTATCCATAGAAAGTTCCCATCTAAATCCAACTTGGACAAGAACACATCATTGCTCCCATGAGATACCAAAAATCCTGGTGTCCCTATATTAAAATCAATAGTATCAATGAAGTTACCAACAAAATATACCTGATTTGCATTATCAATCTTTAGATGAATCTTCTTAGATAAATGATCCGTCTTTTTTATGTCAATTTGTCTTGCCCAAATAAAGTCTCCATTTGAGTCAAGTTTTGTGATAAACATATCACTCACTCCTTTTGAAATTAAATGATGCAATCCGGAACGGGGGTTAACATCCAACGTATCTTCAAAATAGCCCGCAACATATACATTTTTGAAATCATCAACTGCTATCTCGTATCCACTAGCCCATTTAGTACTATTGAGGGATTTTGCCCAAATCAGGTCACCGTTTGTATCTAACTTAGTAATAAAAACATTTCTTTGGGATAATTTTCCAAACGTAGTTAGGTTATACTCAGAAGCCCCGGGATCAAAATCCAAAGTATCGGAAAAAAAGCCTGTAGTATACATATTGCCTTCATTATCTAATGTCATAGAAAAACTAATGCATTGTCCGTTATCCCTTTTATCTGGGTTATCAACAACTCCAAGTATTTTAACCCATTCGAATACTGATGTTTGACTTCTAGCAACTTGAGACAAAACAAGACTCATTAGTATACATAATACCAATGATGCTGTAAATCGTTTCATACTTATTGTATTTACTTATCTTTAAATTCTGACCATTTATTTTTTAAAAAAATAGATCATTTACCCTAAAAAACAAATGATAAAATAGTGATCCCCTTAAAGTTAACAAAATCACAACACTCTTACAATTAGAATTTTATAAACTATATATGTGTTTTTCAGAACAAGATTTCGAAAATTCACAAAACGCAGAAATCCTTTCAAAATAGTCAGTACGGATGGAGATGAATTTATCAGAATCCTCCTTGAGAAGCTCTGAGGAAGACAATTGATGCAGGCCTAATAATACTTAGTGTAAAATGCGCTTCAAGACCATTAGGCTTTGTTATGAGAAGTTTTATTTCTTTTTCTAATTGCAATCAAACCAAGAAAAGGGCCCACCGCCAGAATTATAAATAGGTTATTTAAATCTGTGAATGCTTGCAATCCGTTTATTAATTGAATGCTGATTATGGTTATTGAAAACCCTATGCAATTAACAATAGTCAATGCTGTCCCTTTTATTTCATTCGGTGCATTTTGAGCTACCAATGTTGAAAGAAGCGGAGAATCTGCAATTACAACCATTCCCCAAAAGAGAAGAAATGATAAAAACACCAGTTCGCTTTCAACTGAAAAAATAAGTGGAGAAAGAAGACAACAACTAAATGACAAAAGAAGGGCTAAAAAGGCCGTTCGCTTTGTACCTAACTTTTGAGAGAGATAACCCCCAAGTACACATGCCACACCACCAACTGCAATAATTATGAATGACCATAACGAAATATTGAAGTCGATGTGAGCGTGTTTTGCTTGGTACCCTATTAAGATACTAGGTACAAACGCCCAAAAAGCGTACAATTCCCACATATGGCCAAAGTATCCAAAAGCTGATGAACGAAATTCAGGATTTCTGAACACCTGGAAAAATGCTAACAAATTTAATCTTTTGCCTACCTTTCTAAATGGTCCATCCGGTACCAGCATCAGCATTAATAAACCACCGAAGACTGCAAACGAAGAGGTAGCAATGAGTACTGATTTCCAAGAAATGGTTTCAGTCATATTCTTGAGTAAATGAGGAAAAGCAGTTCCTAGGACCAAAGCCCCCACCAAAAACCCAAGGGATTTACCAAGTCCTTTTTCAAAATAGTCCGCTGCTATTTTCATTCCTATTGGATAGATTCCTGCCAGAAAAAAGCCTGTTAAAAACCGTAGGCAAAGTAAACTAGTAAGACTATTTCCTTCATATATGATTCCCAAGTTAAATAGCGCTCCGATCACTGCACAAACAAAAAACACTTTGGACGGTGAAATACGGTCGGCAATTGTCAAAATAGCAAAGCTCAATGTCCCAACGATAAATCCGATCTGTACAGCAGATGTTAAATGGCCTAAAGCAGTATCCAGCAGGTTGAAATCAATTACGAGATCTGCAATAACCCCATTACCTGCAAACCAGAGAGAGGTGCAGCAGAATTGAGAAATTACAATTACCGGAAGTATTAGTTTAGATTGCTTCACTTATTATTTATTACACACAACGTTCTGGTTCAATGCGTTTTCCTACCTATCCGGTAGACGGAAATACAATTTAGATTTTTTCAGGCTTAGTTTTTTATTTTGAAGGCTAGATTTGTTTTATTCGATTCATAATAATCCAAAAGTTCTTTCTTAATAACCTCGTCATTGCTCATCCTTTCAAACAGGTCCAGTTTAACATCTTCAAGAAATTGGTCTAGTGTTGTTATGTCCGTGCTAGACTGTAGACTAGCTTTCTTCTTATTTGAAATGAACGATTCCCAAACTTGAGAAGTATCCTTATCAAAATCGTTAAACAATCCCTCAAAGCAAAATGCCTCCAATAAAGTATAATCAATCTTCCAATTTGCCTCTTTTACACCATTCAATCCAATACAAACATGCGCTTGGACACTGGTGTCAGCATTTACCTTGTCACAGTAGAAAAATTTGGAAGCCACTTCCATAAGTTCATCTGAAGTGAAGACAGTACTTTCATCAAGGTTTGGGTTCTCAATAGCAGCCAGTGTTTCTTCAAAATAGTTAACTAGTTTTTCATCCTCAATATATTTATTTAGATAAAGTCTTTTAAGTTCTATGGTGTCTGGATATAATTGCCAAATTTCATTTCTCTGCTCTGATTTCTCTGCCAAATGGATTTCTGGTACATTTATCAGAAGGTAATCAAATCTTCTCTTATAGTTTATCAATTCACTATCTGGCTTAAGCTCTGGCATACTGGTAGCCCTCATTTCTCCTTCGCGCTCGTAGGTATTTATTTTTATAGTTACATGATCTCTAATTACTGATTTGTCAATCTGATACGATAGATTACCGATACAGATAAAGAATAAAATAATTTTTGTCATAATGTTTTAATTAAGCTTAATATATATAATATGGTATTTTACACCTACCCTTCCATCCCGGATAAACCCAGAAACAAAGTAACAACAGGGATATAAACGCTAATTACTAGTGTTTTCTAGTATAACCCTTCTATTCCTGCTTCTTTTCTTTTCCTAATTATTTCATCTTTGTTTCCTTCGATATAAGCCATTAATTTCTGAATCCCCACGATCTGTTTTTCTAGTATAGACGGACGATTTGAGTCCGGTAAAAATGAAACATTAGGATAAATACTAAATACTGGTTTAAAATCAACTATTTCCTTTAATAATCTCTCACATACTCCTAAATACACCTCCAGGTTTCCTCCTGCATATCCATTTATGTACTCTCCTGCTAATCTATTGAAAGAAATAAACATTTGTCTTAACTCAAAAGCCCTTGATCCGATACCCCCAATTTTTTCTGGATCCAACATTTTGATAAATATTTTGCCTTTGGCCTGAGCTGTATAAAACCAATAAATAGCTTCATCCTTTTTCCCAATATCGTACAGTCTAACAGATAATACAAAGATCGCTTCAATTGGTATCAAATCAATATTAGTAGAGAAATAGCCTACTGTTTCTTTATAATTATTGATATCAAGAGATGTCAACATTTTACTACAATCACCAACATTGATGTCTAAAGGATCAAATTGATAAACTGGGGTAACATATAGTGGAATTCTATTTTTAGTTACGTTGTTTTGACCGTTCATCGAAATTGTCACAAACAGGAATAATATTGGTAAAATGTAATCTAAAATTCTTTTCATAGTACTTCATTCTTATTTAGCATTAATGGTGAACGAATTTAAAACTAATATTCATTTGAAAGAATAGAATTTCTGTATTAGTTACCGTCTATACTTGTAATTACTCTTACACATCTCTATACTAAAGATAGGGTTGTATACTATCAGAAATAAGTAAATTATCTGTTTGAAACTGAAACCCCATAAGGTTCTTGAACAAACCCTTCGGGAACGCAAAAAGGCGTACATCTATTGATGTACGCCTTCTTTGCTTCTATACCCCGTCGGAATCATTTTTTGGGTTAATAGGATTTTCTTGTAATCTATTTATTTTTTCCTCGAAGTGTTTTGCAAGTTTAACATAACCGTAGGAAGCACTCAACAGAATTAACCCAAGAATAATTAATACAATTACTTTTTCTGTTGTATTAAAATCGGTGATATCGTGAAAGACAACCTTCAATAATGTAATTGAAAATAGCACCATTGAAATTTTATTTAAGACTTTAATCTGGTTTTTCATCGCAACAAATAATACAATTATTGCATGGGCAGCTAACAAAATAGAAGCTAAAGGCCCTGATAAACTAATATCAAAAAACACCAGAATTAATCCATATACAAGAACACATTCAATTTGGTGTAGCACCATTGTTCCATTCCAGTGTTGCCCATAAAGAATAGGAAACCAATTTTTCTTATTGTTAAGCAATAGAGCAATTAGGATAAGATTAATGATAGAAACCATCATTGAAGGAATTGACCCAAAAAATCCTAAGGCTAGGATACTACATAGATTTAGTAGTAATGCAAGGGTTCCTGCAAGCTTAGGGTTATTTTTTATGGGTCCGATTTTATCATAAAAATAAGTAAAGGTCAATAACGCAAAGGAAGAGATGCTTAGACTAAGGGCAAAGAAATCTTCATTCAATGAATAAATGAAGCTTCCAATAAAAGCCGTTAACGCAAAAGGGAAAAAGGCTATAAAATCTTTGTACGTGGACTGTTGAAATGTTTCATACCTAATGGCTTTTTCAACCACAACAATAGCAGCCATGAATGCAATCCCTGAGATGAACCCAATGGAATCCCATTCCATATAACAAAGGAAAAATGCAATTGCTGATAGTGAAATGAACTCTATTTGAAGCGCATAGTATTTTAATCTTTTGTGTAGGAAGTAGGTTATTATTGCTCCTATCCATAAACCTAATTCGATGAATTCAAACGTATGCTTTCTGACCAAATTGATAAAGACTAACGGTAGAAGGCAGAAGAAAAGGACTCTTAAATTCTCTGCAAAACCAAAGGTATTTTCATCTTCTATTTTAAGGAATTTATAATAAGATTTGAGCGCCCAAAAGGTTGCCAATAGCTCTATTATTCCTATTTGAGTATACAGTTTTTGATCTGAAATATGAATGGAACCTGTTGCTTGAAATGAAACTAACAAACCAGCAATAAATAGAAATAGATGGCCTAGACCAATATGATCAGTTAATTTCGTGTTGAAGTATTTTTTCCAATAAATAAAGCCAAATAATGGAACTATCGATAGGTTCAAAATCCATTCACCAACCAAGTGAAATCCTACCATTAGGTATACTGAGGCCAACCATAAGGGAACTATTTCTTGGCTAAATGAGTAAAGTCTATGCTCAAATCCAATAAGTTCTTTTAAATTTCTTCTGCCAATAAACCACATGGTAGTAAAAACGGTCCCTAAAGCAATGTAATTTAGGAAGCCTTGGTGCCACAATGTTTCGTCCCAATGATCTATAATTGAAAAGCTGCTAAATAACAGCTTCCCAAAAGCAATAACCAATAGAATATACCCTTCTTTTCTTACAGTTGGTATAGAGAATTGAAAACCTAAAACAACAAGTAATAATGCCTCTATAGACCAGAAAAGACCCATTAACTTCTGGTCAAAAATGGAAGGTATAGCAAACCCTATTAATGTTCCAATAACAACGAATAAAACCAGTTTGGCATCTCTACTTAGGTCTTTCCATTTCTTTAGCAATAACGCGGAAAAAGCAAGGCCGTTAATGATGTATACTATTCCTAATGTAACTAGATCACTTTCAAAGGCATTGAATAAATTGAATAGCAAGAAACTTAAACTACTTACGAGTATAACTATATCTGCTTTTACAATACTGTTTTTTAATCTAGCCCCGTCAAATAAGGCTATATAGAAAAATAAATAGGCAAAAAGGTGATAATATACCGCGTAAATAAGGTTGCCTGGACTATAGTTAAAAACCATAAATTCGAGACTTCCCAAAGCAACAGCAAATGTTAAATAGCTAAGTGTTTTCCAATTTGTTTTCCTAGATACGTATGAAGAGCCAATGGCTAGAAACCAAAGATACAGGTAGTAGAGACTACCATCTCCCATTGCATTGAGGTATAGCGGTGCAAATGCACCACCAATTAATGATATTACAGAAATTACTTTGGCTTCATATTTCAGTGAAAAAAATATGGATACAAGTGTATTTAATGAGATTAGACTAAAGCCTAGAATACCTGAAGCTAGTAGTGGGAAATTTCCTAAATCTGACAGGAAATAGATCATGAGATAATTGAGAATAATCCCTAGACTTATGAGGGCAGACCCATATTCTTTTAGTGTTTCACCCTTGCGTGAAAGTCGAATTCCAATAGCTCCCAAAACAATAGATGTAGTAAACCCTAAACCTATTTTAAAAGGCTCCTGATAGGCTCCCAAATATTGTAAAGACAACTGCATTAAATAGCCAAACCCAAATAAAATAGCCAAAATCCCGGCAATTGTCATAAAGAATATAGGTAGCTTCCCTTCTGTTTTATATTTGGAATAAACGCCTAATAACAATTCAACGCCCTCATTAATTGGACCCAAGAATTCTTTAACCTTAAGGTCGAATTGTGAGGGTGGTCTAGGTTCGCTAATCTTGAATCTTGGTGGTTCAGGTTGAACGACAGTACTCGTATCTGTATCTCGGATACTAACTGTTTCCTTGACCACCTTCTTTATAGGTATCGTTTCCTTTTCAGGGATTATAATCGATTCAGGTAATGAATTTTCAATCTTTTTTAAATCAGAAATATCTTTTCTTATAGCTTGAACTTCTCGCTGATATTTTAGCTCTAATTGGGAAAGGCGTTTGGAAAGTTTTTCAGCAACCTCATCCCTACTCCATAGAGGTTTTGAGCAGTTAATACACAATATAGCATCATCGTAATTATAGGTCACACAGAACTTACACTGGATTCTCATACGCTTTATTTTAATATCCTTTGTTTGTCATTATAATGTACTATACCTTACATACGGCTATATTACACCTATCTTTCTATTCAGATTATCCCCCGAATTAGACAAAAATAAAGTAGTATCGGAAGTATAAGTCATCCAAATCATCTATTATTTTTGTGAAAGAATCCTCAATATACTTTATTCTATATTTTTTTTACTCATAAATAGACTTCAATAAAATCTACCTATCAAAGCAAGGCGCCTTGATTTACTATTTGGCTTTAGGCTTTCGCATTTTCTTTTTTAACGATTTTATAAACCTTTTCTTTATTGGGCCACCGCCAACCTCTTCACACTTATGAATATATTCCCACGAAGACTTATAATCCTCCATATGGAAATAAAAGATTGCTGTTTTATATAAAGCCTCTTCATTTTCACCATCCTTTTCCAAATATCGGAGTAAAGTAGATAGCCCCTGATCTAGATCGGAGGTGTTTTTTTCAATGTTATATCTAACCAGGTGTGAGGCGGATATATCAATTAGTAATCGAATAGTATTGGAGTCATAAGAGTAGGCACGATTTAAATATTTGATAGCCTCCGTTGGGTTTTGTAGCTTTCCCAATATTGCTCCGTATCCCCAAAGTGCATTCACATTTGTTGAATCTAATAGCCATGACTGATTAAATCTTAGCATAGCAGATTCCAAATCACCTTGTCTCAAAAAGGTCCAGCCTTTACCTGAAAATATCTCGCTTCCTTTTTCTTTGGTGTACCCTAGATCTGTAATAGCTTTAATGAATTTATTATCGATCTCAATTTCTTGATCAGTTTTTTTTTGTTGCCCGTATTCTGGTAAATAATTTATTTTCCCCTCATGCGCTGCTAACCAAGAACTCCAAGTAGCGTTTTGAGCAATCATGTTTATTGAAATACAAACAAAGAACAAAAGAAAAACTTTTTTCATCATAATAAATTTTCGACTAAAATAACCTATTCTCTCAAATATATAGGACTCTATTTCTCAATAAAAAAAGTTAAAATTTTTCAAAACAAATTAAAAATCTACTCAGCAGTAGGGTCTTGAAAAAAATCTATTATGATCACAAAAAAGCCTCTCCGTGAAATTCACGGGAGAGGCTTTTACCTAGTTTTGTGTTACAAGTACAAGTTAGGACTGAGCAGTTATTCTAAGTCCTATAACCAGTTCTAATCTAGAAGAATCGCTATTGAAGTATTCTATAAAATGCTCCATATAGCTCCGCAGTTTATGCTTCCGCATGAACGTAAATTATTTTCTCTTAAAATTGTAGAGGGTTTCTTCAATGGTAAACCAGCAGAAATAGAATATTCCAACTGAAAAGATAATATCTCCAATCATACGCATCCATTTAAGCGTTTGCACCGTTGGTGAATACAATAATTCTGCATCCCTAGCAAAAGAATACCCTTGAGTAATGGAGGTATAAGCTTGAATAATACCAATGGGTAATAGACTAAATAGTACCATGGCAACCAAGCCAATATTCAGACACCAAAAAGACCGTTTAAGTTTTTTGTTGTTCCAAATTCGATCTGAATAAAAACGTAGACAAATCAATATAAAGCCCATTCCCAACATACCGTATACACCAAATAAGGCAGTATGTGCATGCACCGCAGTAGTATTTAGACCCTGAATATAGTACAAGGCAATAGGAGGATTAATTAAGAAACCAAATACCCCTGCTCCAACAAAATTCCAAAAGGAAACGGCTATAAAAAAGAAGATAGGCCATTTGTATTTCTGCATCCATGCTTTACTTTTCAACAGGTTCCAGTTTTCCCTAATTTCATAGCCCATCAGTGTGAGTGGCACCACTTCCAAGGCACTAAAGGTAGCCCCTAGCGCAATGGCTTGAACAGGTGTTCCCGAATAATATAAATGGTGTAAAGTCCCTAAAATACCACCAGACAAAAATATACTGGCTGATGCAATAGATACCCTTCCTGCTGTTTTGGAGGATATTATTTTCATTCTAGAAAAGATAAAGGCAATAACTACCGTGGCAAATACCTCAAAGAATCCTTCCACCCACAAGTGAACTAGCCACCATCTCCAATAATTAATTACAGGAAGGCTACTATTTTCTCCATACATCAGTCCAGAGAAAAAGAACATCCCTATCGCCATCACAGAAATCAATAGGATAATTAATAAGTGCTTAGAAGAATCGTTTTTCTTAATTCCATAGATAATATGTCTACTTACCATAACCACCCATAGCACCAATCCAATCCCCAAAAATAATTGCCAGAATCGACCTAAATCCATGTACTCATAGCCTTGATGACCGAAGAAGAAATTTGTGGTTAAATCTAAGAATTGATGTATCCCCAACCATTCTCCAAGCATAGACCCCAATACAATCACTATCAATGCTACAAACAAAAAGTTTATACCAAAAACTTGATACTTCATTTCTTTACCAGAAATCATAGGTGCTAAAAATAATCCTGTTGCCAACCAAGTAGCTGCAATCCAAAATACAGCAAGTTGTGTATGCCAAGTACGGGTAACCGAGTAGGGTAAATAATTGGCTAAATCAAAACCAAAAAAGGATTGTCCTTCAACCGTATAATGCACGGTAATAATACCCAGAACAACCTGTAGACCAATCAGTAAAGAAATAACGATGAAATATTTCAATATGGCCTTTTGCGATCGAAAAAGTGTCATATTGGTTAATGGGTCACTTTCCGGCTTATTAACTAATTCCCCCTTTTCATGGTTTACCAGATAATAATAGGTTAGAATTCCAATAAACAATAACAACAGTACAATAGACAGCCCCGACCAGATAATAGAATCATTGGTGATGGTATTATCGATGAGAGGTTCATGCGGCCAATTGGATGTGTAGGTATAGTCCAAATTTGGTCTATCGGTACTTGCCGCCCAAGAGGTCCAAAACAAAAATGCATTCAATTGTTTCAATTTTTCAACATCTACCAAAGCACCTTTTGGTATAGCATATTCTTCTTTACCATCGGAAAAAATTGAACTATAATGGGCAATATTCTGTTGAATCGCGGCAACTCTTGCTTTGGAAACGGTGATAGTCTTATCAGATGCATTGTAAGTATTAGTTTTAACATCTTTAATCAACCTTGCTTTTAAAGCCGCTTTTTCTTCAACGCCTAGCTGCTCATATTTTTTTCCAAAATCGTTTTTGGCCCAAGCGTCAAGCATAAAAACGGCTTCTCTATGTATCCAGTCTGCCGTCCAATCCGGTGCAACATAACTTCCATGCCCCCAAATGGATCCCACCTCCATACCGCCAATAGATTCCCAAACATTTTGCCCAATTTGAATATCTTCCTTGGTGTATATAATGGTGTTAGACTCTTTTTCCACCACCAATTCCGGAATGGGTGGTTGGGTTTGGTAAACCTCGGTTCCTACCCAAATCAAAACTGAAAAGGACAAAACGGTAATTGCAATAAATGCACCCCAAACTTTTTTCATGCTATATTCTTTTACTGTTAATTAGTTCACTTTATTTACTACTTTTTCAACCCTATCAGCACTGTCCTTTATAGATAGAGAAAGACGAATGATACAATCTGAAATACAAGTCAAATCATGTGGTACGTTTCCTTCCAGGGCAATTAAATCTCCTTTTTTAAGTACTTGCTTTTTGCCATTTACGCCGAAATGAATGGACCCTTCAAAAAGTTCAATAACAATTGGAAAAGGTGCTTTATGCTCTTTCATAGTCTGCCCCTCTTTCATAACAATTCTAATCTCTTTAGAATGGTTGGTTTTTAATAAGACTGTAATTGCGGCCTTATCTTTTTTATAGGTAATATTCTCCAATAATGATGCAGTATTGCTCATGTCTTTAGTTTTTAGTGTTTAACATTCTTTTCCCAAATAGTACCAGAAATAGTACTTTCAGAATTTCTAATAGCACATAATAAAAGTGCAAATAGCTCTTTGAAACTTCAATATGTTGTATAATTAAATCTGCTCTTTCATCTAGCCTCGGTAATAGCCAAAAGGTTTGGAGCAGCAGAATTATTAAGGGTGTCATTAAATAAAAGCAACTTGATTTCAGGCCTTTCATCCATCTAACCAATAACAGACCTACCAGAAGTAGCGCTATGGTAATTTCAACCCTATTCAAGGCATTAAATACTAACTGACCTATGCCCAATCCTAATTCTGTAGTGATATTTGGTGCTTGAAATTTCAACCAAGCTTCCATAAAACTTATAGCACCTACAAATCCAATCCAGATAAAAACCAGGGCAATAATTGTATTTAAATATGGTCTTGTATTTTTCATAATAGATATACGGATAGATTTATCCGTTTTAAAAGTAAATGTTTAGCGTTTGAACCAAATTCCAAGATCGTTGGTCATATCATTAACCAATGCTTCCAACGTGGTACTTTCTAACATGTTTTTTAAATCGTCTCTGATTGCAACAAATTTGGCGTGCATTGGACAGGGAGAATTGGCGTCACATTGGTTCAATCCCAATCCACACCCTTTATAAATAGTATCTCCGTCGAATATATTTACTACCTCGCTCAGTGTAGTCTTCAACTTATGCTCTTCTATCACAAAACCGCCGTATGGTCCTTTAATAGATTTGACCATACTATTACGTGTTAGTTGTCTCAGTATTTTTGATGTAAATGCTTCAGGTGAACCTATCTCTTCCGAAATAGTTCGCAAGCCCACTTTGTTATTTTGGACAGTTTGTTGAGCTATATAAATGATAGCTCGAAGACCATATTCACACGATTTTGAAAACATATCTGAGTATTATTGAGCAAATATATATACAATTTATATAACGGACAAACTTATCCGTTATATAAATTTAAGGAGATATAATTTAATCTAGAAATACGCCTTCCAATGATCCAACAACATTATCAGCCCATCTACCTTGAATTATTCCAATAGCAACTTTTAAATTCATTTCAATTGTTCATCTAGATATCTTTATTGCATAGCCTTAGCAGTAATTAAACCATATACTATACCCTGTAGAGGTTAGATCTCCCCAATTTCTAAAAGGAGGTTCAAGTGTATTTTACAAGGAAAAAGTCCTTATTCACGCTTATTCCGAGTAAATCATTGGAAACAAAATCGGATCTTATTAAATTTTAATCAACCTTAGTCCAAATTAATTGACGAAATTCATCTATTACATTTATTCGGTGATTGAGTATCATTAAAAAAAACAATATCATTAGGTCAGCTGCTTAATTATATTAGATTGTAGGTAAACAAAATATCTTATGCTTGAAACAATAATTTTTGATTCACTGAATAAACCAAGTGAAAAAGAAAAAATAGAAATAGTTGACTTTTTATTTGATAATCTTGAACAATACGGTGACCCTAAAAATGACATACAGAAAGCAATAGACTATTCACTAAAAGACATCGAATCATTTGGAGGTTTTACCATGCTTTTAAAAGAGGATGAAAAAATAAAAGGTGCCACGGTTATCAACCAAACCGGAATGGGTGGATATATTCCAGAAAACATACTCGTGTATATTGCTATACACAAAAATCATCGTGGCGAAGGATTGGGGAAAAAGCTAATGAACAATGCAATTGAAACTTCTAAAGGAGATATTTCATTGCACGTAGAAGCAGACAATCCTGCTAAATTTTTATATGAAAAAATGGGTTTCACCAATCCATATTTAGAAATGAGATTAAAAAAATAGGGAATGGCTAAGTTGATAATTCATACAAAGAAGATTCAGGATAACATCAAGTATTTGAGTGATTACTTTGATTCTCATCATATTGATTGGAGTTTAATTACCAAAGTTTTTTCAGGGGATAAAGAGTTTCTCAAGAATGTACTTACGGATGATGTGATTAAAAATATTGATTCTATCGGTGATTCCAGACTTACCAGTTTGAAAAACCTAAAAGAGGTTAATCCCGACATGCAAACCATTTATATTAAACCACCTGCAAAAATATATGCTGATGATATTGTAAAATATGCAGACATCTCTCTAAACTCCTCTCACAATACCATTGTAGCGCTAAATAAAGCGGCTAAAAAAGCCAAGAAAATTCATAAAATCATTATTATGGTTGAACTTGGTGAACTTCGAGAAGGGGTTAAAAGAACAGAGTTAATGAATTTTTATGAAAGCGTATTTGAGCTATCGAATATTGAAGTTATAGGAATTGGATCAAATCTGGGTTGTATGCATGGAATTGAACCCACTTATGACAAGCTATTGCAACTGTCGTTATATAAAGAACTGATTTCAGCAAAGTTCAATAAGGATTTAAAATACGTCTCTGGTGGAACATCTATCACCCTACCACTCATTGAGCAAAAATCCATACCAAAAGATATTAATCACTTTCGTATAGGAGAGGCCATATTTTTTGGAATTAGTCCTTTAGACAACAAACAATTTAAAGAACTGGCTGTTGACACCTTTGAGTTTTGCGCCAACATTATAGAACTTGAGGAGAAAAAAATAGTTCCAGAAGGCGTTATTAGTCATAGTAATGTGGGCCAAACTGCGGAATTTCATGAGGATAACATTAGTGAAACATCTATAAAAGCTATTCTTGATTTCGGTTTATTAGATGTTGACCAAGATGACATTGAATTTATTGATGATGAATTAGAATATGTTGGAATAACCTCAGATATGATGGTTATTGACCTTGGATCAAATAAATCCGTTGATGGAAAAAAGAAATATAGAATTGGAGACAAGGTATATTTTAAACCAAACTACATGGCCGTGGCGCGACTTTTAAATTCAAAATTCATTCATAAAACATTTACCTAGAATATGGTGGAGCAGCAGATTTGGACAGAAAATGATGTATTATGTTCACTCTTCTTCAAAAATATATACTCCATTTTTCAAAGAAACAGCTTATCAAGAATTAAACCCCTTGACACATACCTGCAAATTTTTCATGTAAGCAACAAGATAATCTATAAAGTAGACTTGTAAAGGATGGAAAATAAAAAAGACTTACCCTTTTGGTGTAAGTCTTTTTTGTTTTAACTCGTAAAATGATTCACCAAAAACACGCGCTATTGCTTTTTAGGTTTTAGCGCATTCTTATCTTTATTTTTTACAAAAATCAATTTGTTCCTACTTTTAGGGCTTTCTCTTTGTTCTAACTCAAAGTTTCCAATTGATTTAATTAGAGGTGTAAGCTTTTCAAACCCATAATTTCTTGAATCAAAATTAGGTTGTTTTTTCAGCAATAGACCACCAACGTCACCAAGGAAAGCCCAACCATCCTCATCTGAAAGATCTGAAATAGTGGTTGAAATTAAATTAATTTCTTTTCTGGTTATTTTATCTACATTGGTTTTGTCCGAACCTTTGTTGTCATCATTTTTCTTTTCAGTTTGATTTTTTAGAATTTCTATATAAACGAATTTATCACAGGCAACAATGAAAGGGTTAGGGGTTTTCTTTTCTCCAATTCCTATCACTTGCATCCCAGCTTCTCTTAATCGGGTTGCCAATCGAGTAAAATCACTATCACTAGACACTAGACAAAAACCACTAACTTTACTGCTGTAGAGGATATCCATCGCATCAATTATCATTGCAGAATCCGTTGCGTTTTTACCTGTAGTATATGCATATTGTTGAATAGGCGTAATTGCATTTTCTAAAAGTAGGTTTTTCCATTTGGTCAGATTAGGTTTAGTCCAATCGCCATATATTCTCTTAATTGTAGGATTTCCATACTTTGCAATTTCCTCCATCATCTCTTTTACATGAGCCGATGGGATATTGTCACCGTCTATAAGTACGGCTAAATTTAAATTGGTATTCATTTTTTTGTGTATTATTCAATGCTATATTTTTAATGATATATAACGTATGTATAGGTAATTTACGCATATTCTTCGCTCAAAAACAAATTCTTTGTATAACATTAACAAAATGTGACTTGTAACTTAGTTGATTTAAATGCCCATACTATACATGAATAATACATTATAGATCAACCCTAAAAAGAAATAATCAAGAGGAATGAGTGAGGATTTGTTCCTTATAAGTATTCAAACTTATTAATATCAGATTATCCAAACGACCCAATAATACACTACATTTAAACCTAAATTAAAACCATTGATCTTCCTAAGATCAAAAATCCAAATAAATGATTAGAGAATCAAATACCTTAATTCAACAAAAAGCAATATCATTTAATATACACTACGCCTTTCTTGTACTCCTACTAATTTTTGTCTCCGCCTGTGACGATGAAAAAAAGGAACATTCCGAATTACAACAAATCCAGTTCCTTGAAAAAAATATTCACTTTCCAGTAAATTATCAAAAGTGCAATTTTGATCAATATGCTGAAATTTATGACAAAATAGAACAACTAGACCAGCACGATATCCAACTCATGTCCGCAATCAATGGACTCCAAGTTATGGGAGCACAATTTGAACTTTTTTATGAAAAGGGAAATACGTCAAACTTAATTTGGCTTGTCCCCGGAGAATATATTCCTCTAGATAAAAGTATGGTGACGGTATATGCCAATATGCTTGATCAACAATTAGCTCCACAACTAGCTGAAAGTGGAATTGAATATAATAGGTTGGAAAAAAAATTCATCTCTATAAATCAAACAAAGGCCATCAAAATAAAATTGGAACAAATTTATAATGGTAAAAGTAGATTCCTTACTCAGTATTTAATTTCCTACAAGTTGAAAACATTTTTATTGACTGTTTCAAACGATAAAAATATCGATTATCAATTTATTCTGAGAAATTTTTGATCCTTAAAGCATCCTATCCCCCTATTGTGAACACAACTTAAGAACTCAATTCACGAATTTCATTGAGGACTTACAGTTTGAGAAAATAAATTTTATTATTTTTAATCTTTTTAATCATAATTGAGTGAAAGTTAAACGTTTCACTCTCATTTTTCATAGGGAATGTATAAAATTGCCAGTATATTAAATTTGCTTTGCTTGATACATGGAGTTGTATTGGGTCTCATTTTAATCCAAATATCATCCAAGCAAAAGCCATCAGCAATGTTGGGCGTATTTTTATTATTTTTTGGACTTTCATTTACCAGCAATGTTTTAAACGATTATGGTATTTCACCCCAAAATCCATTTTTAATCTTCTTACCATTTAGGTTTTACTTTCTAATTTTCCCTTTGCTTTTCCTTTATATTAAAAAAATGACTGTTGGGGCCTCTTATTTAAATGAGAAGAAGCATCTATATCCCGGATTATTAGAATTTTGTTTACTGATATGTGTGTTTGTTTTAGTTCCAGGTGAAGATCAATTTCAACTACAAAATTCATTATACTATGCCGGGTATATGCTGTCAGCGAATTTATTTGGATTATGGTATCTGTATAAATCATGGACTCTAATCCAGCATCATACTATAAGAATCAAAAATTTTCATTCCTCTATTGAGCGAAGGCTTTTAAATTGGTTAAAACCTCTACTTATTGTTTATCTACTAATTACCTTCTGTGACTTTGTTCTTACCATTATTCAACAAGGTTTGAAATGGGATTTAGAACACATTCGAAATCCTCTGATGATCATTTATGTAATTCAATGTATTACTTATGTTGTGCTTACTTATTGGCTGGCTTTCTATGGCGTAAAACAATATTATATTTATAATTCTGAATATTCCGAAAATGAGAACCTCAATGAATTTGTAGTAAAAGAGGAGGAAGACTTTACTGAATTTGAGGGTATTTTTAATTTGATTTGCAAATTATTGGACGAAACTAAATGTTATACAAATGAAGATTTGACAATAGTGGAATTGGCGACCTTAACGAAGGTACATTACCGAAAACTATCGAAAGTAATTAATTATCAGGCTAATTGTAATTTCAATACGTTTATTAATAAATACAGAGTAGAAGAAGCCAAAAAAATAATGAAAGAAAACAATAGACTTGGTGGATTAACCTTGGATGTTGTTGGTCAGGAGGCAGGCTTTAAATCTAGGAGTTCATTTTATTCGGCTTTTAAAAAGTTTGAGAATAAAACTCCAGCTAGTTTTATAAAGAAGTAAATTTACTTTGAAAAACAAGACTTGTCATTGAAGGATCACGAAATAATTCAGATGGTAAGATATGTTTCAGAGTCCTCTATAGTTGGCTCTTGTACGAAGTAATGATATTAGAATGCCAATAAGTGCTGTTCAAATGTTAAATTTGAAATAAAGATAGCCTGTAATAATACATCCTATCCCTCTATTATGCACCAACCCTAAGAACTCAATCCAAGCAGGATGAATGCTAACCTAACCCGTTATTTAAGAAATTACATTGACATTTCAGACGATGAAGTCGAATTATTTCAAGCTGCACTGAAAACCAAGACTATACAGAAGAAAGATTATCTTCTGAAAGAAGGGAAAACATGTACTGCACGGTATTTCATTACCAAAGGTTACTTCCGCCATTTTTATATAGACACTAAAGGGAATGAACAAATAGTTCATTTTGGAATTGAGAATTGGTGGATAACAGACTATGCGAGTTTAGTAAATACCACTCCTTCAAAAATGTATATCCAAGCCATGGAAGATGCTGAATATCTTGAATTAAGTCAAGATGCTTTAGAAGCATTGTACATTAAACTACCTAAAATAGAACGCTTTTTCAGAATTATAATGGAAAAAACATATATCGCTTCTCAACAAAGAATTGAGTATATGTTTAGTCTGTCTGGAAAACAATTATACGAAACATTCATACTTGCAAATCCTGAATTTGCTAACAGAGTACCACAATATATGCTTGCCTCCTACTTAGGACTAACTCCTGAATTTATTAGTAAAATAAAGTCAAAGTAAAAATTAGGATCACTTAATCATGATTAAGATTTATCACATATTTTGTAAATAAATTTACAGCAAACAAAATAGGATGAAAATGAATCAAAAACTGATCAAATTATTTTTGAGACTTGCCATTGCCATAGGATTTTTATCCGCAGTTGCAGATCGATTTGGAGTATGGAGTAAAGATGTCTCTTCGTGGGGAAACTGGGAGAGTTTTATAGCATACACAAAATTAATAAATCCATTTGTTCCTGAAGTATTAATCTCTCCTCTAGGAATACTAGCAACTACAGCAGAAATCATTCTTGCGATACTTCTAATTGTGGGCTATAAAACAGAGTTTTCTGCAAAATTGAGCGGATATCTATTAGTAGTATTTGCCTTGGCTATGCTAACCTCCACAGGATTAAAAGGCGTACTCGACTATTCTGTACTTTCTGCCGCTGCAGGCGCATTTGCTTTAAGTCAAATGAAAGAAAAATATTTTGAATTGGACAATGTACTCAAACTTCCTCAAGGTAAGCTAGTATAGGATATATAAGGAACATGGAGAAAATCCGGTTGCAATCACAAAAAAGACTTACCTATTTTAGGTGAGTCTTTTTGCGTTGACTTTATTTGGTTAATACCTTAAACCCCAATATTTATAAACCACATTCTACCCCTTTATTCTTTTATTGAATAACTTCTTAAGTTACCATCAACGTTAAACCCCATTTTAGAGTAGATTCTTTCACCAGATTCTGACGCTACTAAAACAGCCGTATTGCTACCATTTTTAAAAGCTTCTAATATCAACTTGGTTGTCATTATTTTGCCTAATCCAAGCCCTCTATATTCAGGTATGGTCCCTATCATATGAATGCCAGACACTTTATTATCATCTAAAAAAATGATTCCACAACTTACTAAAGCCCCATTATGACTACCTAAATATAACCTGATTTTTGAATCGTAATTAAGTAAAGAAATTATAGTCTCAGGATATATTTCATACCCAAAAGATTTGGCTGCAATCGTTGCAAATTCAATGGCTTTGGACCGGGTGTCTACTTGCTGTATGGTTGGGAATTGATCAGTAGGTCTGTGTTCTTTAGATAGGGTTAGAAACATTCCTTTTACCACAGATGTTTTCTTAAAATTGTGTTTCAAAAGCAACTTCTCTACCAATTCATCTTCAGCTATTCCAATCGATTTTGGTAAAATCCCATTTCTCATTTTTAAATTGAGCTGCTCAAAATCTATTCGTTCACTATTGATTCCGAAGACCTTACTAGGCCAAGAACTATTTCTAGGGTGGGTATATTGGTACCCTCCTTCCTGGGTGAAAAAACCCCCTTTTATCCCAATACATTCCCAAAATTCAAATAGGTGATTTATGGTGTAATTATTCATGTAATAGTATTTTTAATAGAAGGAGTAAACGTCCATTTTTTATACTAACAATTACTCCCTCTTGTAAGGTTTATAATGTAGAAGCAACTACCAAGGCTGCTGAATCTTCATAAAATCGATATTCTTTTATTTTTTCATCCTTAATAATGCATAGTTGAGCCCATGTACTATTGAAAAGCTTACCTGTCGATTTTACTTCGTGAGAAAAAGTACCATTTGCCATTACTAGATGGTCTCCAGCAGACGAAATATGATTCACCGTAAAATCCTTTGTATTGAAAAGAGCGGTAATATTATTCAAAAATTGTTTGGCCTCTTCTTGAGTTCTATAAATGCCATGTAACTCCTCTTTTGAACGCTCTTCCTCCTTTACACTAACAATATAGCAATCAGGATGAAATGAATTTAATACTTGCTCCATATTCCCATTCTGAAATGAGTTGAAGTAATCTTTTACCACTTCTACATTATTTTTTTTAGTCAAGGGCACTCCACTCATGATGGCTTGTAAAGCAATTTTCAACTTTTCATTTTCTTCTGGAGGTATAATGGATAAGTTGTTCTTGTCAAAATTTTGATCAAAACTTCCCAATGAATATTGTTCCACAAAAAGTCCTCCCCATCGCAATACAAGTTTTTCCAAAATTTGAAGATGCGTTTTACCACCTGTTGGACCCGGAGAAGTACTTAAAAGCAAAACGGGTTTTTCACAAAATATTCTCTGATCGATTCTAGAAAGCCAATCAATTATGTTTTTCAGAAATGCCGACGGAAGACCATTGTGCTCTGGCGATGCTATGATGAATGCATTTGCCTCAGTAAATAATTGAAAGAGCTTCTTTATTTGTTTTGGAATTCCATTCTGTTCAATTTCCTGACTGTAAATGGGGACATTGAAATCTTTTAGATCAATAAATTCGATATTTTGCCCTGGGTATTTTTTAAGTATGGATAGCACCAGTTTCTCATTAATTGAGTTTGGGTTGTTGCTTCCTGTAAATGCTATTATTTTTTTCATCTGTACGGTTGTTTTAATTAACAGTACAAACTTATATCAGTTGAAAAGATTAAATCTTAAGGTACCTTAAGAAAGGTTTGCTATTGTTTTTTTCTAAGCGAACTCAGAAACTCTGGGGTTACTCCTAAGTAGGAAGCGACCATATATTGAGGTACCCGCTGTTCAATATTTCTATATTTTGTACGGAATTCTATATAACGCTCCTCCGCTGTTTTACTCATGGTATTGATGGTTCGTTCTTGTAACGAAACATACGCTTTTTCAAATTTGAATCTAAAGAATCGTTCTACGGCAGGTACGCTATTATACAATTCGTTTAACTTATCCTTATGTATTTGGAGTACCACACTATTCTCTATAGCTTGAATAAATTGTTTTGAGGGAGTATTTGTTAGATAACTGTATAGATTGTTAATCCACCAATCTTCTATTCCGAATTGAATGATATGCTCTTTTGCATTTTCATCCATATAATAACTCCGGAGACAGCCTTCTGAAATAAATCGCATATGTGATGAATGATCCCCTACGAATAACAGGATTTCTTTCTTTTTTAATTTCACAATCGAAAAACATTGCCCCACTATTTCTGCCTCATCGTCTGTGAGTGCAATACTTTTTCTAAAATGTGTAATGAGCCTATCAATTGGAGTCATTTCCTTCTCAGTTTGTTTTTAACAGGTAAGCGTATATTATACTAATCCTAATAATTCTCTTGTATCAATTACTTGAGCAAATTCATTATTTAAACTAGCCAGAGCCGTTTGGTGAATGGTCTCCGCATCGAATAGTTCTCCATTTATTCCAACTCTATCAAAAGTGGCCGTTGCATCCGAAATAAGCAAAACATCAAATCCATAATTTCCCGCCATTCTTGTTGTAGTAGAAACACAATGGTTTGTTGTGAGTCCAACGATAACTAGTTGCTTTATTGTTTGTTTATCAAGCCTTTCTTTTAAATCAGTTCCAATAAAAGCACTATTTACATTTTTAACAATAATTGGTTCTCCGTCCAGTGGCTTTATTTCATCCTTCATTTCAAATCCTGGATCAGATGGGTGCAACTTTGATCCCAATTCTAATGAACTATGAAGAATATGAAATATTGGAAGTTTCAACGCTCTCCATTTTTCTAATATTTGTACAATATTAGTTTCCGCATTTTTATTATTCCTATTTCCTCCCCAATGTGCTTCGTCATCAAATCCTTTCTGAACATCAATTATTATTAACGCTGTATTTGGTGTTTGTAAACTCATTTTATACCATTTTAATGATTCTTAAACAAAGGTAGTTTAGGGATGATTATAAAGAGGATAAAAACACATCAGTGTCTTCCTCAATAAACACTGATACGAACTAAAAGAGTACTTCCTAGTCCATAGGTTCCCATAGTTGGATTTTGTTTCCTTCAGCATCTAGAATATGTATGAATTTTCCGTACGCAAATGTTTCTATATCGTCCACAATGGTTACCCCGTCTTTTCTGAATTCCTCAACAAGGGCTTCTAAGTTTTCAACACGATAATTAATCATAAAATTATTATCCGAAGGCTCAAAGTACTTTGTCGTTTCCGGAAAAGGAGTCCATTGTGTTTGAGCTTTCTTTTTACCGTCTTCATCCTCGTACCAATTAAAAGTAGCACCATAGGGGTTGGTATCCAATCCAAGGTGTTTTTGATACCACGCTGTCATTTTTTCCGGGTTTTTACATTTGAAAAAAACGCCGCCAATACCTGTTACTTTTTTCATATTACTATCGTTATTTGTTATTGACTATTTATAGGTAGCCTAATTTATATATACGCATATATTATACATATCTCAACCATCGAGACCAATCCCCCAATCAACTGGGAGTAAAGTATTTTTATAAGGATAACTGAAATTGGCTTGTAAATTATTAAATTTAAGTCACACATTAAAAAAAAGAGGATATTCATCTATCGCTAATAACAGTATTTCAAGCCCATAAAAAGTAAAATCATGTGTAAATCATTCAGGTTTAGACCACAATAACCAGACAATGAAATCCAAATAGGAATAGTCGAATACCTGCTCTTTTGTACCTTCGCTGTCTCTAGCTATTGTTTGTACAACATAAATCAATATCATAAATTCACAGAATGATATATATTGCCGGAATAAGCATTGCGCTCTTTTTTGAATTATTATTAATCAATAAAAAGCAGAAGACCCTATCCGATAAAATTATGATCGTATGGATTTTATTGATAGTAATTCATCTGTACTTATTTTACCTGGTTCATAGCAGTCAGAATTTCACCTATCCTTTTCTTTTGGGAATTGAACAAGGTCTTCCTTTATTTTACGGAATATTTCTCTTTTTTTATGTAGGCGCTACCGTAGAAATAATACCCAAAAAAAAATGGGTCATACTTGCTCATTTTCTTCCAATAATAGTTTGTTACCTATACTTAATTAACTTTTTCTCCCTTCCCACAGATCAGAAAATATATGTTTACGAGAATCAAGGGGCGGGATTTGAAAATTTCATGAAAGTAAAGACCATACTATTTCCTTTACATGGTCTATTATATATTTATTGGACCTTGAATCTCTTAAAAAAACACAGCCTCAATATTCGTCTCCAGTTTTCAAACCTTGACAATATAAATTTGAATTGGCTTAGAATGCTTATTTACGGCACTGGTTGTTTATGGATCTTAGTGCTTTTCCTTCCTGAAAATTACATCTTTATTGCTATTGCATTTTTCGTATTTATAATTAGCTATTTTGGTATAAAACAAGACCCCATTTTTTCTAATGGCAAATTGGAACAGATCCCCAATATTCCAAAAGACAGTGAAACGATAGGGCCTGTTATAAAGAAATATTCAAAATCTGGATTAACAAAAGAACATTCTGAGAAAATTTATGAGAAGCTTATTCATGTATTTTCGAAAGAGAAATTATATGCCGATTGTGAATTAACGCTTGCTGACTTAGCAAGTAAATTGGAAACAAAATCAAATTATTTATCACAAATAATCAATGAAAAAGAAGGAGCCAATTTCTTTGATTTTGTCAATAGTTATCGCTTAAAAGCATTTTTAGACCTAGTATCTGATCAAAAACATCAAAAATTGACGGTACTAGGGATGGCCTACGACTGTGGTTTTAGCTCAAAATCTTCTTTTAACAGGTATTTCAAAAAAATAATGCAAAAGACTCCTACAGAGTACATTAAAGGGTTTAGCAACTAATTAATTACGTATTTGCCTACAAGGTACCACCTATTTAAAGGTGCAACTTATACGCTGAAGCGATTCGTTTAAACACAAATAGTACGTTTGCTTAAGAAATTACAATAACTAAAAAAGCAAACATGAAACGTACTATTCTTTACTCATTTGTATTGATCGCCATCAATCTAATTTTTGGCTCATGTGAAAAAATGGAATTATCCCAAAATGGAAACCTAGTTCCACTTACTGTTATAGAAGACACATCCATACCATCTATAGCAATAAACAATACCATTCTTCATTCTGAAACTTTTGGTAATCCAAACGACCCAATGGTTCTAGTAATTCATGGAGGCCCTGGAGCGGATTACCGAAGTATATTAAACTGCAGCCAATTAAGCGAGGATGGGTTTTTCGTTGTCTTTTACGATCAACGAGGTTGTGGACTTTCCAAGCGACACCCAAAAGAAATCTACAATACACAATTGATGATTGACGATTTAGAGGCTGTCATAAATTACTATAAAGGACAAAATCAAAAAGTATTTTTACTAGGTCACTCTTGGGGAGCGATGTTGGCAGCAGGGTATTTAGATCAAAATCCAAATTTTGTAGATGGTGCCATCTTTATTGAACCAGGTGGTTTTACATGGAAGGATACAAAGAAATACCTTGAAAATACACAACCAACTGATCTCTTTGATGAGACTTTGAATGACTTTGTTTATCAAGACCAATTCATCACGGGATCAGACTATAATACCCTCGATTATAAATTTAGTCTAGGTTCAGCTAATGAAGCTGAATCTGGAAATAAGACAGGTTTAACAGAACCAACTCCCTATTGGAGATTTGGTTACCACTGTAGAGCAGGTTTGATGGATCATGTAATTGACAATCCATTTGATTTTACTTCTCAATTACATCAATTCCAACCCAAATCCTTATTCATCTATAGCGAATTGAATAAAGCCTATGGTAAATCACATGCTGAACTTGTGTCTAGTTCACTATCCAATGTAGAATTGGTTGAAATTCAAAATGCAGGTCATGAACTTATTCATTCCAATTGGGATGCTTTTTACCCCGTTGCATTGAACTACCTGAACCAATTGAAATAATAAATAAACCAAGACAAAAATTATGAAACTACTCAAAATATTTCTTCCGATTCTATTCCTTAGTACGATTTGCGCCAAGGCCCAAAACATTAATTGGAATTCCATATCATCTGAAAATAAAAACCTTAGTACTTTAGACTTTGGATACGATTTTGGACTTACTAGCCAAATTGGTTTCTATAAGTTGATACCAAAAACGAAACCTTTCTATCTTGGTATTGATGTTTCTGCCCCAATGGGAAATGTAATTTTGGATGATTTTAAACTTCGAATTAATGGATTATTTAAAGTGTACCAAATCAACAATTACATTCTTTCGGCTAAGGTATCCACCAATTTCAAAAGGCATGAAACTGAAATGGTAAGAATGGCTAGCTTTGGATCAGAATTATCATTAAAAATAGGGTATTATAGACCAAAATGGCATGTTTCCACAGAATTTGGTCATCAAAAGTCCATAAGTACTCATTTGAAACATTCTTCAAAAATACGAGCCAATTACCCAGATATAAAAGATGGTTGGTATGTCCCTACGGGAGGCAATTTTCACTTTGGTATTAGCGGATCAAAATCCATTAATTCAACACTAGCTTTATCATTTAAAACAGGAATCATTATGACTGAATTAAAGGATGAAAAAGCGACTATCCCCATGTATGGTCAGTTAGGATTGATTAAACAATTCTAAACACAACCGAAAAAAGACTTACATGAAACATGTAGGTCTTTTTTCGGTATATAATCTTGTTTACATGTATCGTAAAAAAGAATATAGTCCAAGAACATTAATTACATTAACACAATAATTCGCCAAACCTGATATAAATTTTTCATGCAAAAATAATGGGGTCAGACACCAACGCCACTGATTATCAAGCTAACTGAATAAAATCAACCGTCAATATTTTTATTCAAAAAAATACTAATACTCGGACTATCAACCTTGGATATTCAAAAAAAATATATAAATTGCATTTTTATTTTTCTAACATTTCTAAATTTCATTTTTATGAAAAGAGTATTCTCTATTCTTTGCGTAGTTCTATGCTATGCATCAGTAAACGCACAGTACACAACTATTTCCAGTGATAATTCAGCTGATGGATCAAACCCAACCTTGCTGGATGGTAGTCTGTTTGAATATTACCATGACGGCCCTTCAGATTCCTTATGGTTCAGAATTACAACTTCTGAAATAACCGCAGCTCAATCATTGGATCTAGGATTCAATATTATGGTTAATTATAATGATGGAGGTTCCACTTTCAACTTCTGGGGAGCAGACAACTCGAATTCCTTCCACAAACTGGTTACTGGTTGGGTTGTAGGAACACCTCCTTCAGGTTATTCTGGAACTATAGGTATTGCAGATGCTATGGGTGTAAATTCTTACAACTATACCAATCTGTACAGTAACAATTTGGATATAGTTGTAGATGAAGTAAATGCCACTATAACCATTGGGATGAAAAGATCTGATTTGATTCCTGAAAATGCGCTAGGACAGCCAATCCTTACAGCCGCAGCAGTTGGTGGTAGTACGGCTTGGAATGATGATATTTATTCCTCCACTGGAACAATGACCCTTTACAATTCAGTAGGTGTTACGGAGTATACAAATGACTCAAATGTTACTATTTTCCCAAATCCATCTAGTAATGGAATTTTCTCCATTGAAAGTGATAATGAAATAGAAAATGTGAAAATCTATAATTCAACGGGAAAACTAATTGTAACCATCTTAAACGATTTTTCAAATATCGATTTGAGTGCTAAAATTAGTACTGGAATATATTTCGTTGAGATCATATCCAAGGAAAATTCTTACTTAACAAAACTAATGATCAATTAATTATAAAGGATTCTTTTAATCTAAAGATCCAATATTATATAAAAAGCCCCTATTTCAGGGGCTTTTTTGTTTTACATATCACCTTCTTCCATAAACAAATGAATAGGCTCTTTTAGTATTCACCCAGCTAAACAATATCATATTGTAATTCCTTTATTTAATTCTATCTTTTAGGATAGATACCTTCCGAACTATCTTTACCAAAACGTGAGGGCTCAAGATTAATATTGATGAAATAAACCACAATTTATTAAAATGTAAGATTCAAGGTCATTAAATATATTTAAAAAATAAACTAGCAAATCTTAACCCAAGCAACTCAATATCAAAGACCTAACACGAAAACAACAATTAATAATCATTATACTTGGGATTAATCCAATAGAACTGATATTATGCCTATTTTTGACACGTTAATTACAAAGAAACAATAGATGCTAGATTTTGTAGTAATTGGAGGCGCACAAGCAGGATTGACTATGGCTTACCATTTAGGAATAATGGGGAAAAAGTTTATAGTTCTTGATGGAGAGAAAGAAATTGGTGCTTCTTGGTTGAATAGATGGGACTCTTTAAAATTATTCACACCCACCGAATACAATCATTTACCAGGCTTAAAATTTAATGCACCCAAAGGACATTATCCAACTAAGTTTGAAGTTGCTAACTATTTTAAATCATATGTAGAGAAATTTAATATTCCTGTACAACTTAATACGTTAGTTACTTCTGTACGTAAATCAGAAAATGGTTTTTACGTTACGCATAAAGATGGTGAAATTGAGACAAAAAATGTAATTGTTGCCACCGGGCCATTCCACACTCCCTATACTCCTCCTTGTCATACTAAGATTTCTGATAGTATACTTCAAATGCATAGTAACTATTATAAAGGTACGCATCAGTTACAGGAAGGTGATGCATTGGTAGTTGGAAGTGGAGATTCTGGATATCAAATTCTGGACGAAATTTCTAAAGATGCATCTAGAACCGTTTATTTTTCTGGTGATACCAATATAAAATCAATACCTCAACAATTTTTAGGTAAAACACTTTGGTGGTGGTTTACACTAATCGGTTTTTTAAGTTATACTAAGTATAGTTGGATAGGAAAGAAAATCAGCTCTATTCCTCAACCAATTATTGGTACCGATGTTAAGGAAATACTTTCGAGAAAGAACGTAATATCTGGAGGAAGAACTAAAGATGCTTTAAATGAAGAAATCATTTTTGAGCATAAAAAGGTATCTACCATTAAAAATATTGTTTGGGCGACAGGTTACCGTCCAAATTTCACATGGATAGAAGGATTAGAACTAGATGGAGATAGTTATCCCAAAAATTACAGAGGAGTAAGCAATATAGAAGGTTTATATTTTATTGGCTTACCATGGATGTATACGCGTGGATCAGCAACTTTAGGTGGAGTAGCCAAAGATGCTAGTTATTTAGTTAAAATGATAAATAAAAAGGATAAATATTAAGGCAACTTTGGGTTACTATTTTAAACACTACAAAGACCTTGAAAAGGTCCTATTATAATCACAAAAAAGACTTATATGTTTCATATAAGTCTTTTTTATTTTCATACCTAATCCAATTTATTTTAAAATGAAGAAGCTTGCTCCCCAGGTATTTCCATAATATTTAGGGGATACTTTTTCCTAACCAATTTTTTATCCACGCTATTGAGCGATTCAAATTGCTTTCCATACAATCTTACTGAATATTTATTTCTCAATTCATGAACAACCTCTTTGGTAGTTGACAAGACGTCCAAATAGGCCTCAAAGCTAACCGCATCATTGATGAAGTATTTGATAATATAATCCTGATTTTCCATTATTAATTGCTTGATACTGGTTCTATAGTTGTTCACTTCTTCAGCATTAACAATACAATTTCCGCTTTCATCTTGTTTGACAACAATACAATTTTGAAATTTCTTTACGTCATTCAAAATCTCCTTAAGATTAATGGATGGTAAATCCCAATTAAATAAACGCCAGTTAATAGAGAATCCCTGATCATACCTACTATCATATTCATAATCCTTGGGAGTTACCGCATAGGCAATTTTATTGATTCCTGCATTTGATAATTCCTTCTTTAGGGCATTAATAAATTCCATATCAATGGTTTTGTGAATGTGCAAACGACAATACAATAGACGAATTTCCCTTTCACCATACTTTGATTTCCAAAAAGCAATTTGATCTTTTAGCCCCGTCAATGCAAACTCCTTACTATCAATCACAATTATGGGTTTAGTACCAAAACCTTGATCTTCTGAATTAACTAAATAAATATCTCCAATATTATAATACGCATTACGTTTTTTAAAGCTGGCAGAAGAAGGCAGTTCAAGATGATATTTGTACTGTGTATTTTTCTGTAAAGCAACTTTATTGATGGAATCGGAATCAATTAAATCAATCCTAGATAATCCGAAAGCAGTAACAGATACACTAACGATTGAATACAATATCCATTTGTAACTTTTCCGTTTATACTTCAAGATTATTGTATTCCATGTTTGGAAGAACAGTACAATTAGAACAAGTATAAAAATATAATTGTAGTCTGGATAAAAACTTATAGTATGGAAGGCACCTTGCATTGTAATCCCAAACATTACCGCAAAAGCAACACTCAATTTTGAAAACCAACTTAAAAAATACCAATTTAATACCCGCTGATCATTTACTATTAATCTCCTTTGATAGCATTGTTTACCAAATATTCTTTTAGGCCGATCGAGCCAAAATGTAAAACACATAGATTGACCAAGAATGACAGATAAAAATGCAAATATTAAATTATAAAAATTGGATTCTTTGCTTGTTAGAATCCATAAATCATACCCCTCCGTAACTGAAAGAATCCGGAAAGTTTCTCTAATAATGTATAAGTAGGAATAAAAGGAAATAGCATAAAAAAGTCCAATTAATATACCAACTACAAATTTGAATCTTGTTATTTCTGGAAATTCTGATTTGGCACCTACCCTAAAATCTATTATTGTCATTGATCACCTTTTCTCATTAAATAAGTCTTCCTACTAAAAGTAATCATTTTAGAGTAGGATTTTATACAACTACAGTTTAAAATGAAATCTAAAATCCACCCTCCCTCTAAGAAGGCGCATCTTTTTTGACGTTTACACTATAAGCTTGTGAGCGTTCCTGTTGATATTTATCGACAGCACAGGAAGGACCTATCCTCAATTTATAATTACATTTTTTGTTATATTTGATAACATAATAAAAAATTAAAGAAAAATGAAAAATTTACTCTTTCTCGCTGGATTAATGATCAGTGCTTTGAGCTACGCTCAGGATAAACAACAAATGCAATTTGAACAAAATGGATTTATTGGAATATCAATAGGTCCTAGTATACCTTTAGGGGATTTTGGGTCAACAAATCTGAATAATCAAAAAGGAGGCTTTGCTGATAGAGGGCGTAGCTACAACTTGAATGGAGCCTATTTTTTTCATACTAACTTTGGCATATCAGCTAATGTTTTTTTACAAAGTTGGGATAGCGATGTACCCTATGAAAAAACGCGCTGGAGTTATCATTCTTCCGGATTTCTACTAGGGGGAATTGCGACTGTTCCAAAAGGAAAATTTAATTTTGATTTTAACCTACAATTGGGCTATGCAAATTCCAGTCGAGATCAGTTAACTCACCCATTACACAGCTTCGTTGATGTCATGGTACCAAAAGCAACAGGTGAAGCTTTGGCCTATTCGATTGGATTGGGAACACGCCTGCATGTAGGAAAAGGTATAGACATGATGCTTGCCTATTCTTATTTCAATTCAAAACCAACACTAGGAAAAAAGTGGTATTCCACTGATTATGATATTTCAGTAAATAATTTCACGCTAGGTATTGGCTATAGAATATAATGATTTTTCAAATATCGATTTGAGTTCCGAAATTAGTAAAGGAATCTATTTTGCGGAGATAATGTCAAAGGATAATACCTACTTAACAAAACTAATGATCAATTAATTAAAAGGATTCTATTAAAATAAGAAAAGCCCCTATTTAAGGGGCTTTTCTTATATACATATATTTGATAGATGAAATAAAGCATCATTTTTACTGAAAATTTAACTGCCAAGATATTCCAAACTTATCCTCTACAAATCCAAACTTTTGGCTAAAACCATAATTGTCAAGTGGCATCATCACTTTACCATTTTCCGATAGTTTCGCAAACAATCTTTCCAATTCTTTAACAGTACGACAATCCACAAACATTGAAACAGCAGGCGTAAAATTCCATTCGTGTTTAATATAGCTATCACTACAAAGGACTTCCTTTCCGTTTAGTCTAAATCTGGCAAACAGTACACTTCCTTCTTTGGCTGGTCCATCCTTCCCATATCGTTGGATATCTAAAACCTCGGAATTTTCAAATAGCCCCACATAAAAGTTCATAGCCTCTTCTGCATTATTTTCTTGAAAAGTCAGGAAAGTAGTGATTTGCTTTTTTGTATTAGACTTGTTTTTAGCAATTATTGCTTTTAAGCTATCATTTTCTATCTGTAATTTTTCATTTCTATAAATTTCAGCATCATATTGTTTTGAATCTGAACAAGCCAATATCATCGAAATTAGAATCGGAAGTATTAATACTTTTTTCATTTGTTATTTTTTATCCTTGAAGGTAAATAAATATATGAGTATTTGTTCTATATATCAAATTCTTCTATCCTCCTACTCCTATTGATTTTACAGAATATTACCTGCTCAAACGGAGCTTATTTTTTGCAAAAATAAAGCTACAAAATCGTCCTAGAATGACCAGCTGGTGAAACAAATTATTTTCAAAATATACTCTATTCCATTGCCCCTGGAAACTATTTTATATCATTCTAGGTATGACTATAGCCTCCAGTTATAAGCTGACAGCAGCGCTGGCTTAAAGTAATCAATGGGTTTTGATCTATGAATTCGTTTTTAGTTATTGATTCCTAGGATGTCGGAACACCAGTTGAAAACTGGCGCCAACGGGGAAATTATTCTGAAAGGTTAAGTTGCCATGAAATACCATATTTGTCTTCACACCATCCGAATTTTTTACCAAAGCCATAATCCCCTGAACCGCCGTAGTTGTCAAGAGGAACCATAATCTGGCCTCCTTGTGAAGAAAGTTTTTCGAATAAAGTTTCTATCTCATTTTCAGTGTTACATTCAACGAATAGTGATACCCCTGGTGTAAATGACCAAGCGTGATTAAAATTACTTTCGGAAACCATGAACTCTGAACCATTTAATGTAAATACCCCATATTTGATAAGCTCCGGTGTTCCTCCAGCCTCTCCTTCTGAGTATTTTGTTATGCTTTTAATTTCCGAATTCGGAAGGATAGAAGTGTAAAAATTTATCGCTTCTTCAGCCCTTCCGCATTGATCACCTACAAATGTTAGAAATGTTGTCGTTTTCATTAAATGTTATTCTAGTGTTTTCTCATTACTGCCAACGGTCTTGTTTATGAAACGTAGCGATTTTATGGCTACGGATTTATCAGATTTATGATTGTTGATTAAAAGTAAGACTTTTCATTCTCTTAACCATCTTAGCTATGTATTATACACGTTGTTGGCAGTAGTTTTTTTTTATCGTTAAAGGTTATTCAAATATCATTAAAGTTGTTTTATAATCAATTTGTCCAATGTTTATTTCTTTAAATACATTTGCAAGATGAAAGCCATCCACTTCTTTTTCTAAATTAAAAAAATCAATAATTTTCTCATTCTCTAATTGAGGTATTAATTCAAACGAGCCAATTGATGTTTTTTTCATATTTATTTTACATTGAAACTTTGGAATATCTCTTTTTCTTGAACTAATAGTAAACGAAATACCTTTTTCTAGAGGAGATATTTTGTCAAATTTTATTTTTGTTATAAAAATATTTTTGTCCAATGGAGCTAACCAATATCTTAATCCACTTTTGATGATTTGATAGTTTTGTGTTTTATCTATTTCTATAATTAGATTGTGATAGAATTCTAAAAGATTTGAAATAAAATCTTTCAAAAATTTTGAGCTAATAATTTTAATAAAATTAGATTCACTTTCAAATTTTAGAGACTTATTATGTTTCTTAACAATTTTCTTTGCAGTTTTTATATCTGTTGTTTTTGATTCGGAGTGTATTATTTTATTCCTAATAAACTGAACTTCTTTAAAAAATGTCACATATTTTTCTAGAACGTTTTTGTTTATTCCTATTACTAAATCTAAATAAATAATTGATGAATTTAAATAATCTCTACTGTCTAAATGTGAAGGTTTAATGTCCTTTTTAAAAACATCTGAAGCTACGTTTATGATGTCATTTAATTTACTTTCATTTAGTGAGTATAGAGCTATGATTAATGACTTGTTAAATAAATCAAGAAAATTGTCATATTTGATATCAATGTTTTCTAGTGTTTCAGAATAGTTGTGATTTATATAATCATATTGAGCTTCGTGTTCTGCATATAATTTAGTGTTTTCATCATTAGAGTTTTCAGCAGTAAGTTTGGAATATACCTTATCTGCGATATCTATTCTTTTTGAATAATTCTCTTTTGCTTTTTCTATTTCAGTTTTCTTTTCTTCTAAATAGGATTTAATAGTTAATTGATATTGCTTTTTATATATTTCAATTTTGTTTATTAAATCACTAAATAGTCCATCAAACTCATTTGGTGTTTTTGGTGTATGAATTTGATAAATTGAGTATTGAAATAGATTCATTTCGAGGTTTTAAATTACTGCCAACTTAGATATATGTGTATTTGTTCTATATACCCCATATATCAAATTCTTATATCCTCCTACTCCTATTGGAGTTTACAGAATATTATCTGCTCAAACGGAGCTTATTTTTTACAAAAATAAAGCTACAAAATTGCCATAAAATTACCAGCTGGTGAAACAATTTTAATTTCAAAATATTTTCCATATCCTCCGCCAAATGGTGTCCAAACCAAAAAAAAGCCGCACTTCAAAAAAAGTACGGCTTTCCCTATCAATCAATTATTAACATCCCCTCATTTTCCACTTAGTATTGCTCGGTAAATCCTTACAGACATTACGAACAGCAACTAGTGTAAAGGTAGATCGTCTTACCTCCTCTTCATGTGGTTCAAATTCACAACATCCATCCGATGATCCTTCCACACAAGGTCCAGTAGGAAAACTATCAAGCTTTTTAACAACTGTAATCTATTTCAAATTATTCTTCTGTAATTGAAGCTATAAGACTAACATCTTGTCCATGTATAGAATTTACAGATGATGTTAAGTTCATTTTTCCTTCAGTGATAACCACTCTTTCTTTTTGGGAATTTCGTAGTTCTTTAAATATTTTTTTAGCATCATTTTCATCGTTTGTTAACATTTTGATGTTTGTCCCGTTATGTTTTGACCATGGTACTGCATATTGTTGAGCAATTCTAAAGTTGTCATCATCATCGTCCGTTATGATCATTGCCCCATCAGCTCCAAGAAGTTCTCCATCTCTTTTTTCAGCGAAATACCATCCACCAAAAACCCCCATCTCAACTTCTCCATCAAATATCCAATCCATTTTACGGTGGATTTGCACTTGTGGGGCGTCATGTCCTACTTCTCCAATATTCTTTTCTTGATTCATAAAATCGCTCATTTTACCTGTATTGATATACAGGTTTCCTCCCTTCTCACGATAATTTTTCACTACTAAATCCCTTGATGTGTTATTAATCACCAACGCAAGGAGCTTTGCTTCTCTTAGATAAACAAAGAACATAATTAATGTAATAACGATTATCACAACCGCCACAATAGCTGTTGACCCCATCGCCGACAGACTAGCTGCTATAGCAATAGCTTCAGATGCACCTGTAACCACTGCAGTAATAAACCCCACAGCACCTGCTCCTGTTATCGCCAGGAATCCAGCGGAAATCATATAAAATGATGCTACACCATAATCTGATGATTCCAACATTCGACTCATATTACTACTCACTCTCTGAAGTTGTGCTTCCACCTCATCCCCTTCTAAACTACCGTATCCTACCGCTTGAGATGCTTTCATAAATACAGGAGAAACTACTTTGAAAGCTCCTGGGTTCTTACTAAATTTTCCGTCAGATAACCAATCTTTATTTTCGTGTTTTTCATGATATTTTCTCACCCCAACTGAAAGTGCTTCAACAGCTCTCTCCTTAATTTGGTCATAGCTTAGTTCTTTGGACAAGAGAATTTCTTCAAGGTTTACATTAAATTTTTTCTCTAAATCCTTGTACATCTTGGTTCCATATTCATAAGATGTTTTTCCTTTTACTTTCTGATAATTTTCAACTTCCATAATATTATACTTTAATAATTTCGTTCATGTAATTGTTGTAGACTTTTTTCCGTAACTATTTCAAGCCACTAAGTCTTTATTTTTTTTTTCGCAGAAGATGTCCAAAGGCACCTCTAATTAGATCATTCAAGTTTATGATCCAATTTCAAACATTCCACTAACTATGGGGCATCTCTAATCATTATTTCTTTTCTTTTTAAATTACTAAGTCAAAAGCCATATTAAATATAACCTATGGTGTATTCTCGATATAATACAAACTCATTTTCAATACCATAATTCTGGAATTGATTCAAAATCCCAATCACTAAAAAAGCCGTACAAAAAAACTGTACGGCTCTAAAGTCAATTACTAACAACCCCTCATTTTCCACTTAGTATTGCTAGGTAAATCTTTACAGACATTACGAACAGCAACTAGTGTAAAGGTAGATCGTCTTACCTCCTCTTCATGTGGTTCAAATTCACAACATCCATCCGATGATCCTTCTACACAAGGTCCCGTAGGAGTTGCCGGGCGAGGTGCATTTTTTATCTTTTTCAAGACCTCTCTCAATTCTTCGTTGGTGCTGACATCATAACCAACTCCTCCGAATCCTTCCGCAAGCTTGATCCAATCCCAAAGTGCTGTTTGAGGAACCTGTGTTAAAGGAACAAACTTTGGAGCATCTGGTTTATACTCAAAGGCACATACATTCACCAAAAATTGCTCAATGGCAAATACCCCATTGGCCATGGCGAATATCACATTGTCTTGTCCTAATGAAGCGATAGTCCCCAAGCAATTGATACTTTCGGAAATGGCACCATCTCCAGAAATACTAATTACCTGTTTGTTGTTACCTGTATCTTCCAAGGCCATTTTCACCCCATAACTGGATGCTGGTGAATAACCAATAGCACCCCAAGCCAATTGGGCGATATATCCGTTTTGACCAACTTTCAGATTGTTCAAAGAATAAAAGGTCAATCCGGTATCTGCTAAAACGACTGGTGTCTGTTCTTGCTCAAAAGTGGAGATGTATTCGTGCTGTAGCAGGGATTTAAAACTATCCCAAGTCACCTGTTTTTTCGCATCATAGGCGGATGGCATTGGAATGTCCCAAGGCGTACCTGTTTGCAATCCCGGGAAGGGTGCGTTTGGTAAAGCCCCACGTTCCAGCATCAATTTAATCAGTGTGTCAATAAGGGGTTCCAAATCTACATTCCCCCAATACACATCACTGTCTATCTCTTTGGAAGCTCTATCGTTGATCAGAACAGCTCCATTACGTGCTTCTATTTGCCCAGTCAAGGGAAGCGTGATCCCTGGATCTGGATCATAATCTGTAGAAGTCACCCCGGAGAAATTGAAATCTGTTTCCAATACACCCAAATAAACCACGGTAGGAACTATACCATCTTTGATACTAAATAATTCCTGTACATTGGGCTGTGAGTTTCTACCATTGTAGACCCCAGAAAAATAAATATCTTTATCAAATTCACTCAATAACCCTTTCCCCAACAAGGTACTTAGGTAAGGTGCCTCCAAGAGCTGTAATAAGCGTTTGAACTTATCCTGTATATTGCTACGAGCGATTTCAACCCCTCCTACCATTACCAATTTCTTGGATGTCTTTAGAATATCATAAATATATTCAGCAGCAATGTCTAAATCTGATTTAGACTGTGCAACAGGAGATTTTTTAATCCTTTTCCTAGTAGCCACACTTTGACATGGGTAATCCCCCAAAGTATTGGCTATTTCTATATAAACGGGCAGACTGTTGGTAATACAGGCAGTCAATGCCGCATCAATCAAATCGGGGGCATAGGCAGGATTGTCAATTCGCACGGCCATTTCAGTAATTTCCGAGAAAATTTTAAGATCCGTTTTTGTACCATTAAACATATGGTGCCACAAAACCCCTTGATCTCTATGTGAGTTGAACTGTGCCGGAGATGGGCTCCCGTTAATCGCTACCAATGGTACATGTTCTACATGCGCACCTGCTACTGCTTGCACCGCATTTAGGGCACCTACCCCATAGGTAAATGCCACACATCCTACTGTTTTTCCATTGGCCGCTCTACCATAACCATCGGCCGCATAGGTAGCACACATTTCGTTGTTGGGATGTACACGGATTAAACCTGCACTGGCTTCTGGAATATCCAAACTCTCTACCCATTCGGCAATATAATCACCAGGAATGGCCATTACGCGTTTTACGCCAATTTCTGCCAAACGTTTGTTTAGATAGGTGGTGATGGTTTCCGTTTCCACATCTACTGAAGTGGCTCTGTCTACAACTTCTTTTGAAGCCACCAAACTATCATCTATTTCCACCTCGACCTTATTCCCCAATTGGTTGATTTCTATATTGTCTACCAATTCCTTAGCCGAATAATATTCCTTTTTATGCGCCGTAGCATGCATTAGATTACTTCTAGACATTTTATATATTTTTGAATTTTAATAAAAAAACTCTCCACCCCTTTACTACCTACACGGTATTATAAGGTGTGGAGAGATTCATTTCATTAGGCAACTTCTATAAGGCTGCACTAAATTTCACGGGTAATTCCCCATTAGGATAAGCCCCCATTGGCATTCAATTAAATTTGAATACAGTTCATTACCGGTGCATTTAGATCTGAACTGGCCGCCAACTTCACACTTAGGTATTCATAGGATACACTATTTGGAACCGTTGTAGCACTTGGATTGTTGGTCTTATAGGTCGCAATCCTCGCATTTTGGTTATTGGTGATCTTAGCGTTCACACAGCTCTCACCAGTCCATAAATCATTAAAGAAGTTAGTCACTGCGGCATATTGTGGAGAGCTAGCATCATATTCGTACATTGCTTGTAGACTGGCCTCGCTACCATCACCGGCAACCAAGTCATCTACATCTGCGGTTCCATTCATCACAAAATTGATTTGATTCTGAATAGCCCATGCATACATTTGTTCACCAGATTGGCTAGAAATCGCCTGTGGATTTGGTAAAGAGTCCAATAACTGGTTATCAGCTACTCCACCTGCTGTAGGAGGTGTAGACGTCATAGCAAATGGCCCGTTAGGTAGGAATCCCCATCCATTGAACATACTATCGTTTACGGCTGTATGCTGTACGGTAGATACAAAGAATAGATTGGTAAATACCTGCTTTAGATAAGCCACCGTAGGTACCCATGTAAAACGTATTACCCCATCGTGGTTAAATGCGTCCTGTACCTTATTCATCCAGCTATTCAGCTGCGTATCACTGCTTACATCTGCATCTGTGCTGTAGGTTACATCCACTATTTCAGCGACAAATTTCGTTAAGGAATCCCACCATACCTGTGAATCATCTCTGAAAGGGAAAGATCCAGAAAACTGGTCGGTTCCCATATTTCTGGCTGCAATGGTTTTATCAAATGCCTGATCATCAAATTTGTATCCTTCGTACAGATTATTGATTAGTTGATAAATCCCTATTCTACCAGTTGGCAAAAATTGGTCACAAAAATTACCTTTTTGGTAAAGCGATTCCGTTGAGTTTGGATTATAAACGGCACTGTTGATATTGAATACTTTGCTAAAATGTGGCTGCATCAATTTCACCATGACTTGATTCTCGTCCAATTGTCCCTGCTCCATCAAATTCAAAGCAGCGATTCCAAAAATCATGTCAATACTGTGTGTATTGTATAGATGAGATCCACTGAACCACCATTGTGCATCGGCACTTGCCATCCACAATTTGGCCAATAACCAGGCGTTCGGTCCATCCGCTGTCGTGAAAATATATTGGTTGTTGATAGAGTCAATTTGAATAGCAACTGGCTTCATCACTTCTTCTCCATTTACTATTTCAACAGTAAAAAAGGCAATAGGCACACTGAAGAAAAAACCATCGGGCATATAATCCGGTTTGTTATTGGACTGTACATATCCGTTCGTTTGAATGCTTCCCAGTGTATTGTTATAATTACAAACAAACAGCTTTCCATTTGAATTAGCTGTCGTTAACGTATTCTTTAAAGTGTTTGCGTCATAAGCACCTGCACTTTGATTTACTATCGTTTCCAAATCTGTATTGCTTCCTGTGTATTTAGCAATCACATCCGGATTGGAACCTCCCAACCTTTGACGAGCGAATTCGTAATCATCATTGATCCAGTTATCTGTCAGGGTATCAATTTGTGCTTGATTGAATACCGAGGTATCCCACATCCCTTTCACAAATCGTTGATGCAATTGTTCAATGGCCGTTCCAGAATAAGTCTGGTTCTTAACATTTGCTTGTATGAAGTCATTCTCTGTTAGTACCTGTGTAGATCTAGATGCTTGAAAAGCTACATCCACATCTGTCCATTGAAACTGCAGCGGTACCGTATTGATATCATTCAACCAAGGAGTAGTTGTTAAATTAAAAACACCACTTTTAGCATATTGACTAGTATCGTAGGTACGATCTGATTCATTAAAGGCATATATATAATCAGTCAATGGCGTATCTGCAGCTACCGCTTGTCGAATAGAAGCATTATGGGGTCTTGCCAGGGTCATTAGGGCTTCCTGATAGGTTTGAATTGCGGATTTTTTCGCTTGTACTTCAATCATTTTTTTAAGATTTTAAATTAGTGATCGTTCATTTTATAAGCATATCTTCATTAGCCCTTGAGCCAATTAATGATTAGTTATTGTAGAAAATAACTGGTTCCACCTCGTGCATCATTTCCTCTATTGAAGCCATAGTATGCGTACTGAATTGAGGTATCATAGTTGGAAGTATTTTCCCTCCACCCAGTGAATTGAATAGGATTTTCAAATTCTCATCGGTCTCTATTCCTTCCTGTATAAGGATTTCCCAAACTGTTCTAAAGGCAGAGTTATAAGAACCTGCAATCCAGTAATGCACCATATCAAGATGCTCACCAGCAAAGTTAAATGCACCTTCAGGTTGACGGGCATCCAAAAACATTTGACCAAATTGACCAGCTGCAAAGAATTCAAAACCTCCACCTGCTAATCGGTCTCTGTTCCAAACAATGGAGTCTGCACTTCCTAAATATTCTTTACGAGCTATTTCACCATGTATTTTTACGACATCGTTTAGGGTAGCTTCAAATGCTTCCTCCTTTGTTAGATGGGTGAACTTGTCTGCATCATCCTGCCAAGAATAACTTGAAAGTAAATAGGCTGGTCCAGGTTGATCTAATCCAAATGATGGATAAACGATACTTCTAGATGGTAAATCGGTATTGCTTTGCCCACCTTTCATTCCCTTACTATACTTTCCATCTTTTTCCCAGAAACGGCTTTTAAAGCCTAAAGCCACCTTTACGGCATTCGTCATTTTAAGACTACGAATAGCTTGATACTTTTCAGGACTCCAGTCCGATGGTGTATCAACAAAGCGCAACATGGCAAAAGGAAGCGTAACAATTACACGATCGAAGGTTTTCTTTTCTTCAGTCTGAAATTTTGGATTTTCATAATGAACAGTCGCTTTTCCATCTTCCTCTGTTAATTTCACCACTTTTGAACTAGTTTGAAATTGGTTGGCTGGAATTCGGTTATACATCTCTTCCGTTACTCGGGAGGTTCCCCCATTCATAGCTGACCATTCTTCTGTAGAATCGAAACTATAACTGTCCAAAATCAATTCAATGAAGGATAAATCATATACTCCTGTATAGGTAAGTACCGTTTCCATATAGTCTACAATCGCAATTGGGTAAGGACGTTTTCCATCTCCAAATTGTTGTAGATAACCACGAGCGGAAAAAGCATTGTATTTTAATATTTCTTCCCAAGCCTTATAGATACTATCTTCCTCAAGAATATCTAAAAAAGGGTCTATTACATTATCCAACAAGGTACTTGCCGACTTCAATTCCCCATTTTCATCTTTGAAATAATCATATTCTGGTCCTTCAAAGAAAGTATCGAATCCCAATAGTGAATTATCTGCCAGCGCCTCATTCCGCGTAACCGGCTTCATCTCGTTAAAACAAAGTAAATTCCCTTCTCCCATATCGGTACTCTTATCATATAAGATATATGGAATCTTATCTATTTCCCTCGCTCCTTCCGTTTTGGGTGCTGTTTTGTTTAGATAGTCCCAGAAACTGAACAAACGACTTTGCAGTTCATTGTGAGGGAATCGCATGGCTCCCAATTCTGCATATTGGTGCGGCAAATTATCATTAAAATATTTTGTAAAAACACGACCACCAAGCCTTCCTTCAGAAGCCTCAAATATGTGGCTTCCAATGCCCAATTCAGAAAGTAATAAGGAAGCATACATTCCAGCCATTCCACCACCAACAATACCAATATTCAAATCAGATTGCTTGCCTGAAGCTTTTTTATTAACCCCTTTAGCCTTTGATGGCCTTTGGCGATCTTCATTAAACATATGATCACTAAAGACTTTAAACAATTCATTTCTGAAATTACCCATTCGCTCGTCGCGAGCAGCTTTCTTAATTTTAAGCTTTCTTAATTTTTCTGACATTTTAATTAATTTTGGTTGCATTTTTATTCACCTATTGGCCGGTATATTTCATCTTTTCAACCCTCAATTCAAAATTTGATATTTTGAATTATCAATGGAAACATCAAGCATTTCACCAAAAATATTTTCATCGATTATGTCTATTAAAATCGAAAAGGATTAGTAAAATGAGCTTTCAATTTCACGGATTACGAAAATGATCACATTATGAGATAAAACATATTTCAAATCCACTAAACAACTGAACTTGAGCGAATTAACAATCACCTCAACATAAACAAAGTTGTATTTTAACAAAAAACATTGTTAGTGTTATTTATAATACCGAATAAAAGTACACAGGTCAAACAATTAAATCAATACCAGTATTTTGGTATATTTTAAGTTCACTATATTAGAGGTGAAATAAATTTAAATAACAACGGTTTTTCTCAATACGACTTATCGATTTATTAAGTTTTCTTCCATCAATTCGCCCTATTACTTATTCATTATTTTAATTAAAACTTGATCGAAAAAAAATTTATACATTCTATTATATTTTTGTCAAACCAGATGAAATCAAAAATGGAAATACACAAAAAAAACGATCAAAGTAGACTCGAATAGAAGACCTTTCGGACTTTTCAAAAAATATTTAGACCGTATAAGTACTATTAAAACCCTCCCAAGAATCGATTCAAATAACCGATGAACCAAACCAAGAAAACCTTTAATCGTATTTGAAAATACTTTTACAATCTAAAGTATCAAGCGTTAAAAGAGTGGTATCAAAAATATATCTAAGACAATTAAATAAATGAGAGAGCATTTTAAATTGAATCACCAAATTCAGTGATAAAATGCAGATTTATATTTTAATTAATAAATTAAGTCAATTAAAAGAGTCCTCTTTTAGACTAAAAGTTTCCAAACTTATCCTCAGATTCAAACCATTCCTGTTATTCATTTGACTTGTATATCGTTTACAGAATTTGGACTGTAACAGATTACATTTAGGTCCTATTTTTCTCAAAAAACAGAATTATCAATTCTATGAGGATTATCATTTTTAATGGCTATTAAATACTCTTATTTAGAACCGTCCTAAATAGAGTAAATCTAATAGACCAAAAAGCATGAAACTTTCCGACTTAAAAGACCAAGAAGAGGCCATAATTACAAAAGTAAAAGGCCGTGGATCATTTAGAAATAGAATTCTGGAGATGGGATTTGTGAAGGGACAAAAAATCTCTATTGTCAAAGATGCCCCTTTCAAAGACCCCATCCAATACAGAATAATGGGTTACGAAGTCTCTTTAAGAAAAAGTGAAGCAAGCCTAATAGAAGTTATTACTAAAGAAGAAGCAAAGAGCCTCCAAAAAACGGAATACTTTGGGGTCCTTACGGACGATCTTTTAAAAAAATCTGTAGAACAAAAGGGCAGAAATATCCAGGTGGCTTTAGTTGGAAATCCAAATTGTGGAAAAACTACACTCTTCAATGTAGCCTCCAATTCTAATTCTAAGGTTGGAAACTATAGTGGAGTTACCATAGACACGCATGAAGCCAAATTCGACCGTGATGGTTACAGCTTCCACCTTACTGACCTTCCAGGAACTTATTCCTTATCTGCCTATACTCCAGAAGAACTATTCGTTAGGAAGCATATTATAGAGACTAGCCCAGATATCATAATTAATGTTGTAGATGCCTCCAACCTAGAAAGGAACCTCTATCTAAGTACGCAATTAATAGACATGGATATCAAGGTGATTATTGCCTTAAATATGTATGATGAACTGGAAGAAAAAGGGGCAAATTTTGATTATGAGAGCCTAGGAAAGATGATTGGAATTCCTATCATTCCCACTACTAGTATAAAGGGAAAAGGAATTGATGAATTGTTTAAAAAAGCCATTGATGTTTATGAAGATAGAGATCCATTCGTAAGACATATTCATATAAATTATGGAAAGAAAATTGAAAAATCGATAGGTGCTATTCAGAAATCATTACAAATTGAATCTAACCACTTTCTGAGAGATAAAATATCTACAAGATATTTAGCGATCAAACTTATTGAACAGGATAAAGATGCACTAACAACCATCCAAAAATGCGCCAACCTTACCGACATTAAAGCGGAAACAAATAAAGAGAGAGATCAACTGGAAGGCGAATTGAATTTAGACTGTGAAACACTTATTACCGATGCGAAATATGGTTTTATAGCTGGAGCACTTAAAGAAACTTACCGAGAAGGGCCAACTGAAAGGAGAAAAAGGACAGATGCAATCGACTATTTTCTAACCCATAAAATATGGGGATTCCCTGTTTTTATTTTCTTTATGTGGATCATGTTCCAAAGTACATTTACCATTGGAGCCTACCCTATGGAATGGATAGATTCGTTGGTAGGATTCATAGGCAATTTCATCAGTACAAACATGGAAGAAGGGATGTTAAGAGACCTCCTTGTGGATGGAATAATAGGGGGTGTAGGTGGTGTGATCATTTTCCTTCCAAATATTCTAATTCTATTCTTTTATATCTCCCTTATGGAAGATACAGGCTATATAGCCAGGGCCGCTTTCATAATGGATAAACTGATGCACAAACTAGGATTACATGGAAAATCGTTTATTCCATTAATAATGGGTTTTGGTTGTAATGTCCCAGCCATAATGGCCACCAGAACCTTGGAAAGTAAAAACAACCGATTACTTACCATGTTAATCAATCCATTTATGTCTTGTAGCGCCCGATTACCAGTCTACATTTTACTTATTGGAGCCTTTTTCTCAGAAAATTCAGGTACCGTTTTATTCTCCATTTACATAATTGGAATAGTACTTTCTGTAATAATGGCCATTATTTTCAAAAAGACACTTTTCAAATTGGAAGAGGTACCTTTTGTAATGGAATTACCCCCATATAGAACACCAACCTTTCGTTCTACCCTAATTCACATGTGGGAAAAAGGATCCCATTATTTAAAAAAAATGGGAGGTTTAATATTGATTGCCTCAATTCTACTGTGGGCATTAGGCTATTTCCCAAGAGAAATTAAGTATTCAAAAGATTATAATTCAATAATAGCCCAAACAGAAAATTCTTATTCCTCTAAAATAAATGCTCATCCACAAGAGAATACTTCAGCCCTCCTTGAAGAAAAGGAAACTTTTATCGCCCAATTATTACTCGAAAAAGAAGCAGAGAGATTTGAGGAATCCTATATAGGCCAAATGGGGCATTCTATCGAACCCTTGATCAGCCCCCTTGGTTTTGATTGGAAAATGGGGATAAGTCTCATCACAGGACTAGCTGCCAAAGAATTAGTTGTAAGTACGATGGGCGTTTTATATCAATCAGATACAGGTGGATCTAATACGGACCTAACAAAAAATATCCAAACACATGTTTATCACAAAGGTCCTAAGAAAGGTGAAAAAGTCTTTAACCCATTAATTGCATTTAGCTTCATGTTGTTCATTCTGATATATTTCCCTTGTATCGCAGCTGTAGCAGCAATAAAAAAGGAGTCTGGGGGATGGAAATGGGCTCTATTTGCCATGTCATATACTACGGTATTAGCATATATCATCTCATTTTTAGTCTATCAAATAGGTTCTACAATTCTCTAATTATAACAGGATGCAAGAAATCATTACCTACCTAATTATTACAACTACTATTGCTTTCGTCGTGTATAAAATGGTGAAAAAAATATTCAGTAAAGATAATTTATCAGATTGCAGTTCAACGGGATGCAACGGTTGCAGTTTAAAAAGTGATTGCAGCAATGAGTGGTATACCAAGAGGAAAGAATCTTGAAAATATTTCGCCTATAAATAGTAAGAAAAATTTAGCATACATCAGAGTCCTCGGGGAGTGACTCTGATGGGAAGCCAATTAGGATGGAGAAGAATACCTCAGAGTCATCTGTGAGTGACTCTGAGGTGAAGCAAATTAATCAGTAAACACAGGATAGCTACATTTTTTGAAGTTGATTGGATTCCTCTTAAATTTAAGCCATAGAGCTAATATTAAAAATCATCCTGCGTATACAAGGATCCTCCCATATTTGATTTAAAATATCCTTTCCGAATATGTACCGTATCCCTGCTAATAATAGTTCCATCGACATCGCAATTTAGCTTCACCAAATTCACCCAAAAGGTTCCCCAGAGCTTTCCTCCTATTTGGTTTTCAATATCGGGGTATCTTATAGAATCAATTTCCATGGCTCCAGAAATTACCTGATCATACATACCTCTAGGAATAGCATTAGCACCATCCATATTATCACCAGAGTGCCTATAACTAACCTCTTCAACAAAAAAGCTATCGGTTAAATCTATAACTTGCAATTCAGGGAAAATAGTACCTTGATTTAACCAAAGATGAAAGTATTCTCTATAATTTAATGAATCAGAATTGGTACAGTTATCTCTACTACTAGCTGAGAGTCGAAATTCCTGAGCACTTTTAAAATTATCACTATTAATTGATACTCTAAATTTTATAGGATCGGAACACATAAAACAGAGGTAATTTTTACAAGCCCAAAATGAAGTATTATCAGCCATAAACATCATCCCTTGCTCCTCATCAAAATAATCACTGCTAGTTGGCTCCACAAAGAATTCATGTTTTTCACAACTAACAACTATAATTAGAAGAATTGTAGTTATTATCGTAATTCGGTATTTAATTTTCATAACCATTCTTGTTAAATATATTTGTCATATTTTCACTTGACCGCCATTTCAAAATCAATTAAAGGAGAAACTGTAGAAATTTGACACCAGATTGAAAGATATCTACAACATCATATAGAACTTTAAACCAGCAATTATATATTACTGGCCGACATCAAATGAATCATATGAAAAACTAGTACTTCACAAATTTCACCCTTCCATTTTTACCATCTGCCAATACATGAATAAAGTAAGTCCCATCCACTAAAAATTGAAGATCAAGATTCACTTTTGATGTTTCAGAAAAATCGGTACTGTAAATCATTTTTCCTTGCATATCCCAAAGCTGTAATTTAATGTCTGCATAGTCTTTATCCAATACTATATTTACAAAGTCTTTACTTGGATTAGGATAAACTACATATTCATTAATAGGACTATTATTTACCAGGGATAAATATACATAGTCCTCTAAATAAACAAATTCTTTAAAGCCCAAGCATGTCGCAAGTGTACTCAATACCGTTCCTGTAGTATTGTCTACAATCCTTAATCCTCCCCCTGCTTGTACTAAATACCTATCATTAATAGTATCCATGGCAGTTACTTCATGAACAATTGGCATAAAACCTCCAGGTGTACCCAAATCATCATATTGTTCTAAATCCAAATCGAAATTTGAGAAATTGAAACTTGAACCTACTTTCCTCATACCATAGATAGAACTGGAAACGGGATCATAATTGATAGCACTAAAATCAGCTCCATTGGATATAGAATCTGTGATGAGTCCTGTATTTATATCAATACCAGTAAGACCAATATTAGTCATAGTATAAAACACATCATTTTCCTGATCTATGGTAAAACAAGGTTGACTTGTTAAACTTGTGATATCAGTCATTACGGCCACATCTGAAAATGTTTGAGTAGCTAAATCAAGCCTTACCAAGGTAAGACTACTGGATTGTGTCGATGATCGAAATGCATATAGGCTATTGGTATTTTCATGATATCGAAATCCTGTAATAAAATTATATGTAATTGGTATAGAATTAATTACAGATCCCGTATAGATATCAACAATGGTCACTCCCAAATTGGTACGTAAAAAATAATGACCTTTCACCCTATCCAAACTAGCGGTTGAGAAATAGATAGAGCTTACACCATCCAAAGTATCTAAATCTGTTAATACATCTGTATTGGGATTTACTAAAGCAGAAACTACTTTCATATTAACCCAGTGTACACCAAATATTCTATCTACTTGAGCTGATAAAAGGCTGATGCAAAAAAATAAACCCGAAAAAAGAGAAACTTTAAATTTCATACTATTGTCTTTTAATTACTATTAGTCAACAATATATAAAATATTCTTCTAGAAGCTTTCTTTTCCTCTGGTGATCTTGAAGATCCCAAAACCACCCTAGAATTGGTAGCTATTTTTATTAATAATTAATTCTTAATAAGACTGGTAAAGGTTCGAATCCTCATGCGAATCCAAAAATACAACCTATATTATTGGTCATTTTTACTGTTAACTGCTGACCACCTCAGAAAAGCAATCACCTTGTACAATCCCTTTTTCTGCTAATTGTTTATCAATTTTAGCAACGACTTCAAAGTTCTTAAGACCTCCCCATTTAGGTGCCAATAACAAATGAGCAGGTGATTCACTTGTGAAACGTTCTATAATAATATCTGGCCTAAGTATAGAGACGAACTCACCAACAAACTCTACATAATCGTCCACGGAGAAAAGGGTAAACATTTCTGGTTCCAGGCAATACTGAGCTGCCATCTTGGTGTACTTTACTACTTGTAGTTGATGAAGTTTTAAAGTCTGTAATGGCAATTTAGAAACGGTTACAGCATGCTGGAGCATTTCTTCGCGACTTTCTCCTGGTAAACCTATGATAAGATGTCCACCGAGATGTAATCCTCTATCCTTTGCCAAATCAAAAGCCTGCACTGTTTCTTCATAGCTATGACATCTATTTATCAATTTTAGTGACTTATTCAACGTACTCTCAATACCAAACTCCAATGCAATATAATAGTCCTTTGCCAATTCCTCTAGAAAATCAAGAACCTCCTCATTTACACAATCTGGACGAGTACCTATTACCAACCCAACCACATCAGGATGTTGAACAGCTTCGGTAAAATATTCCTTTACCAACTCAATGTCTGCATAGGTATTGGTATAAGCCTGAAAATAGGCTAGATACTTTTGAGAAGTATATTTTTTCGAAAAAAAGGCAATGCCTTCATTTAGCTGTTGACTTATACTTTTATTGGGTTTACAATAGCCAGGCTTAAAGGTATTGTTATTACAATAGGTACATCCACCAATTCCTTTGGTACCATCCCTATTAGGGCATGTAAAACCTGTATTGAGTGATATTTTTTGTACCCTCTGCTTGAACCGCTTTTTTATGTAAGAAGAATAATTATTGTATCGCTTCCCCATTTTATCCTCTACCATTGTATAGCCTTTAGTTCGAATTCTAATTGGCTAAACTATACAATACTAAAGCAGGAAATTATTACCAAAATCACCTTGTATCAAATAAAGCAATACAAATCCTTCAGCAAATTATTTAATCGGTGGAATAATTGTAAACCAAAAAACATCAGAGTCAATCAAAACTGACTCCGATGCTTTTAGATATTTTTGTACAATTTGTCTTTTAATCAATCACAACTTTTTGTTCATAGACCTGACCATTAATCAATAGATTGAAAAGATAGGTTCCTTTCTTAAGCTTAGTTATATCTAATTGCCCAGTATGTTCTCCGGGATTCAAATCTGAGCTTTGACCATTATATACCATTCTACCCTGTATATCATATAGTATTACGCTTACTTTGGATGCTTTATCAATAGCATAAGAATAATATAAGGTCTCTGCATTTGGATTAGGATAGATCTTAAAATTATTGATGAAATTCAGTTCCTGCACGCCTACATTCCCCCCCAATAAGGTTAAATCATCCAATAAAACACTAGATCCTAATTCATTTCCCGAAAAGAAATAAATCAGCATTGAATCTGGAGCAGCACTTAAATCTAAAGGTACAGTGAAAGACTGATAAGTATTTCCTGCAGGCAGAAGTTGGATATATTCATGTTCTACAATGTCTGAATTGTTCCAAAACTCTATAAGACCATGAATAGTATCCGTTGCAATATAATAGCCCATTAACTCTTCCGGTTCTAACGTAAATGGAACCCCTCCAGAAAATATAAGGGAATCTGTAGAAGTATATACTCCATTCGTCAGAATTCCAGAAATGGTATCATCACCTATATCTGATCCATCGATGGATAAAATTTCTATCGCATAAGAACCACTGTAGGCATTCGTAGATTTCACAATGGGCGCTACAACACCAGCACCATACAAATTAATAAACCAACCGTCTGGTTTTTCATAACTAATATCTTCCCAATCTTCAAAACTATGATTACTTAAGGCTGGTGCATTTGATCCTTGAAAACTAATATTGTCAACCAGGATCCAGGATCCCTCCACTGCAGATTCATTGATCGCATCACTACTTGCAATACCAATGGTTACGGAATCAACTTGCATACTTTGTGTGAAGGAAAAACTAAAAGAAGTCCAATTGGTTTCTTCACCATGTAAATAAAAAAATTCAGGATCATAGTCCACACCTTGATAAGAAGCTGCGACCAATACAAGTGCTGAATCTCCTGTTTGTATATCCGATTTATAATAACCGTTGATACTTGAAATTGTTCCTGAATATGGAACACCAGTATAGTCATCATCGTCTGCTTCCCCTATTAAAACATAACCGAACAGTTTTTCTCCCAAAACGTCTACAGTCTTCAAATGAACAGAAAAAGTCCCGTCTTGAGCATCCGTATTTTTGTCAACGGCATCTGTACCAGGAATTTCAGTATGTGTAGTTCTCCATACCTCTGGTGATTCATATAAAAAAACATCGTCCCAGGTTTCAAAACCTCCATTCTGAATTTGAGAAAAAGCACCTATTGGAATTAATAAGAGAAAATAACATAATATAGATTTTTTCATAGCTGTGATTTTAAATTTAAACATAGTAATGTACAATTTAATCAACTATAAAACAAGGAGATAGAATACTACCCTAAATGAGCCAAAAACATGAATCAATGGTATTTATTTACAAATAATATGTCTTTATTAGTATTTACTACTTGAAATATTTTACTTAAATACAGCTAACGAATCAAAACTACATTTCCTTTATATATGTATTCTATCCCATTAAAATCGGTCAATTTCACATACCAAATATAATTCTCCATCGGACATTCCGTTTCCTTATAAGTCCCATCCCAACCAGTAGATAAATCATCCGTTTCAAATATTTTCATACCCCAACGATTGTATACTACCATTGTACCATTCGCGATATTGGACATAAATTCTGGTCCAAACATATCGTTCAATCCATCTCCATTCGGACTAAAGGCATTGGGCATTACAAATTCGGTACTACAGCCCCTTACGAGCATGGTGTCTGCATAGGTTTGACAACTATCAGTTATTTCTACCCAATAAATCCCGGGATAGGTAATAGTTATAGAAGAGCTAGTATCCCCATTATACCAGGTAAACTGCACATTGCTATCTGGTAAAAGGATCGTTAGTTCTTCCCCTTCGCAAAATTGAATACTCGTATCACTAAGCAGATCCATAGACAAAGGGGAGCCATACACATGAACATAAATAGAATCTCTAATATAGCAGTAATTACTATCTATTATTTCCATCCAATAGGTACCACTTTCAGATATTGTAAATATGGAATCTGAAGATCCATCCTGCCAATGGAATTCCGCATTTGGAACAGGTGCAACTAATTCAATAAAATCCCCCGTACAGATACTTGTATCATTCCCAAAATTAAGCGCAACATGAATACCATAATTAACATATATAGAGTCCAAAACAGTACAACCATCTTCTGATGTGATTTCTGCCCAATACCATCCTTCTTCTCGTACAAACAAAGTAGAATCCGTACTTCCATCTATCCATAGAATACTAGCAAAATCGATAGAGGATGCTAAATATATAATTTCGTTTTCACAAAGGTTGGTATCATTTCCAAGAAACTCAACCTGCGGAGCAATCGTATGAATTACCTCAACTGAATCCCGAAAATGACTTCCATTGTCAAAAAATATATCTACCCAATAAAAACCTTCATCAGCTGCCAAAAAAGTAGAATCCGTAGATCCATCTTGCCATACATATTCACTTATTTCCCAATCACTTGAAAATTCGTTGGCATTTAGTAATACTGAAATATTTTCGCAAACCGTTGTATCTGAAAAACCATTAACAGGCATGGAGATCTCTCCAATTTCATCTATATAATAATAGGAAAAAGGAGTATTCCCTCCTAATAAAGAATCATAAGTTACAATATCCTCAAAATGTCCAATGGTAACATAATTTTCACCTCCTTCCGCTATAAATGATCCAGAGATTAAAGTCCATCCCATGGTATCAGTTATAAAATTATTTTCTACAATTTGTGGTTGAAAACAATTCAAAGCATAAAAGGAACCAGGGCAACCTACCAATATCGAATCTGAAAAATAAGCGCCAAGATTTGCAGTCGCATATTTACTATTATTGGCCAAACTAACATAAAAAGAAAAATAACACAAATCTCCTTCTTCCAAGGAATCTATCAATTGGGCTGATATATATTCTTTCCAAGTAGTAGAAGTAGAAGTAGAAGTAGAACTATTAAATGCAATAATTCCTGCATAACCATCTCCTGCATAAGCCTCTTGGTACCCGGCAAAATTATAAGGAACACTTACATTTCCGGATGTACATGCATGAAAAAAATCTGGAGAACTTGTGGATCCATTTAACCAAGGTATAGCATTGCTAATTTGTGATAAAGAAGTTGGACAGCCAGAATAGGATTCAAAACTAGGATTTGGAACAATACTTTGACTTTTAGCCTTTCCAAAAATGGCCAAAAAAAACACTAAAAATAGAATCTTAAATTTCGAGAATTGGATCATATTAAACATCTAAAAAATATATCATCGAATTGCTATATACTAATTCGATGCATATTGAAAGTTGAAATAAATTTATTATTGATTTTGAAATATAAGCAATTAACACCTACCCATTTAATTTCTATGAGTTTATATAGAAATCATAACAAATTACCTTACAGTAGTTAAATTTCAAACATGGATCTCAATTAAAAAAATTTGGAGGCTACAGGTATAGCATTCATCATTACGGAATATAAAAAAACAAAAAAATGCACTGCTAAAATCAATTAACAGTGCACCAGTATCGGGTTAAATCAAAAATTTACTATTGAACAATAATCTTTTCAGAATGCATATTACCTTCATTCTGAACATTCAAGATATAGGTACCTTTAGCAGTATTTGAAAGATCTATTTGGCTGATTTTATTTACCAGTACATTCGAAAGAATTTCTCTTCCAGAAAGATCAGTTAGAATAAAACGTGCATTTGTCAAGACCTCAGCATCAATTGAAATAATTAATTGATCTTTTACCGGATTAGGGTAAATGTCTAAGTTAATCTGACCGATAAGCTCTTCAGTACTTAGGTTACCTTCACCAATTTGAATAGAGAAACCTGGCTCCATTTTCATAATTTGACCATTTGAACCTACAGTCAATGTATCACAGAATGTATCTACACATCCAGCATTATCATCTATAGTTAAACAAAGTGCATAAGGACCATTCCCTACATAAGTATGGTTAACATTTGCTCCAACACCTGTAGTACCGTCTCCAAAATCCCAAGTATAACTAAGGTTTGAACCGATAGAATTGTTGATGATATAGGCAAAGTTTGGAATGAAATTCTGAGTAGCTGGATTTACCTGTGTATACGTAAATGCCGCAGCAACATTTGAACATGGATTTGAAATGGAAGGACAATAGTCAAAATCTGCTTGAAGAACGGTTCCTGCCGGAGAAAAATTTGAAAATGCTTGCAGCGAAGTATCCGCATTACAATCTACAATATAAACACTTAATGTAGGTGAAACCATTTGTAAAAAAGAATCCAAATCCACACTGCTCATAGTATAGTCTCCCATGCTATCTGTAGTCGCAGTAAAATATTGAGGATTTCCCAAAAAGTCATTTACCATGGTTGTAACAGTAACAGGGACTCCACTGGTATTAGAAACATTTCCTTCAATAGTTGTGAGCTGTGCTGCACAATTAAAGGATAATAATACAGTCATAAGACCGATAAGGCTAGAAATTTTTTTCATACTGAAAAGTTTTTAAGTTAGATAAATTTTATGATGTAAAGGTATTGGAAAGACCTAGCCATTTTGATCACCCTATTTGTGGTTTCTTTCCTCCCTATTCTTGGGGATACACCATCTATCTACTTATTGAAATATTCAGTATGTATTTTCTTAACTGAAAAAACCAAGCTATATCATACTGACATTTTCTTTAAATCTTCTATTCCAAGTATCTCCATAAGTCGATAAACTCCCTTCTTTTTCATATGTCTAAAAGGAATTATGAAACTAAAAATTAACATCATAATGAATACTAAAAACAAAAATCCTATTTTGTTTAAAGATACTTCAAGTCCTTTTTCATTTAGACCGTTTATAATCCAATAAGATACTATTAGCAGCCAGATCCCAGAATAAATGGTTGTTTTCCACTTAGGTAAAATATATAAAAACCCCTTCCCCGGCTGCATTCCAAATTTTGCTTTAATTGTAAATTTACTTCCTTTTCTATGTGCAACAATAAGGTTGAACCCTTCAGGATTTATGTCGCCAATAAATTCTTTTGTGGTCTTAGACCAAGTCAATTTTCTTCTGTTAAACGTGTTCTCTCTTAATAGCTCAAGTCTTCCCAAATGTTCTTCACTTAGCTCAAACTCGTATTTCATAAAGGGCATTAATAATTTCATTTCTCTATATATTGATCTACCTAATTCCATTAGACCGGGTTCGTAGGAATCTGAATTACTCAGGGGAATATACTAAAGTTTAGTCTATACTTTGATATCGAAGAGTAGCCACCATCAACAGAACAAGGAAAAACAGCTACAGATACCTCAATCAGTAGACGTTCTATCTACACTACACAACGAACATTTATGTCTACTTATCCAAACCAAAAATTAATTGTAATAAATTAATTGTACTTTAGAATTAACCAAAATGAAATTATGTTTTCAGGACGATCAGCGCTATTGCTAATTTTAATATTGACGACTGTAGTACGAATAAGTATTCTCAATTGGGGATTGCCTTCAGATTGGAATTCCCGATTCTCCTATAATATCGATGAATCTACGTACCTAGCTCATTGTGCGAATTTAGATTTAAATAGCTTTGATTTAGACCCTGACATCGGAAAACAACATCCACACCTATCTACCTATTATACGGCCTTCAACCTTGTCTTAGGTAAGACAATCGGCCTCTACGAATTGCCTTCATCGAAAATAAATTTGATCTCAAATCCAACGAATTATGGAGCGATCATTCGCTTTCAAAGAATTATGTGGGGATTGATTCCGGGCCTATTATTGGTCCTAATTTCCTACTTAGTTGGAAAAGAACTCAAAGGCAAATTTTTAGCTATACTTTTAGCCTTAGGGGCAGCCTTCAGCCCTACCTTTCTAATAAATGGTAATTATGGAGTAGAAAACACCGTAGTCCCACTACTCTTTGCCATCGCCTTTTTATTCCTACTTAAATGGTTTAAACAGAATAAGGACAAATACCTCTACTGGGCAGGTGTAAGTTTGGGTGTTTGCTGTGCCATAAAACTGTCTGGAGTCTTAATTGCCGTAATGATTGTCTCGGCATGGTTGGCACATAGAAAACTTAATTGGAAAAACTTCAAAACACTTTGCCTAACTGGCTTTATCAGCATACTTAGCTTTTGTATCCTATCCCCCTATTACCTACTTAATTTTTTAACAAAAAAAGAGCCGCTGAACCCTTTAGAAGTTGAAGCTAGTCCCTTAAACTTCTTCAAGTTTGATTTAGATTTTATTATCACCAACATACTGAACCTCGGTAAGGTAACCGCTTTACAAGTAGGTATTCTATTTTTAGTCCTTGGACTTTTGGGCCTAAAGAAAACACTGTTCGATAAAAAATATTTCCCTATTTTGATGATGATGATATGCTTCTATATCATCAGTAGTTTTGTAAATATAGTGATGGGCTCTAGACTTACTCCAGTTGCTTGGGCTTGGGTAGTTTTGGGTGGTTCCTTTATTGCAAATCTATATGAAAAGAAGAAAAGCCTTGCTAAGGTCCTAATTTCAGCCTTGATCATAAGCCTTGGGACCTATAGTTATGCCGTGGTAGATTATTTCAATCATCAAAATACACGCGAACTGGCTTCTCAATTTTTATTGTCTAAATACCAAAACCAGGATTCTATAACTATAGGTGTAAATACCACCCCCAGCTATGCCTACCCTAATTTGGTTAGTCATCAATGGACAAAAAACAAATACAATATTTCCTTTTTTGAGGGTATACCAGAATGTAGTTTACAGGTCTATGAAAACCAAAACTCAAAAAATGACTGGCTAGTGCAACATCAACCAGAATTGATGCTGGTGACCTTAATAGAGAAGAACATTTCAAATGAGGGCTACCAAAGTTGGCAAAATGCCACTGACCAAAATGGCGGTTATAGCCTATCCAAATACTATCCAAAATATGCTAATTTTGGTTTAGATAATTTAACCATTTATGAATGGGATCTCTATATCTACCAGAGGAATTAGAATGCATATCCCAAATTATCAAAAAAATATTCATTCTGTAAGGATGAATTGATTTGATAATCAATTTGACCAATGCTTCCTATTAATTCTAATTTTTGCTGTATATTATATTCAGTTTGAAACCATAAACATGAAAATAGCTGTAATCATTCCTTCCTATAAAGTGAAAAATCACATCTTACAAGTCATTGAGGATATTGGTCCTGAGGTGTCGAAAATATATGTAGTGGATGATAAATGCCCAAATGAAAGTGGAAAGTATGTAGTTCAAAATTGTCAAGACGAAAGAGTCAACGTTTTATTTCATGAAAAAAATCAAGGTGTTGGTGGTGCTGTAAAAACAGGATATTCCCAAGCACTAAAAGATGGTTTAGATATTATGGTGAAAATTGATGGGGACGGACAAATGGACTCCAATAAAATAAACCAAATTGTACAACCTATCCTTGCAAAGGAGGCTGACTATGTAAAAGCAAACCGTTTTTTTTATGTCAATGAACTAATAAATGGAATGCCCAAAATCCGATTAATTGGAAATTCAGCACTCTCCTTTATCAATAAAATAGTTTCTGGTTATTGGGATGTGATGGACCCTACAAATGGTTATACTGCAATTCATCGCCATGCACTTTCCCTATTGCCTCTCAACAAAATAGCCAACGACTATTTTTTCGAAAGTGATATGCTTTTCAGATTAGGACTCATCAGAGCTGTTGTAAAGGACACTCCTTTAAAACCTATTTATGAAGATGAAGAAAGTAACCTAAGTGTTACAAAAACCTTGTTCAACTTCCCTTATAGGTACTTTAAAAGAATGGTCAAAAGATTCATTTATCTCTATTTTATTCGAGATTTTAATATGGGATCTTTCCATTTCCTAATTGGGTCTATACTATTAACCTTTGGTGGTGTGAAAGGATCTATTGATTGGTATCAATCTATAAACACCGGAATTCTAAAATCAACAGGTACCGTAATGATCTCGGTTCTTACTTTAATCCTTGGATTTCAATTTCTTATTTCTTCCTTGAATTTTGATGTTCAAAATACCCCGACAGACTCACTGCAAAAGAATTACTAAAAGAAATATATACTTCAACCCCCTATTTAACTGCCAAAAATAAGTATAAAAAAATCCCTCAAAACTCTTTTAAAAGCTGAGGGATCTTTTGAATTGGGTCTATAATCTTACTGCTTTACAACCTTATCTACCAAGATTTTTTGATTATCAATAAAACAAGAAACCATATAAACCCCAGCAGGAAGCTCCGCTAATGATATGGAGCAATGCGATTCATTACGAATCGTTTTACTTATATAGTTTCTTCCAACTAGATCTGAAACAACAAGTGTTCCTTCTTCAACCTTATTATTGAACTGAATATCAATTTTATCCATTGTAGGGTTCGGACTAAGTGTCATTGCGGAAACATTCCACTCCTCCAATCCTACAATATTTACTACATTACAGGTTGATGTTTTTATACAACCACTTTGTGAAACTTTAACAGCGTATGAACCACTTTGTGTAGGTGAATAAAAAGAAGTGGTCGCACCAGGGATCGGCGAAAAGTCATCATTACAATCCAACCATTGGTAACTGTTCCCTGATAAGGAAATTGCTGATAAGTTAGTTCCATTAACATTTACGCTTGCGTTCACATTACTTACTGTAAGTTCCAAATATACCACTGAGTCACAGCCCATCATATTTTCTAATACCACCTCATAATCTCCTGAAGTAGTGAAATATTCATTACCAATAAAGATAGTATCACCTTGACAGAATCCTTCTGTAATAGAAATCACACTTGACTCAAGAAATACCACAGAACTATATACAATAGAGTCAAATCCACATTGATTATACAAGGTATCTATATAATCCCCCGTTACAGAATAATAGGTATTTCCAACTTTAAAGCACTGACTAGAACAAACTGTATCAACTAAAACAATAGAATCTGTATGACTTAATGTCAAATCCAATATAACTATAGAATCCTTTCCACATTCGTTAAGGTAGTTATGACTATAATATCCAGCTTCCATATAGGAGGTATCTGCTATATAAAAAGTATCACCATAACATAAATAATGTGACAATATTTGGGTATCAGCATCCAATATTTCTAATTGGGTTGTGATGATACTATCTCCATTGAAACTATTTATAAATGTATCGATATAAGTTCCAGAACTAGTATAGTACGAAGTACCATCTGGACTTAATAAACTATCACATACCGTAAATGTCACAATCTCTTGTGAATGTAACAAGTTTTCAGAAATATAGATTTCATCTCCACTAAAGGCTGAAGTAACAACATCCAAGTCGCCATCATTATTTACATCAACAGCTAAAATATGTTTAGGTGCTGGAATATCATCTGCTATAGTTTTAAGACCCGAAAATGTTCCTGAATCTGTATTTTCAATCCAATGGATATCATTTTGAAATATGTCTGTTACCAAGATATCCTTGTCGCCATCAGCATCCAAATCGTAAAGGGACACCATTCCAAATTCTCCATTCTCGGCTATAGTATCTGCCGTGCTAAAGTTTCCTGCACCATCGTTCTCATACCATAAAATATAACCATTCAAGACAGAACAGGTGATGATATCCAAATCACCATCCATTTCAACATCAAAAACATCTACACTATTCACATACGTATCTTGATTAGAAATGAAGTTTTCATTTGAAAACATATCATTACCATTGTTTTTAAACCAAGCAACTGTATGATCGTTTATAGAAGCGTATAAAACATCTAGATCTGAGTCATTATCAAGATCTGCCGCCAGCACTACCTGTGCGCCATCTGCGCTAGTTGTCAAGACATTTTGATTTCCGAAACCTCCATTTCCGTCATTCTTATACCATGCTATTTTTTGATCCTCATACGATGCAGACAAAATATCGGCATTACCATCACCACTTAAATCAGCAGCAAAGACAGCCGTTGGATCTATTGTATTAGACGATATTGTAATAGGTGTTCCAAAATTGGCATTTCCTTGCTGTTTATACAATAGAATACTATTATCAGAAGCACAAGCAGCCACAATATCCATATCACCATCATTGTCAAAATCTGCACTGCTGATAGCTACTGCACTATCTGTAGTGGTTGAAATTAACCTTTGATGACCAAATGTATTTTTTCCATCGTTTTTATACCAAGCAATTTTTTGTTCAGATATGGATGTATTTGTCAAATCCAATGAAGTGGATACCATATCCAAATCTCCATCAGCATCCATATCTGTTAAATGTAAAGCCACTGGAATATTTGTACCTCCATTCCTAGACAACATAGTCCTATCAAAGTTACCATTGCCTTCACTGATAAATATGGCTGAAGTACTATTTCTACCATTCGTAATGAAATCTATTTTTCCATCTCCATTAAAATCTGCCGATGCTACAGAAGTGTAATCGGATAAATTACTGGGGATAATATGTTCTTCAAAATTTGAACATTGCTGATTTTCGTACCAGTAAATTTCATTATATATCTGGCTAGTACTGATAAAGTCAAGATCACCATCACCGTCCATATCCAGACTAATAATTTCACCAGAATTACATTGATCATTTGCCAAAACAATTCTATCTACAAATGTTCCATCACCATTGCTTTCTATAATCCCTAGTTCAGAAGGACCAAGATATCCGTTTACATAGGTCAAAGCGCCATAGATAATATCATCATCCCCATCTTCATCAAAGTCCATAAGGTCTACTTGAGTGATATAGTTCTCTACAATATTATTATTGATAACAACCATGGTATCGAAACCGGTATTATTCAGATTCTCATACCAAGAAACTTGGTTATTCTGAGTACATAAAAAATCGATATCTCCATCATCATCCAAGTCACCTACTGCAAATGACCTAAGCCCACCAACTGGGTCAAAATTCACAACACTACTGAAATTTCCTTCACCATCTCCATAAGTAATTAGAACTTCTGAAGAATAGGTATGATGCAAAATAAGATCCATATCCCCATCCCCGTTCATATCAGCGAAGCTTGCATCTGTTGGGTTTTGTAAATTCGAATAAATGACATGAATTTGATTTGGCAGGAAAGTTCCATCTCCATTGTTTTCTATCCAATAGACATCATCATCCATATAGGAAATTGCTAAAATATCTAAATCCCCATCAGCGTCAAAATCGAACAATTTGGCTATTGGGGAATCAATCTCAATAATTTCGTTTACAGTTTCGAAATTTCCATCACCGTCATTGAACATTGTGAAAATTTTATCCCGTGACCAACTTCCAGTTATAATGTCGGGATAGCCATCTCCATTAATATCACCAGCTTCTACATTGGTTGAGTATCCTAAGTGTCGGTACATAGGTGTTTTATCCGCAAAATTTTGGGCCGACAGACTTGTGGAAATAAGAAAAACTGAGAAAATTGAAAGGTACTTTTTACAATACGACATATGTCGAAAATATTAAAAGGGTTATGTTATTAAATAATAATTGAATTCTTTAGGACCATATTTACCCATAAAAATCGGCGCTAAATATAATTAATATTCAATCAAATAACTCTACAAGTGTTCATTTTAACACAAGTAATAATTCCCCATTTAGTCCGTAAATTTGAAAACTAAAATCAATTCACTTTATCCATCTTCATCTTGAACGCTTCATAATCCATTTCAACAGCTGATAAGTTTTCCAATTTATTTTTCCCTATTATTATTTCCTTGTACCCCATTATAGGTTTACCATCCTTATAAGAAATCCCCATCAGAATGGCTGGTTCACCGATAGGTAATTTTGAATAGTACTTTTCATCCTTACAAAATCGATAGAGCCCTTTATCATATTTATATCCGGATAAAAAGGCATTTTGATTAGGGATCACTAAACTGACATTGAAAAAATCTAATTCCTCTGTACCTGAAAAGTAGGCCAATAAATTGAATTCTTCTGCATTAGGTGAATTATAGTATTTGTCTACATTTATCCAGCCCAATTGATTGACCTCAATCAAGTAATATGCTACCTTGAAGGCTTCTTCTTTTTCCTTTTCTTTCTGCGTTAAGGATACAATACTTTTTCTTTCTGATGCTTTTTTTATCTTCAAACTTGCTATTATTCGCTCCCGACAATGGAATAATTCCAAGGTTTTTCTAGCACTGTTTCTTGACTCTCCTGATTGTAGTAATAACTGATAGGCATTGGTTAAACTTAAATCTATTCCCCGATCATTAATCTTAATTGGAAAATGAAGCCCTTCCGCCTTAAAGCTTTCAAAATACCTCGCAAATTTTTCATAATGCTGCCGAGCACTATCAACTAGGATGTTTCTTTTGTAATTGGTTATTTCATTTATGACTAAAGAATCACTGTAATAAAGCGGTTTGTCAATATTATCTATATAAATATTTAGAATTTTCAATTGTACCTTTTCATATTTATTCTCTATAAACTTATAACCACTATTAATTCCATCAGGTTGTCTATACCTAATCCAATAATGACCATCCAAAGCCCCCAATCTATTAGCAAACTGCTCTGTTTGGATATAGGTATCTATCAATGATCCATCCTCAAATAATGCAAGTATTCTTTTATACATTTTCCGTTTAGGATTCCCCATTAAATATTCCGATAAAGGAGCAAAAATACCCTCAGGAGTAATTGGATAGACATTCGCAATGGAATCCATTCTCTGGCACTTCATCCTATTTGGGAATAATTCAAAAGGTATCGTAAAAAAGAGGTCCGTATTAAATTCAACAACAAAATCTTCACTGGGTAATTTCAGCGTATTTCCTTCGGACCAATCCATCTTTCCTGCATCATCATAATTACCTACAAAAGCAAGCATGTCTTTATCTAAGTCTCTGGTTGGGATTTCAATTTCGATAGTTTGTCCTTCGTTTAAATTTATTTGCATTCCATTTGAACTTGCTTGGATATATACTACACCATCAGTTTGAAGTAACTCCCCCCTAGAAACAGTCTGGGCATTTAATAAAATAATATCACTTAAACTAAGTGCTTCTATCAATTCAATTTTCACGGGTCCTTGACTATCTTCAAAACTATTTTGTGGAATGGACACTACGGTTCCCTCTTTCCCAAAAAGGATAGTATCCCTCGTGGGATCAACCGTATATTGTTGTACTATTAATTCCGATTGTTTCAAAATTTCTTCTACTTCCAAAGTATAACCTTGGAGGCTAACTTCAGAAAAAGAAGTACATTCCAACAGGCTCATTGCTATAAATGAACAGATTAATTCTATTATTTTTTTCATTTTTTATGAGATCTAAAAGTTATATCCAAAGAAACACCCAACTAGTGAACACACCTAAGCTACAAGGAGATACAACAATAGAACGCAGATAAAATGAATTATATTTTAAGCCACAATTTGAAAATCAGCATTGTGCTACGGAAAAACCCTCCAAGGCAACAGAGAAATTCTTTGTTGTTGTTCATTCAACTGTATTAAAAAGAATCTCGTATATTTAAACATCCAATTCAATCAAAATTTATATCTAATGAAAAATTTTACCCTCTGTATATTGTTTATAGCAACGGTATGTAACTCTCTAGCTCAAGAGTTGGTTTACTTCCCTGGTTTTGAAACTATCAATGTACACCAGAAGTATCAATATGTTACTTCCAACTTGTTTAGAACCTACGTAAATGCAGATACCACCTACCAAGTAATATTACCAGAAAAATTAGTCAGCAATACGGTATATACAGAAAGCTTAGATCAAACAAAAGCGAACGCCCAAAAGAATAATTGTACCTATTATATCTTAGCAGATATGAGTGCCATTGGCAATCTACTCATAGTCAATATGAAAATGTACGAAACCAATGGCGGAGAAAAAATCTGGTCGGATATGATGAAGGCTGATGAATTGGAAGATTTAGACCTAGTAATACAATTGCTTGCAAATGCCATTGTATCAAAAGAAGCAGCCCTACAATCTGGTGATATTTACACGGTCACTCAGCATGAGTCCAATGAACTCAAAAAGCGAAACGCCACCAATTCTACCGGAATTACACTCGGGGGTGGAACCTCATTTGCTAGCAGTATCAAGCATAAAGGAATGTCTGGATTTGCCATTTCCAACAGCTTTGACTCTAGGGATTTTATCTTGGACCTAATGGTTCGATTCTATTTTGGTGATGATATAACAACCTCTGGAATAGGAATGAACATTCTTGTGCCTTTTACCGAAAATGACAGGTCTCTATTTGCAGGTGCTGGTATGATTTATAGTGGGACCACCTTGGATATAGAAATCGATGAAGAAACGATAGAATTGGATAATTCAGGTCTAGAACTTGAAGGTCATTTTGGCGTAATACTGAATAGGTTGTCTTCGGTACAATTAAGGGCTACGGTATCACCTACCATTACACTTTACGAAGTGAACAATGAAGTTATCAGTGGTCTAAGATTTAGTTTGACTGCAAATTTTTAAGAATGAAGAAATTAGCACTATTCACTAGTTGTCTATTGATTGCTATTTCCTTTTCCAGTTGCGGTGTAGCGCTCATCCAAACAGACCCAAAAAATGACATATATATTAATGGAATCAAAAAAGGAACTGAACAGGTAGAAATTAAACGAAATGGAATACCTGGCAAACGTCAAGTTGAAATCAAAAAAGGAAATAAAGTAGTAAACAGTGTCTATATCAAACGGAAAATAACCATTAAGTCCTTTCTCTTTGGATGGCCTGGTCTATTTTTTTGTTGGCAATTCCCTAAAAAAACCTATCTCAAAGGAAGAAAAAAATCCGAAGAAAATATTTGGAGCTTACCGCCACAGAATTTAAGCATTTGGGACACAAAAAAATGATCTTTTAGATAAGATACTTTTAAAACCAGTGATGAAGGCAACAGTATTTAAAAGCACCTTCATCCTTGAATCAACAAATAAATAAGGGAATGCAATCCACTTGACTTAGCGCTAAAAGATTCCCCCTAAAGTAGTAGATTAAAATTATTGAATCAGTAATTTTTCTCTATGTACAACTTTACCTTTACCTCTTAATTCTACAATATAGAGCCCCGTTAACAATCTAGAAACATCCAATTGATAGGAAGTCATTCCAAACTCCAAATCCTGGTTTAAAATTTCATTCCCTGAAATATCAAAAATAGTAAGTTGACTTTCTGTAGCCATATCTACTTTCAATTGTATAAAGTTTTTTGCTGGATTTGGCACTATTTCAAATAGAGCACTACTCGATACATTCTCCATTTCTTCTTCCAAACTCAAGGGAACCACTATACCATCAACACAAAATGGATCGTAATTGTTGGTATCATTCACTACGTGATTTTCAAAACTATAATCCTCCACATTTACCTTATACACAATATTCACATTATTAGAATCGATCCCTCCAAGTAACATTCTATTATTAGTTGCAAGTTCTAAAGGACCTGTATTGGACCCATCAGTTCCTAGATTCATTGTTGAATCAACTATATTACCCAAAGTATCAAATTGGATTATCATTATTTCTGGTGAAGCAGTATATGCTATATTAGATATTAAAACTGCAATGCTATCATTAAGGAGTTTAAGGTTCAAATTTTGGAGTTGAGCATATACGTTGACAGTATCTTGGTAAATTGTCTGTACAGATTCTAAAGTACCTGTATTTGAGATTTTGAATACAGTTCCTATATCATCTCCATTTCGGCTTCCATTACAGATAAGAAAAGACCCATCTGCAAACTGAATTGAAGAACCTGCCTTGTAGCTTTCATCTGACTGCCCTAAAGTATCCGCTTCCCAATTCAATACATTATCCCATATTAATTGCCCCAGACTATCCACTTTTACCAGATAGGTATGAAAACTATTATAACCAGACTGTCCAATGGTATCTGGGTATGATGCTGTTGACTTCACGCCAGTCATTAGATATCCGCCATCTAGACAAGGGATAAATTCCACCTCATAATTATCACAAATAATTCCATATTCATATTCAGTAGTATGAAAATATTTTTCTTTCCATACTTCATTACCCACTGAATCCAAACTACTTAACGTCACTCTTTGCATTCCATAATCGTCAAAGACTGAATACTGGAGAAGCATCAGTCTACCATCTTTAATTATCATATCCTTTACACTAGTACCCATAAAGCCCGGATAATCATACACTTTAAACCATTGTTCTTCACCACATGCATTCAACTTTAGTACTGCACCATCATCACTAAATTGATCAAATTCTGGAATGGAATTCCCTCCTAGATACAAATCTCCAGTAAGTGTATCTTCTTCCATATTCCACACAGTGAATTGGTAGCTTGTATCAATATAATTGGTCCACAGTGTATCCCCAGCTCTGTCTACTTTTGAAATCTCTTGATCAAAAATTGTTATGGCTCCTCCATCATTAGCTAAATAGTTTATATTACCAGCTGGAGTATTCCAAACAGTTTGGGCATTTAATGAAAATAGTGGACTGAAAATAAGTAAAATTAGGACCTTGAATAATCTATTAAATTTCATATTTATATCAATTTTAACCAAATATAGTTTTTCTGTTAATAAATGCAACAAAAAAAAGCCTTTCCCCTTTAAGCTATACACTTAAAAGAAAAGGCTTTATATTTTTATTGATAGATTCAGTACTTAACTCTTCAAATCGATTTCTTTAATACTAGCGATTCTATTTCTTTCTAGGAATGCATCTATCGTTTCGAAGTGTTCAATTACACGTTGGTCTTTAAACTCAAAAACTTTTTCTGCCAATCCTTGTAAGAAATCCCTATCGTGAGAGACCAAAATTAGGGTTCCATCAAAGGCTAATAAAGCATTCTTTAGGACCTCCTTAGATTTAAGGTCTAAGTGATTGGTGGGTTCATCTAGAATAAGCACATTGACAGGCTCTAATAATAACTTTACCATGGCCAATCTTGTCTTCTCACCACCAGATAGCATGTTTACCTTCTTATCTATGGTTTCACCACTAAACATAAATCCACCAAGGATATTTTTTATTTGTGTACGGATATCCCCTTTTGCTACCTCATCCACTGTTTGAAAAACAGTCAGATCTGGATCCAAAAGTGAAGCTTGATTTTGGGCAAAATAGCCAACCTTGGCGTTGTGCCCTAGTCCACATTTACCTTCAAAATCAATTTCCCCCATGATAGCTTTTATCATAGTAGATTTCCCTTCACCATTTCTTCCTACAAAGGAAACTTTTTGTCCTCTAGCAATACTGAGGTTGGCATCCTTGAAGACCACATGTTCTTCATAACGCTTACATAAGTTGGATGCTTCTACAGGGTAATCACCAGAACGTGGTGCGGGCGGAAATTTCAATTTTAGCGCTGAGTTATCCACCTCATCCACCTCAATAATTTCCAACTTCTCCAACATTCTTTCACGGGAACTAACCTGATTGGTTTTAGAAAAAGTTCCTTTAAATCGTTCAATGAATGCCGTATTATCAGCAATAAATTTTTGCTGTTCCTTAAAAGCCTTAATTTGATGAGACATACGCTCCGCTCTCAATTGCAGATAGTGCGAATAGTTCGCTTTATAATCATAGATTTTACCCATGGTAACCTCTATAGTTCTATTGGTAATATTGTCGATAAAGGCTTTATCGTGAGAAATAACAATAACTGCCTTTGCCTTATTGGTTAAAAAATCCTCTAGCCAAATTACAGATTCAATATCAATATGGTTGGTTGGCTCATCTAATAAAATTAAATCTGGCTTTTGCAGTAATATTTTTGCCAATTCAATTCGCATTCTCCATCCTCCACTAAACTCACTGGTAGCTCTTGTGAAATCCGTACGTTTAAAACCAAGTCCAATTAAGGCCTTTTCTACTTCGGCGTCATAATTCACTTCCTCTATAGAATAGAATATCTCTCCAAGCTCAGATACACGCTCTATAATTTTCATATAGGCTTCAGATTCATAATCTGTTCGCGTTTCCAGTTCCTTATTTAAGGCATCGATCTCCGTACGCATTTCGAAAATATGGCCAAAGGCTTTAGCCGTTTCTTCAAATACAGTGCAATTATCATCGGTCAATAAATGCTGTGGCAAGTAGGCTATTACCACATCTTCTGGGCAACGGACATGTCCACGTGTAGCCGTTTGGACTCCTGCAATAATTTTCATCATGGTAGACTTTCCAGCACCATTCTTACCCATTAAGGCAATTTTATCATTTTCATTGATGGAAAAGGAAACATCACTAAACAAAGCTTGTCCACTAAACTCTACACTAATTGCATCTACCGAAATCATATTACTTTTCTTTAAGACTGCGAATTTATTAAAAAGCATGGTATTCAAGAGAGCATTCTACTAATTTATGTACATATAATGCCGAACAAAGACAACAAAACTTGAATGAGCTGAAGTTGTACTGTTAATAAGTTGTTTATCAATAAAAGCACAATCAATTTTTACAGCTAAGATATGTACCAAAAAATTACTTCATGAATTTTAACAACACTCCTGTAACATGTCTAAAAATACAACTCAACTACACCTTTCTACCGTTCAACGATAAGCTCATTCGTTATCAGGCATTAGATAGTACTCTTGTACAATAATTATAAGCAAGGCATACAATATGAAAAGGATTATTCAACTTATGGCTTTAATCACCCTTATAGGATTTAAGGGAGCTACCGCACAAAATAGTGCTGGAGAAGGTCATTCTGTTGCTGTAAGTATTCCTGAAATAGCTATTCTAGACATTGAAGGAAAGAATGGAATAGAAGATATCAATTTGGCAGTGAATGCTGATGACCTTGAAGCTGGAAAGGTACTAAAAGTACTAAAGAGAAACGCTTCATTATGGTTGAACTATACCTCAATTATTGCTAGCTCTGGAAATCAAAGAAACATAAGCGTTTCTGCAGATAACATTCCAGACGTAGATGGCCTTCAACTTAAGTTAAAAACATTTGCCGCCAATAATAACGGAGATGGAACCTTAGGTGCTACAGAAGGTTTGATTTTCCCAAGTGTTATACCTACAAATATTATAACAGGTATAGGATCAGCCTATACAGGAAACGGCTGGAAAAAAGGGCATAAACTGAAATACATACTAAAATTTGTTGGAGATTTCGCAGATTTAAATGTGGAGGATGTTAATTCTACAGTTACCTTAACTTATACTATTACAGATTAATCATTCATCTACTTACTCATTCTTCTTGCAACTTCACTTAAGTGGAAACCTTCTATTCTTTTGCCTTGATACAAAATGAACCAATCCTGGACATCCGGGACAAGACTTCTTTTTAATTATAAGAAAATGTCGATATAGTTTTACTGGTTTGAATTTCTAAATAGTCAAAATTAAGATTGAACGAATGTAGGAACGAAATGGCGTTTCTTTGACTGAAAGGAAAAGAAAAGTAGCCTGCAGTAACGAAATGAATGTCCCAAAGGGCGATCCTTATTTTGGCTCCCGGACGTCCGGGATTGCTTACTTTTTTATCGAATGAAAAAAGAAAGAGCCCAGCGGCTTGAGCGAAATAAAGAGGCATTATTAATTAATAAAATCAATTTTCCTCTTTATTCTACAACTAACTTATAGAATTTAACTTCTCCTTCAATTTCAATTTCAATAAAGTAGATGCCTGCCGTAGTGGCCAAATCAAATGAATAGCTCGGCCCGAGGATATTTTCAAATGACAGAATCTCCTGCCCAGTAATTGTATACACGGAAATATTCAATTCCTTGACCTCACCTAAATTGATATTAACCATTCCAGTACTTGGATTTGGAAAAATTTTGAGCTGTTTAAAAGCAGTAATTTCCTCCACCCCAATACTATTGAAACTAATACATTCTGAAATTCCAATACAACCATCTTTAGACACCTCTACGGCATATTGCCCATCTGAAATAGGGTAATAAATTTGCTCATCCTCACCTATAATTGCCGTAAAACCATTCCCACAATCATACCATTGATATTCCGCATCTATCTCAGCTGTTTCTACGCTAAAATTCATAACCACAGTACTCAAGTCAAGTGGACAGATCTTAATCTTCTCAATAAAAATATCCTCTTCTCCATTGGAAACCTTGTATTCTTCATCAAAACTAGGATCGAAGTCTGTACTATCCTCAAAATAACCTGTGATTAATAGATCTCCCCAATCATCAAACCATATAGATTGCCCTCCGTCTCTTCCTTCTTCACCATAGGTATTTACCCATTCAAATTCTCCTAAACTACTCAATTTAAGAAGATAAATATCCACATAATCTGAAGCTACATTAAAAGTAGAATCACTAAGATCGAAATCTACGACACCCTGAAATTCACCTGTTAGATATACAGAATTGGTATTGCTTACGGAGATATCATGTACAAAATCCCAACTTGGGGAACCAAAGGATTTTGCCCAAATAAGACCACCGTTACTATTCATTTTCATTACGTACACATCAACCTCATCTGCAGTCAAATTATACTGACCTGGACCTGCATCAAAATCAATAGTACCAAAGAAATTACCGGTAACATAAATATTATTACTAAAATCTGTACACAATGAAATACCAAAATCATTCAGGCCATCCCCATAAGAATTTACCCAAATCAATTCTCCATCACTATCCAATTTCATAACAAATATATCGGCTGCTCCTTCTGATGTCATATTAAAAACGCCAACACCTGGATCAAAATCTACCGTATTACTATAATTACCCGTTATAAACAAGTCTCCTGAGCTTACCATATCGATGGTTAAGCCCTTAGAAGTGGAGGGGCCTGAACCTCCCATTGTTTTAGCCCAATCATAGTCTCCCAATGAATCTAACTTCAAAACAAAAATATCGCTGACTCCTTGACTATACTCCATACTGACACTGGAACCTGGGTCAAAATCCACACCGCCACCAAAAGTACCCGTTAAATAAATGTTTTTTGAGGAGTCGGAAATAATGGAAGTTGAAAAATCAAACCCACTACCCCCTAGCGATTTGGCCCAAATAAATTGGCCATTAGTATCGAGTTTGAATATAAAGACATCAAAACCACCATTACTAGAAAGTAAAAATTCTGCTTCACTAGGATCGAAATCAATGGTATATTGAAAATTACCTGTTACATATACATTCCCGGCATTATCCAGATGTATATAATGACCACTTTCGCCACCTATACCTCCTATGGATTGTGCCCAAACAAATTCACCATTGGCATCAAATTTTTGAATGAAAACATCTTGTAATCCTACAGCGGTAAGATTTACAACAGGAGTACCAGGATGAAAATCCACAGTCCCTTCAAAATCTCCGGTGATATAGACATTCCCATCAAAATCCGTAGCTACAGATTGACCATGATCTGTGAGTGTACCACCTATGGTGTTTACCCAACCAAGTTCAATGCCTTGCGCAAAAATTTGAGTTGAAATTAGACTTAAAAATATAAAAGATAGAAATCGATTGAAAATTAACATGAAATGAAATAGTATTGAGAGTTTTTAAAGCTTAAAAGCAATCCAATTTATGAATAAAAAATAAATCAGAATGGTATTTTTATAATTAAAAAAACAAAAGCGCTATTAGCATCCCTATATAAATCAAACAAATACACAAGAAACAACCGCAACAAGGCTAAGTGAAGCCAAGAACCATACTTTCCTATAGTCTTCTTTTTAGATTCCTTAAAGCAGTTTGAAATTCAGTTTAAATTTTTCCAATTCTTGGATTTTCGTATAGATGTGTTCTACTGCCTGAACCTGATCTTTTCCTAGTGTTCCATTCTTAACAGTGAAAAAACTAGCTACCTTAATGGTATTAGGTTTCACTTGCTGAATCATAAAGCTATAAGCCCCAAATTCATTGTTAATCGTAAAATTTTGATACTCCCCTATTAGTTCAATGTCTTTATCAAACTCTATAGCATAGGAAATAGCATCTTTTCCTGTAAAATCAGTATAGAAATCCAATTGGCGATTAACAGCGCTAAAGTCTTTATAATATATATGATTAAACCAATTTGATAGGTCTAAGGTATAGCTGCTATCTGTACTAATCAAAAGGTCATTTGAAGAATAACTAGCCTTCACATTCGTAGTATATGGGAAGACCTTTTTCTTCACCTCTACCTTTTTATTTTTAACCAAAATACTGTCATTGATATCCCATAACTTCTGATGGTAACAATCATTAATTGTTTCATCCAATTCATTGTACTGGTATACTCCTCTGGTAAGTGTAGAAAATTGTCCCATTAAACGGATACTAGCATCAAAATCTATGGATAGACTATCTAAATTAATTTGAACTTGAACATTACTTTTACGTACATTATTTTTCAGATTTGAAGTTGGTAATTTTACTAACCTTTCATCCGTACTTATTGGTTTTAACCTATCATTATAGTCATTCAAATGAACCAACCTACCCACAGCATTCTCATAATAAAAGGGGATTTCATCTAAATAATAACCAAAACTAGATTTTTTAGGATATATATAATGGATCGTATTATCCTTCATCACCGAAGCCAATAGATAATCACTTTCATACATAGGGAAGAAATAATTATTACTTATTTGACCCACGCGATTATCACATAGATAAGTTGTAAAATAACTAAGATCAAGTTTTAAAATCAATGCTGAATACAGTTCATAGCGGCTAATATCTCTAAGGTTCATTTTAGTAATATTATCCCCCATTTTTGCATCTTTCATATCATAGCCCTTGAAATATTTTATATCATCCTGAAAAGTAAAGTTATCCGTAATGGTATTATTAATTTTTTGGAGCTTATAAATTCCAAGGCTATCATCTTGAATATCCAAGGTTTCATTTTTAACAAATCTATAGATTTGTGTTAGCTGCCTGGTATTCACTCCTTGTAAAATGGAATTTGCCGTTTTAATATGTCTTTTTTCCCTTAACCTAGCGTACAATGCATAAAAAGGAATAAATTCCTGATTCACAGAATTTGGTAGGGTATATAAAAATTCAACCGGCTTTGGGGAAAAAACAATATGGGGTAAGGTTCTATACGGATGACTCCCCTGCTCTGAAATACACCCCATCAATTTCTCTTCCTCCCATCGATATTCTTTCACTTTACCAGCCAATGATGAACTGTCAATATCAGCCTTATTTTCGGTGGTTAATTCAAAATCTAATTTTGGGTTATGTCTTACTGTTAAAGAATACTTTTCTTTATAGATATCATTGTGGAAGAAGACACGAAATGAAAACATTCTAAACACGTTTTCGCGATAGGGAAAATTATATTTATATTCTAAACTCACCACATCCCCCGCTTGAAGGTTGTCTATCTGATAATGCAATTTTTCAAAATTACCATATAGCATATTTTCTACTACCAACATTTCAACAGGCTCAATGGTTGATGAAATCTCAGCAACTACTACCTCTCCATTAGTACGTGTAATAGTTCCTTTAATAAATTCACATTTTAGGCTAGAAAATGCATAGGTGTGTTTCCTTGCTTTAGCATGATGACTAATATAGCTAGGATCAAAAGTTTCTGGTAAAACGAGCTTATTCACTTTCTCTATACCGGCAGTATTATTAATTTTATACGTTACTTTTTTGCTAATATAAACGTGCATGGAGAGAATTGCCTTTCCCAATATTTCAATGGTATTTTCTTCGGCTAGAATTAGTACATCTTCAGAATCTTTGGAAAAGGAATTTGGCGTTAATGCCAAACTGGATGAAGTAAATATTAAAAGGAACGAAACGAATAGACCTATAATTTTGGTATAAATTATTTTCATTAAAAGGAGAATTATAATGTTATATTAGATTGCTCCGAATATACATAATCTCCTTTTATCAAAGGATTAAATCGAATAGATTTCTCTTCGAGAATTAAAATATTAAAAACAAAAGTTATCTTTTATATTCAATCAACTTGTATCCAATCACAAAACCATCTAGAACAACCACTCCAAAGCCTATTAATTGACCTAAAACTGCAACTTTTGACCCCTTCTGATTCGTTTCTAAAATGGATTTAAAAGGATTTTTTAACCTTGATCATCACTAATGTATATGAAACTGTTATATGGATGGAGAGGGATACCAAATACAATATAGCTACACTACTAAATGGTATTTGAGTAACTATCTTATAGTACAATAATATACCTATGAGAGAATCGGACTTATCTACAAATGCTTGAAAGTACTTAAAGCGCATAGACTGGGCTCCATTTTTGATACCCAATCTTCTTTTGATAAAGGAATTCGGAAGTTCAAAACACATATAGGTAATCCCTAATCCGGCTCCTACCCATAAGGCCTGACTATCTAAAAAGTAAAAAGGACCAAAATAATGATTGCTAAAATAACTAACTATGGCACTCAAAATCCCTAATACAACAAATCCTCTCCAAGTCTTGCTGCTTCCAAAATGCTGTACCGATATTGGAATCGCCAATGGTGAAAACCAGTTTTTCTTAACAATTACCATATGCATTACATTCGCAAAAAACATAGGTAAAAAAAGAAGCATTATATGTGTTTTAGCACTATCCATTATCTTTCATAACCGTTTTTAGGTAGTCCAATATTTAGTCTTTATTTGATTTAATATATCAACATTTACAGTGCCACATTTTGCATATTTAGCTTTAAAAATATTATTCCCTTCTGTTAAATTAAGGAAGTATAGGAATCCCTGCTTCTAGTACCATATAAAATACCTAACGGGAAAGATCCTTAACTTACCAAACCAAGACCAAAGAAAAGTACCTGTGATAGCTTATAATAGACAATCCGTAAATCCACCTAAATGCGTTCATTAAGCCATTGCTATATAAAAAAGGTGAATTATTTTGAGATAAACAATTGTGATTTATAACACTTGCTAATAATTGAAATCAATAATAACAAAAAAAAGTCTTTGAATTCAATTCAAAGACTTTTTTTTCTAAAGACGGTGTTTCTATTCAATGATAAACTTACAACCTATTGTTACAATATTAGCCACTAAACCTGAATCCCTTTCGTAAAAGCTATACTTAAGATTCAAATTTTTCAAATTTAGTTTTCCAATGTGGAACTTAGTAAAAATATCTTTGTATTTCAATCCTATACTATACTGTGTAGAATTAAAGGCAGATAAATCATAATCTGAGGAATAGTAATCATTTGTGGAAATATGCTCCTCATAGCCTGCAAAATAATCAGCCTCAGTCTGCGTATAGTAACGAATACCAGGCACCACCGTATATTTATCGGTCAACTTATAAGGTAGTTCTACACTTAGGGTATTTGAATTTATTCCCCAATCATCGGTATAAAATCTATAATAGGTTCTCAAGACCATGTTCTCATTAAAATAATAATTGAACCTTCCCCCAATAGGAATCTTTAGTCTTGAATCTGGTAATCTCTCTATATCATCCGCTAGATGAAACACTCCTGTATTACTTTCATTGGTATAATTTGGAATATCAGCTGCATCTCCTACATAGTAGTTGTCTCGATCTTTAAAGTACACACGTTGCATCGGATTAGATAACCAACCAGTTTGTTGAACAACATCAGCAAATATTGAAAATTGAGCTCTTTTATTAATGATTTGAGCAAAAGAAATAGACAAGGAATAACTATTCCTAGATTCATCATCTTGCAAGGGATTGGAATGTGGCGACCAAACGGCAGCACCATTTTTATCGATCTCCTGACCATCCTGATTTAAGATGGATACATTTTGAAAATACCCTGTGTTCAAATCAACAATATCACCTTGATAGCTACGCAATTCTACTGGTAACTGAGAATTCCAGGAATCGATAAAGATATTTCCTTTCAGGCTAATTTCAGTATTCTTTTTATTGTACAAGCGTGCCATACCTGCACCAAGCCCAACAGAGGTATAATCATATTCATTTGAGAAACTAATATGCCCCGACCAAATCTTATTCCTATCGTCTGAACTATGGCTATAGTCAATACTCAGACTAGTCCAACTGTCCTGTTTTGAGGCTCCAGAGGAGGCCACCCAAGGGCTAGGCCCATCCTTTGAATCAAAAGGATTCAAATTACTTGAAGAGGCGGAACTATAGGTAGATAAAGCTGCATCAATGGTTAATACATCATCTTCATTTAGGGGAATAGCCAAAATAAAAGTTGGTGTAAGATCCGTTAATTCTTCTGATCCAACACCTCCTGTCACAGAAGCATTGTCCCCATCTTGGCTATAATAGCTGATAAGGAAATCCAATTCTTTATTTTCCAGAACTCTCTTCTTGAACACTTTCACAGAATCTACTTGAGCATAGGCTGTAGTAAGTGTACATAGAAATATTCCTATTTGTATAATATATCCTTTCATAATCTGGGCTTAATTACATCCACAACCACCACCTGATTTACCACCTGCGCCTCCAGAAGCACCTTCCCGGTAGGCCTGAAAATTGGTTTCAAACCTATCCTCACTATTGGAAGACAATGCCATGTCTGGATCATTGAGATTCATTTTTTCATATTCCTTCACTGCAACGCAAGAACTTAGCGTATAAAGAAGGAAGCCTATCATTACTATTTTTGCCTTCATAAAGGTTGTATTTCAATATTGTTGGATTGATGAACATTTCCCTGCGCATCAATAATAATACATTCTACCTGTGGAATTTGATTGATCCTATCCAATCCCACCTCAATACCCATCACAAAAATGGAGGTTGCCAAAGCATCTGCCATCTCTGCTTTTGGAGCAAGTACCGTAACACTAATAATTCCTTGACAAGGATAGCCTGTTTTAGGATTTATGATATGGCTATAACGCGTACCGTTAAAGGATACAAATTTTTCATAATCTCCAGAGGTTACAACGGCCTTATCAGTTATACTCAACATACCGAAGGCTTTATCTTTATCTTTAGGATTGGTAATGGCAATTTTCCAAACCGCTCCATCTTCTCCAGTCCCCCAAGTACTCATATCTCCAGAAGCATTGATAATTCCAGCTTTCACCCCTATCCTTTTCAATAATTCTTTAGCCTTATCTGCAGCATATCCTTTTCCGATACCTCCAAATCCTATCTTCATACCCTGTTGAGATAGAAATACGGTTTGATTTTCACTATCCAATTGTATCTTTTCATATCCCACTTTCTGAATAGATGCCTTTACAACATCTACACTAGGCATGGAGACCATACTGCCATCAAATTTCCAAATTCTATCCATTGAAGCATAACTGATATCAAATGCCCCATCGCTAAGAATAGAAATTAATTTAGCTCTTTCAATTAACTTAAAAAGCTCGACATCGACTTTTACGGGTTGAATACCAGCATTTTTATTGATAGCTGAGGTTTGTGAATTTGGATCCCAGGAAGATATTAATTGCTCAATCCTTTGAATTTCCATCACAGCCATATCAATATAACCTTCGCCTAAATCGGAATTATCGGCCATCACTGTGATTTCAAAATCAGACCCCATCAGCAGTAAGGTCCTTTTATACAAAGTCCCTGCTGCTATTGTTGAAAGAACGCCAGCTAAAAACACTACACCTAGTAGGATTCTTTTCATATTAGAATGAACTGAGAGTTTTAATATAATCCGTTGGGCTAACTTTTTCGTAACCTGTCTTCCCAAGAACTTCACCTTTAGCATTCAAGACCACAACCAATGGGAAATAACCATCTGTATTGTACCTTTCAGCCAACAGACCGTTCTTTTCTTGTTGTACTGGATCAAGTTGATTGTTCCTCTTTTTTGGAAAATCTGCCTTTAGTAATACAAAGTTTTCTTTAGAATAAGTAATGAATGCTTCAGACAACCAAATCTCCTTCTCCAACTTCATACAGGGGGCACACCAGTCAGATCCTTGAAATACCAATACAATATTTCTATCCAATGTGGATGCTTCCTTTTTGGCTTCCTCAATATCTGTCATCCATTCTTGAGCATGGCCTGTGAATATTCCCAACATCAAAAGAAGGGTGATGATATATTTTTTTGAAATCATACTAATCGCTTTACTTTTCAACGCCTATACAACAGTAATAGTATCTGACTATGCCCAGATACTTTGAATCATTAGTTTAAATACTCTTACTGAACATTAAGGTACAATAAATCTTATAGTTAAAATGAGACAATTATTACATTGATGATTTATTTATCTCATTGACAAAAAAAAGCGGCAACCCATTAAGGTTGCCACTTTTTTTTCATTCAATTAATAGCCTAAAACTTAAAGTCCAAATCTAAACGAAGCCTAGATCCTGTCTCTTGCTCGCCATCAATTGCAACCAATTGCTTTATTCTAAACATTCTCAATTTCAACAAAAGCTTTTCATCTATTGCATAGCCTGCCATCAATTCTACACCTCTAAAATTGGTAAGCCTCCCATCTGGAGAACCATCAGAACCATAATCCCATCTTCCCCAATCATTTTGAGCCAAGAAATCTACTGCTGCATACTTCTCCATATAGGTGAAAACACACTTTATGGTAAAGTCTCCTTTCTCCATTAGATCACCATATTTTAAGGCCAAACTTGTTCCAGTACGACCATTTTTATAGCCCTCTGCCATAAAATTCTGATCTGAATAAGTCGTTAAATTCCTATAAAAATCTGCTTGAAAACTAAGCTTATCAGCTTTTGAGATAACATACTTTGCCCCTAAATGGAAAATTGAATATTCCATATAAAAGACCTTTGCACCATCTGGAATATTTGGAAGATTCTTGAAATAATACAAAGAAGGAAATAACCTCAACCGTTTATCCAACAAATTCCCAGAAAATTGAATAGCTTGGAAATAACCATCTTCAGAGAGCGCATCATTATTATTCTCAATAATAAAATGCCCCATCCTAAGTTCAACATCTTGAACATAGTCTTCATTAGTAGAGATTGGTCTTTTTAAAAAAATACCTTCAGGGCATACATTATTACTCCAGAACAAATCGTTCTGTTTCTCAAAAGGAAATGAATTTTTCCCCATCCAGGTTTCAAATCCCCAGAAATTGGTTTGAAAATAAAATTTATCCAGTCCAACTGGCACTGTCCCTTGGCCATTGGCCTTATCACCTACAGTAAGCTGAGGATCCTGTTGTTTCCCTGGGATGCCTGTACGCAATTGCATTCCAACCAATCCGACATCTTTATATTGATATCGAAAGCCTAGACGAGCTCTATAACGCATTCTCGTTCTATCCTCCCGAAAACTCCCGTTAGCCTTTCTACTGTCCCAATCTTGTTCTATTCTATACCTGAAGTCTCCAAAGATTTTCAATCCTTTTATTTCCAATTTATCTTGGGCCTGAAGAAAAAACTGAACCATTAGCAAACAGAGAATTCCAAAACTTTTATACTTGTTCATATAAATAAATTAAGGTCCATATAGAGCTATTTACTTCTCTCAATTACATGCGTAATATCGTATTTTAAAAAAAATGCAGCCCTAGAAAACTAAGACTGCACAGGTATTGTAAAGTAGGTTTTATTTATTCTTTTTCAAGGTATAGCACAGCCTTATTAAAATCAGCCGCTGCATTGATAACCGCTCTGAATCTATCGTAATCTGAAGCAGGATATTCAATCTGGTGATAATACTCTACAATATCAATAGAAAGAACGCCATCCTGAACGGTATAACTAGAAACAAAACCAGCTTGAGGTTCTTTATCCTTATCCGTTACATTGAGCACCAGTTTATCAAGGTTAGTGGCCAAATAACCATCTGGGATTGTAAAGTTGATTATACGATGGTATTCCCTGTTGAAATGATTCATGATAGGTTGTTCACGGGTATCCTCTTGATACATTTCCATTTGTGGACCTATCATCTGTCCAATTTTTAATACATATTTCGGCCCAGCCTTTTCAACAAATTGCGCTGTTACAACTGTTCCGTTTACCAAAAGTGGTTTCAAACCAACATTGTCGAATCCTGTATTTTGAATAGCTACATCCTGAATGTCTGGCTTATTGGATACAAAATGGATCAATGATTCGTTCAATTCCTTTTGCCCTTCTTCTTTCATTAAATCATAGAAAGGTTGATAATTTATGGCATTATAACCAAATAATTCTCTGGTTACCATAATCTTCGTTTCAGCATTTTCAATGTCCAATTCAATATCGATATTCAAATTATCTTTATTGTATTCAGAAGCAATAGCGTCAATAAATTTCACTTTCCCAACCGCAGTTTTCACATCTCCAATCTCTATTGTTTTAATAAATAAAGCATTGTTATGCATTAGTTTTTGATTGATAAATCCTAAGCGCCCGAATTGACTTCCAGGCTCAATAAATTTTTTGACATCAGGAAAATGAATAAGGTATTCTCCTAAAAAGTTATAGACCTCAAAATCTGGATCAAACTTATATTCATACCTATCACAACCAATTACCAATTCATGTTTGATATCCAACCTATCAAAAATATTAGCCAGCAAACGCGTCATCCCAAAATCACTGCAGCTTTTATTCTCGTAAATAAAGGGCAATTGCTTCAGCCTATCATCATTATAATCTATAATGGTGTATGCTTGCTTTAGATAGTTTTCGATATGAAGGATTTGCAATTCCAAGGGCATTTCATCATTTAATCCTTCTATGCCTTTAAGAATTTTGGTAATGATCTTTTTGTCTGATTTATCCTTAACATATACACTTTCATAGGTATTAGAAGCCACTGGTCCAAAAGATATAATCCCCTTATAGTTGGTATTGAAATTCTCATCCAATTTAAAAATCAATTGTTTAAGATTGGTTGCATATGCAGACATTGTTTCATCATCTTCCAATGCTGGAATATCCTTTAGATCTAAAACAAACACATGCTTGTTTTCCAACGTAGTATCCACTTCCATTTCTTCCAATCCACCGTAACATTTATAGGCAAATCCTAGGGCAGCTGGACTTATCAGCTTCAATAAATACTCCTTCTTAATTTCATCAGATTGAACTTTTATATTTCTCCCTGTATAGGATGGATTGTATTTAATGATGTAGTAGAATTCAATAATACTTCCTTTTTCCAATCCTTCTAATGCGAAATACTCATAGTTGGTTCCAGAATCCTCATCCTTAGCTGTGATAACATCCTCTTCTCCTAAAACACTTATCACCTTCCCATCTCTAATAACCCTAGCTTTAAGTTGTTCAAAAACAGTCGTGTTTGATGTCGGAATATAGATCCTATTATTCATCTCTATCCCTTCATCCGAATTCACCTGCCTCATTCGGTGATAAAACTTATAAGCTACTAAATTATCATAGTCGTTATAGGCATATTCTATTGCACTTTCCTCTTGTAAGGTAATGGTAGATTTCTGTAATTCCTCAGCCGTCAACTCAACGCTTTCGGGAATAGAATCCCAAGTATAATCCGCGTATTCATACTCCTGTGAAAATCCAAATTGACTTAGTATCAAGGACAGTACACACAGCAAAAGTGAAGCTTTATTTTGTCTTAAATAAGATAGATTCATTGTAGGCATTTTTTAATTTCTTTATCATAGTATTCCAATCCTCAAACTGCTCCTTTTCAAGCACTATATGATTGGTTTCATATTTCTTATCACAAATAATTTGATTGGTCACACTGTCCACTTCATACGTAATTCCATAATTGAAAAGTGCATGCTCAAAATTACTATCCTCGGGAAGGTAATCCACTGAGGCTCCTTCTGGAAGGTTAAAAATAATTTTACTAGCATAAATCCCTTCAAAATCTTCCTCTATACTGTATTTGCGGTCATCCTTAATTCTATCTTGTGCAAAGACCTTAGATAGGTTCATATTTAAATAAAACTCATTTTCATTTTTATATAAATAATCTTCTATTGTAAAATTTACCGTTACCAGCAATGGGCTATCTTTCTCTTCAACATCTTTTACTGAAAAATCAATCAGATCAAATTTATTGTTCCCTATTTGAAACATGCGCTCAATCCTTTCTTTCAAATCATCTCCAGACAATCCTTTCAAAGCGGGAGTATAATGCATTATTTTATAATAGCCACTTATCCGCATTTCTGCATGTCCTATTAATTTATCGCCTTCCATAGATAAGGTAATGGTACTATTGTATTGGTTCTTTTCACTGGCAACTACAGGTACCTCCTTCACTATATAATTGGCAGAATCCAAACTGATTAGTGCCTCTTTCCCCTGAATGAATCCCGTAGGAAACCCGAAAGGCAAATTTTCAGCTGTACCGTCTAGGAAATAATAGTCACCATCATTTATATAGGTTGCTATCATATGATTATCCACAATTGGAGATGGTGTTTCTTCATATCGATACGGTAAATCTCTAGTTCCAATCCAAGTATAATAGCCTTTTATATCAGCCAACCTCATCATTTCTACCAGTATATTCGACTTCCCTTTACAATCCCCATATCTTGCTTCACATACCTTGGAGGCAGACTCTGGGATAAAACCTCTCATACCATCCTCAAAAGCGATATACTTGATATTGTCCTGAACCCAATAAAATAAGATCTTCACCTTTGCAAGTTCATCTTCTTCATTAGCCAACAATGAATCAACTATAGGCTGTAATACATCTTCTTTTGAAGGTACTATATCTTCAATAAATTCTCTGTACCAAGCGTGTAATCCGTCCAGGTTTTCCAATACCGGAATCTTTTCCCCTTTATATATATAATTCTTTATTCTAAAGGCAACGTGTGGCAGCACATGGTGATAACCTAAACTGCTGGATTCATTGTCTATCGGTTTTACCTCTTTTACAGTCCATCTAAGGATATTGTATTTTCCTTCTTTCTCTTGGCTAAAGTCAACATTCAAACTATCTGTATTAAACAATTGATAGTCTAAATCGATATCTTGATGCACCTTAACTTCGCATACGCCATGTTCAATAGGGTCACCACTAGCAAAGTAAAATGAGCCTAATAATTTAGGCGTCTTCATACGCTTGGTATACTCCCAATAACTCTTACCTCCCTCCTTCATGTTTGGAAAGGTGCAGCTGATTTGCTTATAATCATCATAGAAAATTGCACCTCCCATGAGGTCCTTTTCTTTGAATTCCTTAACCTTTATTTTCTTATACCTCTTTTTAGTTGGAATCAATGAATAACCACTATAATCCAATACCTCATCAAAGCTGGAATAGGCCAAAACACCCTTAGCAAATTTGGCCCTGTATTCATGCAAATAGATGGTTTCCTCCTTGTGTGTTTTAACTATATCTACAGCTCCATCTACTATATCTATAGTATAGATATCCGCATACTCCGTATATACTGAATAACTTTCAGGATACTTATCCTTGAATGCCAATAAATCCTCCGCCGGTTGGGCGAAGGATAGTATGGATATAGCGAAAAGTACAATACTCAGTATATACTTCATATATTAGTTTACCTTAATTAATGACTCATTGAAATACTCCTCTGTTCTTATTAACATACCAGACTCGTCATATTTTTTTATGATACCATTTTTCTCATGATTCAAATATATACCTTCTTCCTTAAGGTTTCCGTTGCTATGGTAGCGTTTGTATTCACCTTGTAAAAAGCCATGAATATAGGTATAGAAGGATTTCATTTGGCCATTTTCATAATAGTACTTTGCTAAGCCGTGGTTGTCACCATAATACATCTGAGTATCATCTTCTATATTTCCATTTTCGAAATATTCAACATATTTACCGTGTAATACCCCCTCCAAATAATGAACTTCCATAGAAGGTTTCCCATTAGGGTAAAAAGCATTAATGCTTCCTGTTCCACCAGTCAATGGTTCTTCTTTGATCAATTCTCCTGCTTCATTCAGTGCTGAATAAGCTACCAATGTTCCGAATTCATAATGACGTGTATATTTCAGTGTACCGTTCTTAGAATTCAAAGGAGCAGGACCATTCTTATTACCATCTATATAGAACCGTTCAAAGGTTACTTTACCGGTTTCTTTATCGAACCTTTTAGATGCACCTTGCAAGACTCCATATTCATAAAACTCAACACTTCTTAATTTAGTGTCATCGGAAAAGAAATTCTCCCATTTACCATGCTTATCCCCATTGGTATAACTCCCTCTAGTTTTCACTAAACCATTTTCATCATACCAAATCCAGTCTCCGGTTCTTCTATCTTTCGTATAACTCGCTTGGATACGTACATTCCCATTGTGATGATACCAAACAGCTGGGCCATTTCTATACCCATTCAAAAAGGATTGATGTGATACTTTGGCATCAAAATACATATGCTTATTATCTATCTCACCAGTACCATAATCCAACCCTAAGCTTGCATATTCATTCCCTAGGGTATCAAAATATGCACTGTTTAAATAACTTCCTCTTTCGAAGGATTCAACAGTTGCTAACTTTCCATCTACAGCATAATTGTATTGGTCTCCATGGCGCTCTCCATTCATATAGAAATACCTGTACTCTCGGGCTCCATTTAAATAATAGCCTTCCCAAACACCATCCAATTCACCAGCTTTATAATGACCGTGTTGTTCTAATTGACCAGTATTGTAATACTCTTCATAATACCCCTCTATTTGGCCATCTGCATATTTCATCTTCTTAAATAAACTACCGTCCGCGAAATAGACTTCTTTTTCACCTTCAATGGTCCCTTTAGCATAGTTCTCTTTAGAACTCAAAACGCCATAATTATCGTAGAAGTTCCATATACCTGTACGATCTTTTTTAACATACTGACCATCCGATCTTTTGGAACCATCTACTCTATAGGATTCAAATTTCAATTTACCACGCTTCAACTTTCCTTCTGCAATTATTCCACCGCTTTTATCAAATTGTTTGTAAGCATTTAAATTTCCTTTTAAGTATTCCATCTCTTCAGATAAAAGGCCTTCACGATTATAGGAAAGGGTTGTCCCTGTAATTTTCCCTTTTTCATCCATACTATATTTCTCCGAGATAATACCTCCTTGATAGTACTCAAAAAATTCGCCTATTGGATTACCTTCTTTGGATACACCCGTTTTATGCAATTCACCATTGGCATAATACCGTTTCCAAGGACCTTCCATATCCCCTTCTATATAGTTAGACTCATAGACTAAAGTCCCTTCGGTGTTATAGGTTTTATAGCTTCCATCCAGTTTTCCATCAATAAAATTACGCTCACTAGCAATCGTTCCATTCTCATGGTATTGAGTATAACTACCATTTAGTTTTCCGGCCGTATAAAAAACCTTATAACTCATTCCCCCTACCGGGTGATAATAGATCGCCTCTCCGTCCAGTTTCCCATCCAATAGATTGGATGTAACACTCACCGCACCATTTTCATAATATTCAATGGACTCCCCTTGAAGAACTCCATTTACATAGATGGATGAATCTTTTAAATTTCCATTGTCATAGTAAATATTCGATGGCCCATTTGGTTTACCATCCAAATAATCTCTATACTGATTTAGTCTTCCATTTTTATGGTACCAGTTCCAGACACCAATTCTATTATCCTCATCGTCTATTTCTCCTTCGGACAATAACTTCATATCATCCCATAAATAGCGTAATTTTCTAGTTCCATCAACCGATTTCTCATTACCAATGGCCTCCAATTTTTGCTCACTATCGTACCATCGTTTATAACTTTTTACCCCATCGCCCAAATCAATATCAACCATTTGCCAAGTAGTCTCAATTTCTTCAAAAAACCAAGTGTAAAATTCTTTAATGGCTGGAATATTCTTTTGAACTCCTTTTTTATGCTTGTCAGATTCACTTGATTGGATTATACCATGTGCAAAACCTTGGAAGTAGCCTTTCTCGAATAATTTCTTATACATTGGAACATAGGTCTGCATAAAGAAACCTTTATCCGATGCGTCATATTCCAATTTTTCAAATAAAACATGACTCTGCTTATGAACAGGTAAATTATATTTTGGCTTTACCTTGTACTTTTTACTCAAAGCAACTCTATTTTGAAGAATCAACTCTATATCTTCGAAATTGTCTCCTTCATCCGAGAATTTTAAATTTCTCTTATTGGATAAATCAGGAGCCTGACTTACCATTTTATCCATCAGCCTTAAAATATAATTGGCCTCTTCTCCTACTTGTTCAAACAATAGATAAGTATTGCAAGCCAATAATGCCTCGGTATACTTACCTTCTTCCATTGCAAGAATACCCAACCTTAGATGAGCTGCTGGAAATTTTGGACTCACATTTATGGTCTCCTTATAATAGGCAATAGCCTCTTGGTATTTATCTTGTTTCTCCAAGAATATTCCAATATTATAATAGTACAAATGATAATCTGGGTATATCGCTATAGCTCCTTTTAATACCTCAATAGCTTTATCAATATCACCATTTCTGAAATGCGCCAAACCTATTCTATTGTACAATAAATAAGTATATTCACTTTCAGCCTCTATCCCTCTCCAACACTCTGCTATCATATCTTCATAGCGCTCCATATCTAGAAGACTTGTAGTCATCCTAGTTTGCATCAAGAAAAAGTTAGTATCGTTATTAGGGATTTTAGCATACAGATCCAAAATTTCATCCGTATCGGCATCACTATTCTCAAGCTCAATGGCAGATTCTAGAATCTCTCCAGAATTTATCCATTCAATTTTTTCAACCTGAGCAAGGGATGGAAGACTTAATAAAGACGAAAGTAGGAAAAGGTGTTTGTTTTTCATTTTTTACGGTATTTTATTTATCAAGATAAGCAAGCTATAAAATTTCAATAAAACATTCGCTATTTATAATGAAGAAATAGTTCCTTTAGAATTATTCTAATTTTTAAACGATAACATGCCTATTTCGGGTAGAAATAAGGAATGGTAAAGACCTATTGTTTTATGAAATCATTGCCCTCTCGGATATAAACATCTTCCTTATGGGTTTTATATATAATAGGGTCTTCACTAAGTATAATAATTGAACCAATTATTGTAGAATTCTCTTCCATAATAACTACTAAATCAGAGTTGCTTTTTTCAATATTTTGCAAAGTCATATTTCCAAATCCGATATATGAAAATTCAATATCCAGTTTTCCATCCTTACTATCACACGCAATTTTAACACTAAATTTCCCATCCATATCAGTAGTAGTTCCTCTGACAATTATACCATCAGATTTCACCATAACATTCACAAATGGTAATGGTTCCTTTTCCTCACTATATACCACACCTTCGAAGATTAGAGAATCATTTAATTGATCAGAAGTATCAACAGTTTTTTCATTTTCTTTCACCAATTCAATCCTTGTTTCTTGTAAGTTTTCATGGGCCAAAATCGGATAAGACACCAAAAGCATAGCACTCAATCCAATTGCCAACCCCCAGTTTACTTGCCATTTTTTTTCTGGCACAATCCAAGGTTTTTCCAATTGTTTTGATGTCAACCTACCACAAACATGCTTTTCCCTTTTTAAGGCAAGAATTATTTGTGCTTCAGTCATTCTAGTAAAATCCTGTACCTCCTTTTCACAACTATTACAAAATCGTCCCTTCTCAGTTGGACTCATATTAGCCCAACTTTCATGACATGGGGCTGGAATGTCTATTTTATATTGCATGAATTAAAAATTAGTGTTGCTCTTGAATAAAATCATTACCATCTCTTGTAAAAATACTTCCCTTAAAATCTGGGCGTTCTATAAGTATTTGTACATCCCCTAATAAATAGGGTCCCTCACCACCTTCTATTAATTGTATTTCCATAAAGTCAGGACTAACAGCAACAATTTTCGTCTCAAAACCAATATTTGAAATTTCCAATTGCAGGGTATCCGCTTCCAGCCCCTCCAATTCTTTCATTGTGTAATTGCCATCTAAGTCCGTTGTAGTACCTCTAATTGTACTCCATGATCCATATGAATAAACCTGAAGAATAATATTGACAAATGGAAGGGGATCCCCTAGCTCATCCATAACGAATCCTTGAAGCATAAGACTATCATTTTGAATTTCATTTCCAACCTCAACCTGGTCGACCATCTGAATAATCGTTTGTTGATTGTCAACAGTAGTTGACTGACCGTAGATCGGTACAGAAACCAAAAGAATAGCATTCAATCCAATAGCCATGGCCCAATTAACAGACCAACTTGTTTCGCGTAAAACAGGTGTTTTTTGCAACTGTTTTGAAGTCACTCTACCACAAACAGCATCTTTACCTTTTACGTAAAGGTAAATTTGAGATTCTGTCATAGCGGTAAAATCTGTAACCTCTTTCTTACAAGAGGTACAAAAACGACCTTTTTCAGTTGGACTCATATTAGCCCAACTTTCATGACAAGGGGCTGGAATGTGTATTTTATATTGCATGAATTAAAAATTAGTGTTGTTCCAGAATAAAATCGTTACCATCTCTACGATAGGTAGCACCACTCCTAAAATCCATTATATTCATTATACTCAAATAAGACGTACTCAAAGTAGATATAGCAAATTCTGCCCTAAATGCCTTATAGGTCTTCTTTTCCTCCATATAAACATCTACCAAACCAATTCTATCCAATACATCGTTATCCATTTCCAAAATAATAGTAAGCTTCTCCATGGTATTATCAAGGAGTAAAATATAACTTTTATTACCAATATAAGAAAAGGTAATACGCAGATCATTCATTTCCAATGCAGGAGGAATAAGCTCTTTAAAGGCACCCTCAAAATCCAATTCGACTATTTGTACATCGATCCAATCACCACCTTGAAAGGCTTGTAAAACAATAAGATCAAAAGGATGCGTTTCCTTATATTTATCTAAAACTATCCCAGTAATTTCGATACTATCTTTCTCATTTTCTACTTGTTCAATAAGATGAAATTGCGGACTACTTTTAGGAAAATTTATAATTGATTTCCCCAATAAATGGAAGCACTGAAAAAACAAAACAAAAAGTCCTAAAACCAAGCTCCTATATATTTTTCTTCTGGTTTCCATAACTTATCAAATTAGTATTTAGAGCGTCTAAAACCATTACCTTCTCGGTAATATATAGCTCCTTTAGTCATATCTTCATTCATTGGTCGAACATCCATCAATCCAATAACGGGTAGTACATTTTCATCCTCCTTCATAACAACCTGTATCTCTCTATTTTCGAAATCCAAAGGCATTTCAACCTCTTCATAGCCTACATAGGAAATTTCTATTTTCAGCTTTTCACTTTTTAAATCTACATCTAAGAACAAAAGGAAATTCCCATCTAAATCCGTCGTAGTACCTTTCAAGTTTATCCAGTTTCCTCCTTCGCATTTCTTGATAATAACATTTGTAAATGGTAAAGGATCCTCTTCATCATCTAGGACAGTCCCTTTAAATATCAAACTATATTCTTGCCCATTTGATACTGTTTCAACTTCTCCTATCTCATGGACAATTGTTAACCTATTACTGTCCAAATTCGACTGCCCATAAATAGGAAATGAAACTAACAAAAAAGCACTCAAGCCAATTGCCAAACCCCAGTTTACGGACCAGCTTCTTTCGCGTAAAAAAGGTGTTTTTTGCAACTGTTTTGAAGTCAATCTACCACAAACCGCATCTTTACCTTTAAGGCTAAGTAAAATTTGAGATTCAGTCATTGTAGTAAAATCCTGTACTTCCTTTTCACAAAGTGTACAAAATCTGCCTTTCTCAGTTGGACTCATTTTATCCCAACTCTCATGACAAGGGGCTGGAATGTGTATTTTATATTGCATAGAGATAAATAAAAATTTAAGATACAAAAACAGCTATTTATATTACACTTTGAATATCAATTATAATTCCAAAAAAAATCCCCATTGTAAATCAATGAGGATAACTATTATTAATGGGCCAACTTAATACCAGCCAGAATCTTAACATTCAAATCATTTTCTTTAGGAGGTATGGGACAGGAGAATCTATAACTATAGGCACAATATGGATTGTATGCCAAATTGAAATCTATAAGCATGGTATCTCCGGCAGGAATTTCCAAATCTAAATAGCGACCTCCTCCATAAGAAGTGAGTCCATTGGTAGCATCAGTAAACGGTAAAAACAAGCTGTTTTCATGCTCCTCCATTGTTCTAAGTGTATGGCTTTGGTATACATTTAATGAATAGCTTTTACCATCAATTTCAAAATGTACCTGACCATAAATTTCATACATCGGCAATCGAGTAGTACTGGTCTTCATCTTAAAAGATACAGAAGAATCTGCGCGTACAAACCTCGCTTCTACCCTGAACTTCTCATTCATTGGGAAAAACTGATGCCCTTTAAATTTCCTTCTAGCCTTCTTGTCCAAAGGAGTATCTTCTTTACTTTTATAGTGTGCATTTAAATCTTCTTGAAAAGCCAAAACTTCCTCTTGAAAGGTCTGAGCATCCACTTGGGAACAAAGCGAGAATAGGGTAAAAAGAGCAATTAATTTTTTCATGTTCAAAGGGCAATTATACATTAATTATTTAGTTCAATACTACGTGTCATAATTCTAAGGACCAATATACCAAATAGCCCTCAATAATCTCCAGAATGCTGCAGCAGATTATAAATTCAACAAATCAATGGTTATCTGTACAATAAGATTGCCTGACAAATGGTAAAATAATTAGTAACTTTGGGTTTGAAAATTCAAAATAGCCATTTGTGAAACACCTACTATCTCTATGCTGTTTGGTTGGATTAAATTTTAGTCTAATTGCTCAGGACCATACTTCTTATCAAACAAAGAAGTACAGCATCCAACAAAAGACAACTGTACACCCCAAACAGGTCTCCCCTACTTTCGATGCAGCAGTATATAACCTAGAAGCTCCAACTCCAGGAGGAAATTCTATGAAAGCCTATATCACGCATAAAAAGGAATTAGCCAGAAAACGTTTTCCAATCAAGACCAATGCGCCTGCCGCTATGAAAAAAGCCCAAGCAAGTAACCCTAGTCTTGGAAAAGAATTTGGACTTACAAAACGGTCTGCTGTTTCAGGAGATCTAATTCAATTATACGGAGGTAGACCAAATGACAATACACTTGCAGTATCCAATGAAGGAATAGTACTTACAGCTATGAACAGCTTTGTATATGCCTACAACCTAAACACAGATACTACTGCACTAGAACAAGAAAGAATTAGTCTTAAATCTATGGCTGGTTGGACAGAATTAACAAGTCCAAACTATTTTGATCCTAAACTGATTTACGATGAAGAATACGATCGATTCATTCTAGTATTCTTAAAGGATAATGCACCCAGCAACAATCAAATCATTGTTTGTTTTTCTACAACCAATGATCCAGATGATCCATGGAATGTATATGAATTACCCGGCAATCCACTTGACAACAACAGATGGACAGACTTCCCTGCATTGGCTATTTCAGGAGAGGATCTATTTCTATCTGGAAATCTAATTGTCCCTGGTGAACCTTGGCAAATTGGATTCGATGGGTCTATCGTTTGGCAAATAGAACGATCTACTGGATACAGCACGACTGATGATTTAAACACAAAGTTATATTCAGACATCAAGTACGATGATGAATATATCAGAAACTTACACATAGTTCGTGGTGCCGATGGTGTTGCAGACAAGCAATATATGTTATCAAACAGAAATTTTGACATCACCAACGATACCATTTTCGTAATGGACATTACAGGTAATCTATCTGAAGGTGATCCAACTTTAAATATCAATCTAGGTATTTCTGATTTGAAATATGGAGTCCCTCCAAATGGAAGACAGGAAGATACAGATACAACGGATGCCAGTAGTGGATTACAAACGAATGATGCACGTGTATTGGCCGCCATTAAAATCAATGATCAAATCCAATTCGTATCCAACAGTATGAATCCAGCAACCGGCCTTTCTAGTATCTACCACGGTACGATAGAAAATCTTGATGCCCCTGAAATTACGGCTAACTTTATCGCCAGTAATATAAGAGACTTTGGATATCCAAATATTGCATGGACTGGGAAAGAAGATTGCGATATAGAAACGATTATAGCCTTCAACCACACCTCTCCTACTGACTACCCAGGAATTTCCTGTGTATACTATGGAAATGATAAAACCTATTCTGAAATCATCACGATGAAAGAGGGAGATGGCTATGTAGATCGTTTTGCAAATTCATCTTCGGGAACCTATGGAAACGGCTATGAAAGATGGGGTGACTATTTCGGTTTACAACGTAAATACAATGAAGGGAATAAAGTGTACTCCTTTGGTTATTATGGTACAGAGAATAATAAGAATACTGGATGGTGTAATGAGATCATCAGCCCAGACAATGATATCGCTATTTCTGGTGTAAGGTCAAATTCTTCTGGGCTTTGTCAGCAAACAATAACAATTGCTGTAAGTGGTGGGATTGCTCCATATTCATATTCTTGGAAAGAAGACCCTACAAATACTACTGTACTTTCTCCATCCATGTGTGCTGGCGATTCTGTAACATTAGAATTTTCTGATGCTACGGGTTGTATACTCACTAGAATCTATCACGCTGAAATTATAGCATCTACTGCTGCTTCAAAACCCTATCCAAATCCCTTTACGGATCAGGTAGCTATTCAGTTCCAGATGACAGAAAAGAAGGATATCACAGTAAGCATATTCAATGTACAAGGTAAACTGGTTCATGTCATTTATGATAAAGAAGTAAAAGCGGGCCAAAATGAATTGGTATTTTCTATGGCTCCATTGACCACTGGAGAATACTTTCTAAAGATTCATTCAGGATCCAAAGAAATCCTAACCGAAAGAATTGTAAAACTATAAGGCTATAGCTTTAAAAAGCCCTACCAGTTGGTAGGGCTTTTTTTTTTGCGCTAAGTTATCCACAGAAGGATAATCTCCATCAATAATTCTTTACTTTAGCCTAAATCAAAACCCAACTATGCCCCTTCAAGAAAAATTAGCTCTAAAAGGCTTGTCCTTACCAAAACCTTCAACGCCTGGTGGATCATACCTATCTGTAAACATCAGAGGAAATATAGCCTATATCGCCATTCAATTCCCAATACAAGATGAAACCTTTTTATACCAGGGAAGATTGGGAAAAGAATTCAACACAGAAGATGGTTATAACGCCATGCAACTTTGTGCGCTAAATGTTATAGCTCAAGTAGAGGCTAAAATTGGATTGGAAAACATTGAAGGACTTAATCATATAGATGCCTATTTCCAAGCAGAAGGAGATTGGGACGATTCACCAAAAGTTGTAAATGGTGCTTCCGATCTATTTGTAGAACTTCTAGAAAAAAAGGGACAACATTCTAGAGCCATCTTTGGGGTACATACCCTACCTCGAAACTTTTCTGTTGGATTGACCACAAGCTTTACTTTAAAAAAGGGATACAAGCCAGCATAAATGAGAAGAAAAAGATATTATTACCTTTTTGAGATTCAATTTTTAGGCTACCGTTTCAGTGGTTGGCAAAAGCAAACCAATGGGAAAACACTCCAGCACATGGTTGAAAAATCCTTATTATTTAGCTTGGGCCATGAAGATTTCAAAATTTTAGCTTCTGGAAGAACAGATAGAATGGTATCTGCAACTCAATTTGCCTTTGAATTGTTCATTTATGAACCACAGAACCTGGAAGAATTATTGGTCAAACTGAATGGTAATTTCCCTCCTGACATCCGTGCTTTAAGTGTTAAAGAAGTAGATAATAAGTTCAACATCATTCAACACTCCAAAATCAAAGAGTATATCTATCTCTTTTCTAATGGAGAAAAAACGCACCCCTTCTGCTCCCCTTTTATGGTAAATATCCCTCAACACTTGGATATTGAATTAATGCAAGAAGGCGCCAAACTTTTCCAAGGCCAGCATAATTTCAAAAGCTATTGCTGCAAACCCAGCGACAAAACCATGTTTGAACGAGAAATGATTCTGAGTGAAATTGTAGCAAACGACCTGTATACTGCAAATTTCTTCCCAGAAAAATCGTATCTCTTCAAGGTACAATCCAGTGGATTCCTGCGCTATCAAGTACGGCTAATGATGGGACATTTATTTGAATTGGGTAAAGGAAATATTCAACTAGAAGACATAAGGAAAGCTCTAAATTCACCAGAAATAGGCAGAATGGAAACCATCGCTCCATCCTCTGGATTGATGTTGAATAAAATTGAATTTCAAGACCAATAATTTCTGAAATGGAACGAAAAGTACGTGAGATTGTTGAAAGACTTGCATTAATACCTCATCCCGAAGGTGGATTTTATAAAGAAACCTATAGGAGTTCTGGAAGTATTGCAAAAGAAGCATTACCATCCAATTTTTCCGGAGATCGGAACTATTGTACGGCTATCTATTTTCTACTTAGCTCCAGCCACTTTTCTGCCTTCCACAGAATCCAACAAGATGAAACATGGCACCATTACGAAGGAGGAACCTTAATGGTTCATATAATACATCCAACTGGAGACTATGAATGTTTTCACCTGGGTAAAAATTTTGACAATGGTGAGGCACCTCAATTTACGGTTCCAGCAGGATGCTGGTTTGGATCTAGCTTACGGAATGAAAACGAATATAGCCTAGTTGGCTGTACCGTATCACCAGGCTTCGATTTTGCGGATTTTGAATTGGCTGACAGGGATCAACTCATCCAAGCGTATCCAGACCACCAAAAAATAATCACAGATCTCACAAGGTAATAGCAATTCAAAAAAACCTACCCAATCAACTGATTAGGAATAAGTTATAAAAAGACTTATATTTATTATATGTTAGCCAAGGATAAAATAACTGATTTACTACTAAAATCAGACATCCAAATAAATGGCAATAGAGATTGGGATATAAAAATTAACGACAACAGATTTTACCAAAAAGTATTCTCCCAAGGCTCCTTGGCTATGGGGGAAACCTATATGCAGGGTTGGTGGGATTCTAACAAATTGGATCAAACCATTTGCAAAATCCTTCGGCATAGACAAGACCTCCAACTCAATCTAAAATTACCAGAAGTTTGGCTTTTTATTAAGGCTTACCTTTTCAACTTACAATCCAAATCCAAAGCGAGCACTGCCATCTCCAGACATTACGATTTAGGGAATGACTTATATATGCAATTTCTCGACCCATACCTTCAATACTCTTGTGCCTACTTCAAAAATACAGAGGATCTCTCCATTGCACAGGAATTAAAATTGGACCTCATCTGTAGAAAATTAAATCTCCAACAAGGCGACAAAGTCTTGGACATAGGCTGTGGCTGGGGAGGATTTGCGAAATTTGCAGTAGAACGCTACAAATGTGAAGTTACGGGAATCACTTTGTCCGAAAATCAATATAGCTATGCACAATCCTTTTGTAAAGATCCCGTTATTAAGATCCTAAAGCAAGATTATAGAGATCTTACCGGGAGTTATGACAAAATTGTCAGTATTGGGATGTTAGAACATGTGGGCTATAAAAATTATCAGCGGTTTTTCAAAAAGGTAAACGAGATCTTAAAACCAGAAGGAGTTTTTGTATTGCACACCATTGGAGGAAATATTCATAAAAAACAAATTGACCCTTGGATCAATAAATATATATTTCCAAATGCTGTGATACCTTCCCTATCTCAATTAAGTACAGCTTTTGAAAACAATTTCGTTTTGGAAGACCTCCATCACCTGGGACCACATTACGATCTAACGCTTCTTGCCTGGTTCAATAATTTTCAGGCCAATTGGCACCAATTAAAAGACAAATACGACCATCAATTTTATAGAATGTGGAAATACTATTTGCTTTCCTGTTCCGGAGCTTTTCGATCCAGAAGTTTGCAAGTTTGGCAATTTATCTTAACCAAAAATGGATTCCCTAGATTGTATGAAGCACCTCGTTAATAGTAAACAAACACTAAACACCAAGACTTTATGAAAGCAATTAAAACAATACTTATTGCAATTCTATTAATCAGCCAATCATGCCAGTCTAGCCCTAGTCAACATCCACAGGTTGACAGCAGATTATCTGAATACCAAACAGCCTATTTTGCAAGCGGATGTTTTTGGTGTGTAGAGGCCATCTTCGAATCACTAAAGGGTGTAAAAGAAGTATATTCTGGTTATGCAGGTGGAATTAAGGAAAATCCAACCTATAAAGAAGTTAGCATGGGGCAGCTTAAACATGCTGAAGCAGTTGTAGTTTACTATGCCCCTACAATCATCTCCTACGAAACGCTCGTAGAGGTGTTTTTTGCATCGCACGATCCTACGACGCTTAACAGCCAAGGTCCAGATCACGGACCTCAGTATCGATCTATTGCATTCTTTTCAACCGAAAATGAGAAAAATACAATTCTTAATAGGATTAGCTACTTAGAAGAGAACAAATCCTTTTTAGGATCAATTACAACTGAAATAAAGGCTTTTGATACTTTTTACAAGGCAGAAGACTATCACCAGGATTTCGAAGCCAGAAATCCATCCCATGGGTATATACAGGCAGTTTCACTTCCTAGATTAAATAAATTCAAAAAGAAATATCCAGAATTACTAAAATAACTTAAAGCAAAAAGGGAAGCATACTGCGTACTACCCCCCTTTTCTGTCTACTAAACAAATCGTTTATTTATTTTTTTTGATAAGCCCTAAAAACCTCCTGCATAAAGTCTAAATTATTTTCTTTGGTATAAATCCTAGCAACATCTTGAATACCTTCATGCCGTTTAAATATACCTTGAGCGGCATCAAAACTTTGCCCATCCCAATTGTATTTTATGGTGAGACTTAATTTCTCAAATTCTTTCCAACTTAAATGTTTAGGTAGTACGATATAACCATTTTCTTTCTCTTCCATGTCCATAAATACCCCACCGTCTACTTGCTCAAGCAAAAACACCTTGTCTGTTTTTATAATAGCCTTATCATGGAAAGTTCTTTCAAGTTTAGCCAATTTTAATTCTGTCTTTTTCAACCCATTAATTAAAGTCTTGCAGTCCTCAAATGAATTTAGGTATTTGACACGTATACATGGCGTTTCTTCATTAAATATAACTAAACTGGCAAAGGCCATGTCAAAAGAAAAACTAAGCGTTCTTTTCAATTCCCGCTCAATTCTTTTGATCGTTTCATAACTATAGGTCTCTAATGTTTTAATATATATAAAATTGGGTTTTTCGTCGAAGACCAAGCCCCTATAATATCCAGGGTAATACTCCTCAACTTCATACACCGCTACATCACCAAAATCAAAATTATTCAAATCCTTTACAACTTCCTCCTTTACAATATATCCTGTAATTTCCAATAATAATTTTTGTTTTTCCATAACATTCAAACTTTAGTCTTAATTTAAGAATAATTTATTTGAAATCAAAAGAATACAACAATCTAGTGGTTATAAAAAAGAAAGGATTTTAGGGCAAAAAAATAGTCCAGCTTCTTCTAAAAGAATAAAACTGGACTAAATAATTAAACCTAAATTAAACCATATCAGGCGAAGGAGGATGATTTCCTAAACAGACTTTGGTCTGATCCCCACTGCCCCAAATAGCCTAAAAATTTATCTACATTGGCTTGAATAGAAAAACGAATTGACTCATCTTCCATTCCAGGATAAAGTTCCGGATTATTTCTACAGTAATTCCACATAGACCGGATGTCCTCTAAATCTTTTGCCGTAAATTCAAACTCTTGATTACAAAGTATTTCTTCTGCGCTCATTTTTGCGACATAGGACTCATAAAACAAAATCCTAAATACTTCTTTCAATCGCTTACTACAATCCAGTGATTTTAGTGCAAACACCATAATCCCATTATAGTAATGATTTTCTTTTTTAAAAATGGATGTTAACAGAGGATCTACAGCACTGTTATCTTTTAGCTCTTCAAGAACTAAAGCCGCACGATCCCTTATTTCAGAATCCTCATTATCCAATAACGATATCAAAACATTTACAGCATCTCTACTGCCAATATGACCTAAATCATCTATAGCATCTTTAACTAAAACCCATTCTTGACTAAAAATAATCCGTTTTAGGTCATTGATATCTTTGGAAGTTTTTTTGCGATTAATAATTTTCATAATAATAGCCTCCAATAAAATGAATCTCTGTTCTACCAAAAATTCATGAATTTAATAATACATGGCTTCAATAGCCGTTTTTAATATGCCTTTTCAGCTTAAATAATAATAATTAGTCTGACATCTAAGATGGCACCAGAAAATAAAAATATGAAAATCTTTAAACAAAACAAAGGAAAAACATAATAAAAGTCTGAGAACAAAGCATTTAAAGGGATTGCAAGCAGGACTATTGTAAATGTATAGCTCCTAAAACAAGACCAATAGCGTCAATATCTTGAATAGAGATTTCAAAATCAGGAAACTTAGCATTTCCAGTTGAAAGACATAAATCCCCTTCATTACTAGAAGGTTGAAGTCTTCTTATTATCAAATCATTAGAACCAGTCAGAAGCACATGTGGTCTTCCCCATTGAATAAATCCTTCTTTGGAAATTATTTTTACTGCCAACAAATCACCTCCTTGAAAAAGTGGACTCATATCATTTCCTTGAACCCTTAAAATACAATCTGCATGGGTCAATTCCGGAAGGATATATTTACCTATAATATCTTCTGGTGCAATCACTCCTTCCCCCAAGGAAAAAGCCTTGAAACCATTTAAAGAATACATTGGAATAAAATTCTGGGCCAATCCATAATTCTCAGAAGATTCTGAAACTATTTGGCTTTTTAACTTTTCCGCAGACCTGATGCCTCCATATCCATTAATCAACCATTCCAAAGATACATCAGAAAAAGCAGCGACAAATTTCGCAATATTAGCTTCTGTTAGACCACTATCCTTATCTAAAACCCCTCGAGTAATCCCAGTCCTTCGATAAAATTCACTCTTACTAAACCCTTCTAATTGAATAAATTGAAGTATTCGCTCCTTAATTAACGACATTTTTCGTGAATTACTTTTTTAATTACGAATTTTATCGCTAGGTTTGTAATGAATATATTTAAATACAAAAACCAATCGACAAAATTCTTACACACATAAAGATCAAATATAATGAAATAAGACTGAGCATTCCATTTAAGAGAAAGTAAAACTCTATTTTATACTAATGAAGCATTATGCATGCTTTATTCAATTGTATTTGAATTCATTCTGTTGGTATACGGTATTTGTAGATAGATTCTTTATTTAGTAGGAGGCGCCAAAAAGCGTCTCCTATATTATCATTTTAAACTTTAAAAATGTCTTTGGAGAATTTCATCCAACAATTCACTGCTCAGTGGTTTATTCTTGAAATCAAGAATCTCAGGTATACCAAGCGCTCGCTTCTTTTCCCTTGGTGATACCGTAGTAGTTAGAACAATGATCTTAGTAAACGATTTCAAAGGGCTATCCAACCGTTTAAAGGCCTCTATGAAGTCCCAACCATCTAAACCGGGCATATTCAGATCTAAAAATATAAGGTCTGGAAAGGCCTCCCCATTTTCAACTATAGAATTTAAATAGGTCATTGCCTCAGAAACACCTCGATAGGCAAATACAGATTCTGAAAATTCCTTTTTCCTAATAATCATCTCATGGAAAAAATTAGTAGGCCGGTCATCATCAATTAAAAGTACTTTACTTAACTTCTTCTTCATTAATGCAATTTTGGAATCGTAAAATAAAAGGTACTACCCTTCCCTATCTCTGAGGTAACAGCAATTTTCCCTCCATGTAGTTCAACTATTTTTTTACATTGAGACAAGCCTATACCCGTCCCTTTGTATTTTTCTCTTGGATGTAATCGTTTGTAAATTAAGAATACCTTTTCTTGAAATTTCTCTTCAATTCCAATACCGTTATCCTGAACATAAAATGTCCAATTATCATCAGTACCCTCTGCATGGAGCGAAATCGTACAAATCTGTTCCAGATTTCTAAACTTTATTGAATTATCTATCAATTGGGTAAACAATTTCTCGATCTCCTCTGGAAATCCAACAAAATCTGGTAGACTTGAATAGTCACATTGAAAGGTGACTTCGGGGTATTTTTTTTGAAAATCCAGTAACAATCTATCAAGGAGCTTAACGGTACAAATAGAATTCTTTTGAGCCCTTCTTCCAATTCGTGAATAATCCAATAATCCACTGATTAAATTACGCATCCTATCTGAAGCTTCATATACAAAATCCAGATAAAGTTTACCATCCTTAGTCAGCGTACTTTCACATTCTGACTTCAATAATTCTGAAAAATTTGATATTGTTCTCAACGGCTCTTGTAAGTCGTGAGAAGCGATATATGCAAATTGAGCCAATTCCACATTTGACTTTCTCAATCTTTTACTTTTAATTTCCAAATCCTCCCTTAAACGAAGCAGGTGATTTTTTTCCTCATGAACATCTTCCAGAAGGTTAACATAAGCTCGTTTCGAACTGTTTAATTTATCATTAGCCCTTTTCAGCTCCGCTAGTTGTTCGCGCATTTTAATACTCATGCGGTGACGTTCTGTTACCTCATGGGCCATTATCAATAATCCATCAATAGCTCCCTTATCTCCAGTAGTAGGTAAATGATCGACTTCCCAATAGCGTCTTCCTTCTGGGAAATCCATTTCAAACAAAACCAATTTTTGATCCCTACCAGCTAATATAGCCTGATACAATTCATGGTACCTTTTCATACTAGGCATAACAGAAAACCAGTATTGATTTTCAACCTCAGCACCTTTTAAATCAAGTATCAGCCTCATTTGCTTATTCATGAACTGGATGTTCATTGCTTTATCAAGCAATAAATAGCCAATCTTTCTTTTCTCCACTAAAATGTCGAAAATATTAAGCTCTCCCCTAAGTGATTTTATAGAAATCATAATTCTGTCTTAATTGAGAGTTGTGCTTTCAATATTTTAATTTCACTTTTCAATGCTGCCATTTTCAATTCGCGGTCTATCATTAAATCGTTAATCCGCTCCAATTCTCGAACCTTATCTTTCAATTTATTTTCTACACATTTCATAGGTGAAATATCCATATCCAAGCCAATCCAATTGGTAATTACACCCTCTGAATTAAATACCGGTTTGGCTAAAAAAGAACAGTATAAAATAGTTCCATTTAAATGCACAAACCTACATTCGCCATAATAAGGCGCACCATTTTTATAGGCATTCTCCCATTTGGATAACAATTCAGCAACATCCTCTGGGTGAACAGCATTTACCCATCCATGCCCCAAAGCCTCTTCTGAGGTCATTCCAGTCCAGCCTTCCCAAGTCTCATTGATAAATACAACTTTGCCTTCGGAATCCCCTACCCAAACCACATGTGGCAGTGTTTCTATGATCTCTTTATAAATTTGTTCGTAACAAAATTCACTTTTGTCTAAACCTATGCTTTCATTTCCCATGTTCAAATTTATTACCTACTATAAATAGTAATTAATACAATTGAGCATATCCAAATAAAACCATTTCAGATAGCAAGCTAATAGCGGAATTGTAAACCAATACAACTGAAGCAATAAAGGGTATGAAATCCATAAAAAACTAATAATAATTGGATTTCAAAAAGAACTAATCTGAAAATAATAAATAAATGAATAAAACTAATTCAATAACTAATAAGTATCAATCTAACTAAAGATAAATATAAGATTATTATACAACTGAACTAAATATACGAAAAACTATTTTAAACTGATTAGTATAACTTCTTGATTTGCAGTAAATCAATTTCATTTAAATTTTAACTATTGTAATATTTTACATCAAAAAAATACAAATTTCAGAACTTTACACCTAAAAAACAATCCAAATTTGGTAGGATTATTTTGGAAATGCTCTTAACTGAAAGTGCTATTCAAGCTAAGATTCTATACCTTTATTCACAAGAAATGAAACTGCGAAAAATATGCACAGTTTCATCGTTATAAACCCATCATGAAAGATCTAAAAATTTCTATTATTGGATGTGGTAACTTAGGGTTATCTATCATTCAAGGATTGCTAGAAAGTGGAATTATTTCCGCTTCAAACCTTACAGCTACAAAACGGAACCTTAACCCTCTTAGCCCCCTAAAAGAAAAAGGCGTTCAAATCACCTCCGACAATAAACAAGCGGTATTAACTGCTGATATGGTCATCCTTGCTGTAAAGCCCTATAATGTGCAACCCATATTAGAAAGTTTGAAACCCGAATTGAAGGAAAAGAAACCCATACTCATTTCGGTAGCAACAGGAATAACGATCCAAGAAATAAAAGATTGGACTGCTTTAGACCTACCCATCTTTAGAGCTATGCCAAATACTGCTACAGATGTAAAACAAAGCATCACTTCCATTTGCTTACAAGGTGCAAATAAGAAGGAAGAAGATCTTGTTAGCCAACTTTTCAAAAGCCTAGGAGAAGTAGTCTATATCCCTGAAGATCTCATGGAAGCCGCTACAGTACTAGGGGCTTGTGGAATAGCTTATGTCATGCGCTTTATTCGTGCCATGATCCAAGGAGGAATTCAGATTGGTTTTGATGCTAACACAGCAAGTACCATTGTAAACCATGCTGTCAAAGGAGCCTCCGAATTATTGATTACCAGAGGAGAACATCCCGAATTTGAAATCGACAAAGTTACTACGCCAAAAGGCTGTACTATAACAGGCCTAAATGAAATGGAACACAACGGATTTAGTTCATCACTTATTAAAGGAATTGTATCCTCTTATCAAAAAATTGAAAAATAAAACCTCCTAAGCCTATCCAATTTGGATAGGCTTATTTTTTACATAAAAAACACACAACTACTAATAAATAAAACAATAGATAAATTCAATTAACACCTACTGCAATTTAATCACCTCCACAACTCCCTATTATTCATTAATTTAATTTATTATATTCTTTACTTACTATACATTTGTTCAAACAGCTAATTATTTTTAACTTTACCTTAAATTATAACCACGAGCCTATTATACTATGCAATTAATTCAAAAAGAACTCGAAATAAAAGAGATTACACTACATGGATTCGCGGGTGAATTGAACGACTTACTTTCCAATTACTTTTTTGATCAAACCGAACAAAATCAAATCGCCTTAAGCGAAAAGACCGTTCAAATAATTGACCTTGAATATGAAATCAATGAATTAGAATCTGAATTAAAAAATTCCATCACTCTATAATTCCGGAATTCCTTTTCTTTAAAGGGATTCCTTATTAATAAGCTTCACTAAACATCTACATACTACCCTAGTGCCTACAAAATATTCCTTGTAATTGTTTGGTTTATTTTATAAACTAGTTTACCTTTGATTAAAACCTAAAGCAAAAACGATCATGAAACCAACCAATTTAACCGAACAAGAAAGTCTTCAAATCATCCAACAGATGGTAGACAAAGCAAAAGGGAATGTTGGCGACGACGCAATCTTCTACTTACTATGGGGCTGGTTAGTACTAATCGCAAGCATCTTACATTTCACCTTAAACTATCTGGGCAATCCCCATTTTTGGGCAGTTTGGCCAGTACTAATGACTGCAGGAGGAATAGCCTCAGGGATTATAGGCGCTAGAAAAGCTAAAAAGCAACCAACAAAGGGATATATTGATAAATTGATGGGCTACCTTTGGGGTGGTTTTGTAATTACCCTTTTCATTGTATTAATACAAGCCAGATTAATAGGTTGGAATTACGCCTATGCCATTATGATTAGTCTGTACGGACTAGCCACTTTTATTTCTGGCGGGGTACTCAATTTTAAACCACTTATTTACGGAGGGATTACAGCTTGGATTCTATCTATCATTAGTTTTTACGTCCCAATGAATTGGGTTGTACTACTAGTTGGATTATCAATGATAACTTCCTACTTAATCCCGGGTTATTTACTTAAAAACAAATATCATGGCTAAAAAATTGGATCCCTTATTACACAATGAGCTCCGATTATCGATCCTATCCTTACTTATTAGCTTAGAACATGCTGATTTTGGCTACCTACTCGAAAAAACGGAAGCTAGTAAAGGAAACTTAAGTGTACAACTTACCAAACTCAAAGAGGTGGGCTATATTGAAATCACTAAAACCTTCAAGAACAACTATCCCTATACAGAGTGTAAAGTTTGTCCCAAAGGAATTGAGGCTTTTGAAAAATATGTAAATGAAATTAGCAAATTACTAAACCTTAAAAAATAAGGTAAAAGGAAAGCGGTTGCATCAACTGCTTTCCTTTTTCGTTTATAGAAAATCTAATTCTATTCGCTTTAAAAAACCGTACCTTTAGTATTCAACATAAAAAATTTAGATGATGAAAAAAATAATACTCCCCATAGCGTTGGCTTGTAGTATATTATTCACAAGCTGCATTGGATCCTTCTCTTTAACAAACAATGTTTTGGGATGGAACAAAGAAGTAACCTCAGATAAACTTGGAAACAATTTACTTTTCTACGGACTGGTCTTCTTCCAAGTGTATACAGTTACCCTTATAGTGGATGTATTCTATCTAAATGTCGTAGAAAACTGGGATGGAAAAAATCCATTAAGTATGGAAGAAGGTGAAATGGAGCAAAAACTAGTCAAGAAAAATGGTAAGACCTATCAAATTACTGCCACAAAAAACAACTTTGAATTCTTGGTTGTTAAAGGTGATAATGAAGGAGAAAAATTGAACTTAAACTACCAAACTCAAGACAAATCCTGGAATGCTATACTACCCGATGGAGAAAGCATTAAAATTTCCTCTTGGAAAGATGGCTTCTATTATGTTCATACACCAGACCAAGGAAACATTAAAATTGATAGTCGATTGAATTTATCAGAAGGACTAGCAAAACTAAATAGTTTTAAGAACGAAAATTACTGTTTCAATTAATCCAAAGCCTCTATTTAACATAGGGGCTTTTTTTTAGCCCCTATTATATCCTTCTCTGAATTCTTTTGGAGATAAACCACACCTCCTTTTGAACAATCTAGAAAAATATGAACAATCTTCATAACCCAGCTTATCTGCTAATTCTGCTATTCTTATATCAGAATGGATAAGCATTCTTTTGGCTTCCAACAATACCCTATCTGCAATGATATCCGTAACCGTCTTATTGACCAAAGATTTTATGATTCTATTCAGATGTTTTGAACTCATATTCATTTTACCTGCATATACTGACGGGGATTTCTCTACCAAAAAATGTTGATTAATCATCACTTCCAATTCTCTCATCTTTAAGGCGTACCCCATATTTGCCTTTGATTCTATCCAAGCCTCCCCTGCATAAGTCCGTGATATTTGGATATAAACAAGGTCCACCAAGGCTGCAATTTTTTGCCATTTCATCAGATTTTTGTCCGAATACTCCTTAAAGATCGCCTTAAAATAATACACCAATTCTATACATTCTTTTTTTCCTAAATAGACCACAGGACTATTCTGAACAGAAAAGTAAAAGGGAAAATCATCCACCTTTCTTCCTCCAAATTTTACATCGAAAAATTCTCTGGTATGAAAAAATATATAGCCCTCAATGTCCTGAGAAAGTTCCCAATTATGCGTTGCACCAGGTCCCAACATAAAAACACTTCCAGCCTTCACATCATAACTTCTAAAATCAACTTCATGAACACCAACTCCTCTAGTTATAATGACTACTAGATAAAAATCGTGTTTATGTGGTGTACTTATTTTATCAGAGTGTTTAGCTAAATGCTCTGCAAAAGAATTGGCATAAAATGCATTTGATGGCTGATCAATTCGAAATTGATCAATGGCAAGAACAGATAAATTCCTCATATATATGATGTCCAAATAGTCCTACAAATTACGTAATTAGACGCTAGGGTTCAACTAATTTTTTATCGATTTTTGCATAAACAAAATATGGCTATGACACGTTTACAAAGTATTTTATCAGAATCCTGTCCAAATTGCCACAACGAGAAGGTATTCAAAAGCAAAGGACACTTGCTAAAAATGAAATTTCCCCAAATGCATAAAAAATGCATCAACTGCCAATATACCTTTGAAAAGGAACCGGGATATTTCTTTGGAGCAATGTATATAAGTTATGGACTTTGCTTTATTGAGGGAATGACGTTATTTATTCTTTCCCGCCTTTTCGTGGACAGTATTTTTGATTTTAGGGTACTAGCATTAAGCATTACAACCATCCTTGGCCTTTCCTTATACAATTTTAGGCTCTCCAGAATAATTTGGATGAACATCTTTACAAAATCACCACAAAAAAGTTAAAATGAAGGGGTATATATTTTAATATACCATTGTTTTACAGTAACTTATTAGGGTTTTGAAAAATATATAAAGATGCAAAATTTAATCCAAAAGATTCAGCAATTATCCATTCAAAAGATTGACGATACCCTTTTAAAAAATTTCGTGAATAAGATAAATATTGATGAATTAAATTTTGAAGAACAGCTTCCCAAACCAAAAAATCCATTTTGTTACGGAAGGAATATACTTACCTTGAAACCCTTTGAATGCGTCTTACTCAATTGGCCACCAAATGTAGAAAGTGCAATACATCATCATCAGGGTCTTTTTGGCTATGTACTTGTTCTAAAAGGTGAAATCAATAACCACTTTTACGAAGAGGGAAATGGCCTTCTTAGAGAAACCGCTATTCAAAGTTATTTTAAGGGGGGGATTATTTCTGAGCCAGATGGTATCATCCACAAAATAGCAAACAATAGTAAAATAAATAATGCGGTAACGCTTCATTTCTATTATCCGCCAATGGAAAACCTTGAAGGCTTAAAAATCTACAATACAAGCACCAACAGCATTGGAATATTAAGTGACCAAGCAAACTCTGCAAATTGGTCCGATGAAAAGGGACATTTCAAATCCATAGAAGACAATGCCTTTAGTTTCATTCCATTTGTTGAATTAAACAAAAATAAATCCCATGTAATTCTTCCAGTCTTTCCAAAACCAAATAGCTTGAAGATTATGGAAATGAACAAAAGTTACTATAATGAACAAGCCTATATTTATGACCAATTGGATCAGGAAAATCCAATAAGAAATGCCTATACCTCAAGCATTGATAATAAAATAGCCAACGATCTTAAAAAAAGTGAATTCCCTATTCATAAAGTACTCGATATAGCGACCGGCACAGGACGTCGCCCATTAAAAATAAGGAAGTTGTCTGGTTTGGATTATGAAATCCAAGGGGTGGAGGCGAGTGAAGAAATGGTCAAAAAAGCAAAGGAAAACGGATTGGATGTCATTTTTGCACACTGGACAGATTTCAACCTGGAAGAAAAAGCCCCGTATGATGCAATTACACTTCTCTATGGCTTTGGCCATATTCCAGACAACCAAACACGATTAAAATTACTAAAACACATAAATAAACACCTCAAAATTGGTGGCTCGTTCTATTTTGATGTTTTCAATATCAATAATGAGAATGAATGGGGACCAACCTGCATTGAGCAATTTCATAACCTACATCAAGAAAAATGTGGCTATCAACTTGGAGATGTTTTTTACCGTAGAACGGATGGAGATAGATTAGCCTATTTGCACTATTTCGATAAAAAGGAAATCATCCATCTATTAGAGGAAACAGGATTTGAAATAAAACTCATTCAAACCATTGGTTATATAAATTCACCAGGTGAAGAAATGAACTCCGAAAAAGAAGGCCATTATTATATAAAGGGTGTAAAAATTAACGATTAGAGCTAAACTTGTAAAACCATACAATCCTTGAAGCTTAGCAATTGGATAGGTTCATCTTTTCAAAATAAAAATGTACATTGGCTTTTTTAATTTTAGATTTTAATAAAAAAGTTTTTTATGAAACACCTTATCTTATTTTCAGCTTTGACATTAGCTTTTATTTCCTGTGAAGAAGACAAAGTAGTGCCCCCAGATAATACAGAAATTCTAACAAGTGGAACCTGGTCCAAGTCTGCCGTTATTTTTGATAAAGTTGTAAGTGTAGATGTCAGCGGTCCAGATATTGTAAAAGCATATATGACGGATATGGATGAATGCATGAAAGATGAAACTTTCACATTTATGACTAATTTCGATATGTTGGTAGAAAATCCTGAAGTCTGCGAAATGAATGAACTAGCTTCATTTGATTGCAACTGGATAAAAATAAACAACTCCACGTTCGCATTAGACGAAAACTGTGGAAGCCACACATCACCCTACACGCTATTACGTGTTTCCAATGAAAATACGGTATACCTAGAAATGGAAAGTTATTTTTATGAATTTCCTCACGACTCGGTACTGTTAAAATATGAATGGACCTTAACCAAGGACTAATTCAATACCTTAAAAAAAGAGCCATCTACTAATAGATGGCTCTTTTTTTTTACCTAAGACAACTCTAAAACTGCGTTATTGGAAATATAAAACATACCGTACAACTTCGACCGATTCTTTATTGCATTAGAAACCTTTGAAACGGAAACATCCAATTCCCTTGCCGTAGCCCTAATCGAGTTAAACTCACCAATAGTATTTCCATGGGTATCAAAGACATAAACAGGAATAGCTCTCAATTTTATATTTCCAGCACTATAGTCCTGAATATTTCTTTTTTCCTTTTGTGACAAGTGCTTTCTGCACCATACAATTAAATCTTCCTTCTCAGTGAAGGACAATGGGAATTTTATCATAAAAACTTATTATATAAATTATCTATTGTTATCTATATTCAAAAATACTGAGATTCAAAAGATTATACAATAACCGAAAACTAGGATTTATTAATCTCACTGAATTCAGTGAGTAGAAAGGAGAAAAGCCTGTAAACACGAACTCTCAAAATAGAATGGTAAGCAACTTAAAATAAATGACTATATTTCGCCCACAAAATAATCACCCTCAACACTCAACATTAGTTCGTTTATTATGAAAAGACTTAGCCTTCTATTAAGCTTTATTTTTTGCCTTACAGCCTGTGAAAAAGACTCCATTTCAGAGGAAGTTTTACTGTATGGGACTTGGAAACAGGTAGCAGAAGCAACACATGACTTTCCAAATGGAGAGGCTGATTTAGACAGCATAGTTTACAATCCAATTGCCGACAATGAATATAGGATGACTTTTCTATCCAATGGAACTGTTGAATTATACTCCAACCAAACAGAATTGGACACCATCTTTCCATTTGAATTTTCAAACGACACCTTTCTTTATGAATTTATAGATCGTACATTGACCACTGGAGAAGATATGGAAGTAGGTATTATCTCCTTAACCAATTATGGCTTTGAAATCATATTAGAAGGAGAGGGTACATACCACAAAATCCAAAAATTTGAACAGGTAATGGATTAGTTTTTTAATCTGAAAGATCATCTCAAATATACAATACCCTAAAAAGCACCATTATCAAATGGTGCTTTTTTATTTTCTGGATAATGGTTAGCAATCGATTTATTCAATTGGTTTTAAAAATTCTTTTCTATTGATCTAGCTTACTCTATCCCTACCTACCTTTCTCTCCAAATTAAAAAAAAACCATAATCTAGCCTATTTGATTATATTTTAAACAAATACCTTCGTTATATAACAATTCACTATTTTACATCAATCCAATTAAAACAGTAACAAATAATTAATAAATAACTCTCTATTTTTTCATCTTTCAATTTTAATAAAAGACACTATGAATTTTAAAAAATTTATCTTTTCACTTTTCACTTTTTTAACTTTTTTAACTCCCAAATTACAAGGACAAAACTTACATACTGATTGGGCAATACAGGTAGGAGGAAATAATACCGCCGAAGCAACCGCAGTTACAACAAGAGATGGTTATATCTATATTGTTGGTAATTTTATTGATACAGTAGATTTAGACCCAGGACCAGGAATCCTTCAGGATGTATCCACAGGCAATATAAGAAGTATGTATGTACAAAAACTAGACAGCGCCGGAAATCTAGTTTGGGCAAAGACCTTTGGAGGAGAGAGTTATACATCAATAATTGGAAATGATATTCATATAGATGAATTTGATGATATCTATATAACAGGAGAATTGGTTGGAACAATAGATTTCAGCACCAATGAGAATCCATATTTCCTTACCAGTAATGGATCACGCGATGCCTTTATTTTAAAACTTAACAATAGCGGTAATTTTTTATGGGCGCATAACTATGGAGGTTTGCAGGAAGATAATTCATTCAATATTAGAACAGATGATTCAGCCAATGTATATATAGCAGGATATTTTTCCGGTACTACAGACTTTGACTTTGGAGATTCAATTTACAATGTCATTAACGAAGAACACGCTGACCTTTTTGTTCTAAAACTAAAAAGAGAAGGAGATTTCATTTGGGTTAAAACAGTGAATGGAAATGGGGCAAATGGAAATTCAACAGGTTTTGTATATGGATATTCGATGGACATTAATTCCGAAGGAGACATCCTTATTACCGGAAATTATACTAATTCAGTAGACTTTGATCCAGATACTACTAGTTATATTTTAACAATAAACAATTCTAATTCAATAAATTTCGGAGCTTGTAATGTATTTATCCTAAAATTGGATACAGATGGGGATTTTGTATGGGCTAAATCAATTCAAGACCAATCATTCATAAGCTTTTCAACAGGAAAATCTATAAAAATAGACAATAACGACAATATACTAATATCAGGCCTCTTTACTAATACATTTGATTTCGATCCAGGAATAGACACATTTAGTATGACCTCATTTGGACCTTCTAATAAGTTCCTACTTAAACTTAATAGCCAAGGAGATTTTTTATGGGCCAAATCTTGGGAATTCTATCCTTTTTCAGGCTTTGAATTCACGCTAGACCAAATGAACAATATATATTTTACAGGCGGAATTGAATACACAAAAGATTTAGATCCAAACGAATCAGAATTTATACTAACTCCTACAGGTGGTAGGGATATATACCTTCTAAAGTTAGATGAAAATGGAAATTTTAATTCCTTAAATACAATGGACGGAATAGGATATGAATACCCCAATGATATTACTATAGATTATCTTGGCAATATTATAACGGTCGGAAGCTTTGAACAAAGTGTAGATTTCGATCCAAGTCTAGACACCTTAAACCTAACCGCCTCTGGACTAACAAATGCATTCGTTGTAAAACTTTCTCAATGCTACTCCAACGCAAGTGTCAATACCCATATAAGCCATCTTAGTGCAACTATACCAAATGCTTTATACCAATGGCTAGATTGCAACGATGGATTCACTAAAATACCGGGAGAAAACATGCAAGACTTCTATCCGCTAACGAATGGTTATTATGCTGTTGAAGTCACCGTTGACGATTGCTCTAGCATTTCAGCTTGTCTCCCTTTCAATTGGCTTGGAAATGAAGAAAATATATTAGACTCCAAGATCAGCATCTTCCCAAACCCTACCTCTGATTATGTACAGCTTCGTTTTAATTTCATTTACCCAACCGACATAAGGCTTACGGACAATCAAGGAAAGGTGGTTATCTTGAAAAACATTAACGATACTGTTACAGATCTCACGATAGATACAAGACATCTTCATTCTGGAATGTATTTTATTGAAATCAGAAAAGGGAATGAATTAATTGAAACAAAGAAATTAATCATTTTTTAATGATCGGCATCAGAAGCTATTCAATTCTCAAAAGAAAAAGGTCCACCTCAAGAGGTGGACCTTTTTGCTAAAAAAACCCTTATTTTAAATTGAATCATTCCCCTTATCAACAAATCAATAACATAATTGAAATGCTATTGGATAATGATCTTCTGAGAAGAACCATCCAAATTAAGCCAGTAAACACCCTTTTCAAGACTGGATAAATCCAATTCTAATCTTGAATTTGTATCCAAATTCACTTTCTCATAAACCAACTGACCCAGACCATTAAAAATCTTGATTGATGCGTATTCAATCTCGCTATCAAGTACAACGATCCCAGAACTAGGATTTGGATAAATAGTCCAGTCACTAGCTGTTAATTCATCCTGACCAACATTTTCTATTTCGCTAATGGCAAAATTATCCAATCCTACTGTCAGCCATTGAGAAGACACATCTATACTTCTATATCTAATTCCAAAATAACTAGCACCTGTAAAGGATTGTAAATCTATATTGGAGATAATATGCCAAACATTATCAGCGGTATAACTAGTATCTCTAAAATCCTTTAACAATATCGTAGCTGAAGCCAATGAAGGGTCTTGAGAACCTTGTAAAAGGTAGAGCCCAATCGTATCTCCCGCTTGTGGTGTTGAGAAACCAGAAAACTTATACCTAAGTGAATCCAAACTACCCCCATTAGGAATAGAAAATTCTGGAGATACGAACCAATCATCCACTACACTATCTGCAGTTGAAGGTGCATAGTCATGTCCAATAGACCCTGACCCACCATAACCACTCATTGTGTTCGTTTCCCATGAACTGAAACTACTCGGAATAAGTTGGAATTCCTCCCAAGCTTCTAAATCACTTGTATTATTGAAACCAGAGGAATAAGGTAAGCTTACTTGTGCTTTAACCTGAAAACTGAAAATTGCACAAAAGATTGGCAATAAAGTCGCGGTAAATTGTTTTTTCATAAGTACAGTATATTTGATTCATATAGTAGATGTACTTTATTGAAATGGTTGCATACCTCAAATTCAAACTGTTATATATTCAAAAAGAAAAGGTTTCAAACCAATGTTTGAAACCTTTCTACAATCATTATTTCAGTGTAATTTCTAACTACTCTTTCATAATTTTAAAAGTAGCGGAAGCTCCTAAATCATTCCTTAGTTCAATAAAATAAACTCCTGACGCCCCTTTAAGCTTGGTAGCTATAGCATCAGTATCTGAATACGATTTAGCAAATATAACTTGTCCTAAATTATTTCTAATACTCAATTCAAGATTTTCAAATTTCTCCCCAAACTGAATCGTTAGCTCTTCTACTACAGGGTTTGGATAAACCTCCAAATTGATTTCCAAATCATTTTCACTAATCCCTATAGTCATACTGTCTTGACTCATTTTATGAATAAATATATCACTATTCCCTGTAGCTTCTATAGCATAAATACCACTGCTAGGATCAAAATCTGCAATACTATCAAAGATACCAGAGGTATATACATTGTGTAATTCATCTACCACAAGGGAAGAGGGCATCACATAAGAGGTGCTATCATCGGTTCCCAATTGTTTTGCCCACAAAAAATTACCATAAGGACCCAATTTACAGACATAAGCATCTATTTTCACAGCATTCATAGAGAAAACAGTAGATCCAGGATCGAAATCACTCTCCCCATGAACATTTGATAAATTTTCATATTAGAAATTACTTTTTCCTTTTGATCCGCTTATTCTCAAACTGCCCCAATTGAATCAGCGAATGGCACTGATTACCAAGATAGTTTAGAAATCATTAACCAATAAATAGATGCATGCTATTATCTTAGCGTCCACATTTTCCTTGCCAGTCCATTAAAACCAATTATATTTGATTTCATTTTTAATTTTAGAATAAATTCTATTAAAATAAACCCTCCTTTATGTTTTTTATAATTTTTGGAACGAGAAGTACTAAGCACAAATCCACAAAATTAGAGAATTTCACTTGCCAAACATGTAACAGTCAAGACACTAGTTTCATAAGTGGTAAGTCGAAATATTTCTCTATATTTTGGATTCCTTTATTCCCATTGGGGAAATCTGCAACCACCTACTGCTCAGACTGTCAGACAAGTTCTTCCGCTAAGTTTCTGAAGCCAGAATTGAAGCCGAAAAGACCTATATGGCACTTTACAGGTATAATGTTATTTATCGCTTTCGAGATTGGAAATACTATTTTCATTCTCTCTCAGAATATGCATTTACTAAATTAGATAGACATTATCATCCCATGCAGCAGCACTCGAAGAGGACGCTGAGGAATCCGGAAATTAAATACTTACTAACAGTATAACCAAAAAAAGGTCCATTTCTTCCGAAATGGACCTTTTCTATTTTACCCAGCCAACGATGAGATTTGAACTCACGACCACTTTTTTACTAAGGAAACGCTTAAAAATTCACAACCACCTAACATACTAACAATTACAAGGTTTCTAAAATATTTTTTGCAAGTTTTTTACAAGTTTTTTTATGTGATATTGAACAGTTTTCAATTAAGGTGACTCTTAAAACATATATTAAAATCACTAAATCCTGGTATTGTATTGTAATTAAATTTTTCCTAATTTGTATTTAATAAATCACTAATAATCAAACATTTGAGATTTCACTAAATGAAAAACAATATAAGCTTAAAGTTACTTCTCTTTGCGATAATTATAAATACGTTATCATGTGAAAAAAGTGCATCAAATGCAGATTACCCATATGACGAACCTTATGTCCCTTACCACACTGAACTAACCTTCTACGCAAATGGACATGAATATAAAAATTGTGGTGTTCCCTTTACTTTACCTTCTTTCGATAACAGCTTTTGGATTGATTCAACCTACTCAAATTACGGAAAGTTCTATTGGAAATCTTATAGTGTTGACAATTGCAACTATCCACCTTTTGAAGGTTTTAGCTTTCAAGAAACTTTAACTCTCTCCATTTCAGCTGGATATATTGAACCCAAATTAAGCACCTACGATTTAAAAAATACAGACTATGTCAATCAAATAAAATTCTCACATTGGGGAAATAATATTTATAATAATAATGGATATATCAACGAGCGATTCGATAAAATTATCGAGGGTCAATTACAAATAGATTCCGTTCTTTTCCCTAATGATGAGGATCAAACCCACGGGAAAGTACTAGGCACTTTTTGGGTTACTCTTGGCTTGTCAGACATGAGTTTAGATCAAGGAGTTCCAAATGATACGATGGAATTGACAGATGGTAAATTTATCATGAATATTTACTAAGTAACACCAAGCCTGAAAGTAAGATTTTAGGCTTTTTTTATACACTTTTAATTTAATCTTTATGAAGAAAAGAATTTTAATGCCCCTTCTCTACATAAGAGGGGCTGGGACATCTACTACCCAATCCAGTAACTCCTTGAACATCGACTCGAATCCTAATTACATGGAAAACCTTCTTAAAATGGACCTTAATTAATGATGGTGATAATTACATATTGGAAGGCTTTGAACTTGATCAAATTCATTACGAACTAAGAAACATCAATGGACAAACCATTCAATTAGATCAATTACTTCAAATTACAAGTGAATCAGTACATATCAAAACTGCAGATTTAAACAGTGGAATTTACTTTTTAAATTGTTATTCGAATGGTCAAAAGGAATCATTCAAATTATTGGTTAAGTAATTATTAATTAGGATTAAATAAAGTGAAAGGAATCTCCTTTCACTTTATTTAATATATTAGTATTTATTGATTCTAATCGAGATTACTTAATATTCATATGAAAAAATTACTACCCATAATATTCTACATAATTACATTCTTTTCCTATCAAAAAACCATGGCCCAAACAGAATCCTTTGAATGGGTTAAACAAATATCAGGTGATGAATATATTGCAATTTTGAATTCAATCCATGATGAGCATGGTAATACCCTCATTACTGGTTATTTTCAGGGAACATTTGATTTTGATCCTGGACCTGGACTAAATTATTTAGTTTCTGATTCTAGTTCAGATGGATTTCTGGGTAAATATTCTGCAGAAGGCTCTCTAAAATGGATAAAACAATTTAATACAGATGATAAAATATTTATTCGTTCATTAGACCTTGATTCAGAAGAAAATATTATTCTAGGAGGGTCCTTTTCAGGAACAATTGATCTAAACCCAGGAGTTCAAAATGTAGAATTCACTCAAAGCTCCACAGATGCTCATTCTTTTATTTGCAAACTGGACAGCCTTGGGAATTACCAATGGGCTTATGATCAAAAGTCCTCAACGAATCATTCCATAGCTATAGATGAGTTAAACAATATATATTCCATCGGAAACTTTCAAGGCACAGTAGATTTTGCGCCAGATACTACCGAATTTTTACTATATGCAGGTGTTTATGCAAGTAATACTTTTATTTCTAAGTCAGATTTCAACGGACAACTAATTTGGGCAAAGCATTATTTATCAACAAATACAAGTAATTATGGAACAGACATAGTTATTGATCAATCTAACAATATTATAACTACTGGTTATATGAATGGTATAACTGATTTTGACCCTACTCTTAACAATCAATTTAATCAAAATTCAAACGGAGAAGAAGACATTTATATTTGCAAATTAGATAGCAGTGGAATTCTTATATGGGCTAAAAGTATTGGAGGCTTAGAGAGTGATAAACCAAATCATATATTGACAGATCCTTTTGATAATATATATTTATCAGGGTACTTCCAAGACAGTATTGATATCAATCCTAATTTACCCATACAAAACATGAATAATTTAGGAGACTTTAATGGATTTCTACTAAAATTAGATAGTTCAGGAAACTACACATGGTCTATCCCTTATGGAGGTCTTCAATTGACATTTCCAACCTGTGTGACAATTGATCCTTTAGGTGATCTATATACTACTGGAATATTCAAAGGTTCCGTTGATTTTGACCCAGGGACAAGTAATTTTACTTTAAATTCTGTAAACCAAAGTGCCTTTATCCAAAAGATAACTGACCAAGGAGAATTTGTTTGGGCAAAACAAATCACTAGCGAGAATGGAGATGCTTATGGAATGTCTATTTGTGTGGATGATAGCTTTGAAGTATACACTATGGGAGTATTTGAAGGAAATACTGATTTCGGCATTGGCAGCCCCAATCAATTTCTAAATGGGGGAACAATTCAAGATGGCTTCATCCATAAAATAAGTCAAAATATATCTACTGTGGGCGTATCTGAATTGAATCCAAAAGGACAATATACCATCAGCCCTAATCCAGCAACTAGCTTTGTACAATTATCTTTAGGTGAACAATCCAACCGGCAAATAACTATTTTAGACATTACTGGAAAGCTTATAGAACAATTTAGATCGGATCAAGAAATCCTAATTCTAGATATATCGAAATATACGCCAGGGATCTATTTCATACATATTGAAGATGGTTATAGTGCAGAGGTGTTAAAGCTCGTCGTAGAATGATTATAGAGTCACTCTTCTAGTTTTCTAACCAACTTCATTAACAGCAAAAAAAAAGGTCAGTTCCATAAGAACTGACCTTTTCTATTTTACAGAGCCAACGATGAGATTTGAACTCACGACCTCTTCCTTACCAAGGAAACGCTCTACCCCTGAGCTACGTCCCCGCTGCCGCGAGCTTGCAGCTCGTGACACCAGAGACATTTATATTCAGCATATCTTCATTAGCATTACAAAAAATACAAACCAAAAAAGGTCCACTTCTTACGAAATGGACCTTTTCTATTTTACAGAGCCAACGATGAGATTTGAACTCATGGCCTCTTCCTTACCAAGGAAATAGTCCATAAGACATTAAGTACTAACTACCAGATAGTTACATGTGTCTCAATTTTTGATTTGCAACTTATTTGCAATTAATTTTATGTAAAACTATAGCGATTCCATTTTTAAAAGCATTCAAAAAATCACTGAATTCAGTTATTGATATTAAAAATTACTTTGGTTATATTTATCCATATCAAATACACTTTAAACAGCATGAAAAATTTATTTCTCTATTTTTTACTTTTAACCGTATCTCAGTTATCAAAAGCCCAAACTGAATCCTTTGAATGGGTTAAACAGATACCTGGTAATGTTCAAATTAGAATAATGAACTCTATACTTGATCACCAAAAAAACACACTTTTAACTGGTGATTTTGACGGTACATTTGACTTTGATACAGGATCAGGTGTAGATTATTTAGTTTCAGATTCATCTAGCGATGGATTCCTTGCCAAATATTCCCATGAAGGAAATTATATATGGTCTAAACATTTTAAATCAGATCAAGAAATTAATATCAATTCTATAAATCTTGATTCAGAAGGAAATATTATTCTTTGTGGAAACTTTTTAGGGACTGTAGATCTAGATCCAGGAATAGGTATAGTAAACTTCTCGGAGAGCTCTTCGTCGTTGGGGGCTCATTCTTTTATTTGTAAATTGGACAGTCTTGGCAATTATTTATGGGCAAAAGATATGCAATCCTCCCATGCCAATTCAATTGCAATAGATGAATTTGGCAATATTCATATAACTGGAGGATTTACAGGAACCGTAGATTTTGATCCAGACTCCACCATAAATCAACTTACAAGCGGTTTTTACGGAGGCGACACCTATATACTAAAACTTGACAACAATGGTGAATTTATCTGGGTTAAGCAGTTTTATTCCGGCACTACAGTTAATTATGGTGTAGTTATTTCTTTAGATGATTCACATAACATCCTCACAACTGGTAGAATGAATGGTAATACAGACTTTGATCCAACTTTAGACAATAACTATGATATAGACACAAACGGAGAAGAGGACTTATATATCTGCAAGTTAGATAGTGATGGAGATTTTATTTGGGCCAAGAATATTGGAGGAGTAAATAATGATAGACCTTCATCCCTGCTTACCGATCAATATAACAATATTTATTTAACAGGATATTTTCAAGACAGCATAGACATCGATCCAGGTCTAAACATCCAAACTATTAACAGCACAGGCAACTTCAATAGCTTTCTTCTTAAACTAGATAGTGCCGGGAACTATAATTGGTCCATACCCTATCAAAGTCTTCAAGAAATTTATGTTAAAAATTTCACCTTTGATGCATTGGGCGATATTTATACTACTGGAGATTTCAAGGGTACAGTGGATTTTGATCCTAGTCCCAATAGTTTCACTTTAAATTCGGTAAACCAGGGTGTTTTTATTCAGAAATTAAACAGTTTGGGGGAATTTGTTTGGGCAAAAAAAATCACCAGTGAAGATGAGAAAGTATCTAGCGCATCAATTTGTGTGGATGATAGCTTTGAGGTATATACCACAGGAGGTTTTACTGGCTATACAGATTTTGGCGTAGGTACTCCCAATCAATTCTTAAATAAAGTATCACAATTTTATGGTTACGATTTTGATGGATTCATCCACAAAATAAGTCAACCTATATCTACAGTTGGAATATCTGAATTGAATACAGTTGGACAATATACAATCAGCCCTAATCCAGCAACCAACTTTGTACAATTATCTTTAGGCGGCCAACACAATTATCAAATTACTATTTTAGACATAACTGGAAAACATAAAGAACGACTCCTATCTGATCAAGAAAACCTAACTCTTGATGTATCGAAATATACACCAGGGATCTATTTCATAAATATTAAAGATAAATATGGAGCAGAGGTATTAAAGCTTGTCGTAGAATGATGTTAGAGTCACTATTACTGGTTTTCTAATCAACTTCAAATACAAACAAAAAAGGTCCATTTCTTCCGAAATGGACCTTTTCTATTCTCCAGAGCCAACGATGAGATTTGAACTCACGACCTCTTCCTTACCAAGGAAACGCTCTACCCCTGAGCTACGTCGGCAAAAAAAAAGAAGCAACCCGTTTGGATTACTTCTTTTGAGCGGGAAACGAGACTCGAACTCGCAACCCTCAGCTTGGAAGGCTGACGCTCTACCAATTGAGCTATTCCCGCT
>CAJXXR010000002.1 GCA_913063375.1 uncultured Flavobacteriales bacterium | reverse complement strand
AAATTTCTAATCATAGTTTAAAGTTTTAGAGTTTAGGTAACTCCAAATATATAAATCTTTTTTGGATATGCATATACCCTACCTATCAAATTCTTGAAAACAATTGGCATTTTTAATTAAAAACCAAGCTCTTTTTATTTAATTTTGAAAAAAAAATCAAATGCAACAATCAAAGCTTGCTTTACTCATTTTAGACGGCTGGGGCATAGGAAATAAAGACCTTACAGACGCAACTCATTTAGCGAATACCCCCTTTATTGATGGGCTATACAACGATTCTACACAATCCCAGTTACGGACGGATGGTTTACACGTTGGCCTACCTGAAGGACAAATGGGAAATTCTGAAGTTGGTCATTTAAATATTGGTGCTGGAAGGGTCATCTATCAAGATTTAGTGAAAATCAATAAATCCATAGAAACTAAGGAGTTTTTCAACAATTCAACCCTTCTGCAATCAGTAGAAATGGCCAAAAACAGCAACAATGTTGTACACCTTATAGGCTTAGTTTCTGACGGAGGTATTCACTCTCACATCAACCATCTATACGCTTTGATTGACTTCTATGAGAACAACTCAGATGCAGAAGTTTATATTCACGCTTTCACAGATGGTAGAGACACCGACCCAAAAAGTGGACTACGATACTTAGCTGAACTAGAGAGCTATATCGCTGATAAAAAAGCCAAGGTAGCTAGTGTTATTGGCCGCTATTACGCCATGGATAGAGACAACCGATGGGAACGTATCCAAAGAGCCTACGATCTTCTAAGCCAAGGCAAAGGAATAAGCTTTAACTCTTCGAAAGAAGCCATCGCAAGCTCATACAAACAAGCTATTACAGATGAATTCATAGAGCCTGCAATCATTTGCGATGAAAATCAAAAGGCAATCGCCACAATCAAGGAGAATGACTTAGTATTATGCTTCAATTACAGAACCGATAGATGTAGAGAAATAAGCGTTGCGCTAACTCAAAAAGCTTTTCACGAGTACAATATGCATCCACTGAAAGTGGACTATTTCACAATGACTAAGTACGATGAGAAATTTCAAAACGTACATATTGTTTTCGAAAAGGACAACCTTGTAAATACATTAGGGGAAGTAATATCAAAAAATGGACTGCGACAATTAAGAATAGCAGAAACGGAAAAGTATCCTCATGTAACTTTCTTTTTTAGTGGCGGACGCGAAGATAACTTCAACCATGAAAACAGAATATTAATACAATCTCCAAAGGTTGCCACTTATGACCTCCAGCCCGAAATGAGTGCCAATGAAATAAAAGAAGCCGTTATTGGGGAAATGAAATCCCCAAATTCGCCACATTTCATTTGTCTAAACTTTGCAAACCCAGACATGGTAGGACACACCGGTGACATCAATGCCGTTAAAAAGGCCGTTGAAACTGTTGACAAATGCACAAAAGAAGTTGTAAAAACAGCTATTGAAGAGGACTATCAGTTAATTATTATTGCTGATCATGGGAATTCTGAATTCATGATTAATCCAGATGGAAGCCCTCATACAGCGCACACAACAAATCCAGTTCCTTGCTTTTTACTAAATAGTGAGCATTCAAAAATTAAAAATGGAAAATTAGCCGATTTGGCTCCAACGATCTTAACTTTATTAAACCTTCAAGTTCCAGACGAAATGGATGGTACTATTTTAATCTAAAAAAAAGCCCAGTTAAACTGGGCTTTTTTTTTTATAATATCATCTGAATAAATTGATGGTTCCTGTGAATTTTCTACCATCTAAGAATTGTAGTTCATAAAAGTAGATTCCTGGTATACAAAGCCTTCCAGTATTCATATTTTCTCCATTCCAACAATTGCGCTCAGGATCTTCACTACAACGCTCATACTCCTTGGATCGAAAGACATATTGCCCCCATCTATTAAAAATATCCATTTGAACACCTATATTGTAGTTCCCCAAATTCAATTCAAAAACATCATTTAATCCATCCCCATTTGGGCTAAATGTATTCGGTAAAAAGCAATCTACACCTTTTAACCTGTAATCATGCCACACCTCGTTTCCACACCTATCGACAATCTGAATAGCAAGCGAATGAGTCCTTCCAATATCTAAATTTTTACCTGGGAAAGAGAAATTTAAAGCATTAGAAACCATAATACCATCAAAATACCAATAATAGGTTTTATAACCCGCACCACCAGACACTTGCAAATCGGGATAAAAAACATCTGTTGCGCAAAGTTCTAGATAATCATGTTCAAATAACAGCTCCAAATCTTCATACTCACCAGGAGTTTCAACATTTACACTTCCACTAAAAGTCTGATTACATTCATCCACTACATAGAATGTGGCCATCCCAGGATTTTCATAATAAATCGTTAAATTCAATCCTTCGAATTGCTCACCCTGAAACTCCCAGTAATAGGTTAAAGCTCCATAACCACCAGAAATCTGAGCTTCTAGCACTATAAATTCTTCACACAAATAAGTGTAGTTTGGAATTTCGACAATTAACAAATCAGCACTTTCAATTTCAACAGTAGCTGAATATACTTGATCACAGCCATCTGTCACATGGAATGTATACATTCCACTCTCCCCAAAATCCACATGCAGCGCCAATCCTTCCGATACGATATTTCCATTGAGAGACCAAAAAGTAATATATTCTGGAGATCCACCAGTAAAATCTCCCAATAAGACAGAGTCCCTACACAACAATATATAGGATGGCAATTCAATTTCAACTGGGGTATAATCTACCACTTCAACAGATCGTATTATAGTACTACATTCGTCTGAGGCATAAAAAGTATAAATCCCGGGCTCAGCAATCGTTATTTCTAATTCTTGTATCAATTCACCATTATGCATCCAATAGTGATTAATAGGGCCAAACCCTCCTGTTACATCAGGGATTATAGATACGCTATCCACACAAATTACAAAAACTTGATTATCCTCTAAAGCAACTTCTAATGGAGCACCAGCAATAAAGCTTCCTTTTTTAAGAAAAACTGCTGAATTCAAAACCCCATCTGAGACATCTGCAATGGCTAACTTAATATGATATGTTTCACTACAAATAAGATCAGCTTGAGCTTTTAAAACTTTGGTAAACCCAGGAAAACCAACAGTCATTTCCATTTGGTTAGGAACAAAGAAAACAGAATAAGATTCCCAATCAGGATCAATATTCCCACATCCTTCTTCATCATATCCACCGGTGGCAAATCCAGAATTTATAGTATTAATTGTAACTGGAGTAGCAGTGAATTCACCTGGTGTGTTTGGGTCAGGGACTAAGGCAATATTTATCCCATTGTTTGAAAAAGGGCCATTAATCCCAGGCCCACTCAAGAAGAAACCAAAAATATCATTAAACTCAGAGCAAGTGTAGGCGGGGTACTCTTTGGAAGCAAAAACGTATTCGAACATTACATAATCGTTACCAGCAACAAAATCAAACTCAAGGATTATGGTATTATTTAAATCCAATGAGCCCATACCGATCTCACTCATTGCTGTTACCAAATCTGGATCCTGTAGACTAATGCCATTCTGTATAGGATCACCACCGGGGCTAGCAAGCTGAATCCCACCAGTGCTCAGAACAACCCCTTCTTCCATTCCTATATTGCTGTTTCCGCCATAGAAATACCCAATTTGATGAGGAAGTCCATTCGTCAAAACAACATTACTAGCTATAGTACCTACATCAGTATTTAATAGGACATCTGACACAAGATATCCAGGACTATTATATGGATTTGAGTTTGATACGCTTATTTGGGCCAACAAACCAATAGAAACAAAGACAAATCCCATGAACAGAAATCTTTTCATAGGGAGAAATATAACAAATTGACTACTAAGGTACTGAAAAAAAAAGAGTATATCTTATCGATATACTCTTTTACTTTATTCTTCTATTTGAACAGACTGAATGTTCCTTTGAACTCCCTACCATCGGGAAACTCTAACATGTAAAAGTATACACCTTCTTTACAATCTTTACCGGTATTTTGATTTCTACCATCCCAACAAAATTCAGATTCGGATAAACTACACAATTCATAATTATTGGATTGGTATATCAGTTTACCCCATCTATCATATATATGCATATGAACGTTGGAAACGGCTTCTCTAAAGTCTATAGTAAAGTAATCATTAATTCCATCACCATTTGGAGTCATAACGTTAGGGAATTCACAATGCTCCACTAATACATTAAAACTACGTGTACTGCTATTTCCACAATGATCTGTAACAACAACATCATAGCTACTAATACTTAATTCCGGATCTGAAACAGTATATTCCGACTTATACGAAACAGGAATACCGTCTTTCGACCACTTATACTTATAATCACCTGAACCTCCGATTACATCGATCTCTAATGGAAGTGCATCATCTTTACAAATTGTAAGGTCAATTTCCAGATCAGACTCAACGCGCAAAGGAGCATATTCTGGAACAGAAATAAATACACTGTCAAAACTTTCATAGCCACATGCATCACGTAGAGTTAAGTAATAAACAGCCGTATCTTCCGCAATAAGTGTCACATCATTTCCAGACCAAACTGCTTGATCTTTCGACCATGTATAAGTATATGGTTCAATTCCACCAATAGCTTCAGTCGTTAAAGTGAATTCATCCCCTTTACATACCTCAAGCAATTCGTCTATCTCAGAATTCAATAATGGGTTACTCACAATAGTGATTATCTCCGGATTTGGACCTTCAGAACACTCATCATAAAACTCATAGAAAATCTCAATCGTTTCATCATCTTCAGATTCACCGTCAACTAAAGCCTCTATAGTTATGGAAGCTGTCAATTGTCCCGGTGCAAAATAAATAGCACGGTCGATTGGATAAAAATCCTCACCCTCAATAGCATCTCCACTACTTAGTATGTCAATATACAAAGTAGTATCGCTTTCATTTATCTCTGGTAAGGTAATATTCAATGTTAAATACTCACAACCTTCAATAATTTGATTTGTTTCCAAATTAAATACCGAAGTATATTCCACTTCTGCCGTATGTGGAAAATGAATAATTTCAAAGGTATCCGTATACGAATAACCACAATCACCTGTTACTTCTACGATATGGTATCCTTGCAAGTCTGAAGGAATTGATACAGATGGTGTATTGAATTCTAATGCCCCTTCATAATACCAGGCATACGTATATGGAACATAACCACCACTAGCGTAGACATCAACTGCAATTGGTTCAGGATGATTTTGACAGATCGTAGTGTCTTGACCAGACAATTCAAGAATTATAGGTTCTGGATCCTGAATAGCAAACGTAATTGCAGAAACAGTATCATTACAAGCAAAAGTATATATGATAACGGATTCGTCACCTTCTGGAAGGTTATCAACGATAGGCGTAATCAATAATTGGAAAGTAGAATCTCCAGCAGGTACAATTACTGAATCTGGTAAATCAACGAAATCAAACCCTTCTGTTGCAGTCCCTCCTACTCCGAAATGGAATACAGCTTCACTAACATCAGAATAAGAGTCCAATTGAAACTCCACTACTCCACTATAACATCCTTCAATTATGATAGAATCACTGAACTGAAAATCTGAAGATTGTTCTGTATTCGCTGATACGACATTAAAACTTCCTTCTTCTATAAATACCGCGGAGTTTAAAGCACCATCATAAGCTTCAGCAATAGCCATCTTAAAATGATAGGTTTCACCACAAACAACATCAGCCTTTGCAGTTAAAGGGACGGTAAACCCATCATAAACAACACCAACCTGGGCTGCGTTATCTACATAAAAAACAGAATAATCAGCCCAATCTGCATCAATATCATCACAGATATCAGCATTTGGGGCATTATTACCAAAAACTCCAGGATTAATAGATCCTATCAATACAGGAGTTGTAGTATACTCACCAATATTATCTGGATCAGGGACTAAAGCAATATTTACACCATTGTTTGAAAACGGACCTGTGATACCTGGTCCGCTAATAAAGAAACCAAAAATATCATTAAACTGAGAACAAACATATTCAGGATATTCTTCTGAGGCAAATACATAATCAAATTCAATTGAGTTACCCACTGCTACAAAATCAAACTCCAGAACAATAACATTATTTATACTAAAGCCTGCTGCTGCAGTATCCACCCCTGATAAAAACAATTGAAGTGTCAAATCTGATTCGACAGATGATCCTCCTGCATAATTAGGGATTCCATCAACAGGATAACTTGATCCCGAAGTGGACATTACAATTCCAGAATTCATTCCCAAAACGGCATTGGCATTATCGAAATAAGCCAATTGATTCGTATCACCTATTGTTAGCGAGACATTGGATACATCTAAACCAATAGCGTTTGCATTGATCAATATATTTTCAACAAGATGATCTGCTTGATTTAACGGATTCGTCGCATCCACGGTGACCTGAGAAAAAGCGGAAAGGGTGCTCAAAAAAGAAACTAGAAATAAAGAATACTTTTTCATCATAGTGATTTGTGTTACAAACTAAATTACTCGCGTAATTAAATTTGTTTCATTTTTATAAAGTTCGACTAAGATAAGCTATTTTATTATAAATTTTAACACATAGTCTTCAATTTGTGAAATTCAAAATTGATCCTTATGGTCATTATACTAAAAAGCTTTTATACTTAAAAAGTCACCTATTTCGAAACCTATATACTCAAAGGAAGCCGGAAGAGTACTCTTTCCTTCCAAACTTTGAAATCGGTACTTTTATAGCACAAACGTCCAAACCATGTACAAAACCATGGCTGGACGTTTTTATTTATTAATTGCCTCGTTTCAAAAACAAAGCTGAATTTTTATTGAATTGAATGAAAAAGTAGTTTAAAAACTGAATCTTATTCAAAAAACAAAATCTACTTTTTCATCGTATTGATTGATAATTCAATTACCTCATCAATGTAAAGACACCATTGTGCTCTACCACGTCCTCAAAGTTAAGGTATTTAATTTCCACCTTAAATACATACGCTCCACCTTGAGCTTCTGAACCATCTTTGTAGAAACCAAACCAAGGATCATTAATATCCTCTGTATGGAACACCTCTTGTCCCCAACGATCGTAAATACGCATAGTAAACTCTTCATGCTTACGTGTTGTTGAAACCTTAAAGCCTTCATTTAATCCATCTCCATTTGGTGAGAAGATTGTTGGAGCGAAATAAGTAGGGCGTAATTTCAATACTTTATCAAAGGTTTTAACACAACCTTTTTCATTTTCCATGGTAAGACGAACATCGAAGTCACCATAATACGGATAATCATGTACTGCCGTTTTCCCATAGAATAATGGAGAACCATCACCAAAGTCCCAGATATACTTCATATTCATATATGGTACATTGTGGTTATTAGGTTCCTCAAATCCTTTGAATTTATGTCTTAATTCAACAGGCATTTCAGTAATTATAATATCCGTTTCAGGAATTTCATAATGGAATACTTCAAACTCAGCGAAGGCATGGTTATCACATCCATCAATTACCTCCAATTGGTAAATACCTGCATCTAAAGAAAGGTGTAAACCTGTATCTGTCCAAGCCTCAGTAAGATCCTGCCAAACGAAAGTATAATTACCGTCTCCACCTGAAATAGAATCAATTGGGAAAATAGTATCAAAAGGTACATTTTCACAGATATAAATATCTTGCAATGGATTTGCAAGTAACTCATCGTATTGCATTACTTCTACCCATATACTATCTACTGCAGTATAATGAGGACATTGATCCTTTACATATACATAATACCATTGAGAAGAATCAGGGTAAACCGTTTGCTCCTCATTGAATCCAATATGACTCCAGTGAAGATCATAATATGGTTCACCATCCGCATCTATTTCAGGAATACCTCCCGTAATACCTACTTCAAAATCCACTTGATCACCAGGACAATGTGAAATGATCTGATCATCTAGGTCCAATTCTACAAACTCATAATCTGATATAGTAAATGTAAAGTCATAAAAGCCATCATCATGACAAGATCCACCGGCAAGGTGCCAAACACGAATTGTAATTTCTTCCGTATTTTCGACCAAGAAATCTTGGTTGATTTGCATTTCTAAGGTAAATGTAGAATCCCAGTTTGGAATAATAAAATGATCCTCCCAAGGATTATTGATAAATACATAGTCATCTAAATAATCAGCAGTCCCTATTAACTCAAAGAAAATTGGAAGATCTCCAGTACCTGGTGCGAAATCCCAATCTGGCGGTCTTTTAAATGTAAGACTTGCTGTACCACAACCTTCATAGAAAAATCCAGTAGAATCTTGGCTAGAAACGTTTGTTGTATCCTCAACTGTTACGTTTACAGGACTTCTGAAACTACTCTCTTGTAAGAATACTGCAGAATTCAATGCACCATCTGAAAGGTCACAAATAGCCAATTTCATATGATACGTAGAATCACAAATTACAGGCAAGTAGGCTCTCAATGGCTTAGTCATCCCCGTAAAGTTTGGTAATTCAGTTCCGTTAACATTATCGGCCCAGAAAATATAGTTATCCTCCCAGTCTGGCATAATATTATCACAAGGAGCAGAATTTGTCCCCGAAGGCGAACCACTGTTAATCGTGTTAATCATTACCGGAAAGTTAGTAAATGAAGTTTGATTAGGATCCGCGGGAACCCTTGCAATATTAAAACCTGAATAGGGTGTTAATGGATTATTTGGATTTGGTCCAGAAACGAAGAATCCAAACATATCATTAAAATTGGAACAAGTAAAACCTTGAAACTCACGCGAAGCAAAGACATACCAGAACTCAATCCATTCTGAAGGTGATACAAAATCAAATTCAACTATAACCGTATTATTTTGTGAAAAACCCTGCATAAATACAGGCAAGGCAGCTGTAATATCAGGATCTGTATAACTAGTACCACCACCAGCACCTGGCGCTCCAATGGCATAATTGATACCTCCTGTAGATAAAACGATCCCTGAAGGAATCCCCATATATCCCGGAGTAGGCGTCACGTCAGAAAAATATCCGACTTGTTCAGGTCCTCCCCAAGTATAGGTAATATTGGTAACATTAATGGTAGACCCAGAAACCAGTACATTTTGAATCAGGGTGGCCACATTATTAAAAGGTGGTGTTACATTATCTACTGTAAAACTACCGTTAGTGGTCTGAGCCTGAGAAAATTGCAAACATGCAATAAAAAGCGAAAAGATAAAAACCGAAAATTTCCTCATTACTTAATTGTTTTTGGTTAACATACAAATTTATCAAAATTAATTAAATAATCAATGCGTTATACATATATTATAATTTTGAACAAATTTAGGTATATCACGTTAAATTTTTATTATCAATCCTATTAAACGGATTGAATATGATATAATTAAGTTAAATGTAATGAAAATTTGACACTTATTTAAATAGATTACTGAATCAAAATAGATCTACCGACTCTAACCCTAGATCCAACGCAACAATATTGCCTATAACTTCTATTTTTTGGAACGTTCAAAATTGGAGTATATATAAATAATTTGAATCCTTTTACGACATTTGAAAAACAATAGATTCACACCTATTCAAATATTTTGCACTACTTTTATAAAAAATACAATAACATGCCTATTAAAAGTCTTAAAAAATTTAGAACCTTTAGTTGGTTAATTGCAGCAAGTTTCTCCTTATTTGCTTGCGGTTCCAGTCAAAATACCACCACTATGGATCACCACTCCGACAAAAAGGCAAATGCCTTAATCAACGAAACTAGCCCCTACCTACTTCAACACGCCTACAATCCAGTAAACTGGATGCCTTGGGGTGACGAAGCTCTCGAGAAGGCCAAAAAGGAAAACAAGCTCCTTATCATTAGTGTGGGCTATGCAGCTTGTCACTGGTGCCATGTCATGGAACATGAGTCTTTTGAAGACAGCACTGTTGCAGCCATAATGAATGAATATTTTGTCCCAATTAAAGTTGACAGAGAAGAAAGGCCAGATATTGACCAAGTCTATATGGATGCTGTTCAATTAATGACACAGCGAGGTGGTTGGCCATTAAATTGCATTGCCTTACCAGATGGTAGACCTATATTTGGAGGGACTTACTTCCCAAAGGATGAATGGATAAAAGCCCTAACCAAGGTAAGAGAGCTCTATGCTAAAAGTCCAGAAGAGGCTGAAGAATATGCTTCAAGATTACAACAAGGAATCAGCCAATACGAATTGGTAGAAACTGCTTCAACAGATAAAACTTTCAGTGCTGAAACTCTGGAAGGAACATTAATGCATTGGGAAAAAGATTTCGATCACCAATATGGTGGAACAAACAGAGCTCCAAAATTCCCTATGCCTACTAACTATAGCTTCCTACTAAACTATGCACAAAATACAGACAACGCAGAACTAAAAGACTTCGTCCGTACAACTTTGGACAGAATGTCAAGAGGTGGTCTTTATGATCATGTAGGAGGTGGTTTCGCAAGATACTCCACAGACAAAGTTTGGAAAGTTCCGCATTTTGAGAAAATGCTTTACGATAATGCACAACTTATAAGCCTTTATAGCAACGCCTACAAAGTATATAAGAATGAAGAATACAAAAGCTTAGTAGATCAAACTATACACTTCGTTCAGCGTGAATTGATGTCTGAGGACTACGGGTTTTATTCCTCCCTTGATGCAGATAGCGAAGGAGAAGAAGGTAAATTCTATGTATGGAAAAAAGAGGAATTACAGCAAATTCTTGGATCTGACTACAATTGGTTCAGTAAGCTATATCATGTAGATCGACTTGGACTTTGGGAACATGGAAACTATATTTTATTCAAAGACCAAGACTTAGCAAGCTTCGCAAAGAAGGAAGGAATGCCTTTAGAAACTTTACTTTCTAAAAACGAAGAAGTCATCGAAAGACTACTTAAAGAAAGATCAATCCGAGAAAGGCCACCTTTAGATTATAAGTGTCTTACCTCATGGAATGCACTCATGATAAAAGGACTATGTGATGCCTATGGCGCTTTTGGAGACGAAGAATATTTGACCCTTGCGCTTAATAATGCCAATTTCCTTAAAAATAAATTATACACTCCAGAAGGTGGACTTTATAGAACCCATTCAAAAGGACTCAGTAAAATCAGCGCTTATTTAGATGACTACGCTTTAGTAGCTGAAGCATATACATCACTATACAGTAGCACCTTTGATGAAAAATGGATAAATGAAGCAAAAAGATTGGTAGACTACAGCAAGGAACATTTTCTAAATGCTGAGACCCAAATGTTTTATTACACTGCAGACTATGACGCAGCATTGATACATCGAAAAACAGAACTTAACGACAATGTTATTCCCGCATCAAACAGTATAATGGCCCATAATTTATTTAAATTAGGACATCTTTTTGATGATGCTAGCTACCTTGATCAAGCCAAAACGATGCTTGCTAATATGAAAGAATATGTTGGAAAACATGGTTCTGCATATTCCAATTGGGCTCAATTATACTTGCAGCAAACATCGCCATATTATGAGGTTGTAATTGCTGGAGATGATGCTAAAGAAAAAGCCATAAGCTTTAGGCAGAAAGCAACAGGCAATTACCTTTTGATGGGAACTACCACCGAGAGTCAAATACCTTTGGTCACTAATAAATATGTTGAAGGAAGTGCTCTAATATATGTTTGCATCGATAAAGCCTGCAAACTCCCAGTCAATGAAATTCCGGATGCAATTAAGCAGATGAAATAATAATTAAAAGAGCGTTTATAACGCTCTTTTTTTTTTGTCCAATCCATTCGACAAATAAATTATGTAATTTTATATACACTCATAAAATGATTTAACTGAATGATTTTGATAATAAAAGTATCTCTATATGCAACCAAATCCTACTTACGCCATCTATAGGGTATACTTGAACAAAAACGAACACCTTTATTATGCGACATTCCATCCTATTTATACTCTTAATGAGCCTTGGTCTATTCGCTTGCAAAAAAAATGACACGAATAACACCACTCCAGTTAATCCCATATTGTTTCAAAAGGATTATATAAATTACGCTTGGGGATTTATTCATTCTGGTTGGTTTATAGATAGTGAAGGGAAATATTACCAATACTATCTTCAAGAAGAAGATGATTGGGCCCAAATTCAAAATGGTCAAATAATGGCTGATAGCTTGCATATGAACTTCGGGAATGCCACTGAAATGCTTCAATTAGACCTATCTGAAGTCAGCTATTTCCATGATCTCTCTATGCAAATAATGAATGATACGCTAAGCCTACCAGAAACCATAATGGCTGATGCAGGAATAGAAACCCATTACGCCTTTAAGTATCAATCCGCCTGTGATTGCTATAAAAGTGTTATCATTAAAAAATACGGAGACATTACACAAACAAATACAGGTGAATACGCAGACACAATATATAACTGGATGAAAAACTTACTAATTACCCTTTAAGAAATAGATGGGGATATTTAAATCACTGGATCAGGAAACCAAAATCATAAAGGGCTGCCAAAAGCACAAAATCGCAGCACAAAAAGCACTTTATGATCAATATGCTAGCAAAATGCTAGCTATATGTCGGAGATATGCCGGAAATTTACCCGATTCAGAGGATTTACTTCAAGAAGGATTCATGCTTGTTTTTGAGAAGATAGACCAATACAGGTTTCAGGGAAGTTTTGAGGGTTGGTTACGAAGGTTATTTGTAAATCATTCCCTACAGTTTTTAAGGAAAAAAGTCCATATGTACTCGCTTTCTGACCTACATACGGTCAGCTACGACGACTTTCAGGAAAAATACGAAACCGAAGACAGCCTTAGCCTACAAGAGATTTTAAACTATATAGATCAATTACCTGAAGGATACAAAGTAGTATTCAACCTATATGTCTTGGACGGCTATACTCATCAAGAAATTGCAGAATCACTTTCCATAAGTGTTGGGACTTCAAAATCCCAATTAGCGAGAGCTAAAATGAAATTAAGATTACTACTACAACAGGAAGTACAAAAAAGTATACTATGAAGCAGATGGAAAACAAAAGTTGGAAAGATATGCTTTCAAACCATGAAGTCGAACCCAATCCCGACTTATGGAACAATATAGAAGGGAAATTAAACCGCAAGAATACACTTTTCTTCAGGAAAAGGTATTTCTCAGTAGCTGCTATGCTTATTGCCTTTTTAGGAAGTGGCTACCTCATAAATTTACAATTATCTGAAGGGGATCAACCAAAAGTAATTAGCCAAATCAATACACCATCCAGTACAACGGAAATCCCAAGAATACAAAGCTCTTTGCTACCTTCTTTTAAGGAACAAATCCTGCATTCAAAACAAAAATTGGCTAAAATTAAAAACGGCCATGGAATCCAATTTGCCTATGCTCAAAGTACATCAACACCTAACGCTGCAAACATAGTTGAACAAAGCAAAAATGCTGAATCAAACCCAATAAACGAAGAGACGGTACATCAACAGCCTGCGACTATCGCTAATGAATCTACAGGCACCCCTCATCAAGAAAAGACTTTAAAAGGTTTTCTTAAAGACAAAGAATCAGAGGAGCCTTCTCAATTAGCGGAAAACCCAGAAAGTTCAGAAATTGAAAATTATTGGGAACCTCAAGTAACGGAAAAAACCACCAACTCCAACTGGATAATAGCAAGTAACCTCAGCTTACCGAATAATGGAAACAGCTCCAATTCCAACTCTGTAAAAACCTCTCTATTCGATTGGGAAAATACAGATGTCCCTACATTTTTACCTGAACAGAACTTAAGAAGATATACTTATAGCTCTCGAATTGAAACAGAAATTGTAGCAGTAAAACAAATTCAAGGAGCTCTGAGTATTGTTACAGGACTACACTATTTCGTAGAAAATGGAAACTATCAACAAGAAAATAGAACCGGCACCTTAAACATCAATGAACTGCCTGGGAATTACAAGTACGAACAAATTAGTATCCCCTTAGGACTTCGCTATCAATTGTTCCGAAAAACTAAATTTAACAGCTATATCCAAAGCACCTACAACCTTTCTGTATCACAAGAATACAGCAATTCGATTACAAGAACGGATCTTTCCGATCTATACTCAAAAGATCATATCAGCCTAGGAGTTGGACTTGAATACCGATTCCTAAATTGGATAGGAATCTTTGCTGAACCCTCTTTTATACAAGGTATAGGGAAATCTAATGACCACAGAACGAGTATTAAAACAGGATTAAATATTCATTTTTAATCGGTTTAGTGCAACCATTTAGAAAATAATAATCTTATAGGTATACCCTTAAAAAATTTATCCTATGAAGCTTTTTACTTTTTTTTTCAGCCTTACAATTTCCCTCTTGTTTATTTCATGTGATAAAGAGGACACAACCTGTATAGACCCAGATCAAATAAATTTGGATGCTCCTATCACACTTGACTACAATCCCGTTTGTGGATGTAATGGTATCACTTATTCTAACATACCTTCCGCTAAATATTATGGTGGAGTAACTAGTTGGACACAGGGGCCTTGTGCAGAAGAAGCCCTTCCTTGTGATAGCGCTACCATATTCACGACCCATATCAGTAGCGATTGCGGATTGATACTAGAAAATGAAAGTGGTCAATTTTTCGAAGTTATACTATCAGACCCTGAGATTGAATTTTGGGGCGGAGAGGAAATAGCAATTTTCTACGAATCTTTACCAATCTTAGGATCGTGCTCTGGCTACCCATCTATCAATATTACGGGATTTTGTGACTACAACGAATGTATCCCTATTTTACATGAAGCATCTTACCTTTCTCCATATTGGGCAGACCCTGTACAAATCAATTCTGTAGAATTGATTGGGACCTGTTTAAATATTAACCTTACCTATTCGGGAGGATGTAGCGCTCATCTATTTCGTCTAAGCAGATTTTGGACTTGGTGTGGCACGCCTCCTACACCTTCTGATCTCACCTTAGATCATGCTGATTTTGACGACGCATGTGATGCTTTAATAACTAGAACCATAAGCTTTGATCTTAGTGTTCATTTTTCTGAGCCTAATGGCACTATTTCAATCCCCATTAAGAATTCAAGCGACCCTAATAATAACTTCACTATTATCTATTAAAAATAAAAGGAGCCCAATATATTGGGCTCCTTTTATTTTGCATGGTAAATCGTTTTAGGATTTGTAAACGTTAGCAAGGCATCAGTATGCAATTCCCTACCATACCCACTTCGTTTAGTACCTCCAAAAGGTAAGCTAACATCTGATTTCACAAAATCATTCACTGCAACACACCCAACCTCTAATTTATTTGCCAATTCGGTAGCCTCCATATTATCTTCACTCCAAACTGAAGCACCTAATCCAAATGGACTTGCATTAATTTCTTCCACAGCCAGATCTATTTCGGTAAAAGGGTACATCAAGACTATAGGACCAAACAACTCCTCATCAATCATAAATCGATCACCTTCTTTCATTACTAATAAGGCAGGTGACAGAAAATTACCTTCACGCTCTAATGGCTTTACTACGACCGCACCATGCGCTACCAGTTTCGCATATTGTTTTTCCAATTGGTCGGCTAAATCTTCTCGAGCCATATAGCCTATTTTAGTATCCAGATCGGTCAATACACCTTTTGTATAACCAGATAGTATACTTTCTGCTATTTCCAGATATTCTGATAATCGCTCCTTAGGAACAAAAATTCGTTTTGTAGAAATACAGGTTTGACCAGAGTTAATCATCCGGGATAGAATTGCTGCCTCAATAGCCTTCTCAGTTTCCGCGTTCCTTGTAATCAAACAAGCGTCGTTTCCACCTAGCTCCAAAACACTTGTCTTTATGTACTTCCCTGCCATAGAGGCGACAGCAGAGCCTGCTCTTTCTGATCCTGTAAGACTAACCCCTCCAATTAAGGGATGAGCAATTATTTTCTCTACCTGATCTACAGCTACAACTATGGCTTGATATACGCCTTTCGGAAATCCTGCCATTTCGAACATACGCTCAATGACCAAATTACACTCCGTGGTATTTGGGGCATGTTTCAACCAAGTAATATTCCCTGCAATTATAGCTGGAACGGCGAAACGAAAAGCTTGCCAAAATGGAAAATTCCAAGGCATAATTCCTAAAATTATTCCTTTAGGCATATACGCTATATAACTACTGGCAAAAGAACTTTCTAAGGGTTTATTCTTCAATGCGTCTTCCGCGTTCTCGACATAATAATCACATAATACTGCACATTTATCAACCTCTACAAGAGCATCTCTCAAAGGCTTCCCCATTTCTAACACTATAAGATTAGCCAAGGATTTTCTTTTGACTCTTAACTGATTAGCTAATTTTTTTAATAACGCTAATCTATCCTTCAAAGGAGTCTTTTTCCACTTCCCATATACCACATTAGAAAGTACAAATCGCTCTTCAATCTCTGAATTTGTCCAGTAGGAATATTCTTTTATCAACTCCCCATTCGCGGGGTGATAGGTGCTAATAGTATCTGACATATCGCAAAATTATATTCAAATTTAATCTTTCTTATACGGTCTATTTCAATGCAGATCAAAAAAAAAAGCCGTTCCGAGAAAATCGGAACGGCTTTAAATTGTATTCAAATATTGACTAGTTTGTCAATAGCCTTTTTACGGTATCAGCAATGGCTCTTCCTTCAGCTTTTCCTGCTAAGTTTTTATTAGCCATTCCCATCACTTTCCCCATATCTTTAGGTCCAGCAGCTCCTACTTGAGCTATTATTTCTTTAAGGCTTGCTTCCAACTCCTCAGAAGACATTTGTTTCGGTAAAAACTGAGCAATTACATCCGCTTGGTCTTCTTCATCTTTCAACAAATCACCTCTATCTTGTTCTCTATAGATAGCCGCTGCATCTCTACGTTGTTTTACCAATCGTTGGAGCAACTTAATCTCCTCATCTTCTGTCAATTCTTCGGTAGCACCTGCAGCTGTTTTAGCCTTTAATACTTCCGATTTAATTGCTCTCAATCCAGCTAAAGCCATTTGGTCTTTTGCCTTCATTGCCTCTTTTATTAAAGGCATCAAGTCTTTTAAAATACTCATCTTAGTCTACGTTATTATGTAAATAACTATTATTTGATCTTAGTTGATTTTGATTCCCAGTACTATCATTGTCCAAGGAATATTTTGACACCTGTTTTTGATTAGACTGTTGTGCATCATCCAGTTGCACGCCTTGTCGCTTATAAGCAGGTTCATTTTCCACCTTTTCGATATCTGAGACACTATTCAATTGGAAATTATATGCCTGTAAACGCATCTTTCTTTCCTTTACTCTATGAATCATTTCTTCTGGGCTAACACTCTCCACCGGAGAGGAAATAATAGGTGCCTCTTCCCTATTTATAGCCATTTCAGGATTAATTTCCTTTGGTTCTTGCTTCACTGCAGCTCTAACTTCAGGCTCATCATCCGTTAAAGAATGAACGGTAACTTGCTTTGATCTTGCTTGAAAACCATCCGTCTCATTTGAGTTCGCTTCCAATTTCGACTCTACACCTGATGGGTATCCATTCGTGAAATGGGGTGTTGAATCAGGTGCTGGGGAATCCCCAACTGTTTTCACATCAAATTGCAACAATTCGTCCTCCTTCGGCGTCTCCTGTACTAAAGGCATATCCATATCTAGCTCGAAGGTCATTTCTTCACTATCATCTGAGCTGCTGATCTCATAAACTGGAGTCACGAATTCCTCCGTTACAGCAGGAGCACTCTTTACTACTGGCTCTTCCCTTATATGTTCAATCTTGCTTTCAGAAATTCCTTTAGCCCCAAAACTAAGAGTAGTCTGAGACTTAGGAGTACTAGGCGTTTCTTCCACTTCTGAAGCCAACCTTCTTCCAGTAGATATATCAATTTGATTCTTTTGAATTTCACTGATAACATTTTGAATAGGCTGTTCTGTTTCGTTTAAAACATGCACCACTTTTTTGGGTTCCATTGTAACAGGATTATAGCCATTGCTAGCTTCAAAACCTGTAGCAATAACAGTAACACTAATTCCATTTCCAAGAGATTCATCTTCACCAACCCCCATAATGATATCAGCCGTATTATTTTCGCTAGCCTCATCTTGGATAGCATCATTAATTTGGGCGATTTCATCAAAAGTGATTTCATCAGAACCAGAAATAATCAGTAGTAATACCTTCTGTGCACCTTGGATACTATTATCATTCAGTAATGGAGAATTTAAGGCTTGATTAACAGCCTCCATAGCCCTACCTTCCCCTGTAGCAATACCCGTACCCATAATGGCCGTACCACTATCTTTCAATACGGTTCTAGCATCATTAAGGTCAATATTGATAAAACAGGGCTGCGTAATAACCTCTGAAATTCCTTTGGATGCAGTAGCTAATATTTCATCTGCTTTTGCAAAAGCAGTTTTGAAACCTACATTTCCATATATCTCACGGATCTTATTGTTATTTACAACAATTAAGGTATCTACGTATTCACGCATTTGCTCAACACCCAGATCTGCTTGTTTTAACCTAGTTCTTCCTTCAAAAACAAATGGAATTGTAACTATACCAACTGTCAAGACGCCCATCTCTCTGGCTGTTCTTGCAATAATGGGTGCCGCTCCAGTACCTGTACCACCACCCATTCCGGCAGTAATAAAGACCATTTCTGTCCCTGTTTCAAGGAAGCTTCTTATTTCTTCCAAATTCTCCTGAGCGGCTTTCTCTCCAATTTCTGGATCAGCACCTGCACCAAGACCCTTTGTTAAAGAAATACCTAATTGTATTTTATTAGGAACCGGACTAGCATCTAATGCCTGAGAATCTGTATTACAGACCACAAAATCCACTCCCTTTATACCTAATCGGTACATGTGGTTTACAGCATTGCTTCCACCCCCACCAACACCTATTACCTTGATAACAGATGATTTTTCTTTCGGTAGGTCAAACATTAGCTCATTGTTCATCTCTTCCATGTCGTATTGCTTTAATCAAAAAATCTTACTCCTCATCGTTTGCCAAAAACTTCAAAAACTTTGCAGCCCATTTATCAAAAAATGGTCTATCGTCCTCTGAAGTTTCACTTATCTCAGACTGAGTTTCGTCTTCCATATTTTTCTTTGGTGGAACATCACTAATTGGCGTATCTATAGGGGAAGCTTCAACCACTTTCTCTACTTCTACTACTGCTGCAACAGGATTCCTTTCCTGAACTTCCAATGCTTTCATAACTAGACCTACAGATGTAGCATACATAGGACTAATTAATACTCCATTAGATTCATGGGTTAAATGCTCGTTTGGCAAGCCAATTCTTGCATCCATTCCTGTTTCATATTCCACCAACTGACGCAGATGTTTCAATTGCGCTCCCCCTCCAGTTAGCACTATACCTGCAATCAATCGTTTTTTCTCATCCTCATAACCATAGCTTTTAATTTCCATAAAAACTTGGTCTATAATCTCAACCACACGAGCGTGAATAATACGCGATAGGTTTTTTAAACTCACTTCTTTCGGTTCTCTACCTCTGAGCCCTGGAATAGAAACAATTTCATTGTCGCTATTTTCTCCTGGCCATGCTGAACCAAATTTCACCTTTAATAATTCCGCTTGCTTTTCAATAATATTGCAACCTTCCTTAATATCTTCAGTGATTATATTTCCTCCAAATGGAATCACGGCAGTGTGTCGAATAATTCCATCCTTAAAAATGGCAACATCTGTCGTTCCACCTCCTATATCAACCAAGACTACTCCAGCCTCCTTCTCTTCTTCACTAAGACAAGCATCAGCAGAAGCTAAAGGCTCTAATGTTATTCCATCAACCGTAAGATCAGACTTAGTCACACAACGACCAATATTCCCAATCGCTGTTATTTGTCCAACAACAATATGGAAATTTGCCTCTAATCGTGCTCCAAACATTCCTTTAGGCTCCATTATTCCAGCTTCACCATCTACTTTAAATTCTTGAGGTAAAACGTGAATAATTTCTTCACCTGGTAACATTACCAACTTATGAACATTGTCTATAAGTTCGTGAATATCTTTATTTTCAATAACTTCTTCCGGCTCCCTTCTTGTAATATAGTCTGAATGTTGCAAGCTTCTGATGTGCTGACCTGCAATTCCAACTACTACTTTTTTTATGGTTACCTCCGAAGCTATCTCAGCATCTTGAACTGCTTTTTGAATAGCCTCAATAGTTTGAGAAATATTAGAGACAACCCCTCGCTGTACCCCTTTCGATTTCGCTTGGCCCATGCCAAGAATTTCAAGAGTACCATCCGGCTTTTTGCGCCCAACCATGGCCACAATCTTCGTTGTTCCAATATCTAATCCAACCGCTATTTCAGATGGCTCCATAATTTTATCTTTTCGTACAAACAACCTGATCTTTAAACTTTAAATTGATCAGTGAATAACTTTCCCAACCAGCAGTATTTAAGATTTCCCTAAATGTATGCTCCAATTTGAATAGCTTATCATCCAATTGATCAATTCCTCCCAATATTACCTTAAAATCTCCAAATTGGACATTCAAGGTATATTCTCCTTCCGAATCCACAAAAATACCTACAATTTGCGCTTTCAAAAGCTTATTTCGCTGAATTTTTGACCATAATAAAAGTAATTCATCATGTTTCTTTTTCAGCTCTATGCCTTGAACGGTCAATACCTTTGAGCTAAACTTACTGGAAATAGGCATCTTACACCCGAATTCATCCAAATAATAGCTATAATCACCTCCAATTAATCGCATAACTGGAATCTTTTGAACGAGGTCTATATAGACCTTTCCATTCAAATCATGATAGGCTTTAACCGATCTCACAAAAGGATTTTTAGATATATCCTCTTCTACACGAGTTAAATTTATAGAATCAATCTTTAAATTCATAAAAGTCAGGCCATTTCTATTGAAAATAGTTGAAATATCCGACTTATCTATGAATCCAACTTCAGATTCATCCAAGAATTGTATCTCTTCACCCGTAGCCATAATGTTTCTACGCTGAATTTCTGTTCGAAACATCAAGCCTAGAAATGCCATAAGACAAAGTGACCAAAAACAGGCCTTTAATATTTGTTTTACCCTTGGATTCATTAATTATCTTTCAATATGTTTTTTATTGGTTCTACCAATTTATCTATATCTCCAGCTCCCATAGTTATTAGAAGCTCAAAACTTTTTCCCTTTATAATCTCTAGCATTTCTTCCGGCTTACAAAGTGTAACTTCAATGCCCTTGATCTTACTAGCCAACACCTCTGAATTAATTCCTTCAATAGCTTGTTCTCTTGCTGGATAAATATCCAATAAAAAGACTTTGTCCGCTAAGCCTAAACTTTCTGCAAAATCATCCATAAAATCTCTCGTCCTAGTGAACAAATGAGGCTGAAATATTACCTGAACCTCTTGCAAAGGATAATATTCCCTTACAGACTGAATCAATGCTTTAATTTCAGCTGGATGATGTGCATAATCATCAATATAAACCTTACCGTCAATTTCCCAACGATCAAATCTCCTTTTAACACCGGTAAATGTTGCCAAACCTTTGGCAATATCAACTGGTGTTACACCATATAAATAAGCCAAAGAAGCTGCCGCTATGGCATTTTCAATATTATGCAATCCAGGATATATATAATTCACATCAACAACCTCCCCTTCTGGGAAATTTAATTGGAATGAACTCTCCCCGTTTTGAATAGCCAAATTCGATACATAAAAATCGGTTTTTTCCCTTAAAGAAAAACGGTAATCAGCAGCTATAGGCAAACCTAACTTAGCCACCATTTTCCCTTTGACCAATTTAGAGAAAGCCTTAAAGCCATCCGTTAATTGATCTGCTGACCCATAAATATCCAAATGATCAGCATCCATTGAGTTAATCACCGCATGTAAGGGGTCCAATTGCAAAAACGAACGATCAAATTCATCTGCTTCTACCACCATCAAATCCTGTTTTCCAATTACATAATTTGATTGAAAATTATTTGCAATTCCCCCAATAAAAGAAGTACAATCTTGTCCTGAGTTATGCATCAGATGACTAAGAATTGCTGTAGTGGTAGTTTTCCCATGCGTTCCTGCAACAGCAAGCGTATCATTCTGACGACTAATTTGACCTAAAATCTCAGCACGCTTTTTAGGAACAAAACCTTGCTCTACAAACATCCTCAATAAGGCCAAATCTTTTGGCATAGCAGGTGTAAAAACCAATTCACATCTTCGATGATCCAAAAAATCAGAAGCTACTAAATCAATAGTATCATCATAAAAAACATCCACACCTTCCTCCACCAATGTATTGGTAAGCGGGGTACGTGTTTTATCGTAACCAGCAACACGGAATCCTTTAGCATTGAAATATCTTGCCAAAGCACTCATTCCTATTCCTCCGATCCCCAGAAAAAAATAGGCTTTAATTTCTGTATTTTCAGCGTTACTGATTGTCATTCACTATAATTTTCGCAATGGCATCCGCAGCGTGCGCTTTTGCCATAATTGCATTATTTTTCGCCAAATTTTCCATTGCCTCATCATCTTCTAACAAAGACAAACAACGCGCATACAAATTAGCTATATCAGATTCTTCTAATAGAATTGCCGCATCAGCTTCTGCCAATACTTGGGCATTTTTAAACTGGTGATTCTCCGCAACATTTGGAGAGGGTATAAATATAGCTGGTTTTCCCGCAGCGCTTAATTCAGAGATACTCAATGCACCAGCCCTACTAATTACCACATCTGCCATAGAATAAGCTGCTGGCATATCGTAAATAAACTCTTGAAGACTCACATTATCTGGAGACCCCATCCCTTCAACAACAGCCAAGCATTCTTCATAATAGAATCTACCACATTGCCATATAATTTGATAATCCAGCTTTACAAATTCCTCAATATTATCTTTCCAAAAATTATTGATAGCTCTAGCCCCAAGACTTCCTCCTAAAACTAAGAGGGTCTTTTTTTCTCCTGAAGCCAAACCAAAAAATCCGGCAAGCTCCGTTTTAGATCTATTATCCGATTTTAAATCTTCACGAATTGGATTCCCTAATAATTCAACTTTTTCTTTTGGGAAAAATCGATCCATTTTCGGATACGCCACAAAAACCTTTTTAGCAAAACGAGCCAATTGCCTATTGGTTATCCCAGGAAAGGAATTTTGTTCCTGAATATAGACTGGTACACCCATCCAAGAAGCCATTAATGCCATTGGTCCACTCGCGAAACCTCCTGTACCTACCACCGCAGTTGGTCGTTCAGCCAGTATGATACGGAAGGCCTCGAGCAGACTAATTATCATTTTTAATGGAAAAAGTAAATTCACCAAGATTTTACCCCGTTGTAAACCACTAATCCATAATCCTTTTATTGGAAATCCAGCTTTAGGAACTTTTTCCATTTCCATCTTCCCTTTGGCTCCTACAAACAAAATATCCGCATCCTCTAGCTTTTTTATAGCATTTGCTATTGCTAAGGCAGGATATATATGTCCTCCAGTTCCACCACCACTCACGATATAGCTTTTCCTTTTTTCCACTATACGATTTCCTTTATATCACCGTCCTCAAAAGAGGAGGTATCCATTTCATTTATCTCAATATCCTCCAAGGCATCATCATACCCTCCATCGGCTTGGCTCATTTTAGCCAATTCTTCTTCCTTCCTTTTAATTTCCTTTGACCTATAACTTACGCTCAACACCATCCCCAAGGCTAAGCAGGTCATCCATACAGAAGACCCTCCAGAACTAATTAAGGGTAAATTTTGCCCAGTAACTGGTAATAAATTAACCGAAACCCCCATATTCAACATAGCTTGGAAAAATATAGAAATCCCAATTGAGGCAGCCACCAACGCTCCAAAGGAATCCGCAGCCTTAAAAGCCACCAATAAAATCCTCAACAATAACAAAAAGTAAAGCGTAATTATCGATAACGCACCAAAAAATCCATATTCCTCCACAATAATTGCGAAAATAAAATCTGAACTAGATTGAGGGAGGAAATACTTTTCTTTACTTTTTCCAGGACCTACCCCTCTCCACCCACCTAAGGCAATGGCCGTTTTGGCATGTTTGACTTGGTATTGCTCTTCAGTATCTCCATCTATATGTCTCTCAATACGACCTTTCCAAGTATCCACACGGTTACTAATGTTTGGAAAAGTCATCACTAAACCTATGAATAGCCCCAATCCTACAATCCCAACACCTATAATACTCAACAAATATTTTATGGGGTACTTACCTAAAAACAATAGGATAAGACTGATCACAAATATATAGGCTGAAGATGAAAAATTGGAAGGTAATATGAGCGCACAAATAGCTCCAATTGGCAACAGTATAGGAATTATCGATTTTTTAAACGTATCGAATTTCCCTTTGTATTTTACCAAATTTCTCGCCAGTAACATTATCAGCACAACCTTCGCCAATTCTGAGGGCTGGAAGGTAAATCCAAATACCCGAACCCAACGCCTGGCATTGGCATTGGCAATTTCATTCCCTGTAAACAAAGCAATTAGCAATAATCCCAATGCCAAGAAAAAGAGAATGATAGATGAATTGTAGAAATACTTATAGGGAATATTTGACACTACCACCATCAAGCAAAGCCCAATACTGAGGTGCAAGAAATGCTTGATCAAAATTGTTGTCACACTTCCACCATATTGAGTATAAGCCAAGTTACTACTTGAACTAAAAACCATCAACAGGGATGCTATGGCAAACAATATGCACAAGATCCAAATACTTTTATCTCCTTTTAGGTATTTAAGCATTTTACAACTGTCTTACTTTATTTTTAAAATCGTCACCCCTTTCTTCATAATTCCCATATAAGTCAAAGCTAGCACAGGCTGGAGAAAGCAATACAACCTCTCCATGTTCTGCATTATCATAGGCCATATTTAAAGCTTGCTCCATGTTCTTTGCAATTTCAATTTTCGGAACCATACCAGTAAAGGCTTTTACTAAACTTTCATAATGCTCTCCAAGACATATCAATGACTTTACCTTCCCTTCTACAACGGCATTCAACTCAGAATAGTCATTCCCTTTATCTATTCCTCCTGCGATCCAAACAATAGGCTCGACTATACTATCCAAGGCATACCAAACGGCATTTACATTGGTAGCTTTTGAATCGTTAATATAACGTACTCCACGAATAGATAACACCTCTTCAAGTCTATGTGCTACATTGCTAAATTGCGCAAAGCTCTCTCGAATAGACTCTTTTCGAATATTAAGTAATTTACCTACTATTCCAGCGGCCATCCCATTATGGAGGTTATGCTTCCCTTTTAAATTTACATCGTCTATATTCATACTGTAACTATTGTCTTCAAAATGAAAGTTCATTTTATCATCCGTGAGAAAAGCACCTTGCCCTGTATGAGGCTCATTTGAGAATACTAAACACTGGACTTTTAAATTGGCTAACATATCAGAAATCCACTGGTCTTCTCCCCAATATATTAGATAATCCCCTTCATTCTGGTTCTTGGTAATGTTTAATTTAGAACTTGCATATTGCTCCAAACTATTATTATACCGGTCCAGATGATCAGGCGTAATATTTAATATGACAGAAACATAAGGCTTGAAATCAACGATACCGTCTAATTGAAAACTACTTAATTCTAACACATAATAATCCACTGGATTCTCCAATAACTCTCTAGCAAAGCTATTCCCAACATTCCCAGCTAGACAAACTGACAAACCAGCGTCCTTTATCATTTTATACACTAAATTACTGGTGGTTGTTTTTCCATTTGATCCAGTAATTGCAATAATTTTAGCATCTTGAACATAGCGGAAACCCCACTCTATCTCAGATATGATTTCAATATTTTTTTCCTTTGCCTTTTGAATTATCGACGCTGTCTCAGGAATCCCTGGGCTCTTAATGATGCAATCAGCTGCTAGAATTTTAGCTTCTGTATGCTTCCCTTCTTCCCATGAAATATCAGCTTGGTCCAATTCCTCTTTATAATTAGATTTTATAGTTCCAAAATCACTTACAAAAATTGCATGACCATGCTTTTGCGCCAACAATGCCGCACCGATACCACTTTCTCCTGCTCCTAATACAATTATATTCATTAACGTAGTTTTAACGTTATAAAAGTTGCCACAGCTAACAATACGCCAATCAAGAAAAATCGCATTACGATCTTACTCTCATGGTATCCTTTCTTTTGGTAGTGATGATGTAAAGGGGACATTAGAAATACCCTTTTCCCTTTACCAAATCTCTTTCTGGTATATTTAAAATAGGATACCTGAATAATTACAGATAAATTTTCCGCTACAAAAATCCCACACAAAATAGGAATCAACAATTCTTTTCTAATTGCAATGGCAAAGACCGCAATGATCCCACCTAAAGCTAAACTCCCTGTATCCCCCATAAAAACTTGGGCTGGATAGGAATTATACCATAAAAAACCAACGGTACCACCAACAAAGGATGCCATGTACACAACCATCTCTCCAACATCTGGTATGTACAGAATATTTAAAAAATCGGAAAAAATAACATTCCCAGACAGGTATGCAAAGACACCTAATGTAACCCCGATGATGGCTGAAGTCCCCGTAGCAAGTCCGTCAATTCCATCTGTTAGGTTTGCGGCATTAGACACAGCTGTAATAATGAAGATAACCACCGGAATAAAAATTAACCAGCCATAATCCTTCGCTTTATCTCCCATAAAGGATAAAAATGAACTGTAGTCTAATTCATTATTTTTCACAAATGGAATGGTTGTTTTCAGCGCCTTTGATGTAACCATTTCAGTATGCTCTACCATCTCACCTGTCTCAACGACCTCCACTAATACAGTATGCTTTTCTTTGATAGTTACATCTTCATGAAAATACATAGTAGCACCCACAATTATTCCCAGCACTACTTGACCAATAATTTTATATTTCCCTTTTAGACCTTCCTTATTTTTGTATTTCAACTTTTTATAATCATCCAGGAAGCCTATAAAACCAAGCCATACCGTGGAGATTAATAAAAGAATGATGTAGATATTTGACAGATCAGCAAAGAGCAAACTAGGAATCAAAATTGCCCCCAGAATAATAAGTCCTCCCATTGTGGGGGTTCCTGCTTTTTGCTCTTGTCCTTGTAAACCCAATTCACGGATTGTCTCACCTACCTGAATATTTTGAAGGTGATTGATAATTTTCTTTCCAAAAATGACCGAGATCAATAGAGAGAAAATAAAAGCCATAGAAGCCCTGAAGCTAATGTATTGAAATACGCCTGCTCCAGGAATATCAAAATGGCTGTTTAAATAATCAAATAATTGGTACAGCATATCTTAGTTTTCTAACGCTTTAAAACAACTAATAACCTCTTCCATATCATCAAAATGATGTTTCACACCTTGGATTTCTTGGTAATCTTCATGTCCTTTTCCGGCCACTAAAATTATATCATTTGGCGCAGCCATTCGGATGCTTGTTTTTATAGCAGTCCTTCTATCAACAATAGAAAGTGCTTTAAACTTTTCTTTTTCTGTCAATCCATTTTCCATATCACCAAGGATCGTCATTGGATCCTCCGTTCTTGGATTATCTGATGTAAGTATTACCTGATCTGATAAGTTCATTGCAATTTTGGCCATTTGTGGACGTTTTCCAGTATCTCTGTCTCCACCACAACCTACAATACAAAATATCTTCTGCTCAGTTTTTTTGATAAACTGAATGGTTTCCAAAACATTCTTTAAAGCATCGGGGGTATGTGCATAATCTACTATAGCTACAATTCCATTTTCTGATCTAACTTGCTGAAATCTCCCTTTTACAGACTGAAGACAACTCAGAATAGTCAATACTTGTAACTGATCAACTTCAAATTGTTCCGCCACAGCAAATACTGCTAGGACATTATACACATTGAATTTCCCAATTAGTCGTGTATATATATCAAGGCCATTTATCTGTATTAAAGTTCCGTCAAAATGACTTTCTAAAATTCTAGCCCTATAATCACTTACTGCATTTAAAGAATATGATTTTTGCCTCGCTTTGGAATCCAATAACATACTTGGTGCATGTTTATCATCTGAATTCACAAGCGCAAAGGCTGAACTATCTAGTTGATCAAAGAATTTTTTCTTGACTTTAATATAGGTATTCAGATCTCCATGATAGTCTAAATGATCTCTACTGATATTCGTGAAAATGGCACCATCAAATTGAAGACCATAGGTTCTATTTTGATCTAAGGCATGCGAACTGACTTCCATAAAACAGAATTTACATCCTGCACTTACCATTTCCCTTAGCAATTCATTTATCCTAAGAACATCTGGCGTTGTGTGTGTAGAAGGATAATTTGTCTTACCAATTTTATAGGTCACTGTTGAAATCAAACCAACCTTAAAATTCAAACCCGAAAAAACATCGTATAAAAGGGATGCCACCGTTGTTTTCCCATTGGTTCCCGTCACTCCAACCAATTTTATTTCCTCGGAGGGGTTTTCATAATAATTGGCTGCAACCAGACCTAAAGCCAATGAGGAATTCTTTACACGTATATAGGTAATATCATCTATAGTTTCTTCTGGGAAGGTTTCACAAATAATCACTCTTGCCCCACCAGAAATAGCTTTTAGTATATAATCATGACCATCAACACCTACTCCTCTAACCGCAACAAAAAGGCAATCAGGTTCACAGTTTCGAGAATCGAAACAGACCTTTGTAAGCGCCAAATTGCTCATCCCTTTACGCTCAAGGATTGGTAAACCGTACAATAAATCTTTTAATAACCTCACGTTAACCCAATTCTAATGTTATTTCTTGCCCCTTACTTATTTTAGCACCCATCTTTACAGATTGCTTCTTGACTTTTCCAAAGCCATTTACTTTTACATTCATTCCTTTATTTTCAAGAATAAATAAAGCATCCTTAAAGCTAAGGCCAACTAAATTCGGAACGACTCCGTCCAAATTACTCATCTTCTTAACTTTCAAAACCTTACCATCATTCTTTATACTCAGTAATTCTGAAGAATTTTGATCCATATTACTTGCCCATTGCAACTCTTGAGCAATATCAGAAAGCTCATCCCCAAAACCCTTTGTCATAGGCAGCTGAGAATAATTTACGGTATCTATCGTATTCATCTCTGCTACTTGTTCTGAATATAAGAGATTCCTTAATTCTTCAAAAACTGGTGCGGCAACAATATTTCCGTAAAAACCTTTTTTAGTATTCGGCTTATACACCACCGATATACAGGAATATTTAGGATTTTCAACCGGGAAATAACCTACAAAAGAGGATTGATATTGTTTGGCTCCTTCTTTCCAATATTCCAATTGGCACGTTCCCGTTTTTCCTGCACTACTAAATCTCTCTGAATAAATATTTTTCGCAGTTCCTCTAGAAACTACCCCTTCCATCATTTCTCTTAATTTCCCTAAGGTCTCCTTTGAACATATAGCATTATTCAATTGCTCTGGTTCAAATTCATAAATCGGGCGCCCCGCACGTCTTATCTCCTTCACGAAAAATGGCTTCACTACCTCTCCGTCATTTGCTATGGCATTATAGTACGTCAGAATTTGTAAAGGTGTCATTTGCAATTCATAACCAAAAGCCATCCATGGCAAACTAACTAAAGACCATTTAGGATCATCCGTATCTTTAATATCTGGCGTTCTTTCTCCAGGAATTTCCAATCCAAGCTTTTCTTTAATTCCTAGACTTGCTAATCTATCAATAAACTCTTGTGGATTCTCTCCGTAATGCTCCTCTATCAATTTTGCAATAGCAATATTAGAAGATTTCTCAAAAGCCTCTTTTACCGTGATCTTTCCAAAACCACCCCTGTGAGAATCTTCTATCTTTTGATTATGGAATTTATAAATTCCGTTCCCGGCATCAATGATTTCGGCTGTATCAATCAAGCCATCATCTAAAGCCAACATATAGGAGAATAACTTAAACGTAGAACCGGGTTCTGTTCTTTCACCTACAGCATAATTATAGACCTCGGCATATTCATTCTCCCTGGTCCTTTTCAGGTTAACAATCGCCTTTATAGCTCCTGTTTCCACCTCCATCAATACAACACATCCAGCCTCTGCTTCAAATTTTTGAAGCTGTTTTTTCAATACATTGTGCGCCATATCCTGAATACGAATATCCATATGCATTACTATATCCGCACCATCTACAGGGACAACGTCTTCACTACTTGGAATTGGCTTCCATTCTCCGCCAGAAATTTTCTGCATCAGACGATAGCCATTCTCCCCCTTCAAATAACTAGAATAGGCTCCCTCAAGTCCCACCAAAAGAGAATCTTTGACATAGCCAAGGGTTCGAGACGCTATACTCTTAAATGGTTTTGTTCGTTTTGTATCATTCTCCTTAATCAAACCTCCTTTGAAACGTCCTTTCTTAAGAATTGGAAAAGTCTCAAACTTTGCAACTTCATGAAAAGGAACATTTCTCTTTAAAGGAATATAGCGTCTTCCTGCCGCACGGTACCTCTTAATCTTTTTTGAAATTTCTTTAGCCGACTTGCTTGGCAACTGAATCGACAAACTATCCCCCAAACCTTTTATACCACTATTGAATAATTCATCTGAGGACACAGTAGGGTCCATGGCAATTGTATACAATGGCAAAGTGGTTACCAATAGATTTCCATTTGCATCGTATATATTTCCCCTATCTGGCTTTACCTCTCTAAATGTAACGGTAGTTTGCGAAGCTTGCTTGACCAAAAACCCACCTTCTTTTTGCTGAATATGAACTATTTTATAAAGGACAGCAGCTGCGAAAACAACTAGCATTAAAGCCAGGATAATCATTCTTTTTGATATGAATCCTACTTGTTCCTTCATTCTTTTACTTCAACAATTAAGGGGGTTTCAAAGGAATAATCTAAACCGATTTCCTTCACTTTCTCAACCACCCTGGATGGCTTTGTATACTCCATTAAACGTGTTCTGTACGATATATGCTGAGACCGTACTTTTTTTAATTCCGTTTGTAACTTTTTAATCTTATATACTTTTTGATCCGCTAAATGAGAACACTGAATCATCAACATCATACAACCAAAAATATACAGTAAAAAAGGACCATTCTTGATGGTATTATCCGCCCCAAACAAATTATTCCGCAGGAAGGATACTATTTTCTTACCTTTATTTCCTTTTCCTTTCTCCATCTAAATCAGCTAATCCAATTTCTCAGCTATTCTCAACTTAGCACTCCTTGATCTTGTATTTCTTTGTAACTCTTCTTCCGTTGGAAGGATAGGCTTTCTATTTACCTTTTTAAAGCTTACAAGTTTATTTCCAAAATCGTCCTTCAGTGGCTCTTTTATAAAATCACCATTATTGATAAACTGCTTCACTAATCTATCTTCCAAGGAATGGTAGGTAATCACTACTAGACGACCTCCAGGCTTCAACAATTTCTCTGTTTGTTGTAAGAACTCTCTCAAGGAAGCCATTTCATCATTCACCTCTATCCTTAACGCCTGAAATACCTGCGCAAAATATTTATTTGACTGTTTACCCTTCACCATGGTCTTTAGCAAATCAACCAAGCCCTCTGTTGTTTTGAAAGGATTCTCACCCCTCATAGCAACTACTTTCTTTGCTAATGTCTTGGAATTATGCACTTCGCCATACGAAGAGAACACATTTACCAAATCAACCTCACTATACGTATTCAGCACATCCGCAGCACTTAGAGGCGCAGATTGATTCATCCGCATATCTAAGGGGCCTTCATATCTAATTGAAAACCCACGTTCTGCTGTATCAAACTGATGTGATGAAACTCCCAAATCAGCTAAGATTCCATCTACTTGCCGCTGACCATACATGACCAAGCTATTCCTTAAGTATCTAAAATTTTGAAAAATCAATTTAAATCCAGGATGATCGATGGCATTTTTCAAAGCATCCTCATCTTGATCAAAAGCAAACAATTTCCCTGCATCCAAACGCCCAACTATTCCGCGTGAATGACCACCACCTCCAAAGGTAACATCAACATATACCCCATTTGGATCAATTTGCAAACCGTCCAAACATTCTTCTAGCAATACTGGTATATGATACTCTTTAGACTCCATCTTCTTCTTCTTTTTTCCCCATTACTTGCTCTGCTAAAGCACTAAAAGCTTCCGCAGATATATCTATTGCCTTTTCGTAGGACTTTTTATCCCAAATCTCAATCATATTACCGCAAGACACCAACACCAATTCTTTTTTCAAACCGGCATATCCTTTCAAATCTTTAGAAACAAGTAGCCTTCCTGACTCCTCGATTTCAATAATTTTCACACCTGCAGTAAAGGATCGAATAAATTGCGCATTTTCTCTTACAAACCGATTTAACTTGTTGACTTCAGAAAAAACACCTTGCCATTCACTTTCTGGATATAATTCCAGCGCATTTTCAAACACACTTCGCTTCAATATAAAATTTCCACCACCATAACTAAGCAACTGCTTACGTAATGCTTGCGGAAGAATAAGACGCCCTTTTGCGTCCATTTTACATTCATATGTCCCGATTAATGCCAAAAAGTGTAATTTTTAAGGGTAAATATACATTTTTATCCCCACCTTTTACCACTAAAAACCACATTGTTGATAACTTTTTCTCGTTAGAAACCAAAAAGTTAGGTCATACATAACAACATTCTTGAGGTCTCTGAATCAGGCAATTTCAGACTGTCATTAAATTTCAAAATCGGCAAAAATAAGGTAAACAAGTTAGAATGAAATTGAATTTCAGAATTATTTAATATCTTACAAAGGCATTGCTCAACATGCAAAATATTACTACTTTTGAATTTAAATTACTCACATCGTATGATGACAGAAATCCAAACAGAGGGAGAATTTGAATATATCGAATCCGGAGAAGGGGAATTAGTTATTTTACTTCACGGGTTAATGGGTGCTTTAAGCAACTTCAAAGAGACCATTCAATCTTTAAACGAAAACGGATACAAGGTTGTAATTCCATTACTTCCAGTATATACGCTACCTCTATTAAGAACTAGTGCAAAAGGAATTGCTCGATTTTTCGAGAAATTTGTTGAACACAAAGGATACAGCGATATGACCTTACTTGGGAATTCTCTAGGTGGTCATGTTGGTTTAATTTACACCAGAGAAAATCCCGACAAAGTTAAGAGACTGGTTTTGACAGGCAGCTCAGGTCTTTACGAAAACTCGATGGGAGACACTTTCCCTAGGAGAGAAGATTACGACTTTATCAAAAGAAAAACGGAGGAGGTCTTTTACGACCCCTCAATCGCCACAAAAGAATTGGTTGACGAAATATTTGAGACCGTAAACAGCAGAGATCGCGTACTAAGAGTTATTGCTCTTGCGAAATCAGCTATACGTCACAACATGAGTAAAGACCTTCCAAAATTCACTTTACCAACCTGCTTGATCTGGGGAAAACAAGATGTTGTTACACCTCCAGAGGTAGCAGAGGAATTCCACTCACTCATTCCTAACTCAGAATTATTCTGGATAGACAAATGTGGGCATGCAGCAATGATGGAAAGACCTACAGATTTCAATAAAACCCTTATAACCTGGCTTAAGAAAACACCTATTTCATGAGTGAAATAAAACAAGCTGAATTCGTGAAAAGCAGCCAGAGCATTAAAGAATGTCCTGACGCTTCTAAACCGGAATTCGCTTTTATCGGAAGATCCAATGTTGGAAAGTCTTCCCTTATCAATATGCTATGCAATAGAAATAAGCTAGCAAAAATATCTTCCACACCTGGAAAGACTCAACTTATCAATCATTTCTTAATTGATGAATCTTGGTATTTGGTCGATCTTCCTGGATATGGATATGCTAAGGTCTCTAAATCCTTAAGAAGTACTTTTGGAAAAATGATTAAGGAGTATATTGTTGAGCGTAAAAACTTAATAAACCTATACGTACTAATCGACTCTAGACATAGCATTCAGAAACTTGATCTTGAATTTATGCTTTGGCTTGGAGAAAAAGGCATCCCCTTTAGTATCGTTTTCACGAAAGCAGATAAATCATCTAGCGGTACCGTAAACAAAAACCTTAAACAGTATAAGAAAAAATTACTTGAGCACTGGGAAACATTACCTCCTTGCTATTTAAGCTCATCGGTTTCAAAACTTAGTAAAGCTGAAATCATAAACGACATTCAACATCTGAATGAAGAGCTTGGCGATCAAGTAAAGGAACAGTTTCTAAGTAAAAAGAACTAATAAAAAAAGCTACCCAAGGGTAGCTTTTTTTATTAGTATTAATCTAATCCTCTGCAGGAATTATTTGACTTTCAATCTGATTCGTCAATTTAACAAAATCATCCACTGATAACCGTTCAGCTCTCAATCTCATAATATCCATCGCCTTCAATGTCGGATCCTTAACCAATGGCTTCAGTGCATTCGACAGTGTTTTTCTCCTTTGACTAAAAGCCATTTTAACGACCGTCCTAAACAATTTTTCGTTACAGGCTAGTTGATAATTTTCTTTCCTTCGCAAACGTATAACACCACTATCTACTTTGGGCGGTGGGTTAAACACCTCTGGTGGGACTGTAAAACAGTATTCCACATCATAATAAGCCTGAATCAACACACTTATTACACCATACACCTTAGAACCAGGACCAGAAGCAACACGCTTAGCTACCTCCTTCTGAAACATTCCCCCACCTTCAGGAATAAGGTGGCGATTCTCAACCATCTTAAACAAGATTTGAGAAGATATATTATACGGGTAATTCCCAATAATAGCAAACTGATCCTTGAAGTGATCCTCTAAGTCTAATTTAAGAAAATCTCCTTCAATTAACCTAGGCGCCAATTCTGGATAATGAACTTTCAAATAAGCCACCGAATCACGATCAAGCTCTACTAGATGAAGTTCCTTCCCAGCCTTAACTAGGTGTTTTGTTAAAACTCCCATCCCTGGCCCAACTTCAAGAATTTTATCGTACCCCTCACCTGTAAGGACACCTGCAATTCTAGCACAAACATCTTCATCTTTCAGAAAATGCTGACCTAGGGACTTCTTAGCTCTTACCTTTTTATGCCTCATAGGACTGTTATCGTCTAGTTAAACTTACTCTATCACCTTTTCGAAGCACATATACTCCAAATCTTTATCGGGATGCAAATGTACCATTCCCATCTCCTTATACCCAAGTTTTGTATATAAATTTCTTGCACCTATATTTTCCCCAAAGGCATCTAATCGAATATGACTATAACCAACCTTTTTAGCCCAAGACACTACTTCAATCATCGCCCTAAGCGCTAAGCCTTGTTTTTGGAAACTAGGACTTATAGCCAACCTATGTACGCAAATATAATTATCCGCCAATTCCCAATCCTTTCCCTCGTATACAGCCGGCTGATTCTCATCTAAACAAACTACACCTTTAATCACATCCTCTTTCAATAAGAACAGACTACCGCTGGCTATATTACTTAAAATAGTTTTTCTATCTGGGTAATTCTCATCCCAATTGAAAAGCCCATTTTCATTCATCTTCTTGGTACATTCGGCATATAAAGACATTACCTCTTCCAAGTCCCCTCTTTTGGCTACTTCCATCATATATTATCGACAATTCTTTTATGAACTATAATTTTCTTCCTAGAATACTCTATACAACCTTCCTTCTCCAATTCCTTTAAAAGACTTGTAGTTGTTTGCCTTGTAGAACAAACCAATTTGGCAATATCTTCCTGCTTAAGGTAATTCTCTATCTCCCAATTATCTCCTTTCTCCTCACCTTCTGCTCTCCCCCATTCTTCAAGAAATATCCTTATCCGATCTTTCACACTTTTAAAAATCAGGTCTGAATATCTGCGTTTCAATTTCTTAAATTTCCACCCAATAATCTTATGAAACGACAAGCCCACATCTGGATATTGCTTCAATAAGAGTTGAAAATCCTCTAGGGTAAAACTACAAATCTCCACCTTATTGGATATGGCTATAGCCACCTCATTTCGACCTTCTGTATCTTCATTTTCAAAGAATAACTCCCCAAAAATATCTCCTTTCCTAATCACATCAGTAATGTTCTCATTACCGTCATCATCAATTTCAGCAATTTTAATAAAGCCTTTTTTCAGAATATAAATTCGATTATTCGCACCTTCCGAAAAATAAATCATATCTCCCTTTTCAGCAGTTTTATACCGCATCACCACGCAAAGCTCTTTCACTTGACGATTGGTTAAAACCCAAAATAATTTATGATTTCTAAGGTGCCAATATTTTTGCGACTCTGTTTCCATTAGATGAAATTGTTTGGAATAAAATTAATGAAATATCTCTTAATCTATTTCAAAACTGACCCCGTATTGCATTATGGAAAAGAAAAAAGGCAAGAATATGCCAATTTGTAGATTAATTCATGCCTTAAGCCTCAATATTACGTTCTCTATTAAGCTTAGCAATTAGATAAGCATAATTAAAATGATCGGCTATAGTTTTATAATTATCAAGGATACTATTACGTGAGTCATAAATATGTGTAGGCTCACTCCATATTCCGTTTAACTCAATAATTTTTATTCCAACGCCCTCTTTAAACGAATCTAAGGATTCAATTTTCAAATCAAATCGACCGTAATAAAATCCTTTGATATCATCCGAAATACTACCAATTACCTCTTCCATTTCTGGATGAAGGTACTCATAACAATCAACAAATCGGGTTCCCCGAGCATGGTTGGCTATAGGGTCTAATACTACTCGCTTCCCTTTTGGTAATACCATATCCAAGGCTAATTCCCTATCCTTATTTTCGGCCAATAATTGTATCAAATATCTAAAGTTATTTTCCATCAATACACGCAGTGTACTAATACCATCACCTATCACCTCCATAGGCTCCTTTCTAACTATAGAACTAATAAATCCTTTTTTTTCACCGGGTATACGGATATAAAAGATCCCCAATTCAATTGGATAATGAATATACTCCTGGACAATTAGATTCCCCTCAAACTTGGATAGATAGGCATCCAAAGCAATCTCATCCCTCAATAGACTAACTCCTCTACCTCGCTCTCCAGTCTCAGGTTTACAGATAATTGGGAAATTTTGAAATTCAAGGATTTGACCCTTCCATTCTGCTCGATCAGCTTGATTCAGAAAGAGTGTTTTCGGCAACCATTTGGCCGGTATACTGTTTAAAATATCAATTTTAGATTCTCGAATTATTGACTTAAACCTAAAACCGGGATTGGTATCGCGAAATGCATACAAAGATCCTGACCGAACAAATAAGGAAACTAATTTAGGAACTAAAGGAATATAGATTAGTAGGGTTGGCCAGTATTCAAAATGAGCCAACTTTTTAAACTTAACACCAAGTCTAACTATATAATCGTATGTTTTGTTTCGTATCAATTTTTAAATCGTGAAATAATATACGGGTAATATCTTTATCTATTTTACTATGACTAATGGACAGCGTTGCTACCTGTGGAATATCCTCATTTTGATAGGTGTTCTGTGCATGAAAATCATATAATTCTTGATCGCACCCTGTTTCATTAGCTACAAATTGATTGAAAGAACCTTGTAAGCGTTCTATTGCCTCAGGACTATACAGGGTATATGAACACCATAAATGTGCCCCATCATTGGAATGTCTCCGTACAACAACCTCTAGACCATCCCAAATTACTTCAACAATATCCTCTTCTTTTCCATTGTCAAACAATACTATTCTGAATGGCTCCAAGTCACTAAAATCATAAGAAGCTACAAAATCTTCCCACCTTTCATACTTAAAGAAATTCAGCACAACCAAACCTCTACTATGCCTATAACTAGCATTTCTTTCATGCCGTTCTAAAGCACCATTTAGCAAGACTACGGTGTACCGTTTTGTCCAAGCCATCCAAGTTCCACCTCCGCGAGTATCCTTGGGAAACAATACAATCTTTCCATGAATACGCTTCTCTCTTGGTAGGATAGCCTTCTCTCTACTTTCATCTTCATCTCTTGATGAAGCTAGACAGAATCCACCTTCCGCATTTGGGACATAACTTAGTAGACACATGCTTAACGGATATTAGTTCAATTATTATTCCTAATAGTAGAAAAAGCCAAGCCAAAATCTTGCTCCATATCAAATGAAGGATCTAGCTGATTAAGGTATATTTTAATAATTGCCAAATGATGGGTCACATGCCCCAAATTATAATGCACCTCTCTAATAAAAGTAGTCTTTACCATAGTATCTTCGTCTGAAGCACCTTTGTAGAACATATTCAATTCCCTATCCGACATGGAAGACAAAAGGTCTATAATTTCTCTTAAGCGTCTTGCTGCAACTTTTGGGAATTCTTCATATACCACTTCCCTTTTCCTATTATCGTAACATAATTCACCCGAATGGTAGGCAGAAATCAATTCATCATAAAAATTTATGATATGCCTAAAATGCTTTCCAATGGAACCATTTTCAAAATGAACCGATTCTTCTCGGTATAGGCTATCATCTATTTTATTTAGAATACGGATCATTTGATCAAATAATTGTTCTGTATGTCCTATCATTCTTAGATCACATTTACACTACAAAGTTACGCTTGATTTACTAGTATTTAGTAAGCTGGATGACACTAAAGGTACAAAATTGAAAAAAAATAAAAAAAAAGAGAGTTGCCTCACCACAAAGCAACTCTCTACAACCACCAAAATAATGGTATTGCGACCTTGAGAAGGCCGCAACATTTAGCTAAAACAACGTTTCAATGACAAATTAACGACCAGTTGAGAAAATAAACTATGATTAAAATCAGATAGCCTGTAATTTTTATCACAAAAGCTTATTTTTGCAACTCCTAAATTTGCTCAACCAATCACCAAACTATGGAAATATTCGGATACATTTCTGCCCTATTTATTGGATTATCACTTGGACTTATAGGTGGAGGAGGTTCCATTCTTACTGTTCCAGTTTTAACCTATCTAATGGGGGTAAATGCGAAATTAGCAACCGCCTACTCTCTTTTTGTAGTAGGTTCATCTGCACTTGTTGGCGCCTACAAAAAAAGCAAGCAAGGTCTTGTAGACTACAAAACTGGGATTATTTTTGCTATTCCTGCACTATCGAGTGTCTATTTCACCAGGGCATACGTGGTTCCTAGAATTCCTGAAGTCATAGCGACTTTCGGTGACTTTGTACTAACAGACAATATCGCCATCATGACCTTTTTCGCACTAGTCATGTTACTAGCTGCATATAGCATGATTAAAGGTAGAAAGGACGACGATGCACAAGATAAAGACATTGTATACAATTACCCGATGATAATTATTGAGGGAATTATTGTTGGATTGGTTACAGGTGTAATTGGTGCTGGCGGAGGATTCTTAATCATCCCTGCTTTGGTTGTACTAGCTAAGTTGCCTGTAAAAAAAGCCATTGGAACTTCCTTAATGATTATTAGTTTTAAGTCTTTGATCGGATTCCTTGGCGATGTTCAGAATCCAAATCTAGTTATCGATTGGGAATTATTATCCATTTTCACATCAATTGCAGTAGCAGGTATATTTATTGGAACATATTTAACTAAATTTGTATCTGCAAGCGGATTAAAAAAGGGATTCGGCTATTTCATCATTATCATGGCCTTATTCATACTATATAAAGAACTAGCTTAAGCACCACAATTATGAAATATACAGATATCAACGTCAGTCAATTTTCCGAAAAACTAAACAACGCAGACAACTACGTACTATTGGACGTAAGAACCGCTGATGAAGTTGCTGAGGCACATATTGGAGATCCGATGAATATAGATATTTTCGAACACGATTTTGCTGAAAGGATTGGACAATTGGACAAATCCAAAAATTACCTAGTATACTGCAGAAGTGGTAAAAGAAGTGCTTCAGCATGTATTTTCATGGCAGAAAATGGATTTGAAGGGGAATTATACAACCTTGAAGGTGGAATTTTAGCCTGGTTAAGCCAACAATCAAACTAAGAGAAAATGCGCTATTTACTTTTACTTTCTAGCTTTCTATGCATTCTTAGCTGTTCCTCTGGGAATGGCACACCACTTACCGGTGCAGAGGTGTATGCAAAAAATTGTAGTGCCTGTCATCAAATGGATGGGAAAGGAGTAGGAACCGTCTTTCCTCCTCTGGTGGATTCTGACTACCTAATGGAAGACCCAAACAGGGCAATACATAATATCCTATTTGGACTTTCGGGGGAAATCACTGTAAACAATCAAAAGTATAATGGCCTAATGACTCCTATTCGCATGAGTGATGATGAGATTATTGCTGTTGTGAACTATGTATTGACAGATTTCAACCAATCAAAGCACAGAATTACTAAGGAAGACATCCTGAAAGTTAGAAATAAAATCCAAAAATAAGATTGATATGCGCTACTTTATCCAGCTACTTACTATTCTTAGCCTATTTCTTTTACAAGCATGTTCTGAAGCACCTATAGGCGTTCAAAACTTGAATCCAAGTGAGTTTCAAGCCCTACTTACGCAAGAAAAGGGACTACTTATTGATGTAAGAACACCAGAAGAATATATTGAGGGACATATAAAAGGAAGCGCTACTATAGACTTTTATGCAGCAGATTTCAAAATGAAACTAAGCAGTCTAGACCGAGAAAAAGTAGTCTTTATATATTGTGCTTCGGGTGGGCGTAGTAAAAAGGCATCAAAAATGGCGCACGAATTAGGCTTCAATGAAATCTACAACCTAGTAGGTGGATTCAATGCTTGGGATGAAGCGGGCTTAGCCGTTCAAAAATAAAATTCTTAATCCAGAAATAGATCGTTTGACTTTTGAATCATTGAAGCAAGGAATCCAAAAGCTCCAATTACTCCAACAAGGAATACTACCAATTCTGCGTTTCTAGTAAGAATGCCAAAACGATAGGAAACAAGTCCTATGATGGCTGCCACTAAGGCAATGATTATCCAATATGTTGCTTTCATTATTTTCATCGTTATTTATTCTATTTTTCATATAATTCAATTCCATTAATCTCTAAACATTAGCCCTTAAGCGTCGTTAAGACATCTTAGAATTGGAATAAATATAGCCTGAAAACCAATGATTTAGGTTTATTTTCGTTGAACGGACACCCCCCATTCAACCTGCAAAAAGCACCACCTACCGAAGTGTATAATTGGATAAAATCAAAAACAATATTAAAACAGTAATACCTAGTTGGATATAATCCAAACTAATAGCTACAACTATTTCCAAATTGACGCTTGATATTTTTGCTTTTTAATAAATTCTAGTAAAATACACTTACTGGATTGTAATAATTTCCACCTATTTTGTTGACTTGAAAGAACTTTAAACCAATGACTTAAAAAAGGGTAAATATTTGGGTTTAAAATTGACTTTAGCGAGGTGTTTTTTAATTGGATTTAACCTTTGTTTTAACCGTAGTTACCTGTCTGAAATCAGCTAATAGTTTTTCATTTTATTACAAAGCCTAGAACCGACCTAGTATTCAAAATAAAATGCTATTTTCTTTCGTTAAGTGGTATTTCTAAAAAGTTAAATGGATTTCGACGGTAAAAGAAGTGTTATAAAATCCCTAAGCGACAACCTAATCTCTTAAGCTATAAGACATTTGCATCATCTTACGCATTAGGATAAATAGAAAATTTAATGCAGACAGAAAGACCAATAACTCCACTTGTAGAAGCTCCCAATCTAAACAGAATACTGTAATAGCACAGGCCATCAACCCTATACCTACAATTAAAAAATATCTATTTATGTTCATGTTGTTCATCTAAATAATCTAGTCATAAGAGGCTTTAGGCTCAATAGGAACCTCCCCTTAACGATGCTAAACTACTATGAACTAGGTGGCTATTTGAAGACTATCGACAAACAAAAGATTTCCCTTGTTGAACCCATGGGATTCTATCGACAAATGGTAAAATCACTTTTTAAATTTCAAATCACTCACAAAAAGCTGAATACTCTTTTTGTCTTTCCAAACATTTTCTTTTAAGGAATAACAAATGGCAAAAGATTGCTTCATTTGAATCTGGCCAAAACACTCCTTCATTCTAAAGGCTATGCCTTTATAGAAATCTCTGGGGTAATTGGGATTGAATAAACTCAGTGACAAATGATCTTTATTCTCCCCTACCAGCCTTGACCATCCAGAATCTACAACCTCTTTAGCACAAAAGATTGGACTTAAGTTTTCCGGACCATGCGGTTCAAACTGCTGAAGGATATTGAAGAAGCCTTCATCAATTTGATTTAACTCTAATACGGATTCCACTTCAACCCGCTCTACAAGGTCTTCTTCCGTTAAACGCTCATCCACATAGTGTGCAAAAGCTTTTTTAAAGACGTCAAACTTACTTTCATCTACAGTAAGCCCTGCTGCATACATATGTCCACCGAAAGCTTCTATATGCTCACTACACGCATCTAAAGCATTGTAAATATCAAAACCCAAAATAGACCTTGCTGATCCTGTATACTTCCCATCCTTAATAGTGAACACAATAGTGGGCCTGTAATAGGTTTCTATCAACCTGGAGGCAACGATTCCCACAACTCCTTTGTGCCAATCTTCATTGGCTACCACTGTAGACTTTGCTTTTTCTAAGCCTCCATCTTTTATTTGACCAATAGCTTCTTCCGTAATACGCTCATCCAGATCTCTACGCCGTGTATTGAACTCATCAATAGTACTCGCATACGTCTCCGCCTCTTCCAAGCTAGATGCTACTAACAATTCCACTGCTTTTGTAGCGTGAGAAATCCTTCCAGCCGCATTAATTCTAGGAGCAATCTTAAAGACCACATCCCCAATATCCATATTATGATCTGGCTTTAGATGATTGATAAAGGCCTTGAAGCCATGTCTTGGCTTATCATTCAATACTTTTAATCCAAAATAAGCTAAAACTCTATTCTCACCCGTAATATGGACAATATCTGCACCAATACTGACAGCTACTAAATCTAGCAAGGGCAATAGGCTCGCCTGATCCATCCCTTTTCGCTGAGCAATAGCCTGAGCCAACTTGAATCCCACGCCACATCCTGATAATTCCTTATACGGATAGTTACAGTCCGACCGTTTGGGATCTAAAACCGCGACCGCTGCGGGTAATTCACTTCCTGGCCTATGGTGGTCACAGATGATAAAATCGATTCCTTTATCCTTTGCATAGGCAACTTTCTTAATGGCCTTGATACCACAATCCAAGCAAATAATTAAGGTGCAGGCTTCTTCCTCCGCTTTATCAATACCCTGAAAGGAAACGCCATAACCTTCGCCATAGCGATCTGGAATATAATAGATCAATTGATCTGTAAATTGCTTTAGAAAAGAATACATCAGCGATACAGAGGTAGTTCCATCTACATCGTAATCCCCATAGACCATTATCTTATGTCCTTGCGCTATCTTTTCCAATACGGTGCTAACTGCTATCTCCATATCTTGCATCAGAAAGGGATCATGCAGATCTGTAATAGATGGTCGGAAGAACTTTTTAGCCTCATCGAAGCTTTCAATTCCCCGGTTCAATAACAATTGACATAGAATAGGATGTATACCCAATCCTTCTTGCAAAGAAACTAGTGCAGCACTATTATCAGCCTGCTTGATAACCCATTTTTTTTGTCGCATGTCTATTGCTTAATATTTTATTTTAGTCTGAACCATTACCGAGTACTTGTGGATTAACTCGAATAACTCTTGTATCATTTTTTTATTCAGCCCCATCTCTTCTCCAACATCTACTCTTCCCTCTAAGAGGTCGTAATAGCGCTTTAGTTGAAAAATACTCACTTTATTATCACGCTTATAATTCCCGATTTCCTTGATCAAATCAAAGCGCTGATTTAATATTTTCAACAACTCTTGATCTACATCATCTATCCTATTTCTTAGGTCACCCAATTTATTTTGAAAAGAGCTATCTGCACAATCCGAAGCATGTACAACCAAATTAGACAGCAATTCATCCAACTCTGATGGCTTCAATTGCTGCTTCGCATCACTCAGTGCATTGTCTGGATCAACATGCGCTTCTACCATTAGACCATCAAGGTCTAAATCCATGGCTACACCACAGACTTCAGGGATTAATGCTCTATTTCCTGCAATATGGCTTGGATCACATATAATTGGAATATCTGGGAAGGATCTTTTTAACTCTATAGCCATCTCCCATCTTGGTTGATTTCTATAGGGTGCCGACTCAAAACTATGGCAACCTCTGATGATGGCTCCTATTTGTGTGATTCCTACTGACTGGAAGCGTTCTATAGCTCCTATCCATAATCCCATCTCAGCATGTATCGGATTTTTAATCAATACGGGGATATCCACTCCTTTTAAAGCATTGGCTATTTCCTGTACGAAAAATGGGTTTACGGTAGTTCTAGCGCCTACCCACAATACATCTACACCAGCTTTCAAACAAGCCTCAACGTGTTGGGCATTGGCAACCTCTGTACAAACAGGCAAGTTGTATTTCTCTTTTACCTCAATCAACCAATCTAAAGCCGGTATTCCTATCCCTTCAAAATTCCCTGGACGGGTTCTTGGTTTCCAAACACCTGCACGGAACATATCTACTTTCCCCAGTTGGAAAAGTTGATCCGCTGTTTCCAATACTTGCTTTCTATTTTCAGCACTACAAGGCCCTGCAATTAGAAAGGGTTTTTCCGCATTATTGATCTGGTCGATTAGGCTCAAACTAGCTGTTTTTAGGCTATTCATATTTTTCTAAATCCATAGCAACACAAGTTGTCTACTGGACATGAAATGGGAAAATCAATTTACAATTTTAACTAGAAAACACCAGCCAAAAGGGTACAAAAAAAGACCGCTATGCGATCTTCAGTATGCTTTTACAACAAGGCTTCGTTAGGATTTTAACACCTTAGGAACCTTGAAATAATCTGTATCTTTCCGAGGTGCATTTTTCAATGCTTCCTGTTTTGAGTACGTTTGTTCATGAATATCCTCACGCATCTTATTGTACTCCTCATTCATATAGACCATCGGCTCTATACCTTCCGTGTCTAAACCATTTAGTTGTTCAATAAAACTTAATATCTTCTGTAGATCTCCAACCATTTCAGTCTTATCCTCCGCACTGAATTCCAATTTCGATAAATGCGCTAGGTGATCTATTGTTTTTTCTGTGATTTCCATATTCTAAATCTTAGTGGTGCAAAGATACATTAATTTTCCTTTTTCGACGCTATCTTATTTCCCATTGAATTGGGTCATAGCCTGACCTATTCCAGAAAAAACAAACATCTCTATGGCTTTGACACTGGTATCAATTCGCTCAGTTAGATCATCCAATTCCGTACGAGACCACTTCCCCAATACATAGTTAACCTGTTTACCTGTGCTAAATTCATCACCTATACCAAAACGTAAACGTGGATATTGGGAAGAGCCTATCATTTGAATGATGTGCTTATGCCCATTGTGGCCACCGTCTGATCCTTTTCCTTTTATACGTATCTGACCAAAAGGTAATGCCAAATCATCGGCAAGTACCAGGAGATTACTATTCTCCAATTTTTCAGTCTGCATATAGTTACGGACAGGCTTTCCACTAAGGTTCATATACGTAGAAGGCTTTATCAATATCACCTTTCTACCTCGGATTCCTATCTTACAAACAAGAGCACTCTTTCCTTGCTCCCATTTACCACCATGCTTTTCCGCTAAGGCTTCAATGATCTTAAATCCAATATTGTGCCTCGTCTCCTCGTATTCCGCACCTATATTCCCAAGTCCTGCAATGATGAATTTCTTCATAAAAAAATTTATTCAGCCAAATATATAGCCCTTCTATGAAATAAAAAAACCACTGCTAAGAACAGTGGTTTTTTTATTAGTGTTAGAATGCAAAAAAAGACTATGCTTCAGTAGCAGCCGCTTCTTCTTCTTCCTCTTCTTCAGATTTAACTGCACCACGTGCCATCTTAACTGATGCGATTACAGCATTACCTGCGTTCATAATATCGAATCCTTCAGAAACTACGTCAGAAACACGTATTTTGTCTCCGATATTCAATTCTGTTACATCAATATTGATTGCAGAAGGTAAGTTTTCAGGAGTAGAACGAACATTTAGCTTACGCATGTTCTTGCTCAATTTACCACCTGTAACAACCCCTTTAGGGTTACCTGTAATGTTCAAAGGAATAATAGTAGTAACTACAACACCATCTACCAACTGAACGAAGTCAGCGTGAATGATTTTATCAGTTACTGGGTGAAACTGCACATCTTTCAATAATGCACTGTAAACTGTTCCGTCTACATTCAATTCTACTCGGTACACGTTTGGAGTGTAAACCAGGTTACGGAATGAAAGAGCCGGCATTGCGAAATGTACTACTGTTTCTCCTCCGTAAAGGACACATGGTACTTTTTCCTCGCGACGAAGAGCTTTCGATCCCTTTTTCCCTAAATCTACACGCGCCTCAGCGCTCATCTGTAATGTTTCCATCGTTTGTTTATGTATGGTTAATTAATAAAATGCTTACTAATACTGTCGTTGTTCACAACACTTTTGATAACATCAGAAAATAACGGTGCAATGGATAATTGCTTGATTTTTTCCTGACCTTCTTTGATTGGCAATGAATCTGTAACAATCAACTCTTCTAAAACAGAATCTTGTATACGATCATAAGCTGATCCAGACAATACAGGATGCGTACAAATTGCTCTTACACTTTTTGCACCTTTCTCCATCATCATCCTAGCAGCTGTAGTCAATGTTCCAGCAGTATCTACCATATCGTCTACCAATATAATATCTCTACCTTCTACATCTCCAATCACTGTCATCTTTCCAATAACGTTTGCTTTCTCACGTTGCTTGTAACAGATTACCATCTCACAAGCTAGGTGCTTAGCATAACTATTGGCTCTTTTTGATCCACCCATATCCGGTGATGCGATTACCAAATTGTCTAGATTTAGACCCTTGATATAATCGATGAATATAGCTGAAGCATATAAATGATCTACTGGCTCTTCAAAGAATCCTTGAATTTGATCTGCATGCAGATCCATCGTCATAATTCTTGTTGCTCCAGCAGCATGTAACATACTTGCTACCAATTTCGCCCCTATTGGAACTCTTGGCTTATCTTTTCTATCCTGACGTGCAAGACCGAAATAAGGCATTACTGCAACAATATCCTTTGCAGATGCTCTTTTCGCTGCATCAATCATCAACAACAATTCCATCAAATTATCTGACGGTGGTGGTGTTGACTGTACAATAAAAACAGAATCCCCTCTTACTGGCTCTTCAAATGAAGGTTGGAATTCTCCATCACTGAAACTAGAAATAATTACATTTCCTAACTCAGTACCATAGCTCTCGGCAATCTTCTCAGCTAGAACACGCGTAGATCTACCTGCAAATATTTGAACTTTTGACTTCATGGGGCCTATTATATTATCGTCTGAAAATGAAACCATTCTCAGTTTTACAACTCGTTGAGCCGGCAAAGTTATGAATATATGACGTATCTATCAATTTAATATTCCAATTTTTTATTGGTGCACCAATAAATTCTTTATCTAAAAGATTGATAATCCAAAACTTGAATGAAAAGCACCGAATTTATTTTAAAAATTTATATGAAATATTTTGCCAGTCTCAAAGGATAGAATACTTTTGCCTCACATTTCCAAACAGAAATGCCCAGGTGGCGGAACTGGTAGACGCGCTGGATTCAAAATCCAGTTCTTTCGGGAGTGCGGGTTCGATTCCCGCCCTGGGTACTGCAAAAAGACCTTCTCATATTGAGAAGGTCTTTTTTTGTGGATTAGTTTTTTTTGGCTGAGTTTTAATTTTAGTACTTCAACTTCAATTACTCAGCATCCACTCCAGGTGACACTGATGAGTGGTAAAAACTATTCTAGATAGAATAATTAAAATTGAAAAAACTTTTGCAAATGAAAGGTTCATTTTTGCAATTGAATTAACTTTAAGCACTACTTAAATTATATTTTCACAAGAATTGGAACAGTTAAAAGACAACTATATAAGGAACATTAATCCAAAAAATGTGGAGCATGAGAGTTAAAGAACAAGGGCTGAATATAGATAAAATACATGCTGTACCAACCTAAACCTTGAAGGACATTTTAACTGAAAAATTGGCAAATAATTAAAAATACAATATGAAAACATTTACTCTCCTTACCTTATTCTTTTTTTATTCATTCTGTACTCAAGCTCAGACTCAAACAGTGACTCTTAATCACTGGGAACCAGACGGGAATGGGTTTATCTACGATAATTTAGTAATTGATTTTACTTTTTCACTCGGGGAATATAAAGAGTATTATAGAGTAAATTCGACTCTTAAGTATACACTCTCATATAAATATAATGGTAAAATATATGAATCGAGTGATGTGCATTTACCGAATAACTCAAAAGAAAATCAAAAAAGGGATGAATATTTTCAAAATCATCTGATATTTTATAAGATCATTTTTTCTAATGGATATATCGCAACTCAAGACGGGGACAAATTTAACGGAGGTGGACAATGTGGGACAAAAGCCGTGGATAATTTAAAAGTAATTAGAATTGAAGGAGATAATTCAAAGCAAAATACAAATGCACATATTGAAAGTTGGATAAAAGAAAGCTTAAACCCGAAAAGCTCTGCTACAAATAATACACAAACAGAAGGCAATGCAAATTCTTATAATAGCAACAATTCATCTTCTGGCTCTGCCTTAAATACAGAAGAGAATTCCAACTCTTATAATAGCGAAAATTCAAAAATTGATGAAGCAAACCAAGCCCTTATTACAAAAGAAGAGCAAAAAAGAAGGGAAATGGTAGCTGAACAACAATCGAGTATTGAAAAAGAGCAGAAAAGAATTTTAGAAGTAGAAAAATACACACTTGAAGCTGGGGCACAATTAGCTAATTCAAATTATTTTGGTGCTGCAAACAGTTATGCTATGGCAAGTAATGAGTCTGGGTTTTGGACCAGTTATAGTTTAGGAGTCGGACAAAAAGTTATTGGTGTAATTTCAGATATAAAGAAACAAAATATTGCTAAGCATAGAAAATCGCTTCAGAAATATTCGGGCTATGTTAGTTCAAATTATAAGGCTTTTAAGAAAAACCTAAAGGAAGGAAACTGGGAAGAGTTTTTCAAGAAAGTAGAAACTTTACATTATCAGGAAGAACAAGTTCTATCTGAAGTGGAATGGTTAAGTAAAAAAGACAACTCAAATTGGGGTACTATAGCAAATGAAATTTATACAAATAGATCACAGAGAAAAGAAAGTACGTGGGAAGTATTAAACAACAATGAGTTTACGCCTGAGATGGTTAAATATCGGTATTTTTTACATGCTGGTTTAATTAATTTTAAAATAGCTGAGGATATTTTTTCCAACTTTTATTCATTTAGTAGAACAGACCAAAAAAAATTATATAACTGTATTTATAATGGAAGTAGCAGTATCTCACTTAAAGATGACCGGTTATCCAAAATTATACTTGGTGGATTTGAATTGGCTACCTACCGGAGAACAGATTTTACATCATACCCAAACACAGAAATTATTGTTGACGACCTAAATATATTGGATAATTTTTTCTCTAAACATTACAGATGGCTTTCAAGTTATGGAGGTTCCAACAGACCTTATCTTTGGATTGTTAAAAAATCTCAAATACTTTACGAATTTTCAAAAGCAGATGTTAATTGGAGAAAGTACCTTTCTATTAACGAAAATTACATCAAATTAAGTATTAAATCAGATTATAATAAAACGAATTCCAAAGAGCAGAATGACATTCTTTATTATCATTTAAAAGGTCTCGAAGCAAACTACAAAAAGAACTACAGCCTTGCCAATGATTACTATATGAAATTATTGGGGGAAATGGAGAATTTCGATTTAAAAAATTCCAACATGTTTATGTTTTACGGTTTTGAAAAATTGAAAGGCCAACTTGCTTATGATATTGGGACGAATTTTAAAGAGGCTAATAACGTTTCAATGGCGGATAAATACATGACCTTAGGATTGGATAAATATCCAAATTATAAAGGATTTTACGATTTTGGATTGTTTCTGTTGGATCGTAATGAAGTTGATGCTGCACTACCACAATTTTTAACAGCCATTAAATACAAGCGAAAAGAACCTCAAACTTATATGATTGTATCTAAAATTTACTTGAGTAAAATGGATTATGTACAAGCCTATAATTATACAATTAAAGCAAAAGAAAAAGGTTTCGATAAATCTGAAATAAAGCGCCAATTGGAAAAAATTGAATTGAAATCAGGAAAGTATATTTCTGAACTCAATAAATTATCAGAGGCTATCCCAAAAGAACCTACTCAAGGAATAGTAATCAGAAACAGAACGATTCAACTATATAAAAATCAAATTGAAGGTGAAGGTAATGAAGAAGGTATCGTATCATATAAAAAAATGAATAAAGCAACCCTTATTAAATCTCTAGGCACTGATGGACAAAATTATACTCACGCCTTATATATGCAAAGCCCAGGCGTTGATTTATCAAAGCCATGGCCAGAGATGAATCCACAACTTCTTACCGATATTCACATAGGAGGAAATAGGTCAGAAACTGTGTATTATGTCCCATACAATGAGAAGGGTGAAATTCATGGCTTTTGCTATGGCATTAGCAAAAAGAAGCTTACTGTAATAATCCATTTTAAAAACAACATGTATCTATCAGTCATTTCTCATCCTCATAAAAAAAATCCAATAGAAGTGTATCATTTTGATGAATTAAGCGGATTTTTCAAATATAGGGAAACTTATAATACCCATACAATCATACCTGAAACATGTTTTTTTGAAATAAATAACCTAGATTACATTAATAAAATTTTGTCTTCCTTCGGCTCTAAAAAAGTAAAATTACATAATAGTAAAAAAGTTTGCTTAGGTATACTTGTTAATATATGGGAATATCATGGAAAACTTAAATCCAGCAATACATTTTATAATATTAAGGGAGAAGCTCATAAAGATATTTAGAGAATAAGGTGCTAGAGACTAGTCCTTACTAATAATATTTACTAATACGGTGTATATTCGTTTTTGGATAACATTGAACTTTAAGGCATTAATACTAGATTTTTTTCGAATTACAACATAAAGTAAATTCAATCTTAAATCAATCCCTGAATTCAGTGATTTTTATACTTAAATTTCAAAAGTAATATTTTGCCTTTCTCCCTCGATAATCTATATTTATCCAGATCAAATGAATACGAAAGCGAATACGGTTTTACTGTTTCTGGGGAGAAATACAAAACATAAAGCACTAATAATCAACACCACTCAAAGACCTTTATGGATTCAAAATCCAGTTCTTTCGGGAGTGCGGGTTCGATTCCCGCCCTGGGTACTGCAAAAAGACCTTCTCAATATGAGAAGGTCTTTTTATTGTTTGTTTGTTTTTTATTGAGGCTGAGCTATACTTGTTTCGCTACACCTCCTTTCACCACCAATTGCAAACTGGCTTTAGTTGAGCCTGCTAGTTAATTTAAACGCTTCCCTAATAGAAGAACTTTCCTTAACCATTTTTCTCTAAAATCAGAAGTCGAATCTTTGATGGGAGCTATATAAGTAACCTTAATCCCCTTGATTCCGCAATACTCCAATGTTCCTTTTTTAAACTGATTGATAACAGGGCTTTTCATAAATAGATAATCATACCATCTTGGTGTGTCTGATGTTACAATAATCCTTGCAGTCTTATTCATCAATAACGGCTTTGGTAATGCCTTTCCTTTTATTGAGTCAAAGGCTATTCCTGGTAGAAAAGTCCGATCTATAAAACCTTTCATGATTGCCGGATATCCATACCACCATACTGGAAAAACCCAGACTATATGGTCCGCATTTTTTATTTTCGCTATAGCACCCCTTAAATCGGGCTCCAATTCTGTTCTTTTACGATAACCAAATTCCAGATTAATATTGAATTTTAAATCTGATATATCGATTTGTTCAATATTTGCTTCTGTACTGGCAACTCCATTCTTGTACGCTTCCGATAAGGCATAATTGTAGCTTTTCTTATCGGGATGTCCATTTATAATTACGATCTGTTTCATCCTTTACTTTTTATCCAAAAATAAAGCTATATGACATTTACAGAAAGGACATTTGTCTACTTCGAAAGGGACCTTCTTATCCGGCTCAAATGTCTTTGTGTAATCCCCAAATAGGAAGAAATGTAAATAAGCGGAACATTTTGTAAAAGTTCAGGTTGATTATTAAGCAAATCTGCATACCGTTTCTCAGCAGATTCTTTTTGAAGTATAAAAATTCTTTTTTCCATTTTAATATACTCCTGCTCGGCAATGAACTTAAATAATTTCAACCAATTGGTACTAGACTCTTCCAGTTTCAAAATTTCATCTCTCGAAATAGTCCATAATTCAACATCAGTCAAGGCTTGAATATTCTCCACTGTCTTGGACTGAGAAAGAAAGGAAGAATAAGCAGAAAGAAACGAACCGGAAAAAGTAAAACAATAGGTCACCTCCTCACTAGAAGAAGAATAATAAAACGACCTTAGTAATCCAGAGATTACAAAAGCTACGTGTTTGCAGGTTTTACCCTCCTCAATAAAAAAATCACCTTTCTTTATTCTTTTGGACTTTACATTGTTTTGAAATGACTTGATTTCCTCTTCAGAAAGGATATTAAATGACCTTAGGTAATGTTCCATTTTTCCGAATTACTGCTTAATTTACCCTCACAAATTACTCAAATCTTCTATTCAACCAAACAAAATCTATTGATTAAGATATCTATAGATTCTTTAAATAATTAAAAGGCCAGACATACTTCAGCGGATTGCAAATCCTGGAAGATATTGAGGTGTAGTTACAAACGACACCTAGTGGGGATGCTATATATGTTTAGAAAATATAGCCACTGAACAAAAAGAATTAATTGACAATAGAGCAAAAGATCCAAATTGGTATGACAACCTCTACAGAAAGAACATATTTGTTCCTATCGAACAATTTATAGAAGAAGATTTTGATTTAATTTTCAACCCAGAATTTGTATCAATTCTTAAAGAAAAAGAAACACTCTTTCATAAAAGGATTATTGATGATGTATTGTATCTAGAAGTATTGGTAACTACAACCGAACCTTCTTTATTTTCAGAAGGCGGGCAACACCATTTCCGATTCATAAAGCCTAATGGAAAATGGGTATTAAATGAAATTGGGACTATTCCTTAAAAATAATCATCTAGATACTACTACAAACCACCAGTTGGAAACTGGCGGTAGCGAGGGAGCGGAGACACACCTTATCACCCTACATTTTCCGTTCCTTTAATTGTCTTTTTACTTTTTGCCGCCACCAAAACATATTCCAAGCGTGCCTTAATCCACCTAACTCCCAGTTCACGTCATATTTTTCCGATTCATTTTTCCGATATGACGGAATCCCAACTTTACAATGAAGCATTGGTTCATTATTCTTGACTTTTTCAAAGAATTCCTCGTTCAATGATGATTTAGGAAAATATTGAATTTCAATAATTACTGTCTTCGCCTTAGCTTGGTATACATAAAGATTGACATCGTAAAGATTCTCGTACATGTTTCCCAACTTTGTCACGATTTCATCAAGAGAAACAGGTAGCTTACTTTTGTTTAGCCTTTTTCTTTCAATTCTGAGTTCGGAAAAATTTTTATCTATATGACTTTTTATCTCAGATAGGATGAAAAGACGATCCTTAGAAATCGTATTCCAACAAGAAACCTCAACCATTTCCATCAGTTTAGACGTGGCATCATTTATTTCCTGCTTAAGAGTTTCTTTAATCATTTTTCTAATTTAGATTAAGTTATAGATATATTCAAAATACACATATCCCATAACCATAATGAATTCGAATTCATTAAACCAGTTGCAAACTGGCGGTAGCGGAGGGCTTACACTAAGGGACAGTAATAGAAATACCTACATGTTTTCACCCCTCTTAAATTCACACCCACAAGATTTACACCTATAAACCACTTTGTGGTAAATTGGGTAAACCACTAAGATTAAAGAAACTATCAAAGACAGAACACCTCTAATTCCTTTCATTGATTTAAATCCATTGTAGAGATCGGTAGAATCACAGTCTGGACATCTAATTAATTCGTCCTTTTCATCTGTAAATTTGTAATTATCAAGCTCTTCAACAATTTCCATTGCTTTATTAAAATCAGCTTGAGCAATCTTAAGTTTTATGCCTCCTAATAACATATTATTTAAGGGATTGAGAGACACCATATGTTCATCAAAAATGAAACTAATTATACCCTCACTTTCAAGTTTCACTTTTAACATATGAGCATCAATAGAACTATCGAAGGTTCTTAAAGTAATTAATTCCACATTGTAATTTTTAAATGTATTGCAACCCTACAAATGAAGAGGGAAAGACCTCTTATATTTTCAATTCAACCGTTCTATAGGACGCGTTAAATATAAACCTATCCTACATTTAACATATTCACACCTAGCTACAATCAATTGTAAAGTAATGGTAGCAGGGTGAGACTACTATTCCACAACAACCCCACTACCATTCCACTTTAACTCTCTGAGAACAGCCACTGAATCCACAAGATACGCTGAGTCTGGAAATGATAGTGTTTCAATAATTTGGTCTTGGATTCCGAATTCCTGGGAAGGGAATCTGTATTCTTTGAAAGCTTCTGGGCCATCGCATGCGATATAGTCTAGTATAGGTAATTTGACCCATTCATCCTTATCCGTAACAAGATAATAATGATTCTCAATACTTGAACAACATGCGAAATACTCTAATTGTACATGAACTATTTCCTTTACATTTTTAAGTTGAGTATTCTTGAGACTGTAAATCTTATACCCTTCGTAGGTCTCAGCTTCAATCAATGTAAGTTCTTGAAAATAGTTTAGCGAATCACCACTTAATGTCAAGAAAATACTGATGGGTTCTCTATCGCCTGGTGGAGTTAGCCAATAAAGTGAATCCATTCTATAGTCTGGTTCAATAATGCTGTATCCAGTATCTAATTGAAATTCCTGACCGAATACACTTATGAATGGGATAAGAAAGAAAACTTTCAACAGCGATAAAATAAAATTCAACGTCTTCATTTTTTCAATTTTTTCAATCTACATACCCTTGGTAAACTATCGAATCAAGCCGTGACTTACTGAAGTAAAAAATCCAATTCTTCGTTTGTTCAATATCACACACCTTAATTATATCGGATTGAGTTTCTACCTTCAACTGCTCAGTAAAATCCTTCTTAGACATGCCTACTTTTATGGTATTCTTTAGCAATAAACTATTGGTTCTTATGGTTGCTTTCATGAAAATTTCTTTGCCTAGTGTTTTATACATCAAGAAATAATCTTTGACACTTCCTATAGATTCAAATTCAATAAGTGTATCCATTAAGTCAGTAGTATGCCTATTCTGGATGAGTGATTTAGTCGCCTTAAATTCTTTCGGAAAGTTTGCTAATAGATTAAATTCCGAAACTTCAAATCCTAAAGGCTGATCAACAAAAGAATCATTGGCTTCCAAAAATGGCTCGTGGCCTGTTTCCAAATTTGAATTACACGAAACCAACAACACCATTAAACATATATAAAGATTGATTTTCATACCAATTTATTTTCAAGCATATCCGTAAAGTAATCTAAGGACATATAGCTTTTACAATTCATGATTTGTCCTAGTCCCATTTTGAAAGGATCTCCATAGGATTGATAAGACTATCATTAATAGTCAGGCGTATTCCTAACCCATTTTCAACAATAAGCCCAGATTTACCTGAGGTTCCAATTATACCTCCTTTTTTCACAGCACTTCCTACGGCTGTTTTCACTTCGCTTAGGTGACAATAAGAAATGTTAATTCCATCTTTATGTCTTATAGCAACCACATTCCCTAGACCTCTATAACAAGTATCACATGTGGAAGTAATCACCCCATCTTCCATTGCATAAATTTTGGCATCATTTGTCAACTGAAACACCATTCTTTTATAGGATATTTGACTGCAAAATCCATATATATTTTCGTCTCTGATCATAAGTCTTTTCAACCCCTATAAAGTCATCTGCACTATAAGGCAAACTGAAATCTGGCTTATCCTCACAACTCAAAAGAACATTACTTAAGAACAGTAGAGCTATCTGCATGGTTTTTATTTTCACCAAATACCTAGACATATAACGCGAAATTTGAAAAGACCTCCTCATTTGAGAAGGTCTTTTTGTATTAAGGACTTATTACTATTTCAGGATACTTCTGACAATCTATTTATTCTCTACCCAATTTTCAAAGTCAGTTACTTTATCTTCATTCTCAACCAACCATTTTGATGAATTCTCATTTTCAGATTGCGTTATTTTCTTACAGTATGCTTCAAGGTGGTCACTCTTTGCCAAGTCGTAAAAGAATGGTGTATAAAAAGTCCACCATATCTCCTTATTTTTATCTTCTTTTAACTCTCCTAGAGTTTCGAAAAATAACTCGGTATGCTCCACAAAAATCTCATCATCTGTTTTCCCGTCATTTTCATCTAAAAACCTAGTAGCCGCATACATTGAAACCATCATTTCTACCGCTCCAAATTGAGTATCATCGCTAGGGGACAGCGTAATATTAATTGTGTTTGGTTTGTTGACATCTGTAGTAACATTTCCACCAAAATTATCTTGAAGCATTTGATAGCCAATTTTTGATCTTGAAGAATTAGGCTCTAAAAAGAGAAAATAGTGAGTTGCCAGTAGTGATTGAATAGAGTTCCCCATCTGCTCATGGAGCATTGCCAACATAAAATGACTGCTTGCATGGCGTTCATTATCCTCAATCGCTTTGATTAGGTTTTCTTCCACCTTTTCTAATTCACCTAATTTATAGTAGGTTAAACCCAAATTATAATAAAGCAAATAATGTCCTCCCGTTTTTCTAATAGCTTTCTTAAAAACCTTTATAGACGCCTTGGTTTCGCCCAAAACATCTAAAGCGGAACCTTTCGAAATGTATGCTTCTAACAAATACTTATCTTTTTGCTTCAAAACAATATCGGAGTGTTCAATTGCTTTTTTATAATCTCCTTTTGAAAAATAACTTAAAGAAATTTCATAATTCACTAGTTGGGATTTTGGACTTAAAACGAGCGCCTTTTTATAGGACTCAATTGCCTTTTTATAATTTCCATTATCATGATATTGAATTCCTTCTACAACGTATTCCTCGATATCATTTTGTGCGAAAATTTGTACCGTACAAAAAAGGAATAACAGGGTAATAATTGATTTTCTCATATTAATTTTTTTAGGGCATCTTAAATAACATCTGTACAAATTACAATTATCTTTTAATATGAGAAGACTTTTTTTCCCTGTTGATTTTTTGGTCAAAATATCTTCTTTTCTAAATACGATTGATCACCAACTTCAACCTAACAGGAGCCAAGGAATTCTTTTTCTAACTCAGTAAATCCCTTACCTCCATCAGTGCATAACCCAAAAGATTCAATCCATTCCATTTAAGTGGGCATTCAGCATCCCTATTATCCTGTGCCATTCCAATTCCCCAGATAAAATCTACAGGGCTTGCCTCTACCAATATACGGTCGTTCGTGTTTTTCAAAAATGCTAGTAAGTCCGGGTTTTGACTAAACTTATGGACATTTCCTCTCACCACAATATCGAACCTATTTTCCAACCAACGTTCCTGGTTGAAATTTTGTATTCTTCTACCGAGGTCTTTGACCTTTCCTGGTTTGGTACTCTTTATAATTTCTTGATAGATTTCCTGATCATCAAATAAAAGCGCCTTCTCTGCCATCATCCAATGCTCGGCAGTAGAAAATACAATTCCATCTACTTCAAATTTTGATTCATACCATTGACTGAAGCACGATTTTGATACGATTTCTGATTTTGTATGCCCCCAAAACAGTAGAAATTTCAGCTTCTCTCCTAATTCAAATCGCTCTGCTATTTTTTCGTTCGTGTATTTCATTTGAACTCTTATTAATTTATTTGCGTTCAAAGTACGCAATTAAATTTGAATTAGAAGATATCGACCTAAATAAAATTCCATTTACAACTTTCTAACAAACCTAAACCCTAAGCCATTTATAATATCCTGAACCTCATTTTCAGCAACACCACCTAAGACATTAACCGTTTGTTGCCCCAAATCCACATGTAACTTGTCGACCGATTCCAATTTTGATAAATTGGTTTCAACAGATTTTTTACAGTGACTACAGGTCATTCCTTCTATTTGATAAGTTGTACTCTTTTCCATAATAATTGTTTTTTTAGGTATTATTTTTTTTATTTCTACGATGATAATTAAAGCAATTAAGACCACAGCACTTACTATAGCCAACCAAGAAGTATGAGCGTCATGTACATGAGCTAGGGAGGAACTACCCATTGTAAACCATTCTGAAGGCAAAGCATAATCCATTATCAACCCGAAGAACAATGCTCCTCCAACAATAGAGATTAAATATGCAAAAGTCGCCCTCTGACCAATAGACTTCCAGAGTACCGAAATTGTTGCTGCATTGGTTGCTGGTCCTGCCATCAAAAACACTAAAACCGCCCCTGGAGAAACGCCTAATACTATCAGAGAAGTGGCAATCGGCACTGACCCAGTCGCACATACGTACAAGGGTATTGAGGCTATCAATACCACTAACATATTCAAAAATGGATTGGTCAGATGATCGGAAAAAACCGTAGGTGGAACGAATACAGATATGGCTACCGCTATCACTATTCCAACTACCAATTGACGTGAAATATCAGGTAAAAACTCAAAAAAAGCATACTTTATAATCGCCAAAAACCAATATTCCTTCTTACCAATCTCAGTGCTAGGATACGCTTCTATAACTGGCATTTCATCTGAATCAGAAGCCATTTTATCTGTAAGTATTCCTCCAAATATTCCTGTAATCAATGCAATGATTGGACGTGCAATTGCCCAGGGCCAATTCATTAAGGAGGATGTTATTAGAACAGAGTCCACACCTGTCTGTGGTGTAGAAATTAAAAAACCATTTGTAGCCCCTTTGCTTGCTCCATTTTTATAAAATGAAACTCCCGTAGGAATAACTCCACAAGAGCAAAGTGGTATTGGCACTCCTAATAAGGTTGCTTTTATGGTTGACCAAACACTTTTTTCTCCAATCTGTTTGGCGATCATACTTTTTGGCATCAACACATGGAGGATTCCTGCAATGAAGAAACCCAATAATAAAAAGGGCGACATTTCAAGAAACATCTGCCAGATGGCTTGTAATATTTCGTTTATTAATTCCATTTTTTTTTTATGCTTTAGTTGCACAAAATTGGACTTAAACGAATAATAAGTTGTTATATAATTTTGGGAATCTTTTATATCGAATCTAAAGGTTTTCGAATATTTGTTTTCATTTTTTTGAATTCAGTCGGGTTCATTCCAGTAACTTTTTTGAACTGAGCCGAAAGGTGGGCCGTACTACTGTAATTTAACTGATGTGCAATTTGAGACAAAGTGAATTCATTATAGAACAGTAACTCTTTTACCTTTTCTATTTTTTGACTAACCATAAATTGCTCTATGGTCTGACCTTCCACAGAAGAAAACAACTTAGTTAGGGAGCTGTATTCCCTTTTAAGCTTCTCAGTCAATATATTAGATAGGTTCACTTTAACTTTCCCTTCTGAATGGTGAACTTCATTTATGATGGTTGATTTTATTTGTTCTATTATTTTGACACTATTACCTGTAAGCAACTCAAAACCATAGCTTAAAAGCATCTCTCCCAGTTCATCTTTTTGAGATTTATTTAAATCTTCAACTAGAACGACCTCCCCTAATTCAATTGATAAAACTTGAATTTCTAGCTTTTTTAAAATGGAATCTACGGCTGAAATACAGCGTGGGCAGACCATATTTTTTATGCGAACCATATTCTTCATATTGGATAGAGTACAATCTCAATTGATTGAATTATATGCTAAATCTAAACGTTAATTGAAAAGCGGTAAAAGTCAATTTATATTGTATTCACCTTTAAACATTTTAAAATTCAGATAACAAAAACCTATAGAGAGGTCTAGTTTCACTTATACTTTATTCGCAGTAAAGATTTCAAAGAGCACAAAAGGGAAAATCAATTTCTTTTCTGTTTTCACTAGCAGGCGATCACTAAATTCTTGTTTTATATGTGCGATATTTGTCACATGATAGTCTCCTGAAAATCGCTCACCGGCAAACTGTCTTCCCAATTTATAAAGGAAATTTTCCGTAGGCCCAGACACAACTATTACCCCATTGGGTTTTAATAATTTCTTGAACAATTCTATATAATCGGTAAGGTTCTCTATATGCTCCAATACATCCAAAGCAAAAATGATATCAAAGGAATTCTCAGGTAAATCTTTCTCGAAAATATCCCCTTCCAGAAAAGAAATATTGGGAGGAAATGCTATTTTTTTCTGCACCAACCTGAAGGGACTTAACTCAATATCGCAACTAGTAACATCGTATCCGTTTTTGGCTAATAGATAGCTCAAAACCCCAGAACCAAAACCAAAATCCAATACCTTCTTTTTCGATTCATTTTTTTCAGCCAGATCGAAGGCTACCTCTACCCTTTTCCAAAACAAATAATCTATAAAGAAATTTTTGTGCGCATAAGCTGGCAATGCAGCCTCATCTATGGCATAGTTGTTTTGCTCATTAAGAATTTCATTGAAAGCCTTCTTGAACACCTTCTTGGTTGTTTGAAATGTCTCCATTCTTAATTTAATTGTAGTTGACTTATTGATAGTACCGAAACCATAGTATCAAATTTCATTCGGATGAACCCAATCCTAATGGTCACCCTTAAATATACTTAATTTTTATAAGAACTAAAGCGCATAAAAAAAACTCCACCTTTTTAAAGATGGAGTTGAATAAATAGTAAATTATTATTGCTTCTTAAAAGTAAACCTTCCAAACAGCACCATACTAATGGAGGCCTTGTCTGAAGTATCAAATTCCAAGATAGCTCCATCATCTGGATTAACAAATTTCCCTTCTCCTACAGGAACTATAGTATACCGATAGCCTGCATCGTCACCATACAATACTCCGTTCTCTTCTGTGAACACAATTTTCCATTCATCATTTGTACCTTGTCGATTAGCAGCTGTTATATATTCCCCTACCAACAGTTTCAAATAAGAAAGGGGTTCCTTAATTAGCATATCTTCAGGATCCACTCCTAAACCTTTCAAAACCCTTCTCGCATTGTTATTTTTCGGATTTAACTGAATGGATCTTATATAATTCTCAATACCCTTACTCTCCTCACCGCTTGATAACAAGGCTTCTCCATAACTATCATAAACATTAAAAGCATTGGGGAATGCATCAACATTGAGTTTAAAAATTACAAGTGCATCTTCCATCTTATCCGCATTCATTAATTCATAGCCAAGCATATTCATTTCGCTTTCATCTAGAGAATAATTAGTAGAATCTTTTAACAACTCATACCTCGCTAAGGCCTCAGACATACCCTCTTTATGTATCATAGCCAACACCAAATGAGCTATAGATTGCTTAGGAGAGTCATAGGCTTTATCATTTAGAATTCCATTGATAGCAATGGTCATCTCCTTTAGCGGGGCTCCACCAGTATTATTCAATAACACGACCATAGAGCTATCCGCAGGAAATCTAGTGATCAAGGTATTAAAGCCATTTATTCCTCCACTATGTCCTATAGTAGCTGATTCTTCTGGACTATTCCCTATAGGCATTTCTCCAATAACCCAACCATAACCATAATGGGACCCCCCATCTGGAATATGTGTTTCAAATAATAAATCCCTATACTCTTTTGGAAGTAATTTCTCTGAATATAAAGCCTGGTCCCAACGGTGCAAATCTTCAACCGTTGAATAAATAGCTCCCGCAGCAAAGGGCAAGGACATATCTAGATATCTTGCATGCTGAAAAGACCCCAAGCCTTTACTATACCCTGTAGCTCTATTTTTCAATACAGTGGTATTGTGATCATAACCAGAGTTATTCATTTTCAATGGAATAAATATCTTGTCTTTCAATACCTGTTCATAGGGTTTACCGCTTACCTTTTCGATTATAGCACCTAGTAAAACATAACCTGAATTGCTATAATTAAACCTTTCTCCTGGTGTGAATTCAAGTGGCAAATCGGCAAACAAAGCGACAATATCTTCTTGCATAAAAAACTTGGACATTTGCTCCCTATAACCTGGAAAGGAAGTGAAATTTGGTGTTCCAGAACTGTGCGTAAGCAAATGGTGAATGGTAATTTGATCTCCATTTTTCGATGGATAATTTGGTAAATACCTAGAGATAGGCTTGTCTAAATCCAACTTATTTTCTGCAGCCAATTGAACAATTAGCATGGCTGTAAATTGCTTGGTGATGGAGGCCAATCTGTGTTTAGTATCCGACGCATTGGGTATTTCCCATTCCATATTTGCCAATCCAAAGCCTTGTTTATAGATCACCTCGCCTCTACTTGACACAAGAATGGATCCATTGAATTTTCCATATTCAGCATATTTACTAATGAGCTTATCTATTTCTTCAACCTTTTGCGGGTCAATTTGAGAAGATGCGACAGCTATATTTTGTTTGTTTCCTGCCACTGCAGAATCGGTAGAATTGTTACAAGCAGTGATACAAATCAAAATGAATAGAAGTGGTGTAAAAGTTAAATAGTTGCGTTTCATATAGTATCTTATTTTGATTCTAAAATAGTATGAAACACTAATTTAAGCTTTTTTTAAATGTGAAATATTACCAAAAAAATGTAAATCTTCTGTGAAAAGGTCTTTATACGTTTCAATTACAGATAAATAGAATAAATCTATTTTATTACCCTGCCCAAACCCCTGATTGGAAGTTCCTATATTTCATTTCTTCGAATCGAATTTTTCATTGCATGCTAAAATATTTTATTTAGAACTATTCACCCTGCCTCCAATTTGCATAACTCATCTTTATATTACAAATAGAAAAACTACCTAAACCACTTTTCTAGCCTTTCTAATTGCTTGCCCGTTTCTCATAGAATTCCTAATTTGCGGAAGGAATAAAATTTCAATTTACACCTATGCAAAGACAATTACCGCTTCTTCAAAAAGCATCAATTTACCTCAAAGGTATATGGGGAGTATTCGCAATTGGACTATTTATTAGTGGGGGATTCTCACTTACAGAACAACTCCAAGATTATGACTTTGATGAAGATCGCTATCTAACTGAAACGACTGCTGTAGGTACCGGTGAAATTACGGCCGTTTTTGAAACAGAAGAGTATGTAGATCTGATATCCATTTATGGATACGAATACGTTTTTCATTCATCTATAGGAGATTTAGACCGTATTTCTTATGCTTTAGGAATTCGCCATAAAGTTGGAGATGAAGTCGAAATAGAATTCAGTAAGGAGAGACCAGCTGTCAATAGAATAATGGGGATGTCTAACAATCTAACTAACCTATCCGCTATTCTGGGCATCGCCATCGGTGCAATTGGCATTATTATACTTTTCATCCTAGGAAGGAGGAAAATTGGATTAATTGAAAGTGGGGAAATTACTATGGCAACTTTAACCAAAAAGAAGAAAACACTCTTTGATTTAAATGACGAGCCCCTATATAAGATGACCTTCAAATACAAAGCTAAAGATGGGATAACATATACTTTAACCACTAAAACCATCACACCTAAAAGATTGGAAGATGAAAAAAGGGAATTTCTTTTTTACCATCCTGAAAACCCAAAAAAGGCACTAATGCTAGACAAATTACCAAACTACGTTACAAAATATATTCGAAAAAATTGGTCTGAAACATTGAAGAAGGTGAAACCTTGAATCCAAACTTGAATCGTACTTTTTAATGAGTACTACTATTTTTAACACGCCACATCAAACCCAAACTGATCGTTGGAACCCATTCATCAGAAAATTCACCCCTATTTGATGGCAGTGATTCAAGTGCCTCTTGCAACCTTAACCTTCCAGAAAAAGAATTATTCAGCGCTATATTCAACCCTGCTTGCAGCAAGACTCCCCAAGCCTCTTCGTCCCTTTCTCCCCAGACATCGAATGCAACATTTTCAATTGTTGCATGGGTTGTTTCCATACTTCGTTTTGACCATTGAATCCCCATACCAACAAATGGACTCAGACGATTGCTATTTATTGTATAATCCAATACAAAGCTGGAACGTGTAGCGCTAATATCCGTTGCTAACTTTCCATTTAATTGAAACGTTTCATCTGTTAGACCAATCACAGTAACCGGAAAATAGGACGTCCATTCTGTAGTATACCTACTATAATTGGCTGCTATCGTCCATTTACTATTTACCTGATAATGCGCGGCCAAATACCAGCCATTTTCTTGACTTAATTCTCCTGGGTCAATAAATGTTTCTCCTGACAAAGTGCCTATAAAAAAATCACCTAGCAATTCTTCAGACAATGCCTCAAAGACAACAGGATCCGCGAAGATGGCTCCATTCAATATATTTATGGCATCCAATGGACTATGATCCCCTTCTTTAGGAAATGCAAGTGCAAAACCTACCCCGATGGAAAGTTGATGATTGGTTGGCGCGTATTGATTATTTCCACCCACACCTACTCCGTCATCAGCTGGTAAACTTTGTTCCTGCTTTGATTTACTAGCATCTTTTTTGGCCCATTCCTTTTTCGACTTCTTTTTATACGGTACAGCTTCTGTTGTTCTATCCTCTTTTTCATTCGTGGATTTCATAGGGGGTTCTTCTACACAAGGTCTTTCTTCTATTCTAATAAGTTGATGACCGGCATCCCTCAACACAATTTTTGGAGGCCGCGAGATATACCAATATTCCTTTCCGTTATCATCCACCAATAATACTAGTCCTCCATCTGCGGACCGACCTTGGACCTTGCCAGAACCAGCTCCTTTTACCTCTCTCATCTTCTTTTTCAACCCTGGACTTATCTTATCGGAATTAGGAAATTCATACAACCAATCTCTAATTTCGTACACATGATATAGTGGATATAAATCATGGTCACTTTCATGCACTTCGTGTTCATCATAAATGGTTAAGGCAAAGGTGGTTTTATCCGACTCTGAGCCAGCCACTCTTTGGTGAAAATAGGCTCCAATTTGTTTCGACTTTTCTGTTTTATGGGAGGCCTGTCCACTCAAATTGACAATACCTGCAATCTCTAGATCCACACCAGCTTTCACCTCTTTAGTACTTGTATTTTCATTTGAGGTACTTTCTTCTGCCTCTTTAAATTCCATCTTTACCCGAGACTCACTCCATTCATCCTTCAGCTCTACACCACATTCAATTCCTCGGTAGGTTTTAAAGGGCTCATCTCCCCTTTTCAATCCCAAATATCGTATTGAATACAAAACGGCTCCTCTTCCTTCTCCTGTAGTATATTCTCTATATCGAATACTTTGTGGCTTTGTTCTTTTTACAGCCTTACAATTTGCTGCTTCCAATCCTTTTAGCCTGCGAACCGTAATGTCGGATACCAGGACAAAAACTTCCAATGATCCATCTTTCCCTACCTTCACTGCCAGTCGCATTCCGTCATGGATGGTTCTATTGAGCGCTACACTAGACCCACCAATTGTTTTCCTATAATGCCAACCATCATCATCTGGACTATCAGCTCCTATATTTTTTTTCAGATTGGCCAATTCTGAAGCTGTTGGTGACATACGGATATACTTCATCACCTGCTCGAAATCATAGAGTCCAAATAGCATTTTACAGCGTTCATTGTACTCCCCAACCTTTACATTTATCGTACGCGAAAAGGAGCGTTCTTCTACCAGCTCTATTCCATAACTTTCTGCTTGCTCTTTTGTAAGTGTTGTAGAATTCTCCTCTTCAACGGAGGCTCCAACTCCCTTAACGGATACTCCTCCTCCTTGGGTATGTGTATCTGAAGAACTTGTACCAGAGCTAACCCCCTGGCTTTCCTCAACGGATTGGACAGCGGTAATAGTGGTTGTGAATTCCATGTTTTGAGGTCCCCCTATCAGGTATACTATTCGCTCTGCATCCTGATCATCCATAGATCCATCCATATTGACATCAGATGGATCACGATTGGAAGGAATTTTCCGAATTACGGTATTCTTATCCACCAACTGGCAATCACTAAAATGACTGATGGAGAAGGTCCATGTATTTGTTGCCCTGTCTACAATTGACTTCGTAATTTCCTCGACCCTCCTTTCACCGTTAACCCTATAGGAATGCACTACTGCAGGTTGAGCATCTTGTTTCAAAGCGATTGGCGCATTAACTTCTATGTTAATAGGTTTCTGAAAAGTAAACCCTGAGGGTTCAAAATGTATGACTCCAAGACTTGAAGCTTGAGGGATTTCATTAGCAGACTCTAAATATCCAGTTGGTAAAAAACAAGCTTTTATTTCTATTTCGGTGCTAACAGCACCGGGAGGAACCGTTATTTGAATGGGACCATCATGGACAACTCCTTCTGGACCTACTACAAATTTCGTATCTAAAACAGGTAGTTGAATTTGAACAAAAACTTCAGTTGAATCCACTAAGAAATAACTGAAATCTTGAATCTTTCGACTCGTAGATACATAGCCACTCTTCTCAATTTTCATCCTTGAATTTCTGTCAATTTTATCGATACTGAAGGCTCCATGTTCATCTGTAGTAAATACCCTTCTTAGTCTATAAGATGTACCGATGATAGCACCAGACACAGGATTTCCATATTGATCTATGACAATCCCTTTTAGCTGTATATCCTTTTTAGTTTCCAAGGATTCTACAACATGTTCTAAAGGAGATTCTTGCTTGAAAGTGATTCCTTTTTCTTGCGCTACGCTATTTGCAACAATCAAAAAGGCAATTGCAACAAGGCAAATCACTTTATTTAAATGTATCATAACTTTATAAATTGAATTAGAAATAGGATCTAGCAATAGCTGAATTGCTAAAAACGAAGCTTAGTAAATTTAAGCTATTTCTGACAAAATATAAATTAAAAGCACCTATACCTTAACTAGTTAACATGTCAAAGATCTAAAACGCAATAAAACTAATATTCAAGCATTAAAAAAGCCCAATCAGTTTGATTGGGCTTTTCATAAAAATAATACTGTATTTAAATGAGGTCGAATTAGGCCATCATTTCTAAAGCTTCATTTTTATTCACGCTTTCAGCAATAGCTTCCAATGCCCAATCTGATGAATTGATAGCACCTTCAATAAAGCCAGTATAATCTGAATAAGCTTCTCCAACAATATGCACATTTTTCAGTCCATCATTCAATGAGAAAGCTTTAAAATTCTCTTGTACTTCCCAAGATTTGATACCAGGTCTCCAACAATGATTTCCAGCGCCGTATGGTGTACATGACCAATCTCTAATCCCATAGGAAATTACTGCTGCAAAAATATCTTCTTTTATCTCTTCCAAAGACATATCATGGTATAGAGCTATTGCCTCCTGAGTAAGGCTTAAACCCTCTTTCGAACTGAAGTCATTTCCTTGAATTGAGCGATAGATTTCTTTTGAAAAAAAGTTAGCAAACTGAACTTTTATTTCATCATTGTTGTCTACCTCTGCTCTGTCGTGTGTCTTTTTGTTCTCGATATAATAGTTCCAAAATTCCGTAGCGGGCTTGTCTGTATACAGCAATACCATTCCATGTCCATCCTCATCCTGACCTTCTGCTCTTCTGAAATAATGAACTTCTCTTGTAGGCATGCGATTCGCACGAGATTGTGGCGCTTGATTGTGCCCCCACCATGGCTTATCCAATACAAAGAATACTTTAGTCATGGAGAATCCATTGACCGCATCCAAATCCTCTTGAATCGCACCTGGTAAAGAATTTTCTAATTTCTTCAATGGATGTTGAGGCATTGCCAATACTAGATGATCTACAATAGCCTTGTTATTTTTATTGCCAATAGTATAGTTGACCGAAATCTTTTCTCCCTCAGCTATGAATGATTGAATTTTTGCATCGTTCACTAAAGTAACATTTGAACGAGATTTTAACACATTTAACATCTGAATAGTAATCTCTTCTGTTCCTTTTTTGATAGTAGCCAAAATTTGCCCATCTGTTCTGAAAGCTCTCAACCACCAGATTGTCCATTCAATCGCATTTAGATTATCGGGGATCATATGATAAAAAGTCCCGGTATCCCTGATTTTCATAAGGGCTTGATGACTCAATACGTTCCCCTCTACAAGCGCATTCCAGAAACCGATTTTCCAAAGTGGCTTACCATTCAAAGTAGCCTCCTTTCGTATGGCGCGGTAATCATCTTCTGTAAGGCTATCAATCCATTTCTGGCAACCAAAATCAAGTGGATCGTTGATCTTTTTACCCATAATAAGTAAAACACCACGTCTCAAAAGCTCCAAGGAATCTAAATTTTGCTCTTGTAAAGGCAAATCATATTGTGGATATCGAGAAGGATAGGCTTTTGGACCAGTAAAAGGTAGTAATTCTATACCAAGGTCTTTTATTAATTGACCGAATTTTGGTTGTAACTGTGTTTCAAAACGCATGGGACCCCACTCCAGGATAAAGCCATCCATTACAGAAGTTTCCATACGTCCACCCCAACGATCAGGGGAAGCTTCAATCAAAGTAACTTCATGACCTTCTTCACTCAGTTTTATAGCGCTGTACAAACCTGAAAAACCTCCACCTGCAATTAAAATATTCTTCATCATATCTAAACCTATATATAACACGGGCAAATGTACATATAGTAACAATAACAACATTATATGAATAAATTATTAGATAATATTCCTGTTTAAGTATATTTATACCGTAATAACAACCAAAACTTATAAAAGTTTATACTAAAAAAAGAAAGGGAAACGGATGGAAAAGTTAGACAAGGCCGATAAAAAGATAATTGCCATACTTCAACAGGACTGTAGTCTTCACAAAAAGGAGATTGCAGACAAAATTGGATTATCACTTACAGCTACCTATGAGCGAATAAAAAGACTAGAGAAAGTTGGGGTAATAGAGGGGTATACAGCCAAAATAAATAAAGAGAAAATTGGCAAATCTTTGGTTGCTTACTGTACCGTCTCATTGCAATTGCATTCCAAACCTTTATTGGTGAATTTCGAATCGAAAATTGCTCAATTGGATGAAGTTATGGAATGTGCTCACACCACAGGGACCTTTGATTACCTATTGAAAGTTGTTGTTAAGGATATGAAAGAATACCAAGACTTCTTAACCAACAAACTTGCAGATATAGAGAATATTTCTCTAGTACAAAGCTCTTTTGTCATGAAGGAAGTGATTGATCAGTCGGTATTTGTGTTGTAGGTCAATAAAGTAAATTCAAAATATCAGGAATTAACTGGACAAATAGTTAAAGATAGTATGGTACAATTATTTGAGGCAATAGCCGAAGAAGAAAAGGCAGAATTTATTTTCAATAATGAACTTTACTCCCTGGGAGATGACGCAACGACTCCGGAAAAGATCTTCAAACTTGCTGCTGAGCACAAAGGCGCTGATTTTTGGATCAGAAATATTCTGGGGACCCAAGCAGTGGGAGAAGCTGAACTCTTAATCAAAAGCCCAATCCTGCTACCGGAATTTGAAATTAAATCGAAGAGTCACTTTGCTAGTATTTTCTCCCGTAAAAAGAGTAGGCTAAAAATCCATTGTGAAAACCCCACACTGGATCTATTTCTTCATAAAAGCCCTGAATTATCGCTATTACACGACTTGATTAAAGAGACTCAATTTGAACCATATATTACAGGGGAAAATAAATTGGATGGTTTTCTCATTAGAACAGAGTATCATCTCCAATTCGTAGAGAGGACTGAAGTAATTCGCCCCCTATTTCATTTTTATAAAAAACTAATTGATCAATTATCGAATTAATTAGAAAAAATGAAACTCTGACAAGCCTTATTCAATCTTCACAAATTTCTTAGCTCCATACAACTCACCATTCATCCTGAATCCACTAATCAAATAAAAGCCAGGAGGCAGCTCATGAAGCGAAATATAAATATCATTTATATTGACGTTTCCAATATTGAGCGCTATGAATTGTTGTCCCAGTAAATTTGAAACCTTTATAGTACTGAGTTCACAATCTATGCATCGGACAACTATATAATCATTTGCTGGATTTGGAAAGACATTTAACTCAAGACGTGTATCACCATCTCCCGAAGGATCTTCTAAGATATACGAAACCCAAGGACGCGCTTGTTTTATCACTAGCTGGTCATCACTAGTAATCTTGTATTCAATATCCATTGCGAAATTGTTATTATAGGCCGCATTGTATAATTGTCCAAACTCATTGTGAATAATGGTGAGATAGGCTCTCATCTGGCTTAGATATTGTTCATCCAAAATAGCAGAATCTTCTGGGATAAGATTCGATCGCTGGATCACTGTAAAATCCAATCCATTACTCTCATTTCGGTTCAATAAAATTTCCTCAGGTATAGAATTCCCCTCTGGATTTGTAATCAATTCCTCCCCTATTTGAGAATTCAGATAAAAGGTATTTTGAGTATTATAAAGCGGATCTGTACTGATCCCAACGCCATTTGCTTTTTCTTCTGAAAAATTGGGATGACATAATACCCCCATAGATGAAATATAATGATTGATTCTATAAAAATCACGCTCCTCAAAAGCCCGAAGATTCCACAGACTTGCATAGACTTGCTTGATGGACTTAGAGATATGACCTTCATCTGGATGCTGTGTTTTGGAGTCATATAATCCAGCTCCATTAAATCCTGGCAAATCTTCATTATTAGAACTAGACCGACACCTAACAGAGGTTCCCAAAGGGAATTCCGAATGAAGTGCAGCCAACTCATCCAACATCCAGTCTGGCATTTCCGCAGCTCTTATTTTTTTTCTAAATTCATCTAGACGCTCATTTCTAACTAATCTATCTGCCTGAAATGCTGCATCTCCAATCATAGCATCTACCTCGTCAAAGAAGTTATTGTAATTCATAAACTCTTGATAGAAATAGAATGGAATACCAAAACCATCTGGAACAGTCCCTTCAGGGAAATCAAAAGTTCTTAAGGTGGCTATATTTGCACATTTTGCACCATAGCCATCATACATGGTAAATTCAATATCATCTAATGGCAAAATACTCGTATAGCTCAAATTTAAAGGCGGTATTTGCTCATTTTGCGGTCTTATATCCTCAAACCATTGATTGACCTCTTCCAGACTTGCTTCACGAATAAAATAGTTGTCTTGCTCTACCTTATAATAGATATAATGATCCAATAAATTGACTACAGAATCCACAGATAAGGGATCTCTTATAAAGGCATTAGGAAGGTTATTTTGAATAGCCCTAAGGTTGACATGAGACAAAGGTGTCTGAATAACGGAAGTCATGATACCCCCCACTCGAGGTAATGAATTCGGCAAAGACTCATAAAGAACAATATCCTTTGGGCCGGGGATTTCTTCCAGTGCCATCTGACGAAAGAAGCCAAATCCTTCTGCCATATTCAATGCTAAATAATCAATTCCCGCATAGATATCTGATTCTAGAAGAACAGGAACTCTAGAATTTTGAAAGAGAATAGAATCTTCACTGTATTGCTCCTCACTTTTATCTGTTACATAGTAAGACAAATTATTTTTCAAAAAAAGCATATTGGCTGCTAGCAGTTCATGGGTTTTTTGAACAATTTCAAACTCCTGTGGATTACCATTGCTATAATTGAAAGCATACGTCCCTAAAGTTCCATTTTTGGATATACTTGTAGGGTGAAACATGATTTGTCCTTTTTTTACATTATCCCCTAAAAATTCGACATTTGCCACACTGGCAAAATCGCCATGAAGGTCATGGGTATTTGTATTTATAAAATAGATTTTCGGAGCAGTATAAAAGTCGGCTATAAGGTATTTCACATATTCCATTCCATTTAAAAATTCAGACCACTGAACTTCATCCTTTTTGACAGAAAGTGTATTAAAAGTGGATAGACTATCTATCATGACCGAGCCATCCTCTATTACTACGGGTAAAGCTGCGTTTAAAGGACTTAAATTTGGCCGGCTATAGTATTCTGTAATATCATCTACTCCATCGCCATCAACATCTTCTGGTGTAGCAATCTCGTATTGTACAATCTGATAATGTGCTAAAGGATAACTCGCCAATGGCTCAGTTAGAATGGTAGTACCTTCCCCTCCAATAGTCATGGAATTTGTTAATTCAAAATCACCGACAGTATCATGTCTTACTTTTAAAGTATAATAATGCTGGTTGGTGGAGTTCACCTCCAGCAATACCTGACCATTGGCATCTGTGGAATAGTTTAAAACAGGGACTACTTGACCAAACACCAAGTTTGAATTGGAAGCCAGAATAAGCAATGAAAAATAAAAATATCGTAAAAATGTGATAGACATAAAGATGCATTATAAGAATCAAATTTAGACATAGATAAGGAAATTCAATCATGAATTAGCCCTAGATTTCAGTCCAATCAACTTTCAACGTTAAATCACTCACTTATTGTTTTGGGAATCTATTTGGATAATAAGAACTTGCTATGGCTATTTCTGTTTGCTTAATACTCAACTTACCCTGGCTTTGTTTTAAGCTAAATACCACATCATAAGGTACACACCTTGGTTCGATCATAAAGGTAATTCTTCCTTCAATTTCAAAGTCGGAGGTAGTCAGCACCGTTAGCTTCTTTTGAAAAGTAGTCTTTTCTCTTATAAATCTAACTTTCCGCGCTAGGATTGGGTCAAATTCTTCTACGGACCTTGGTTCTTCCAACAAGTCTGAATTTGCCTTTAGCATATTCGTTTCTGGGAAAAACATATTAAAGTGCATATAAGTGGTATCTTCAGAATAGGGTGAAACCACATAGGCCCCTGGTTCCAAATCCAGATTGACTGACATATTATAGCTATTATCAACCAAGTTGGTTATACCCAAAGATAAATCAAAATCAATCGCTACTTTTTCTGAAGGTTCTTTTTTAACAATTTCACTTTCATGAATAGGCTTGTCCTGTGAGGAACAAGCAAATCCTAGAAGGACCAATAAAAATGCTATCGCTCTTTTCATTACTAGATTATTTAAAGGCTTCAAACGTAAAATCTAGGAATAAATTACACCTTTCCAACATACATAACAAGCGCTACCTATTTGAAACGTATAATTAGAGACTAAAGAAAATCAAATTTTCATTCATCTATCCGCTTACAAATTCTAATTCCCGTACCGATAATGCCCAATTATTCTATAATTGAAAAGGCAATCTTCCACAACTTGGCCATTACCGATATTATGAACTATTAGATTTCGCTGACCATCCTGAGATTTCTGATTGACTACAATTCCAATATGCGTAATAGCCCCTCCTAAATTCCAGCATACTATATCACCAGGCTTATAATCTTCCGCATTATTTGTCATTGGGATTTCAGCATCTTTTCGACTGAAAAAGACCATTAAATTGGGTACCCTACGATGATCAATATTTGCATCTGTCTTCTTGAGCCCCCAAATTTTCGGGTATCGATTGAAATTGGATTTCATGTCTTCATGCACCTCTTTTTGAAGGTCAATTCCTATTTTTCGATAGGCTCTGATCACTACATCTGTACAGACTCCTCTATCGGCTGGGACATCGCCATTTGGATAGGTAATTGAAAAATAGCTTGGATCATAGTGAACATCTTGCTCTGTTAATTCCAAAGCACAGGTTGACAAAGTCTTTTTTCCAGGTCCATTTTGAGCAAAACAAACTTGGGATAAAATTATAAGAACTGCTAATACTAAATTTTTCATCTCTTGTAAAATAAGATTAAGGGGTCAGAAACAATGAATCATAATCCTCTTTTAAAATCTCCAATAGGCCCTACTGTAAAATTCATTCAGGATAGTTAAAATACCCTTTTTACAGTCAATTGCTTACCGTTCTTCCTGGCATTTTTATCTTTTACTGCGCCAATAAAAAATCCAACAGTTAAACAGGCTGGAAAAACCAGCATTCCTAATGGGTTACCTGGAAAGACATCCCAGACCAAAAACCCAATCAATCCACAGATTGACATCCATACTTTTCGATAGTGGTTTATCACAACCAATTGAAGTTCCTTCCTAATAAGTTTCAACACCTTTGATTGCGCCTTTGCTAGTGGTTTTTTCAGACTCTTTATAGAATCTCCAAGTTCATTCAAAGATTCAACCTCATCATTAATCCTCCAGACAATTTCACCAGGAATATCACGAGCCTCCAATTCAAGTAATATTTTCTCAAATTGAAGATACCGTCCACTCATTTTTGGTCCTGGATCAATATCTAGCCTTTTTTTTAATTCAACAATCTTCATACTTAAGCTTTATTAAAATAATTCTATCCCCAACTGCCTTCCACTTTCCTTAACTTCTTTATCTTTCTTTGTTCCAAGTGCTATCCCTATAGCCATTCCTATTGGCATTCCAACCCCAATAAAAGCATAATTCTGTATGCTCGTAGCAAAAACAGTCCCAAAGGAAAGTCCTAGGGACATCCCAAGAGCTAGCCACATATTTCTATAATGGTTGATAGGTACTAGTTTTAACTCCTTTTCTAAGGATTTCAACAGTTTATATTGGACTCTTTTTACATCTTTGCTTATAGCCTTATCTGTATCCTTCAGACTATTTAAGTGTGTAATCTCCGAATTTAATGTAGTTATGATTTCAATAGGCAACTCATGTTGCTCCAATTCTATAATTAACTTTTCAAATAGACCGTATCGTTTAGCACATCTCTTACCTTGAACTAAATTGGGTCTACTTTTTAATGCTGTTATTTTCATTTTACTTCTTTGTGCAATTCTTAGCTATAGCTCACTAAGCGTTTTCATTCTTATACCAGCTAAAGATACTCGTTTATACCTCAACTATCAATGGTGATTAAACCGTTGGGAAGTTAATTTCTGATATAAAGCAGATTAATCCCCTTGTAATTTCTACTAGGAAATGCTATTTTGGAGGAAGAAATAACGACAATTTTAATTCAATCAAATCAATGAAAATCTGGATTATTTGTATAATGGGTATTATCTCCCTTTCCTTGCAAGGGCAGGTAAATCAAACTACAGGACTGGGAATTGGATTTTTAATTCCTGAAAATCCATATAAGTTTGATGACAATAATCCTCCCCAAAACATATTTTCAGACAAAGCATGTAGCATTAAAAGTGATTCAAAGAATATTTTTCCATTTTTTCGAAAACCCGATTATGGATTGTACCATTTTATTTGTCTTGAAAAAACAGAGCGCTATTATAAGGTATTGATTAATGACTCTGAAATAGGCTTTATCCCAAACAATACAGATTTTTATTTTAAAACCTGGTCCACACTTCTGATGAAATCTTCTGTACAGCGCATTTCAAAAGAAATCCCAATCAGGAGTAATTATACCGCTCAAGGCAAAACATTTGACTATCCTTGTCAACGTGATCTATTTACCGTTGAAGATATAATTGAAGTTAATGGGGAATATTGGATGTATGTATCTTATGCCGAAAATTGTGTAGCCTATCCAGACCAAGTCACTAAATTAAACTATGGCTGGCTTAAATGGAGAGATCAAAAAAAGCTATTTGTTACCATTCTACTCTTGTGCTAATTAGCTATTTTAAAAAAATAGAATTGAAAAAAATACTCACTTTCTCATATCACGTCTTCATATTCATACTACTGACCATACTCACCCAAGTAGGTGGATTAATATACCTTTTAAGTAAAGCCTTAAATAAAAGGATAAGCTGGCCGAGTAAATTAAAACCGGTTATTAGTTTCTCAGTACTCTATTTACTAGCCACCTTTCTCATCCTGCCAAACCTAGCACCATTCTTCGGAAGAGAAAGAATTCAACAAACCGTCACTATTCACCCTAGTAGTTATATGACTGTTCTACTGAATAGAAATTATGTCCGACCAATCTTAAACAAAGTACTTTCTAGGGTTGAAGCCCATTTACAAGGAAGTGGAATTCAAATTAATTATTTGGATGCGAATTTCCCTTTCATAGATAAGTTCCCCTTACTACCTCATCTAAGTCATAATGACGGTAAAAAACTAGACATCAGCTTAGTCTACGAAACCAAAGAAGGACATATTAGTAGTGAAGTAAAATCTAACAGTGGATATGGTACATTTGAAGCACCAAAAGTTACAGAACATAACCAGATAAGACAATGTTTGGAATTGGGCTATTTCCAATATGACTACCCAAAATATCTAAGGTTTGGAACCAAAAATGGAGATTTGAAATTTTCCGAAAAAGGCACCAAGAAACTTGTTGAAACTCTTCTAAAAGAGAATGATTTGGGTCAATTATTTATTGAACCTCATTTAAAAACCAGATTGGGCTTAAACCACTCAAAAATTCGTTTTCATGGCTGTAGAGCAGTAAGACATGACGACCATATTCACATCCAGGTAAAGTAATTATATAATCCCTATATTGAATCCTCTATTATTAACTTAGTTAAACCAAACAATGAACCTAGCCCAAAATAAATATTTCTTATCTCTACTAGTACTATTAAATGCAATGGTATTACTAGGTCAAATATGGCCCGAAGGTGTTCCTCCATTTGCTAAAACGGTGAATCTATTATTCTTAACGCTTAGTTTTCTATTCTTTATTTATCTACTCATAAAGCATAAAAAATAGCCAGAATAAATTAGAGCTAATTAAAGTATTTCTTTATTGTTCATAATCTTAACATCAATCCTTCGATCCTCCTGGAATAAATGCGGCACTGGGCTTCACTTTATTGTTGAGAATATCCAAAACTGCACTTCTCATTTCCGGATATTTAAAGTCATCGTTGAAGGAATACTGCCAGTAAGTAAAATGAGCGCTATCCTTCACTAGGCATAACACATATTTCGTTTCAGAGCCTTGCATTCTAATAGCCAAACTAGACTCTGAATCTATTTTGTAATCTATCTCACCATCCTCATCCATAATATAAAAATGGTGCTTTTCATACATGAAATCATCCGGTTCATCAAAACTCTCAAATACCATCACATTCCTTCCATTCCAATCAAATTGATCGAAACAGAACATAGTATTCATTTCATTAGGTAAGGTTCCAGTTTCAAAAGCCTTATATAATTTTGTTTTATAAGGAAGCGCCTCTTCAAACTCCGAGTTCGCATAATAGGCCTGAATTAGTTTAGCCATTGCATGAAAGTCATTAGGGAAGTTTTTTAAATGATTTTCAAACGTTTGTTTTGCTTCGTTATCTCTTCCGGTCAATTGTTGAATCAAGCCAAGATTAAAAGAACAATCTTGATACCTTTCATCGGAAAGTTCCAATTTCACAAAAACAGTTGAATAAGCTACATAGGCACCTTCCAGGTCATTTTGCTCTTGACAAACAGCCCCCATTAAGATAAAAGAACGATTATTGGCTCGTGGATGCTCTACCGCATTTTGGAGGTGAACCTTTGCTGAATCCAATTTATTTAGTTTGTACAATGCCTCTCCTAGACTCTGATGAAAATCAGGCTCATTGGGTAGCAATTCAATAGCTTTTCTAAAATTAGGCAAGGACTCATCAAGCTTACCAGCATAATATAAAAGCATGCCTTTATAATAAAACATATCATGATCTACCGGACCTTTCTCAATAGCTCTATCTAGGTATTTCATGGCCTTATCATCCTTCATCTTCATATAATAGGACATCCCCTTATAATACAAAGCCTTCGAACTTAAGACCGCCTTTCTTTTGGGCTTATGCTTTATAATTTTATCGTAAGCCTTCTCCTTGTATAGTTTCTTATAATCATCAGCAAGATCATCTTGCCCATACGAATAGGCTGTGAGCAGAATGGATAAACCAAAAAGTATTTTTTTAATCATAATTTTATATCTGAATCCTTATTAATATTTTAATACAATACCACTTTAATACTCTTGAAGAGGCACATGTTTAGCGACCTTAAATAGACGCCCCCCATTAACCTCTTTTTCTCCCTCTCGCAAAAAGGTATACGTCAAATTATAATCTGGCATTTTTATTACTTTTTTAAAATACATACAATTAGTAATTTTCAAGTAATCGTAAAAGAAATACTCTTTCAGCATTTCATATTGTTCTATATCTACTTTTAAACTATCTGGATTATAATAAAAAACTTGGTTCACATAAAACCTTGGAAAAGTTTTATCATGTGCCTGAAACTCTACCACTTCACATTTAACACCATTAACTTTCTTTTTTTTCAGATGTTTGACCTCATCCAACTGTAAAGTATTCATACCAACATTATAATGATAGGCAGTATCTAGACTCTTCCATTTTGTATAATAATGATTGGATTCCACATTATAAATGGAATAATCATAACCACTCCCTCCACTACCATAATAATCGAATCGAATATTTCCAAGATCATCCAATGACATTACTAAGCTATCTCCAAATTTTTGCAATAAATATTCCTTCACCCTTGGATTTAGAGTATCCGATACTATCTCTACACCCATTTCGTAGGTTAAAGTTCTCACTTTAGATTTTCCAAAACCTTGAGTTTTCCCAATGAAAGGGGCCAAAAAGGCCAACATAAAAATTAATAAATAATACCTTTTCATAAATACGATGTATAAGTATACTTTCATTTTAATTCACAGAAAACACGATCTACCATTCCCTAGTTGCAATAAGATCTTCTACATCTGCATCAAAACCATAGGCTTTCGCGATGAATTCAAAATCCAATCCGAAACATTCCCTTGCCCCAGTTTCAATTTCACTATCATTTTCAAAAAACTCATTTTGAAGATCGTTTAGTTCATTTGTGGATGCATGAGTCAAAACATATAACGCCTCTAGAGAACTTGGCTTTTCATCCTCTATTCTTACACAAAGACTTAGTAAAATATCCTTGCATTTATCCACTAAAAATGTCGGGAAATAGGAATCAGAATACATACAGTCTAAAAACAAATATTCCTGGGCCTTTTTATTCACCAAGTTTTTTTGTTCAATCTTTATAACTTCTACTTTCGATTTTATAGTATTCCCTCTAAGCCAGAATACCAAACCGAAAAAAAACACTAGATATATTAATTTATTCATTTTTCGTTTTTCGTTTTTAAATTAAGGTACATCCCAATAATTTTTCAATACTGAGGGACTCCTTAGTCCAATTGATACAACTGGATATAATTCCCATTGTTATCATCAAATACAGCCTCAATGCCATAATCTGTTTTTACTGGATCTTTTGTAAACTTAACTCCTTTTGTTTTTAACTCCTTTACCGTTGCATAAATATCGTCTGCACTAAAGGAAATCACTGGAATCCCTAAAGTATACAGTTCACTTTTATACTTCTTGGCGATCTCCAAACATCCAGGTTCTGTTGGCTCCAAAAGTATGGTGACACCATTTCCCTCTAGACTAGATTTCACAATAGCGATATAACTTTCTGGAGCATACATCACTTCTTCAAAGCCCAATATCTCTGTATAATATTTAAATGCTTTTACAGGGTCTTCCACTAAGATGCTCACCATAGCAATCTTCATAGGATGTTTATTCTGTGCCATACCATTGAATGTTAATAGAATTGTGGTTAGAAGAATTGTATAAATACCCTTCATATTTTCATTTTTGGATTCTAAAGATAAAGCAATCTATAAAAGCAATCAATCACTTATAGGCTTAATATGGAATCTTACCTTCAAAACTAAACCACTGACGGATTATTCATTTGAATAACTGCTATTTTAATGTACCTTTAGAACGCTTGTCTTAAATTGTCAAGGGCGATAATTAGTCTAATTATAATCAATAATGAACCGAAATTTTAAGGACATACTTGGGCACCCATTGGTGAAGAATTTTTCCTCGTTGGTGCTCATCCAAGGTATGAACTATGTCTTTCCATGGATTACATTCGCCTATCTTACGTATGCTTTGGGAGTAGAATTGATTGGACATTTAAGCTATGCCTTTGCAATTGCTAATATTCTATTGGTCTTTAGTGATTTTGGCTTTAACCTTACCAGTCCAAAAAATATTTCCATTTATCGGAATAATAAAGAACGTAGAGATGAAATATTCAATGGTGTACTCTTATTGAAAGGAGTCTTGAGCCTGCTGATATTCCTAATCTTTATCCCCATGGTTCTTTATATAGACAAGCTAAGGGAAGACTATATTCTTTACCTCTACTTCTCCGGTTATGTATTAGGAAATGCCTTTATTCCGAGATGGTTTTTTCAAGGGGTTGAAAAAATGCAATTCCTTACTCTTTTTGTATTTATTTCCAAACTAATATTCACTGCTGGAGTATTTATTCTTATCAGAGAAAAGGCCGATTATTACTTTTATCCGCTTATACTTTCTATTGCTGAACTATCTGTTGCCGTCATATCTATTCGTTTGGCCATCAAAAAGTTTTCCATACGCCTATTCATTCCAAAACGGATTAAATTAATCTACCTTCTGAAGGAAAGTAGAACCTTCTTCTATGCCTCTCTATCACATTCAATATTTACGCAATTGAATACCTTGGTAATTGGAAATGTTTTAGGAGATTACACCCTTGGACTGTATGCTACAGCCGAAAAATTTTACAATGCTGCGCTAACGGTTGTTGCCCCTATAAAGGATGTCTTATATCCTTATATGGCAAGACAGCAAAACCTTGTATTGTACAAAAAGATATTTGGAGTGGTTATGCTGGGGACATTTCTAGGAACCTTTATCCTCTACCAATATTCGGCAGAAATTATTGGATTAATAGCGGAAGATGAATTTATAGGTGCTGCAGGATATCTTTCCTTTTTTGGTTTCATACTACTGATTCAAGTACCTTCTATGATGATAGGCTACCCACTATTAGCAGCTGTAGGAAAGGCTAAAGAAGCCAATAGATCGGTGATTTTTGCAACGGCAATTTATCTAATAGCGCTAGCATTCTTCTACAATAGAATACAGATAGAAACCATATTAGCTATGCTATTTGTATTCCATGGATTCATTTTAATTTATCAATCTGTATCTGCTTATAAATATTTCAAGGAGAAAAAGCTTAGCCTTACTAAGGCTGAATTTTAAAACAAACCTGCCTCAAGCTCACATTAAGTTTAATTATTTTTATGCTTTTGAAGTAAGTGCACTAAAGTAGAATTTGTCATATCTATTTTTCTAGCAAAGAGACTATCGCTTTCAACGATAGCGTTAAAGTCTTGCTCATCCAAAAAAGCGGGATATCCACCTTTACCGCTTTCCCAATCAATAAATCTTTTATTATTATTAATCACATTTTCAGCATAAGGTGAATTCATAATAATGGTCTGAAAATAAATTTCTTCTGCACAAAATGTGTGTTTAAAACGCTTCAAAAAATTTGGATTCTGAGCTGTATAGCTAAGGACATAGTCCAATGTATTTCTAGATAATGACCAATAGGTAGACCCACCAAATAGCTCTCCCATATTCGCTTTTATTTTTCGCTTAATTTTTAAAATTTCTTGCAATCGGATAAATCGCCAGATCCATTTATCCGATTTTTTCGCATTAAAAAGATCATAAAAATTATAATATTCCAAGCGCTTCATCCCTCCATCTTTCCAACAATCTGCTGGCATCCTAAAATGGTCCATATAATCCTTTCCTAAAGCAGACTTTCCATCCACTAAGTTTCGGAAATATTTATTGCCTTTTATTGGGAAGTCCTTTCCAGTAATCAAATGAAAATATACATTCTCCGTATCCTTCATCGCAATCTCTGCCAATTTCAGATAAGACTTGAGGTGGTTTACGCCTCCCCAATTAACCGTATAATCTCTACCAGCATACTTTACATTCTTTTTCTTTAGTAATTCCATAAGCCTAAGCTCCTCCAAATCACTTTTCTTATCTATATGAATATATATATTGAAGTAATCATCAAACTGATCCAAAAGTAGATTCAGTTGATCAAAACTATCATAAGCCGTAATTAATATTGCCTGTTTCATCAAATTTTTCTTCAATTGGTCAAAGTACTTAAGCTAGCTCAATGCCGTTGTATTTTTAGTTAGACGGCCTTTTATTATCGATAACCATATTCGATTTTTCATCGTTGTTTCCTTTATATATAAATATTAGATTATGGTAAAAATGTAAAGAGATAATCTTCCTATCAAAATAACTCTGTTGGTAATCTTCAATTAGAAATTCTTGATTATTCAAGGAATCCGTTAAAGCCTTAAAATAATTGGTCATCGTAGAAGGATTATTGAGGTCTTTACTATCCCCTCCAAAATCTTCCCAATAGGACGTTTGAGTGTCCTCAACTATATAGACTCCACCCTCTTTCAATTTTGGAAAAAGCACATTAAACGTTTTTATGACATGCTCATTAATATGACTCCCATCATCAATAATAACATCCAATCCCCCAATTTCCGTATCTACCTCATTCAACAATTCCTCATCCACTTGACTACCTTGAAATATCTTAATCCTTTTTTCCTGTAAAGCCGACTTATCATAAAGATCTAAACCATAAATGCGTCCAAAGGGAAAATACCGTTTCCACATTCTAAGGGAATTACCTCCTGCATTAGGATCTGCATACCCCCCCACTCCAATCTCAAGAAGCCTAAGCCTTTTATATTTGAATTTTTTCAGGTGAAGCATATAATGGGTTGTATAAAAATGCTCCCCAATTTTATCCGTTCCATATATACGACCTAACTTACTTAGGTTATGCCTATAAGGTATAGAAAGAAGATCTTGCCATAGATTTTTCAACTTCCTACTATTAGAAATGGATAATTTTTCTTTTAAAAAATTTCTCATCAATTATAATATTATCCACAAGCATCTGGCTCATGTATTTCTGATCTTAAGTTAGTAAAAATGAGCCTAGAAACAGAAAATAATTCAATCATATTTTGCAACAACTATCCAAAGTCCAACAAAAATATATAATTTCAATTTTAGCAAATTTCACCAAAACCCAATGAACGCATTAAACCTACTTCTTAGATTTCTACTTGAAATATTAGCCCTTACCGCTGTAGGTATTTGGGGATGGGAACAAGGGACCCAATGGACTCAATGGCTATTTGCAATTATCCTACCTATTGTATTTGCCATGATATGGGGACTGTTTAATGTTCCTGATGATCCGAGTCGATCGGGGAAAGCACCTATCCAAATCTCTGGATTATTACGATTAATCTTGGAATTGGCACTTTTCAGCTTTGCCATAATGGCACTATTCCACCTAGAGTACCAAGCTCTAAGCCTTGGCTATGCCGCTATCATTTCCTTCCATTACGTAGCATCTTATAAACGAATCAAATGGTTATTGAAACGCTAAAAAAAAGGGAAGGACAATCCTCCAATTTTAAATTTTAGTACCTTTCGTTTTTAATAGCTATCATTTGAATACAGCCCTTTCAAATAAAACAATTGCCGTCCTTCCATTCATGAATATGAGTGCAAATCAGGATGCTGAATTTTTCAGTGATGGAATCACAGAAGAAATCATCAATGCATTGGCTCAATTGAACCATTTGAAAGTGACATCTAGAACTTCCTCATTTCATTTCAAGGGTAAAAACTTACCTATCTCCGAAATCGGAAAATCACTAAACGTTGGAACTATTTTAGAGGGAAGCGTACGTCTTTCAGGTAATGAGATTAGAATTACGGCTCAACTTATTCAAGTGGAAGACGACTTTCATTTTTGGTCAGAAACTTGGGATCGGAAGTTGGATCATATTTTTCAAGTCCAAGATGAAATTAGCCTACTAATAGCAGAGAAACTACGAGAACACTTTGGCCATTTTGAAATTAAGGAACATTTAATCACGCATCAAACAAACAATGTAAGTGCCTACGAATACTCTCTAAAAGCAAAATACTTAAGGAATAAATGGAATCCAAAAGATGCTAGAGAAGCTATTTCATTATATGAAAAAGCCCTTGAATTGGATTCGAAACATACAGAGTCCTATGTCGGCTTAGCTGATTGCTATAGTTTTCTTGGAACAACAGGCTTCTTACCATTTGAGGAAGCCTGGACCAAAACTATCCAATTTACCCAGCAAGCGCTCAAATTGAACGATAGCCATTCGGGAGTACATTATATGCTTGCAAATCAAGCTTTCTTTGTTGAATGTAACTTTAACAGATCCCTACAAGAGATTCATAAGGCGATCCAACTAAATCCGAACAATGCAGAAGCACAACAATTTGCATCTTTCCTGTATATACTAGCTGGGAAAAGAGATCTATCCAGACAACATTTAGAAATAGCCCTAAGCCTGAACCCCCTATCTGAAGAAACTCGGTTTTTTTATGCCTATTTCCACTATATGATTCAAGAATACCATACGGCTAAAAGCCTTCTGGATAAAAGCCTTTTGGTAAACCCCAAAAATATTCCAGCACATGCAGTAAGGTATATCTGTTTATTGATGCTAGGGAAATATGATGAAGTCCTTCACTATTTTGACAAAATGCCTTCTGATGTAATTGTGGAGGGTGAAAAAACAGGTGCTTTAGCATTAGCTTATGCGTATAAAAAGGATACTACACAGACTTCTAAATACCTCGAGAAATTAAAAGAAAAAGCAGGCAACCCTGAAGGCTTTACAGAAGATTCCTACCTCTTCCTACTTTATTGTACTTTAAATGAACGTGAAAAAGCCTTTGAATGGATTTCAAATGCTTGGAAGAATAAATCCACCTTATTATTACTGCGATATGCTGATCCTTTAACGAAGAATATCCAATCCGATCCTCGATATTCAGAATTTCACGAGCTTATTTTCCATACGGACACCCTTAAGAGTAAGGATGTTAAAAAGAAGTCCTTACTAGATGAAGCTACAACAAGAAACTATACAGCAGCCTTACTAGATTTCATATCCCAAGAACAATCCTTTCTAGATCCAACCCTTTCGTTAAGGGCCCTAGCTGAGTTAATTGACATTCACCCTAATCAACTTTCTTGGTTGCTTAATGAAAGTATCGGGAAAAACTTCAATGAATTCATCAATAATTACCGAATAGCACATTTCAAATCACTGGCGAAGGACCCTATGAATGCCAATATTACCATTATGGGCTTAGCCTATGATAGTGGCTTCAACTCCAAAACATCCTTCAACACCTATTTCAAAAAAGAAATGGACATGACGCCTAAACAATACCTTAAGCTATACACAGGTAAATAAGTTCAATTCTCTTCTATACATTTTTCACCAATTCGTTCGGAATTATAATTTCGAACTTTCACTCGCTTTCTTCTATCTACTTTTGTCCTATCAATAATCAATCGACTAGATTATTATGAAACTAAAGACACCCAATAGAAGAGAACATTCCGGACAAAATCACAGACTTACAAAAGCCTATGATAAACTGGACGTTTTACTTAAAAGCATTAACGAAAGAGGCATTCCAATGGAAAATAGTCATGTGATTCATGCTAAATTAATGTCCATTTATTCCTTTTATGGAAGCGACAAACAGCTGACTGTAACCATCTGTAAAACCTATGGAAAGATTCTAAGCCATTTAGCTGATGATCTGAATCTAGTTCAAAAATTCCACTATCAAAATAGGTGGATGGCATTTGGTATAGTGACTGGGGTATTATTTTCATACTTCTCTAATATTCTTGGTGAAGCTGCCACTTGGAACTCGATGGGCATGGGAATTTCTATGGGCTTACTTTTTGGAATGGTAGCCGGGAAAAACAGAGATGAAAAGGCGTTTAAAAAAGGCTTACAACTTGACCTAAAAAAAATAGATATAGTATGAAAGCTATCATAGCTACAGGATATGGAGGACCAGAGGTTCTGCAACTAAGGGAAGTTGAAAAACCTAGCCCAAAAGAGAATGAGGTTCTAATTCAGATAAAAGCAGCCAGCATATCTAGAGCCGATTGTATGATGCGAACCGGAAAACCCTATATAGGTCGTTTATTTTTAGGAATTTCGAAACCTAAACATCCTATCCCAGGAACAGGTTTTGCAGGGATCATTGAAGCTGTTGGAGCATCCGTTCAAAATTTCAAAAAAGGAGATAGCGTATTTGGAGAAAGCATCCATTCCTTTGGAACAAATGCCGAATATGTCTGCTTAGATGAGTCAGGGCTTATCTATACCTTACCGGAAAACGTATCCTTTGAAGAAGCCGCTTCCCTGTGCGACGGGGCACTTACCTCCATGAATTTCCTGAAAAATGTAGGTGAAATTTCGCCTGGACAAAAAATATTGATCAACGGTGCAGCTGGAGGATTAGGATCCGCTGCCGTTCAGCTAGCAAAACACTTTGGAGCAGAGGTAACTGCAGTTTGCGGCCCAAACAATCTCCAATTGGCAAAGGATTTAGGAGCCGATAAGGTCATCGATTATACAAAAAATAATTTCACAACTAACTACCAAAACTATGATGTTATATATGATACTGTTGGAAAGTCGAGCTTTTCAAAAGGTAAAAAAGCCCTAAAGGAAAAAGGCAAATTTATTTCACCCGTACTTCATTTCCCTTTCCTTGGAGCAGTGCTATGGTCAAGTCTATTTGGTAAAAAGAAGGCGAAATTTTCAGCCACTGGCGCCCTCCCCATCAAAGAATTGAAACCACTTCTTGAGGAGCTGATTACCATCATAAAGGAAGGGAAAATAAAGACCGTACTTGATAGGACTTATACCTTGGCAGAAATTAAGGAAGCACACATTTATGTCGATAAGGGACATAAAAAAGGAAATATTGTATTGGTAAATTAATCCCCACTTACAAGTATTAAAAGGCAGCTCATAGAGCTGCCTTTTTTCATTTTCATAACAAGCCATTTGCTGCTTATGTGAATTTTTTTAGTACTTTCAATCTGTATACAACAATTCTAAAATTTAGATCCATGAAAAAGATGACCTGTAATCAATTGGGCGGAGCCTGTAAAATGGAATTTGAAGCCAACACGTTTGAAGAAATAGCCGAATTGAGCAAGCAACACGGGATGGAGATGTTCCAACAAAAAGATGCCCCACATCTTAAGGCAATGAATGAAATGCAGGCCCTAATGCAATCTCCTGAAGCTATGACCAATTGGTTCAATGATAAGCGAAAGGAATTTGATGCCTTGCCAAATAGTTAAAAATGATTTGAAGAAAATTAATAGGACAATATTTAAATATTTCATGAATAAAAAACTAATTGGTATAGCTATACTTTTAAGCTCCCTATCCTTCTTGTCTTGTCAAAATGAAATTGTAGACAGCACTGTTTACTTTGATATGGATGGAATTCAAGTAGAAAAACTTAATGACTCTATCAGTGATCCTGAAAAATACAATAGAGATAATACCATCTATAGGCCAGACAAGAAATTCACCTTTGGATTTACCTTCCACAGAGACGGTCAGCAGCTTTACGCCAATTCTTATAGAAAAGGTTGGCAATTGGTCCCTGAATCAGACACCCTCGACATAGCGCAATCCTATGAGATGACAATTCTAAAGGGGAATCCCATGGCTAAATATGTTCCGAATTATAGCCAGACAGCAATTCTATTTAATTTCCCTGACAAAGAAGGAGGAAATATGACCGGGCTGGTAGAAAACAAACGTAACCTATGGATGCACCCTACTAGGGAGGGTGTATTTAAAATATTACAATTGGCACCTTTTCCATTCATTGAGTTTCCTATAGAAAAAGGAAAAAGCTGGTCATGGCAATTGGACATTGGTGATGGCTGGTCCGACGAAAGGTTGGTCAGTTGGGAAGGACCAATAGACAACAAAATAACCTATACCATTAGTGATTTCACTACCTTGGAAACCAGCCTAGGAAAACTTGAATGCACATTAATAAATGCCATATCATCGAATAAACTAGGGACTACAAACGCAACTTTTTACTTCAATGAAAAGTATGGGTTTGTTCAAATGAACTATCAGAATTTAGATGGTTCTACAATGCAAATTTCCTTAGATAAAATAGAAGAAATCACACTTAATTGACACGCATCATTAAGCGTTGTATATTTGTATAAAGCGCACAGAATTATGCCCAAAGAAAAATGCTGCGACATCAATGATACCGTTCAAGAATTTTACAATTTCTTGAAGGCATTCATTACAGGAAAAGTAAGCGACAAGGAAACTGCTGAAGATCTAGTACAAGAGGTCATGATGCGCCTTGTGGAAGCCCACAATAAATCCACAAAAATTGGAAATATGAAGGCTTGGTTATTTCAAGTAACTAGGAATACGCTCTATGACTATTATAAAAAAAACAAAAAAGAAGAGACGGCTCTCATAGAATTCGTAGAAAATGAGCAGTTTGAACTTCAACTCTCACAGACCATCTCGAAGGATGTCATTTGTCCAATGATTACCATTCTTCCAGAAAAATATGCCACTGCACTTGAATTAAGTGATCTAGAGAAAATCCCACAAAAGGAAATAGCAAAACAATTGAATTTAAGCTTATCCGCAACCAAAATGAGAATTCAAAGAGGTAGAGCCAAGCTTCGGGAACTTTTTATTGAATGTTGTGAAATCGACTATGATAGAAATGGAAATTTCATTGGATGCACTGTAAAACCTAGTTGCAAATCACTACAGTACTTAAGAGAACATTAAACCATTTTTCATTTATTTCATTTTATTTCTGTAAAATGTGTCTTTTCTAGAACTAGTTGATACTACATAATAAAGGTTTAACTACAAACTATTTATTATGCCTACAGAAATCAAAATTCTTCATGCCTCTTGCTGCGCAAAAGGCTCTCCAATCAAAGCGTTTATTGAACAAATTGCCAACGAAAACAACTTAGAAATTCAAATAGAGGAATTTTCTGAGATGAGTGACACCATGATGTATGGGACCATGGTATTTCCTTCCCTTGTTGTCAATAATAAAGTCTATGACTTTAAGCAATATCAAACGACCGAAAAATTACTTTCCATCCTTTAGTCCTCAGCATTATGAAACACTTATCCAATCTACTAACATGGTTAGCAGACTTACTAGTCTATGACCTATTAGGATTCACAAAAGGTGATCAAATAACCGAAGTTCTTCATTATTTCATTATTGGATTTTCTGAAATATTGATACTTATCGTATTGATTACCTATCTCATGGGAATTGTCACCAATTACCTCAACATGAATAAGATTAGGCATTTTCTTAATCGAAACAAAAAGTCAGGGTTTGGAAATTTTCTTGCTGCAACTTTAGGAGCCATCACACCTTTTTGTTCCTGTTCATCCATTCCTCTTTTTGTTGGAATGATCCAATCAAGAATACCGCTTGGTATTGCCCTTTCCTTTCTCATAAGCTCTCCGCTCATAAACGAGATTGCAATCGCCATATTTATAGTGAGTTTTGGTTGGAAGATAACCCTCATATATATCGCATCAGGCGTTTTGTTAGGTGTTTTGGGCGGTCTACTTCTTGACAAGATGAACATGTCGAAATACCTTGCTGACTGGGTGCTAAACTTGGAAGAACAGCACGTGAACGCTCCTAATGATTCTAGGAAATTGACTGATAGACTTCCTGAAATTCATAAAAATGCACTTCAAACATTGTTCAAATTGATTCCCTATGTATTTATTGGACTGGGTATCGGTTCTTTTATTCATGGATATGTTCCACAATCATTTTTCGAAACCTATATTTCGAGTTCAAATCCCTTTGCTGTACCCATTGCGGTAATTGTATCTATTCCACTCTATATAGATGCTGTAAGTATTCTTCCCATCCTAGACTCATTGGTAGACAAAGGTGTTCCTCTTGGTACAGCTATCGCTTTTATGATGGGATCCATAGGTCTTTCCTTTCCAGAAGCCATGTTACTTAAAAAGGTCATGAAGAAGCAACTTATTATCGCTTTCTTTTCAACCATTGCCACTGGAATGATTCTCTCTGGGTTTTTATTTAACCTTTTATTTTAACCAACCCATGAAATCAATCTTAACATCTTTCAGCGCACTGTTTGTAGCACTTTCCGCTAGTACCTGTTGCCTAGGCCCCTTGCTTTCATTAGCGGGATTACTTGGCTTAAGTGCATCCTATTTGAATTGGCTTTCTAGTGTAAAAAACTACTTGATAATTACCAGCCTTATCTTGGTTGGATTTAGTCTATACAGAGCATATTTCCCTAAAAAGTCAACAAAAAATTGCTGCGATATCACAGTCGATAAAAAACAAACAAAAATGGACGCTATTTTCAAGTCGAAAAAATTCCTTTGGAGTGTTGTGGTATTGACCCTTACCACCCTCTTACTACCGTATCTAACACGTTAAACCATTTTATTATGCGAATTTCAAAACTCTTATTTACCTGCCTAACTTTTATCACAATCCTATCTTGTACAGATAACAGCAATGCGGCAAATAATTATATAACTACAAATATTCAAAAGGAGGTTCATAAAGTGAGCTATACCTTAAAAAAATACACCCAGAATTGCTGCACCAAAATGGTAGAGTACAATTTAAAGGAAGTTGAAGGTTATATAAAGTCAGAATCAAACATTGAAAAACAGGCTATCACAGTATGGTTCGATACAGATAAATGTACTGAAGCGGATATCAAATTTGCTATCAACAGATCTGGATATAGCATTATTGAGACTGAAAAATAATAAAAGAGACCTATCTAAAAACAGTGGTAGGTCTCTTCATTTTGATTTTTTTTATTAATTTAGGCTACTTAATTTATTTAAATAATAAGACGATTTGAAATTAAAAGCCTGCCTGTTAAATTTAGTACTTTCAATCGGATTGCTTTCTTGCAATTCTGCCATTGACGCACCCGATGAATATATCCTAACTAGTTCCGAATTAAAAAACCTTTATAAGCAGAAAGATCACACCTATCTTCTTTTTTGGACGGATTGGTGTGGTGGTTCTAAACTAACCATAGAAAATTACTATACAGCCATCAAAGATAGTATCCAAAGCAGAAACCTCAACAGCCAAATAGTACTGATTGCTGCAGATGAAACTATTTCATTAGATGCTGTAAAGAGTAAAAGAGAAGAAGGCTTCCTTTCCTATTATATGGATAGCCCTGGGGGAAATGCCCTAAGTAATAGAATAGCAGTCTGTAATTATATTGATGAAGTCTTTCCAAACCAGGAGGTCTCCTACTTGGATTGGGTTGCAGAAAGTATGCCTACTAGAATACTTATAAACAAACATGGTGAAATTCTTAACCCTACCTTACAAAAAGACATTGACACCTTTATAGAAGCAGAGATATACAACTAATCTCCATTTGTTTTACATACAGCTTCGGCTTCGGCTAAGATTTTCGCATGCCGACTTTCTTTAGCACCAATTTCAAACAACAATTGAGGATTGGCACAGAGGTCCTTACAGAGTACTTTTTTTCGTTTCAAAAGAGTACTTTTTTCTTTATTGGTTATACTGGTCAAGCAAGTGATGGGGTGCAATCCTGCTATGTCTATCCTATCCTTTAGACTGCCATGTTTGGGATAATCCCAACCTACCAATTGAAGTCCTGCACATAGCCCATATTCTAAAGCTACAGTGGTAAATCTCGTATTGGTGACTATCCATCCTTGGTGAAAGGTATCCTCATGCCCTGGCAATTTGGCCCATACCTTTTCTATATCCTTAAACCTAGATTGAATATAAAGTGGGATTTTCACATCGCTATGCCTAGTTTGCTTAGTATGGAATTTACACTCTACCATCAACTGGGTATTGTTTTTTTTGGCAATCACATCCACTTCATGTGGTATACAATGGCCTTGAACTATTGTTCCAACAATAACGTCATAACCTTGGTATTTGAGTAATTCGCCTACATATTGTTCGAAGGGATATCCTGTAGGCCCCAATTCCAATAGCGCTCTTTTTAGTTTATACCTTGCGGCATTGGCCCGTGATTTTTTCCGCAATAGGGAAAAGGCTTTGGCATAAATTTCTTTAGTAGAAATCCCTTCATAAAGCATAGCCTTTATTGTAGTCAAGATATCCTCCACATCCTTGGCCCCTGCCCCCGATTTCTCCAGGGAATAGCGCAACTTCATGGAGGAAAAGGAAACTTTCTCTCCAGACATTTTGGTGACTACTATATGGTTATCCTCCTCCAAGTTTTGCTTAATTTCTTATTAAGATAAGCTTTTTAGCGGATAACCATAGGGTCCCGATTTACGAATTGATTTTGAATGGGGTCTTGCATTCTTTTTAAGGTATTATCTTTCTTGGAAGCTCTAATAAAAGTGTATCTATATTCTTTCTTTTCAAATCATCTTTTATAATTTCCCCTGCTTCATCGTCAAATCCAATAGAGCCAACAATTGTTTTATAATCTATCTTCTGAAAAGGTAATTCAGGGGTCACCACAACAATTTGATCAATAGATGCATCATAAAAATCAAATCCTAAGGCTGCCAAAAGACTGTCTTTTTTATTATTTTCAAGATGAAATGTACCTGTTGGATACTTTTGTGAAAATAACTGGCAAGGAGACAATATCCGAATAGTATCTTCGGTTCCAATTACGATTGCAATCACAGAATAATAATACGTTTCCGTTGTAGTACATTTCTTTCCTCCCGAAAAAGAGAGTATACGAACTTCAGCCTGATCGGCAATACGCGCCTCCTCAAATTGAAATTCTTCAAATGGGATATAGTCATGGTCCGAACAACTTGCAATAAGTAGGAATAGTATTAGAAATTTAAGACTCCTCATCAATTTTATCCTTTAATTCATTACAATCGATTGAACCTCATCCTTACCACTAAGGATTGGCATTTTCTATGAAAAATTAAATTTCTTTTTCCTTTTACTTAAATACTCAAAATCCGGATTTCCTTCTCGTAAGGCTGTTCTTCCACAATTATATATTTGAATCTCCTCTTCATTCATGCGGCCATAAACTAAATATTCACTCCCCTTCTGAAGGCGAAACTCACAATTAGTTTCTTCCCCTTGAATGATCATTATTTTTTTAATATTTTTCCCTTTATAAACTTCTAATATTTCAACCTTTTTAGCATAACCAAAGACTGCAGATCTAATTATTCGTCTCCCATCCTCAGCATAAGTCGTATCGTTTGGAGTGATTGGATTCAATATTTCAAGAACCCGTACGGAAACAATAACCTCTGAGTGTTTAAAGCTCTTTTTTACAGACCATTTAGGGGTACAAGTACAACAGAAAGCATTCAGTGAAAATAAAAATACCAGGATATAAAAAAGTGTTTTCATATTTGATTTATTAAATCTAAAGGTTAAAATTCTAATACAAGCCTTTCAACTCTTTCAATAGCACCTCCAACATATCATCCGTAAAATCCAAATGAGTTACAATCCTCAATTTACCTTGTCCCATACCGATGATTCGGATTCCTTTAGCAGCCAATTTAGCCACAAAATCGGTCACCTCAATATTGTCTTGAACTTCAAAAATGAGAATATTAGTTTCTACAGGCTCTACCTTTTTTATAAAGGGTAATTCAGACAATACACTAGCGATTATTTGTGCTTTTGAATGATCCTCAGCTAACCTATCCACATTATTATCCAATGCATAAATTCCAGCCGCCGCCAAGAATCCTGACTGGCGCATACCACCACCAAATATCTTTCTAATTCTAAGGGCCTTGTTCATCATTTCCTTCGAGCCCAACAATAAGGATCCTACTGGAGCCCCCAACCCTTTGGAAAGACAAATAGATATGGTATCAAACATTTCTCCATAGGCTTTGGCACTTTCCCTCTTTGCCACTAGTGCATTGAAAATACGAGCACCATCCACGTGAAAGGGTAAACCATGTTGATCACATGCCACTTTTATCGCTTTCATTTCATTCATATCCCAGCAAGCACCACCACCTTTATTAGTCGTATTTTCTACTGCCACTAATGCGGTTAAAGGAGAATGGTAAAAATCAGGAGGGTTAATGGCTTCTACCATTTGAGCAGCCGTAAACATTCCTCTGTCTCCATCCAATAATCTACAAGACAATCCAGAATTGAAAGAGGCTCCTCCCCCTTCAAAATTATAAATATGCGCCCACTTATCACAGATAACCTGAGCCCCAGGCTGTGTATGTAAATTCAAGGCAATTTGATTGGTCATAGTTCCTGAAGGGCAATATAAAGCCGCCTCCATACCAAATAAATCTGCCGCTTTCTTTTCAAGCGCATTTACTGTTGGGTCCTCCTTAAAAACATCGTCTCCTACCTTTGCTGATAGCATAGCATCCAACATTCCTTGGCTAGGTCTTGTAACTGTATCACTTATCAAATTGATCTCCATAATTTCTACTATTGTCTCTGCAAGATAACAAGGCTTTACCTCAATAAAAAATGCCATTGAATACAAATGTATCCAGCGGCATTATATAAACAAGAATTGTAAATATTAAAAGGTAAAATTGACCCCCACATTTACATTCTGTAAATCCAAATCAAATAAATAAGTACTTACCTCAGTATCTGAATTATTTTGATAAACCAAGCCACCAAAATTGACATCAATTCCTAAAGTGTTCGTTACTTGATAATTTAGTACTGGTAATATATTTATGTTTAGACCGGAGTCTCCACCTTCCTGAATTTTCCGAACACTTACCTGGCTAACAAAATCCAACTTATCTGTTATTGTAAATTTCTGTCGGGCGAAAATCCCAAAACCAAACTGTTCAATTTTATTTGGGGTAGGATCAATTTGATCACCAAATATGATACTAACTTCATAGTACTCGACATAAGTAACTAGTAATCCAACAACCAATTCATCCGAGACTTCACGTCCAAGAGCTAAGTTCATACCAAAGGTATTATCAATATTGTTGTTATTATTTACACTTGTGACATTTAAGCCCCCGGCAATAAAAATTCTTCCAAATTCCCTCTGTGAAGATTCTTGACCTAAACCATTTGTCAACATAGCTATAAAAGCCAGTAATAGCATGCTTTTTTTAATCATTGTAATCCTTAAATTAAGCTTATTATTCATACTACCTGAAGAAGGTTATACGCTTGAATTCCTTCCAAATACCAAAAGATCAATTTGCCTATAATTTAAAAACCCCATTAAATACAAATGCAATCGATGGCGTTTTACAAGCTGATCTTTCTCTTTTTATAGATTCAAATTGACACCTACATTTATATTCTGGAGGTTCAAATCCAATGAATACAGGGAAAAATCAGCATCGGAGATCTTTTGATAATTGAATCCACCAAAATTTAAATCAACCCCCAAGGTATTGGTGATTTGATAATTGATCATAGGTATAAGATTTATGGCAAAACTCGATTGACTATCATCATCATCCTCAACATTAATTATCATAAAACCTTCTCTGGCAACAAAGCTCAATCTATCCGTTATCTCAATATTTTGTCTGGAAAATAAACCGATAGCAAATTGCTCAACATCACCATTATCTAAAACGAATTCGTCACCATATACCATGATAGTCTGGTAGTCTGCATACGACACCTGTACCCCGACTATAACATCATCATCAACTCTATAACCAATTCCAAGGTTTATCCCGAATATACTTTCAGTATTGTTTTCAGTACTCATGCCTGCCAATTTCATAGACCCTGTTAAAAATACCTCCCCTGGTTCTACACTATCCTTTTCTTGTGCAATTCCTTGCTCTACTAGGCCCATAAAGGCCATTATCAACATACATTTTTTAATCATTTCAATTCCCTTTTTAAAATTTATTTTTCTAATATAATCTTTTGTTGCGTAAGACTCCTTCATCTCTAACAGAAATTGACATCAAATAAGGCAATGATTTTATTCCTATATTGTACCGAATAAAAAAATAAACAAAATCATGGCATTTAGCTTGGCAATTTCAACCTATCGAACACCTCTAAAAAAGAACCTATGGCTAATGAGTTTCCTACTTGTTTTCCTTGGGATGTGGACCAGTAGTCTTTTGGGGACAACGGACATGGCCAATTGGATATTGGAAAATTTACTGGTCTTTATTTTTATAGGCTTTCTAACCTTTACGTATAAACGATTTGCTTTTAGCGACCTCAGTTATTTACTCATTTGCATTTATTTATGCCTGCATGTTTATGGTTCTCAACACACCTATGCTGAAAACCCATTAGGCTATTATCTACAAGATGTTTTCGATACTAGTAGGAATCATTATGACCGTATCGTTCATTTTAGCTTTGGCTTTCTTTTGGCCTACCCTATGCGTGAATTATTCCTTAAATGGTTGAATTTCAAAAAATGGGTGGCTTGGTTTCTTCCTATCGAGGTTACCTTATCTATCAGTGGATTTTACGAATTGATAGAATGGGCCGTAGCTGATCTATTTTTTAAAGCACAAGGAGATGCCTATCTAGGAACACAAGGAGATATTTGGGATGCACAAAAGGACATTTTTCTTGCTTTTATAGGCGCAATTTTGGCTACAAGTATAGTCTCCATCCTGAAAAGGGTTTTTAAAATTTACTAAAACTTGAATAGGGTCAGTAGGGCTGCAAGACTATTTTTTTTTGAATTGCATTCCCAATCCCAAATTCTCTGATCCATATTTTCTATATTTGTTATTGAATCTCTACGAATAGCCCATGAAGTTTGAATTAAACAAGGACTTAATTGCTCAGATCCAAGATTGGGTCGAGACTGAAAATCGAGAGGCACTGATAACTTTTAGTACTCAAGTGCACTGGGCTGATATTGCTGAAATTCTAGATGAACTTCACTATGATGATGCGAAATTCTTTTTCGAACTATTGGAAGAGGATATTGCTGCAGACATTCTTAAGGAATTAGAAGAAGACGTACGAGAGAGGTTATTAAGTGAGCTTTCCTCGAAAGAGATTGCCGAGCATCTTGACAATCTAGATTCCGATGATGCTGCCGATGTCATTGCCCATTTGTCCGAAGAACAAAAGGAAGAAGTACTTTCCCAAGTTGAAGACATTGACCAGGCAAGTGATATTGTAGATCTACTTTCATATGGAGAAGATACTGCCGGTGGTCTTATGGCCAAGGAGTTGATCCATGTTTATAAAAGCTGGTCCTTATTGCGTTGTGTTAGAGAGATGCGTAAGCAAGCCGAGGAAGTAGAACATGTCTATACCATTTATGTAGTAGATGAGAATGAAGTACTTTGTGGTACGATGTCCCTAAAGCGGTTATTATTGAGTTCTGAAAGGACCCTTGTATCTGAGATCTTTAATGAAAAGGTCATTTCAGTAAAAGCATCCACCTCAAAGGAAGACGTGGCCATTACCATGCAGAAATACGATCTGGTAGCTTTACCTGTTGTCGATGAACTAAATCGCCTTATTGGTAGAGTCACCATTGATGATGCGGTAGATGTCTTGACGGAAGAAGCAGAAAAGGATTACCAAATGGCCTCTGGGATTTCTGAAAATATTGAATCTTCAGATAATGTTGGCGTTTTAACCAGGGCAAGATTACCCTGGCTATTAATAGGGCTATTAGGAGGAATCTTAGGCGCACAAATAATGGGGTATTTTGACATTGAAAAAAATGCTCAATTGGCATTGTTCGCTCCCCTTATTGCTGCCATGGGTGGAAATGTTGGGGTACAATCCTCAGCCATTATTGTACAAGGCTTAGCTGGAAACACGCTTGGTCATATTACACTATCCAAAAGACTTACCAAAGAATTATTTGTAGCACTGATAAATGGAGGTGTTTGTTCTGCCATTATTTTTGCCGTTTCCTTTTTTATGAAGGATAATTTGGCCTTTGCACAAACCATAAGTATTGCCCTTTTATGTGTGATTGTATTTGCCGCATTATTTGGCACATTGATCCCATTGAGCTTAAACAAATACAAAATTGACCCGGCCCTTGCTACTGGCCCTTTCATCACTACTGCCAATGATGTTTTTGGCCTATGTATCTATTTTTACATAGCCCAATGGCTATTATTAACTTGATTTTTTAGCGCATGAAAATTATTTTTATTGATTCGGTTCATTCTATTCTTCAAGAAAGGCTTGAGAAATTAGGCTTTCAATGTGATATAAAAACACAGCTTACCAAAGAAGAAATTCATGCTTGCATAGCAGAATATGATGGTCTTGTAATTAGAAGCAAGATACCTGTTGATAAAGAATTTTTAGATAAAGCCACTTCATTGAAATTTATTGCCAGATCTGGTGCTGGGCTTGAAAACATAGACCTAGACTATGCGGCTGTTAAAAACATTGAATGTTTTAGTGCTCCAGAAGGTAATAGGGATGCTGTAGGTGAGCATGCATTAGCCATGATACTATCTTTATTCAATAAACTAACTTGGGCAGACCTTGAAATCCGTAAAGGGATTTGGAACAGAGAGGCCAATAGAGGTCGAGAATTAAAGGGGAAGACAGTTGGAATAATTGGTTATGGACATATGGGCCAGGCATTCGCAAAAAGACTTCAAGGCTTTGAATGCGAAGTAATAACCTACGATAAATACAAGAAAAGCTATTCTGATAAATTTGCTAGGGAGGTCAGTCTAGAGGAAATTCAATCCAGGGCCGATATCATTAGTTTTCATGTCCCACAAGAGGAGGACACCATTCACTATGTGGACGAGGATTTCATCAATTCTCTAGGGAAACCTGCCTATATCATCAATACCGCAAGAGGGAAAGTGATAAAAACCAATGCGCTTATTCAAGCCCTAAAGAATGGGAAAATTTTAGGTGCATGTTTGGATGTTTTAGAATATGAAAAGAGCTCTTTTGAAAAGGTTTTTCAACAGGAATTAAATGAAGATTTTGAATTCCTTATAGGTTCACCCAAAGTAATTTTGAGTCCACATGTTGCAGGTTGGTCGGAGGAATCCTATTTCAAATTATCCAATGTACTAGCCAATAAAATATTGGATCACTACCAAGCATAACGCTACTATGAAAACAATTTTCTATTCCCTAACGCTTGTCTTTTTTTGCCTTTCAAGCATCGCCTATAGCCAAAATAGACAGCTAAAAGCGTTTAAAATTTATAATCAAAAAGGGAAAGAAGTACATTGGAAAAAAGTCATTAAGAAAAGTCAAGATCAGGATATTATCCTGATGGGAGAATTGCATAATAATGCCCTATCTCATTGGATCCAATTTGAACTAATTAGTGCACTGGATGACAGTAACCAAAATCTAAAAATTGGTGCTGAAATGTTTGAAGCAGACAATCAAATCTTGATTGATGAATATTTCCAAGGACTGATAAATACCAAAAGTTTTGAAGGCGAAGTGCGCTTATGGAACAACTACAATACAGACTATAAGCCCATTCTTGAGTATGCCAAAAGTAATGACATACCATTTATAGGAACTAATATTCCAAGGCGATATGCTTCGGCACTTTACTACAAGGGAGATAGTCTATTTGATGAATTAAGTCCATCTGCAAAGGAATGGATCTGCCCATTGCCATTTGAATTCCCTAGAGAATTGGAATGCTACCAAGGGCTACTGGCTATGACTGGCCATGGAGGAGAAAACCTAGCGAAATCTCAGGCTATCAAAGACGCTACGATGGCACATTTCATTCTAAAAAACTATACTCAGGGAGATTTGTTTATTCACCTGAACGGGAACCAACACAGCATTTATAAAGAAGCTATTATTTGGTATCTACTAAAGGCGAATCCAAATTTGAAAACACTAAGCTTCCATACAGAAGAAAGTGAAGATCTTACATGGAAAGAAGAATATGAAGGTCTGGCTGACTTTATCTTGGTGATAGATCAAGATATACCAGATAGCTACTAAAAAACTGAGGGAAAATTAAAATCACTTTAGCAGTAGCTGAACGGTTCTTTGGTTACGCTCCTCTATCACCATCCTGTGATTCCCTTTTATCTCTTGAATAATCTCTTCTGTATAATGCCGTACAGTATACAAATCTAGGCCTTCGTTATATTTGACATCATAATCTTGCCGTAGTACTTCCATCAGCTGTGGAATCTTTACAGTATCGTGGGATAAAACCAAAGAACAAGATACTGCGGTATTCTGCATTAAATTTACTTTCACTCCAATTTCAGCACAGATATTGAATATTTTACTCAAGTTTTTCTCTACAATAAATGAAAAGTCGCGTGTAGAGATGGAAATAAGAAATTGGTTTTTCTTGACTATGAAAGCAGGTACTTCGGGTACAATGTCCTCATCAGATGAAATAATAGTTCCCATTTTTTCAGGCTCAACAAATGACTTCACCCAAAGCGGGATTCCCTTTTGCCTCAAAGGCTGAATTGTTTTAGGATGTACAACTGTAGCACCGTAATAAGCCAGTTCAATTGCCTCATGAAATGACAATTTTTCAAACTTGCTGACCTGGTCAAATTGGTTAGGGTCTGCACTATAAAACCCATCCACATCCTTCCAAATGGTCATTCTTTTTGCATCACAAACATAGGCTAAAATAGCTGCAGAATAATCAGAGCCTTCTCTCCCTAAAGTAGTTGTATTTCCTAGCACATCACCTGCTACAAAACCTTGGGTAAGATATATTCCGTGTTCCCCAACGAATTCATGAACCCTTTCAGTTGTTTTGTCCCAATCCACGTCTGCATTTTGGAAATTGGAATTGGTAATAATTAATTTCCTTGCGTCCAACCAAGTATTAAACAAGCCATCCTCTTCCAAATAATAATGTATCAATCTTGTTGAAAATAACTCTCCAAAGGATACAATTTGGTCATAATACGCAGGATAGGAGTCACCCTTCCCCTTGAATACAGCAGAGCGTAAAAGCTCAAAGTTCTTCTCAAAATCGGTAAAAGCAATGTGATTTAAGGGGAATAGCTCCGTTAGGATCTTGTGATGGAAGGAATAAATGACAGTCAATTTTTTCTCTTCCAATATATCTGTCAACCAGTAAGACTCGATAAGGTTTTCGAAGGCATTGGTCATCTTTCCCATCGCAGAAACTACAATCAACATTTTGTCTTCCTTGTAGCTGCGGATGATTTGTGACACATTTTTTACCGAAGCTCCATCTTTTACGGAAGCCCCACCAAATTTAAAAATTCTCATAATTTGATTTTCTAAAGCAGGAAAAGGAATAATTGCTACTTTACTAGAACATCAAGCCTTTTAAATTATAATTTTAAGGGAATTAAGATAAAAAAGGTTTAAATAGTCCATCAAAGCTAAGAATCTTTTTTGCTTAATTTCGTTACTTTGCAAAATAATGACGGCAGGAATAATTCCTTTTAAATTTACAAACGCCTTTTAGGCATTTATATTTAAGGAAATTGCTCATTCATAAACGATAAATTGTACTCCATGAACGTTTTGCTTATAGGATCGGGAGGTCGCGAACACGCACTATCTTGGAAAATGGCTCAAAGCCCAAAGTTGGATAAATTATTCATTGCTCCAGGAAATGCTGGAACAGCCCTTTTAGGGGAGAATGTCCCAATTAAAGAAACTGACTTTGATGCTATCAAGGCTTTTGTTTTAGACAACAATGTACAGCTAGTAGTTGTAGGACCAGAAGCACCGTTGGTGGCAGGTATCCACGATTTCTTTTTGGCAGATGCTGACCTGAAAAACATTCCAGTTATAGGCCCTCAGAAAGCAGGAGCTGAACTAGAAGGGAGTAAAGAATTTGCAAAGGAGTTTATGATGCGTCATAATATTCCAACGGCAGCTTACCAAAGCTTCCATGCAGGTAATCTGGATGAAGGATATACTTTCCTTGAAAGCCTAAAAGCTCCGTATGTACTTAAGGCAGATGGATTAGCAGCAGGTAAAGGTGTTCTTATCATTGAGGACCTTGAAGAAGCCAAAAGAGAACTGAGATCCATGATTATGGATAACAAATTTGGTTCTGCTGGAGCAAAGGTAGTTATAGAAGAATTCCTTTCTGGAATTGAGATGTCATGTTTTGTATTGACAGATGGAAAGAGCTATAAGATCCTTCCAAATGCAAAGGACTATAAACGTATCGGAGAAGGAGATACAGGACTGAATACAGGTGGAATGGGAGCTATTTCTCCAGTACCATTTGCAGATGCTGAATTCCTTCAAAAGGTAGAAGATAGAATTGTACGTCCTACCGTAGAAGGTATTCAAAAAGATGAATTACCTTATAAAGGTTTTGTATTTATTGGATTGATCCGTGTTGGAAATGATCCTTTTGTAATTGAATACAATGTTCGTCTAGGTGACCCAGAAACGGAAGTCGTTATGCCACGTATCAAAAGTGACATGGTAGAAATGTTCCAAATGGTTGGAGAAGGTAGATTGGATGAAGTTGAACTGGAGCTTGACCCAAGAACGGTATGTACCGTTATGATGGTTTCCGGTGGATATCCAGAAGCATACGAAAAAGGCAAAGAGATTACGGGGCTTAAAGACATCAGAAATAGTATCGCTTTCCATGCTGGAACGACAACTGATGGAGATAAGGTACTTACAAATGGTGGTCGTGTGATAGCAATGACTTCTTATGGGAACAATCCAGAAGAGGCCTTAGCAAAATCATATACCAATTTGGAAAAAGTAAACTTCGATAAGAAATATTACAGAGGAGATATCGGATTCGACCTTTAGTAAAAAAAATAAGGGAGCATTATGCTCCCTTATAGTCTTCTGCGATAACTACCGTAAAGGCTTTTGCTAAGCAAACAGCCAAAACTAGAGCTACACCTACATTGGCGAAACCACCAATTACTGGTAGAATTTCAAAACTTGATGTGAAAAAATCACCCAAGCCATATAGAAAATCATTCATTGTATAAAGTGTTTGGATCCGGGACAAAAATAGAAAAAAAATTATGCTCCTGAAATTATTTAAACAATCAAAACCTATCATTCTTATTTTTGTTCTGATTCTGGCAATCATTTCAAGGGGTTTTCTATTTATACAATTACCTGAATCACCTAATTATGCTGGGGAATACCCCCTTTTTAGTGGTTTTTGGAATTTCTTTTCAACCCATACAATTTTTTCTATTCTCCTATCCTTTATCTTACTCTTCGTACAGGCTTCGTGGATGAATAGAATTGCCGTAAACAATGGATTGGTAAAACAAAACTCCGTACTCCCTGTACTTTTGTACATCTTATTTTCAAGTTCGTTCCATACGCTATACCTATCACCAATAGTTCTAGGTCAACTATTTATACTCCTAGCTTTTGATAAACTCCTAAGAGTTTATCCAGCTAAAAATGTACAGACCAACCTATTCAATGCAGCAATATTGCTTTCCGTATCGAGTATTATCTGCCCAGAACTAAGCGTAATTTCACTCAGTTTAATTCTTTTCATCTTGATTTATGGATTATCAGAATTGAGAAATTGGATGGTAACTTTACTTGGACTAGCCTTGCCTTTTAGTTTTTTCATTAGCTATGAGCTAACCATTCTAGAAACTCCATTTGCCACTATTTCAAACTATTTCACTCTAGAGTTTCAACTTAGCCAGTTGATGAGCCAGCTAGATTTGGGTGACTACCTCTCTGCTCTCATTGTAAGTATGTATTTTATTGCTGCATTTTCAGATTTGAACAAAGCATTTTCACAGAAAAATATCCAAAAACGCTTTTCGTTATCTTTTATTTTATGGACCAGCCCTTTGATTGTGGTGTTTTTTATGCTGAATTTAAATCCAGAAGCTTATCTCTTGACTTGTATTCCAATTACCTTACTACTGAGTAATTACTTCATGCATAAAAGGGAAAACATTAAAATACATTTAGCCTTCAACCTATTAATCCTTCTATTAATTTTTGGACCTCCGTTTTGGACCCTTTTTAAATAATCTCCAAATCAATACACTGCCAATAATTAAAAGGCAATAGATCCAAATTTCAAAATCACCATCAGCCTTTATTGGCACAGGTCGACCTAACAATACAGGTGCTGCCCAAAATAAAGGAGCTGCATTTATAGCATCAGCATTTTCCAAATAATTGATCTTCTCATTTCTAAGCGCTACTGCAGCAGACTCATGGTTTTTAAATGACTTAAAAAATCCACCTAAAAGGGTTGAAGAATGCTTATCGGATACATCCCAAAGATTCATAATTACACTATTTGCACCTGCATACTTCAAACTACGTCCCAAACTCATCACCCCTTCAGAACGCACCAATTCACCTGCTCCAGAACTACAGGCATTTAAAACGACTAAATTAGCCGATACAGGAAGATTCAAGAGTTCATGGGCAAATAGCTGATCATCATATAGACTATCTCCAGTAGCACTCAAGATAATTTTGGAATTATAAACATGCTTACTATCCACATGTGCATGCGCAGCAATATGAACCAAATTTGCTTGTTTTAAACTAGACCGAAGCCCTCGCTCTGATGCTTTTTCTTTACTTAAAACCACCCCATTAAATAGCTCAGAAACTTTTATGATTTCCTCCTCTGCCATAGGTATTGCCTTTAAATCTTCATAACCACTATAATCTGGAGCTATACCTAAATATTTATTTTGGTCAATAGGATAGGCATCCTCTGAACAAAACATTCTGATTCCATAGGCATATTCAATGCTATTTTCTTTTATTAAATAATCCAATTTATTGAAACCAACCATCGCTCCGATAGGTTCAGTAATAAGACAGTCAAAGGCGATTGTACTCAATAAACCATGTGGAATAATCACCAATTTCCTCCCCTCTATTCTATCTGATATTGGAGCGATAAGAAGTTGATATATCGCATAAGAATGTTTCCCAAATTGTTCGAAATCACTATCCTTAACAGCTTCTCTATACCCTTTCACTTCTTTCGCAAATTCGGCGGCCTGAAAAGGGATCCTTTCCCATCCATGATCCGAATGTGAATTGTAGAAAATATACAGGTGATTTTCCGACATATAATAAGAAACCAAGAGTTCATCCTCCCCAATGGAATTAACTATATCCTTCTTAGAAAGCACCTTCAAATCCCTTGAGCTTGACAATTTGGGATAAACACTAAAAAGACCTTGTTTAAACTCCACCAAACTCATTAACTTTCCAGTCAATATATCGTAAATAGAATCGGATGGATTTTCCAATAGTAAAGCCCTATACCCTTCTATTTCCCCTTTTCTACTCTTTATTTCAGCAATCAAATCTTCCGAAACATCTGACCTTTTATAGGTGCTATACATCGTTAAATTTTCTTGTAGTAATATCCCATGTGCATCTTCAGCAGTGGATAATGCCTTAAAAAAATAATCAGGTGAATCCGCTTTATCTAAAGTAAAACAGAGCCCTACAATTTTAGAGGACAACGAATCCATTACCGAAAACTGAGCCATCTTTTGATCCATATGCGCTAGGCTGCGGATATACATCCTTAAGTCTGCCAATGCTCCTTCGAGGCTAAGTAAATGCTCTTTTTTAGAATATCCCTCCCTGTTTAACTCTCCCGTATATTTGGATCTCTCCAATGCAATTTTATAATTTAATTTTGGGCTCCAAACATGCTTTCCTATAACACTTTCCTCTTGACTATCTTGTACAATTAAATTGGCATTTTTCGCCAAATCCAATTGAGTTAAGGCCATTTTATTTTCACCTTGTTCCTTCAAAAAACCAGCATATTCCAAATAAATCTCAGCCAGTTTTGAATGTGAAGATGAATATTGCATCTTAAAATATTTTATAGAAATTCGGAATTCCTTTTCTATATCCTCCCTATTTGCCCCCAAATCTTGCAATATACTGGCCTTCAACAAGAATAACTCTGGATATCCAAAAGTTGCTACCAAGTCATTCTCTTGGGCAAATTGAATTGCAAAATCACATAGTTCCAAAGCCTCTCTATATCTCTGCATGGCTTCTAAAACAGACACTTGACTTAAATATGTAAGAAGGTCATAATACGCAAACCCTCCTATTTCTTTCTGAAGTGCTAAAGTTCTTTTATGAATAGACATCGCTTTTTCATTCTGCTCTAAAAATTCATAAGCCATAGCCATATTATGAAGGTTAGCCAACCTACCCACATTAATTATTTCAACGGTGTACAGCTCCTCCAATTTTTGGCGATGTACTAGCTCATCTTCTCGCTTTCCAATTCTATAATAATAGAAAGCCAATAAGTCGTGCTTTAATTTTAAGTTCTTAAAATCACTAATATCATGCTCATCCATTAAAGAGATAGCTTTCTGTAATAGCCGTCCACCTTCAATCTCCCGCCCAATCCCTAGATAAAATTTCGCTTTTTTAGTGTAGTATTTTATCCGGATTGTGATTTGTTTGGGCTTCAAGTAAGGCAAATATTCCTCCACCTCATCAAACAGACTTAACACGGTTTTAAAATCATTTTTATTTTGAGCTTTTGAAGCTAAATTGAAGGTATTCTCAATCAGAACAATAGGATTCTCCTCCTTATTTACGCGTAAGATAACCTGCGCCCGATTCATGTATTCCAAGGCCCGATCTTCAAGACCTAATGCATTAAAATAATAGGCAAAATTCCCATAGACTACCCCCCATTCATCATGTAGGCTATCTAGCTCCAGATGTCCCATCTCTTCGGCTTCAATGGATTTCTTTAAGCTTTGTTTAAAGAAACCAAACTTGGCAGAAATAGCAGAACCCAAAGACCTATAATGAATCGCTAAAACCGGGTAGTCACCTTGAGAAAGGTAATCATCCAACTCTTCCATTTTTAAAAAAGCAGAGTCCGATTTATTTTGAGTAAAATACCTATAACTTTGAACAAACAAATCATAGGATTTCTCATTGACTAGGGAGTCTGACACTAGTCCAATTTCTGCATCATTGGCAAAAATCCTACAGGATAAAAAAACAAATAAAACAAGAAAACGACACATAGTTGGGGAATAATGAGTCGATAAATATACAAAAAAAAAGCCCCTTTATCAGTTGACAAAGGGGCTTTGAATAGTTTCAATTAGCTTAGAGCTTTTTAAACATCTTTAAAATTTTATACGTAACCTTATCAGAAAGGTAATACATAACAGGTACTACAACCAAGGTTAAGAAGGTTGCAAATGTCAAACCGAATATAATCGCCCATGACATAGGCCCCCAGAATATTACGTTATCTCCACCGATAAAGATATTTGGATCCATATCTGTCATCAAAGTAAAGAAATCAATATTGATCCCTAAAGCCAATGGCAACAATCCTAAGACTGTTGTAATAGCTGTTAGTAATACTGGACGAAGACGTGTTTTCCCAGCATGAACAATACTATCCATCAATTCATTCAATGGTAAACGTTTATTTTCCTTTATTCCCAGTTCTTCCTTCTTTCTTTCACGTACCAGATCTGTATAATCCATCAATACAATGGCATTATTTACTACAATACCTGCCAGTGAGATAATACCAATCATGTGCATGATAACTACGAAATCCATTTCGAAGATAACCAAGCCCATTAGAACCCCAATTAAACTAAAGATTACAGAGAACATAATGATAAATGGAGAAATAACCGAATTAAACTGCGTTACCATAATTAAGAAAATCAAGAAAACTGCTATCATCAATGCACCAGTCAAAAAGGACATTTCCTCCGCTTGCTTCTCTTGCTGTCCTGAGAATGAATATGAAACATTATCAGGCATTTCATAATCAAGCAAAATCTCTTTTAGTTCATCATTTATTTCAGTAGCATTGAATCCTTCCAATACATTTGAGGTAATGGTAATTACTCTTGTTAAATCTTTACGTTTAACAGCAGAGAAAGTTGAAGTACGCTTAGCAGTTGCCACAGCAGAAATAGGAACTTGATGGATATTACCTGTCATATTATTTCTGAAGGTAATTTTCTGATTCATCAAATTATCCACATTATAACGGTACTGATCCTTTAAACGAACCATAATTGGATAATCATCCTCTCCTTCTTTATACGTAGAAACTTCCTTTCCAAATAAGGATGTTCTTAATACATCCCCAATTTGAGCTGTCGAAAGATCAAATCTTCTTGCTTTATCTCTATCAATTATTATCGGAAGCTCTGGTTTTCCACGTTTAACATCCAACTTCAATTGTTCAATTCCAGCAAGATTGAAATTATCTAAATAATTTCGCACATTATCTGCTTCAATGATCAATTCTTCATAATCATCACCTGCTATCTCAATGCTAATAGGCGCTCCTTGTGGTGGCCCTGCTGGATCTTTGGATACCGTAACTTGAACACCAGGGTAAGAACCTACAGCCTCACGGATTTCCTCCATTACTTCCATAGTACTCTTCCCGCGACGTAATTTCGATTCTATAAAGGAAACTGAAATACGCGCTTTATTTGGCGTGGTACTCATTGAAGGACCTTCATTAGGATCTGAAGTACCATTCCCAACCTGCCCTAAGATTGAAGTAACTAAATAGTTTACATTTTCACCATTTACATCTTCTTCATAGACAGCCATTGCCTTGGCTACTTTCCCTTCCACCTCTTTTGCAAGTGAATTTGAAGCCTCAATATCACTTCCAACAGGGAGCTCTAAGAAAACATTCACATAGCGTGGCTCATTGTCTGGGAAGAATAAAATCTTTGGCGAATTCATCATAAATATCATGATCGAACCAATCAACATGGCAAACATCCCAAAGAATAAAAATACTGGACGCCATCCTTTTAGCCAATAACTTAAAAAGGACTCATAGGCATTTTCAAGTTTTGGCAAGAACTGCTCTTGGAACCAAAAAGATGCGGGCTCCAAAGCAAAAGTATTGACCAACCAAATAATACCTGAGAACAATAATAAACTAGTAAACCATCCAATTCCTGAAAGCACCATAAATAGTACAGAAAGGGCAATTAGTATCAATGAACCTTTCAGAGCTCTCTTTTTATGGGATTTATTAGCCTCCACCTTCATCAATACTGAAGTAAGTACAGGATTTATTACCAGTGCAACAAAAAGGGATGAACTCAATACAATCATTAAGGTAATAGGCAAATACTTCATAAATTCACCCATCTGCCCTGGCCACATAGCCAACGGAAGGAATACCGCTAAAGTAGTAGCTGTAGATGCAATAATAGGAAGCGCAACCTCTCCTACTCCATACTTCGCAGCTTTAATCGGCCCATAACCTTCCTGCATCAAACGGTAGACATTCTCAACAACAACAATCCCATTATCAACCAACATCCCCAGCGCTAATACAAGAGAGAATAAAACCATTACATTCATCGTCACACCCATGGCAGACAATATGGCAAATGACAACAGCATCGAAAGTGGAATCGCAATACCAACAAATAAGGCATTTCTTAATCCTAAAAAGAATAGCAATACAAAGACTACTAGAATAACCCCAAAGATGATACTATTCAAAAGCTCATCAACCTGGTTTCGGGTCATATCAGACTGATCACTTGTAATAGTAACACTTAAATTATCTGGAAAATCTACCCCTCTAGATTCTTCTAATATCTTATTAATTTCATCAGAAGCTGAAAGTAAGTTTTCACCTGCACGTTTGATAATATCCAAAGAAACAACTGGAGCACTGAATTCCCTAGCATAGGATTCCTTCTCTTCTTCTTCAAATTTGACATCTGCAATATCACGTAGATAAACAATATTCTGTTTTTCACGTTTAACAATGATGTCACCTATTTCATCTATTGAACTGAATTCTCCAACTATTCGAACATTTCTTCTATAGTCATCCAACAATAAATCACCCCCTGAGATGGATACATTCTCCATTTGAATAGCTTGCGCTATATCATCGAAGTTCAACTCCATGGATTCCAATTTATGAAGATCCAATTCGATCTTCACCTCTTTATCCATTACCCCACGGACATCTACTTTTGAGATTTCCTGAATGTCTTCAATCTTATCCTCCAAAACCTCTCCATACTCTTTTAATTGAGCCAATGAAAAATTCCCTGAAAGATTGATGTTCATAATAGGAATTAACTCCGAGAAATTCATCTCAAAAGCATTCGGGTCTGCAGGAAGATCCTTAGGGAAATCTGCATCCGACATAGCAATATCAATCTTATCTTTTACCTTTTGTAGTGCCTCAGAAGGCTCTATTCCAAAATCAAAAGCCACCTTGATTGTTGAATAACCCTGTACTGATGTAGAAGTTATTTCATCAATCCCTGTAATGGAATTTATCTCTTTCTCTAAAGGTCGAGTAATCAGTTTTTCAATATCCAATGGAGAATTTCCTGGATATGGAGTCCCTATGTATATTTCCGGCATGACAACTTCTGGGAAATTTTCCTTCGGCATTGTATTAAATGCCGTATACCCCATCAATAATATAATTACCGTAAGTACATAAACCGAGACCTTATTGTTTATCGACAACGTCGATAAACCAAACTCTTTGTGTTTTTCTTTCTTATTTACGCTCATCGCTTAAGCTTTTTTAGATCTCACTGAAATTTCCTGTCCATCCTTGATATTTCTAGCACCTTTCATAATCAATCGATCACCAGTTTTCAATCCAGACTTCACATAAATGGAATTATTATAACTCAATCCTGTCTCGATAGTACGTTTTTCTGCAAATAGCATAGCTCCTTTCTTTACAGCTATAAAAACATATTCATTACCATTGTGATCTTGCTGAATACTATTTGCCGGAATCGAAATTGCATTTTCTTGTTCGAAATCTTTAATTTGCAAGGTTGCAATCATATTAGGTTTCAAATCATGGTCAGCATTTTCCATAGCAATTTGAATCTTATAAGATCTATTTGCAGGGTTGATAAATTCTCCAGTACGGCTAATTTCACTCTCCATTTGCTTATCTAGCGAAGAAAAATTCAATGCTACCACTGTTCCTTTCTTTATAATAGGAATGTATTTTTCAGAGATCTCAGACTCTACTTTTACTTTATCCAAGTTCACCAATCTTAAAATAGTTCCTTGAGGCATTGCCAATTCACCAACCTTAGGGAAAATTTCATCTACAATTCCTGAAAAGGGAGCTTTCACTATATAAAGATCCTCCTGAGATTTCATGGTCTCCAGCTTAGAAAGCAATCCTTCATAGTTAGATTTTGCTTGTAAATATTGAATCTCTGAACCAATATTTTGTTTGTACAAACGATCTTGTTTTTCAAACAGTATTTTAGCTAATTTAAGCGACACTTCCAGCTCCTTGATTCCATTTGTAAGAATCTCAGAATCCAACGTTGCTAAAACCTGTCCTGTTTGAACACGTTGTCCTTCTTCTACCTGAATGGTGCGGATACTTCCAGTAGCTTCTGGGTTTACATTTATTACTTTATCTGCTTCAACAGAACCTTGTACTTCAAAGAAATGTTGGAAAGTTGAACTAGCTAATGAAAGTGTAGTAACCTCATAAACCTTTTTCTCCTCTCCTTCAATAGCCTTAATCTTCCCTTCAACCTCCAACAAGGAAGCTTTATGAAGAGAAATAGCTTCTTTCAAGTCATTTCTTTCTGTTTTCAAAATTGCTAAATCATCCTCTGAACAAGAGAATAAAAGAGCTATGGCGAATAAACTGATATATTTTTTCATCGTTCTAACGATTTAGTAGTTGTTTAATGCTTGATCTAATTTCGATTTGGCATCGAATAATTGAAAGAGACTCTGGATATATTGCCCCTGTGTCTGTAGGTATTGGTTTTCAACTTGAGAAAGTTCCAAACTGGTAGAGATCCCTTCGTTAAATTTCACCTGCGTTTTATTTCTAATTCGCTTAGCGATTTCTAGATTTTTCTTATCATTCTTAAGTTTAGTTTGATAAAAAGCGAAATCTGATTTTGCCGACTTAGCATTCAATTTTAAACTTTCAGAAATTTGGTCTTTAGCAACCTGCATTTTATCAAAATCTAACTGAGCTTGTTGAACTACACGAACCTTTTTGAAACTATTGAATATTGGAATATTCAAAGACAAACCTAAGATTTGAGAACGTGTCCAATCAAAACTGTTACTTAAACTTATAACATTTTCATCTGATGAATACACCTTCTGAAGTGTGTAAAACGCACTTATTGTTGGCAGGAATTTTGCCTTGGCATTTTTTAAGGTTAGCATAGAAGCACTCTCCTGTGTTTCTATCATTTTATAATCAATATGCAAAGTCAAGTCGAATGGATTATCCAATTTCACATGACCATTGACACTGTTCATAAAATCATCTAGACTTTCTGTAAGCTCCAAGCTTTCCTCGATAGATATACCCATATTGAATTTCAACATATCTATACTCAATTCCTCCTGACGCTTCGCTTGTTCAAATGAATTGATATTATTCAAAAGCAATAGCTCAATTTGATCGACATCCGATTCTTCAACAAATCCTTCCTTATACAAGGCTTTTGTATCCTTCAATGTCTTTTGTAATTCTAAGATAGATTCTTGTAGAATTTCTTTGTTCCTACCTGCAATCAATACACCAGAATAAGACTGATAAATAGTGGCTGCAACATCTATTTCTTTCTTCAACTTCTGATCTTCTGACAATTGCAAGAACACTTTTGTAGCTTGCAATCCAACAATATAAGATCCATCAAAGATCAACTGATTCACTCTCATTGCAGCGGTAGCCGTATATTGCTGACCAAACGCCACCTTGATTGGGCCTTCATCCTCTGAATTTGAATCAGGGTCCGATCCAAAAGCGGAAGGGTCAATAATACTCTTAGGCAATTCAGGGAAATGCTGATAATCTAGAGAACCACTAATCTGTGGCAAACCGATGGCAATAGTTTCCTGAATTTTTCTTTTCGCCTTTTCAATGTCCAAATTGGCATCTTGAATCAGGTAACTATGCAATTTTGCATATGCCTGAGCCTCCTTGAGGCTAAATGCTTGCTGTGCGAATGCCATGTTCAATGGCAATACAAACACAAAAATCAAGCGATAGATTCCTTTCATAGTGTGATGGTTATTTTGAGCTGATGTTTAGTTTCTGTTCTAGGTACTCTCTTCCTTTTTTAGAAACGATTCCATATAAATGAAATTGGATACTTTCTTGTACCAACTCGTTGAATGAATAATCGTTTCCAGGGAATATCTCTTCATTTACAATAGTTTGCATTCTCCCTACATACAAACGAGCGATGATCTCTATATCAAAATTATTTCGATACCAACCTTCGTCAACCCCATTTTTAAGGTTTACCAAAATACAGGATTTTACAAATTCAATTTTCGAAGAGAATATTTGATCATATAATGCTGGATAATATCTCTTTAATTCAAATACTGCTACTGGGTTTAAATCCTTATTTTCTTTGCAAATGCTTTCATTTACAGCTAACATTTCATCTATAGGGTTATCACATTCATCAAAAATGTGACATTGACCTTCCTTTTCGTTTTCGAAATGATGGAAAAACGATTTCTTCAATAAATCCTCCTTGTTCTTCACATACCGATACAAGGTCTTCTTTGAAATACCTAACTGCCTCGCTATCTCATCCATATTTAGATTGCGAATTCCGAACTTCTTAAAAAGTCCCCAAGCAATTGTTAATATTTGTTTCTCTTTCTCATCCATGGCGCAAATATATAACAATTCTCACAACGGAAACGTTTTTTATTACTTTTCGTTTCCTTTGTTAACCAAAATTTAACACGAACCTTGCATTATTGTTAAAAAAAAGCTGGCTACTAATCGGAAATTTTAAAAAATGAAAATGTATTTTTGTGACTATTAATAAGAAAATACAAAATGGCAAGAGTATTAACAGGTGTACAAAGTAGTGGGATTCCTCATCTAGGAAATATACTAGGCGCAATTGTTCCAGCAATAGGACTTTCAAACGATCCAAAAAATGAAAGTTTGTTTTTTATAGCAAACATGCATGCTATAACGACTACAAAAGATGCGGGGAAAATAATTGAAAACACTTACGCTACTGCAGCTGCCTGGCTTGCCTTCGGATTTGATACGGATAAAAATACCTTATTCAGACAGTCTGATATTCCACAGGTAACAGAGCTAACTTGGTATTTAAACTGTGTTACTCCTTATCCTATGCTGGCCAATGCACATTCTTTTAAAGATAAAGCCAGCAACCTATCGGATGTAAATGCCGGACTTTTTGATTATCCAGTACTAATGGCGGCAGACATTCTTATGTATGATGTGAACATTGTACCTGTTGGAAAAGATCAAAAGCAACATTTAGAAATGGCCAGAGATATGGCCGGTGCTTTCAATAGAATCTATGGGGAGACTTTCGTGTTACCTGAATCTAAAATAGATGAACAGGTGATGACTGTTCCTGGAATAGATGGTAGAAAGATGAGTAAGTCCTATGGGAATTTCATCAATATATTCCTTCCCGATAAAAAGCTTAGAAAGGTATTGATGAAAATCGTTACAGATACAAAAGGACTTGAAGAACCAAAAGATCCTGATACCTGTAATGTATTCAAGCTATATGAACTTATGGCTAGTCCTGAAGAAATTGCAACAATGAGAGGAAATTATACAGGAGGAAATTACGGATACGGTCATGCTAAACAAGCTTTATTTGAATTGATCATCACCAAATTCGAAACAGAAAGAAACCGCTACTGGGAATTGATAGAAGATCATGATAAGATTGATGCAGAACTCAGTAAAGGAGCAGAAAAAGCAAAAATAATAGGGCTGGAAGTCCTTAATAGGGTTCGACAAAAAGTTGGGTTTGGAAAATAATAAAATAGGGTTACGTTATCGTAGCCCTATTTTTTTTATCCTTAAAGTTCTTTAACTAAAGAACTTTAATAAGCCTATACGATGCCCAAAGAAAAAGCTTATTTTTGAAAGGCATTTAGCAATTCTATGATTGCCTCAATCAACTTAATTTTTCAATTAACAATACCTACATGAAGATAGCAGTAATCTTAGCAGGATCGGGAGTCTACGATGGATCAGAAATTCATGAGTCCGTATTGAGTCTTTTAGCCATAGCCGAATTAGGCCATGAAGCTAATTGCTTTGCTCCAAACAAGAACCAGCTACATGTTATCAATCATTTAGATGGCTCTGTAATGGACGAAAATAGAAATGTACTGATTGAATCTGCAAGAATTGCTAGAGGAGACATCTCAGATCTTAAAGATTTGGACAGCTCTAATTTTGATGCACTACTAATTCCTGGTGGATTTGGCGCTGCAAAAAACCTGAATCAGTGGGCCGTGAATGGTCCTGATTGCACTATTGATACTGCTGTAAAGAATACTATCTTACAATTTATAGCCGAAAAAAAACCGATTGCAGCACTTTGTATGGGACCTACCGTCATTGCTAAAGCACTTGAAGGGAGTCCTTATTCCGCCAACTTAACTGTTGGATCAAGTAAAGCAAGCTCCCCCTATGATATTCAAGGGATAGCTGCAGGAATGGAACAAATTGGAGCCGTACATCTTGAAAAGACCATACAAGAGGTGGCTATTGACGTCGAACTAAAAATAGTTTCTGCACCTTGTTATATGATGGATGCTTCTATAGTAGAGCTTCATGAAAATATCAAAATGGCTGTAGAAGAATTAACAAAACTAAATAAATGAGTCCAGCAAAACAATACAGTTATGATGTAGCCTATCTAAAAATGGCTACTGAATGGGCTAAATTATCCTATTGCAAAAGACGGCAAGTTGGCGCACTTATTGTTAAAGATAAGATGATTATTTCAGATGGCTACAATGGCACACCTTCCGGATTTGAAAACATTTGTGAAGACGATGAAGGATTGACAAAATGGTATGTGTTACACGCAGAAGCCAATGCCATTACAAAAGTTGCACACTCTACGCAAAGCGCAGAAGGAGCTTCGTTATATGTTACCTTATCTCCCTGCAAAGAATGTAGTAAATTAATTTTACAGACAGGAATTAAGAGAGTGGTATACTCTCGAAAATATAGAGATTCATCAGGTGTAGACTTTTTAAAAGAAACGGGTGTTGAAGTAGTGTATATTGATCAAGAAAGTTTCTAATATGACTAAATCTAAAAATACATTTAATCCTATCTATATTGCACTCATCCTTGTTGCAGGAATGTGGATAGGAAGGCAATTCCAATTTACAGAGAGACAAGAAACTCCACTCTTTGGGGCTAATTATGGGAAAATTGAACAACTGATTTTTCAATTGGAAAATAATTATGTAGATAATATAAATGTGGATAGCATTGTTGAAGGGAGTATTCAACACATCTTGGATCAACTAGATCCACACTCTACTTATATTTCTTCAAAAGACATGCTCCAAGTAACGGAAAGTATGCAAGGCAACTTTGATGGGATAGGTATTGAGTACCAAATTCAAAATGACACTATCCGAGTGGTTACTCCAATTTCAGGAGGTCCTTCAGAAAAATTGGGAATTAAGAGTGGAGATTGTATCCTAAAAGTAGATACCATTCAAGTTGCTGGTATTGGTATAACCAATAAAGATGTTGTTGAGAACTTAAGAGGAGAAAGAGGATCAATGGTTAAGGTACTTATTAAAAGACCTGGTATAACCGATCCAATTGCCTTCGATATTATCAGAGATAAGATCCCTATCCACAGTGTGGATGTATCCATGATGCTAGACGACCAAATTGGCTATATTAAAATCAACAGATTTGCAGCAACCACCTACGACGAATACCTTCTAGCCTTCAAAAAATTGAAGGACCAAGGCATGCAAAAAATGGTACTCGACTTAAGAAACAATCCCGGAGGTTACCTACATACAGCCATAGACCTTATTGATGAATTCCTAGGTGCTAAAGAACTAATTGTATACACAGAGGGAGCCAAAAGAGGTAGAGAATATCACTACGCAACAAAAAAAGGAGATTTTGAAAAATCAGAAATTGTAGTCCTTATTAATGAAGGCTCCGCTTCTGCAAGTGAAATTGTGGCTGGAGCCATACAAGACAATGATAGAGGTATTATAATAGGTAGAAGGTCCTTTGGTAAAGGGTTGGTTCAAGAACAATCTCAACTAGGTGATGGTTCTGCGCTTAGAATAACTACTTCCAGATATTATACGCCATCAGGTAGATGCATTCAAAAATCGTATGAAGACGGTTTAGACAATTACCATGTTGAATCACTGAACAGATTTGCCTCTGGAGAATTGTTTAATGCTGACAGCGTAGTATTTGCTGATAGCCTTATATTCAAAACTACGAATGGTAGAAGTGTATATGGAGGAGGAGGAATTTATCCAGACCATTTTATCCCATTGGATACAACTTTTACTTCGCGTTGGTTGAATCAAATATTATCTTCTTCGATCTTAAATGATATGGCCTATGAATACTCAAATAGTCATAGAGACTATTGGATGAATGAAGGAAATTTAGAAGAATTCGCTGGAACCTTTGATGTCAGCTCTGAACTTTTTGATGAGATCATTCAAAGAGCAGAAAAGGAAACTATCAATAGCTCATCAGAGAATATCCAAAAGTCTAATCCCTACCTTAAATATCGTCTAAAATCCCTTATCGCAAGAAAAATATGGGGGAATGAAGGTCTCTATAAGATTTGGAATACCAGGGATAATGAAGTTCAAAAGGCTATTGAAATATTACATAACACCAAATAAATATTTAACATGATCCAAACATCCATTGAAGAGCTCCTTTTCATAGATATTGAAACGGTATCCTCTCATCATAAATTCACCGAACTCAATGAAGAATTACAAGGCCTTTTTGCGAAAAAAACCGCCTATCAACGTAAAGAGGAATTTACTGCCGAGGAGTTTTACAATGAAAAGGCTGGGATTTGGGCTGAATTTGGAAAGGTTGTTTGTATCAGTATTGGCTATATAAAAGAGGATGGAGACCACAGAGATATGCGCTTCAAATCTTATTATGGTGAAGATGAAAAATTACTTTTGGCCGAATTTGGCCAGGCTCTAAAGAAATTTAAGACTTTCAAACTTATTGGACATAACGTCAAAGAATTTGACATCCCATTTCTTTGTAGAAGAATGTTGATTCATGGAATCCCCTTACCATACACCCTAAATGTTGCGGGTAAAAAACCGTGGGAAGTACCTCATTTAGATACTATGGAACTTTGGAAGTTTGGGGATTGGAAACATTTTACTTCATTAAAATTACTCACCAATCTTTTTGATATACCGAGTCCTAAAGATGACATCGATGGTTCTGAAGTTGGACGTGTATTCTGGGAGGAAAATGACTGTGAACGAATAGCCATTTATTGTGAAAAAGATATTTTAGCCGTTGCCCAATTAATCCTTAGATGGACCGGAAAGCCACTTCTTGAAAAGGACAATATCCACTTTAGTATTCTTAACTAGCTCGCCCATTTATCTTTTAGATAATTCCCCAACAGCATAAATGCCATTACCAAAGCCATAATTCCTAGGCCTGGATAAATAGCCAAATAGGCCTTATCTAATACGATATAGGCATAATGATCCCGGATCATATTCCCCCAAGTGGGCATAGGAGCAGTTGCGCCAATCCCAAGAAAACTTAAACCAGATTCTAGTAAAATAGCTGTTGCAAAATTAGCTGCACAAAGGACGATCACCGGTTGGAATATATTCGGAAGAACATGTTTAAACAGAATTCTGAAATCTGAAAAACCCAATGATTTTAGCGCTCTAACATACTCTTGTTCCCGCTCTTGTAGGACCCTACCTCTAACTAACCTGGCAATTTCAACCCACATAGATAATCCAATTGCCAAGAAAACTTGCCATAAGCCCTTACCCAAGGATAGTGTAATGGCTATTGCCAATAGTAAAGTCGGGACTGACCAAAGCACATTGATAAACCACATTATAGAACGATCTATCCAGCCACCAAAAAATCCAGCAATCAATCCAAGAACTAAACCAACCACTAAGGATATTGTTACGGCAAAAAATCCCGCGAGTAATGAAACACGTGCCCCCAATACCAATCGACTTAGAAAATCACGGCCATATTTATCAGAACCTAAACGGTAGGTTTTAAATTCCATACTTTTATCCAGATCATTTGGATAAAATAATTTGGCAGCCTCAATTTCTTGTCTTTTCGGTATACCAACTTCCCAATAAAAAACTTGCGAGTCCTGTGTTATCGCTGAGTCTATAGCAATATGTTTTGATGAACTGCTTTTTCCCATCCAGAAAGAGCCTTCTTCCTGAGCTTTAACCTTATTATCTAAAAGGAGGAAAAGTTGGTCTGAATTCGGGTTAAGGTTTGAGAGTGATAATTGCATTTCATTGGCATGGGGACTGGAATCTGGAATCCATTGATAGGCAAAAACAGCACCGATACACAAAGGTACGATGATAAATAAAGCCAATATTAAACGAATGTGGTCCCGAAATTTCTTCATGCTTGGTAGCTACGATCTTTCCATTGAAATTTTGCAAATATAGAACTCCCTACAATTAGGATAATATAAAACGGATAGCATAAAGCTAATAATGGAAATTCTTTCAAAAGCAATTTCTCCCCACTGAATTTAGCATACCGCTGTAAAACGAGATATTCCGACGCTAACTTAGCTAAAATAAACCATAACAAGCCTATTTCATTTGATACATACCAGAAGGAAAGTACGAAAGCAATATTCGCAAACACGACAAGTAAACTAATGGCGATAGTTGTGGGATCCGTATAATACTTTGATTTTGTTGTCCATCTATTTCGTTGAGCCCAAAAGACACCAAAGCTATTCACAACTTTTGTTTCCACTAGGCTAGACAATCCAATATTATAACGTATTTGTCTTGCATTTTGTCTTTTTAGTGCTTGAAGAATAAACATATCATCCCCACTGGCAATTTCTTTCTTTATGTTTTCCCGAAGCGCCAAATAGCTACTCCGTCTAACCATCCAATTTGCACCATTACACATAATAGGGTTCTGAGCTAAGCAACTTGCTGCTGTCGCTGCTTGTAGACTCATAAATTCAAGTTGCTGAAATCTCCCGAATAAGGAATTACCGTCCGTCAACCGAACGGCTCCAAGAATACATTGAACTTCATTATCAATTTGTGCACGATAACTCTGCAACCAACCCTTATCCAGTCTACAATCGGCATCTGTAAACAATATCCATTCAGAAGACAATTCATCTAGCACTGCCGAAATAGCAGCTTTTTTACCAATTTCATTATGAAGATGAAAGGGATGGATATCAATATTTCCCTGTGCTCTAAATTCTTCAACAATGGCTGCCCCAGTATCCGTGGAGTGGTCATTAACTAAATATACCTTCAGAACTATCCCAGCTGTATTCAAATTACCCAAGTCCGTCAGCAGATGTGGTAAATTTGCCGACTCATTCCTATAAGCTACAACAACATCAATGGTAACATCCCCAAAGAGCTCATTTTTATGGGATTTAAAGAGCTTTCGTAAAGATCTATGATAATAGGTCAATAAAAGACTATAGATTATAAGTACAATGCTAATTACCCCTTCCATATTTAGTCTTTTTTTAATCCCGCTTTTTTCTGAACAAATAAACCAATAACGGCAGGCAGCATAATATTCATAGTCCACAATACTAACACAGAACTTGCCAGCACCAACTCATGGCCAGAATCCAACTCTAAAAAATAAAAACAAAGATAACTCCTGACGAAAATTTCAGTTCCAGCGACCTGGGGTAAAAAAGTAACCACTGTATGTATGATTAGCAGATACATTAACAAGCTTTCTACTGGAAATTGAAAACCTAGCAGAAATAAAATTCCAGCATGCTGTAAAGCCAAACTAACTATTCGTATTAAATTCAATCCCAAAAGTTCCAGAAATAAAGAATCTCCTACTCTTTCTTCCAATGAAATTCTATCCCTCAGAAATTCACTTTTTTCAAGTTTATCTTTAATCCAAAGTAACACGAACGGCCCAACAATTACAAGTCCAAGAGTTAACCACCAATAACCAAGCAATAAACTTAGTGCAGCCAATCCAATATAAAAAGTAGCAGATGGCTTTAAAACATTATATAATCCAGCTGCGTACCATTTAAAAGCACGATCCATATCCTCCAACAGTAGAACCTTCGAAGGAATATCTAGAAGCCTATTAGGACTATAAAAAGAATACGCTAGACTCGTCCAATTCATTCTTAGGGCAAGGAGTAAAGGGAATTTTCTTTTCGTTGCAATTATTGACTGCCAGACCTTGGCATCAGACCAATGGTGAATAAAAGCGAAAACAAACGTCCCAAATAGCCAAACCAATTCAAAATGGACGGTTAGTTGAGTCTTTAAAGTCTCAATATGACCTAAACCTATTGCTTGCTTCAATTCAATGATTACAAAGGTAAGTGCTAAAAAACTAAAAATATATCTTAATAGATCTAGGCTCTTAGAACCAAAATCTTCATATATTTTTAGATATTTGTAGATATTCTTTACCATTGAAAAAAGACAAAATCATATTAGGTGTAGATCCAGGTACCAGCGTCATGGGATTTGGGATCATCCATATTCAGGGGAAAAAAGTTCAATTACTAGAATTGGACGTTTTACTTTTGCACAAACTAAACGGGCATAACCTAAAATTAAAAAGAATTTTCGAGAAAACCCTTAGCCTGATCGATCAATATCATCCAGATGAAATTGCTGTAGAAGCACCTTTCTTTGGAAAAAACGTTCAATCCATGCTGAAATTGGGTAGGGCTCAAGGTGTAGTAATGGCTGCTGGCCTTTATAGAAATATCCCAATTACCGAATACGCTCCTAAAAAAGTGAAATTAGCCGTTACAGGAAGTGGGAATGCCTCAAAAGAGCAAGTAAGCTATATGTTACAAAAACTACTAAACATAAAGGAGGCACCAAAGTATTTTGATGCAACCGATGGTTTAGCCGTTGCCCTATGCCATCACCTACAAACAAAAAACCCGCACATGGCGGGTTCTTCTTCTGGTTCATGGGCTAGTTTTATGAAAAACAACCCTGATAGAATTGGTTAGATATATTGACGGATGCTATCCGCAATTTGTTTCATCTCCTCTTCTTCTATTTTCATTTTTGCTCTGGTGAAGTTCATATCATTCATTTCGTTCATTGGAACAAGATGAATATGTGTATGCGGAACCTCTAGTCCAATTACTGATACACCAATCCTTGTACACGGAATTGCTTGTTTAACAGCTTTAGCAACCTTTTTAGCAAAGATATTTAAGCCAGCTAACTGCGCATCCTCCATATCGAAGATATAATCTATCTCCTTTTTAGGTATCACAAGTGTGTGTCCTTTAACCAATGGAAATACATCTAAAAATGCTAAGTAATCATCAGTCTCAGCTATTTTATGACAAGGTATTTCACCAGCAACTATTTTAGAAAATATTGAAGCCATTATCTAGATATTTCAAGGATTTCCATTTCCATTATTCCCGAAGGAACTTCAATTTGTGCAATATCACCAACCTTAAGACCAAGTAATCCTTTTCCGATTGGAGAATTTACAGAGATTTTACCTGTTTTTACATTGGCCTCATTTTCTGCTACCAACGTAAAGGTAAATTCCTTTTTCAACTTAAGGTTCATCAAGCGCACTATAGATAGCACCAATACCTTCGAGTTGTCAATTAAAGATTCATCAATAAGACGAGCATTCCTCATCTTAGATTCCAAACCAGAAATTCTCATCTCTAGCATTCCTTGTGCCTCTTTGGCAGCATCGTATTCAGCATTCTCAGATAAATCTCCTTTATCCCTTGCCTCAGCAATTTCCCTAGTTACTTTAGGTCTTTCTGTAAACTTTAGGCGCTCCAATTCTTCTTTAAGGTTTTTGAAGCCTTCTTCTGAATAGTATGATATTTCTGACATATTCAATCTCTTTATGCGCTATACATTATTCCATCCTCACTTTTTCAAGTAATATCCTCACTAAATGTATAGTTATTAAACAACAAAAAGAAGACCGTAAACGATCTTCTTTTGCAAATATACAAAATATGTATATGAATTCTATAGTTCTAACCTCAGACCTAGATTATGAACTGATGCCAAAGGATCAGCTCCACGGTATGAATAATCGATAGCGATTGCTTTACCAGAATCAGAACTGAAGATGTAAGATGCCCCAGCAGTCATTCCTGTTAATGCATTTGTTCTTCCATCATCATAATCTGCAGTAATGTCACTTTCTAAACGGTAACCAGCTCTTAGCATAAGGCTAGATTTGAAACTCCATTCAGCAGCTAGGTTGACATTATCCTTTGTAAATGAGTTCGATGTAAAAGTAGCCATTGAAGTTACTACATTATCCTCATCTAAGATAAAGTCATATGACCCACCAATACTTAGTAAAGAAGGAACCTCGAAAGGATCCATTCTATGCTCGTATGCCTGTTGGAAAGGTACTCCTTGAACGGTTTGATTCGTTAAACGAATATCATCACCATCACCAGAGAATACCAATTTAGGTCCAATATTCTTCAAAGTAATCCCGAACTTCAGTTCGTTATTCTCTCCAGAAACATACTGAACACCGATATCTAAAGTAATACCAGAAGCATCCAAATTTGGTGTAGACTCACTCAATACTCTCATAGTAACCCCACCACTAATAGTTGGTGTAAAGTTCTTAGCATAAGAAAGTGAGATAATAGAATAAGTAGGACTAAAAGTACCTAAATCACCACCAGGATTATCTTCTGTAGTTCTTAGGATATCACCAAAGCCCCAGCTAGATATAGTAGCAGCAATTACACCGTCTTCACTTATTCTACGTGCAAACCCACCAGTATTGATGTCAATATCACCTATCCACTGAACGGTAGAAAAACCAATTTCCATATCAGTACCTAGACGAGCAAGACCCGCAACGTTAAGGAAGGTTGCCTCTAATCCGGAAACCCCACCAACATTTGCATCGGCAGAACCTGAAGTTCTAGCCCATGGGTTAATTAATAATTCAGATGCACCCGCTTGCCCAGAACGTTCTTCGTTCCCTGCAATAGCGTCCTGATTTGAGGCATAGACCAAACCAGCAACCAAAAGCATCTTAGCTGTATATTTTGAAAAAATTCTCTTCATTATCTTTCTCTTTTATGGGTCTATTAAAATGAATCAAGGTCAAGAGGTCTCAAAGCACCAAACCACTTAATAGTTTTCTCTCCAGTTCTAGATTTCACATGTATAATGTAAGCACCAGAAGCAATAGAAATTCCATTACCGTTTTTCAAGTCCCAAATTACATCATCAGTAACATCTGGACTTCTTAGTTGTCTGATCAAAGTACCACCAACATTGTAAATTGTTACAACAGATTGCGGAGGTACATTTGTAACCTTTATTCTATGATCAAGCTGCCCATCTTCATAGAAAGAAGATCCATAATAAGGATTAGGAACAACTCCTACTAGGTTGATTGGATCATTTGTATCATATCTATCAACAATACCAGTTCCAGTAATACTATTCGTATTGAAGGTATATTTAGGGAAACCATTGTATGTAATGTTTTCAGCACATTCACCGTTTCCAGCTCCCCATTCTCTCAATGGTTGAGCAACGTTAAGATCAATACTAACATCATTAGATAACAAAGTAGCATTTTCTGCCAACATTGGGATACCTACCCAGTTTGTTTGAGCGAATACATTTTTCTTTTCCTTAACCTCTCCAATACCAGTTCCACCAGTAATTTCCGTTAGGTCGTCGTATTGAGGATTCAAACTTTCATTTCTACCTTGATACACTGTATTCATAATATACACATAATGCATACCACCGAACACTTGCCCACTAGGGACCATCACTCCATTGTTAAAGGTATAATTGTATTCTCCCAAATTAGAAGTAGGATTCCACAACATGTCATCTCCATTATCATCTACTAAAGTAGAGTTCTCCGCAAACATCATGTTTAGACGAACACCAGCATCTTTATTTACAGCATATCCAGGGAACCAAGACCAACCGAATCCAGACTCTTCATTACCATTGATATCTTTTGAAGGGCTATTTTTAACCATTTTCAATTTTCTATCATCAATGTCATAATCATCTGCTTCAATTACTGGAACTCTTGTCCAAAGAGAAGTATCTGCTGTAAATACGATATGTACACTTGGTGTATTTCTAAAGTCACTTACCAAGTCATACTTTGTACCTGCAGTATCTACCTCATCATCGATATATTTAGGGTAAATAGATTTACCACTTAATACAGCAAAAGGAGCCCATGTACCACCTAGTACACCTTCGTATACCTCATTTGGATCTAGCCATTCAGCATCGATACCAGGAACACCCGGAGATCCTTCAATTCCAATTGTTCTAGCATCATGTACTCCATACTCATCCCAAGATGGTTGAGTTGAGATATCTGCTAAACCAACTTGTGTTTGACCAGCAGAAATCCAATCTTGTGCAGATACACCAAAGTCTTCGTAATCTCTATCTTCTACAAATGTCAACCATTCGTTTGATTCATCTTCGAAGTTAATTTCGGCGCTAATAAATCCATTCGAACTTTCCTTTGAATTATATGGGCGTTCCCCGAAGATATTTACATCAACAGCTATTCCCCATTCTGGAATGATTTGTTCGTTAATGATACTTACTACTTCATTAGAATAAACAGTATCGCTAATATCACCGATTGTTCTTATCAATCTCCAAGTTGTTTCATTATCAACGATTGTATCAAATTCACTATTAGGAATAAATTCGAAAACGAAATCTGCATCAGAAACATTTTGTGGATTTACCACGTAAATATTAACCGGTGACTGATCTTCTAAATAGTCTACAGAAGGTTCACAAAAAGAATTAACGATAGTATCAAAAGATTCTTCAGACATTTGAATTTCAAATCCTGAGTTTCCTTGACCTTGCAATCTTGTCATAGCAGGTCTAGAACCATACTCACCAACAAAATCAGAAGAATTCTTATATGGGAATGCTTTGTAAACTTTAATATTTCTACGTCCAGCTTTAAATGGAAGCTTTTGACCTAGCATATTAGGAACTAATGTATTTCCATCAAATCCAATGTCCTTCTTATAAACCATATATTCATTATAACCATACGCAATTGCCATATAGTAATATTCCTTATGATTTACCAATTTCTTATCACCCAAAGCGAATAAATCTTCAGTAATTCTGAATGAATGCTTGATACCGTTATTGGCAGCATTAATAGTTTTATTCGTAGGAACATCCTCTCCAAGATCTAAATCGTACTCGTGATTTTTCAAAGTAGCGATCGGATCTTCAAGGTTAGGCAATGTATCAGAACCTAATCTATAATTCTCAACATCCACGTTGAATAATAGCTTAGCTCTATCTGAATCATATAAATCTGATGGAGAAACTGTCTCATCTGCCAATTGGAAGATTTGATACCCTTCAAATTTGTACGTATTATCAGTAATTTCCAAATCATCCGTACTAATTAAAGTAGGATCAACTTCTTCATATGATTCGTTGAGGTTGTTAGAGCTTGGAGAATTAGTAATCGTCAGGATCAATTCCTTGTCATACTTCTGAATAGCAACATCTGGAGCATCAGGTCCATTCAATACTGCAAAACAGTTATTGAAAAGCGCTTGTGCCTTATCATCTGCTACACGCATCTTTTGAACCGATGCAAAAGCACCACCTTCTGTAGCTTTCGCCCAAACAAGACCTGTAGTTACCAAGTTTACAGCACCTGGTTCCAATGTAAATGGTCCAGCTGAGATCAAGAAACGTCTATCCGCAGGAATATTGTTGACACTTTCTTCCGTCCAGTTTTCACCTGGATGGTTAGGATCAGTATCACCAGGAAACATCCAGTCTGTAGGATCACTAGTTGGATCTGTTGCATTTCCACCCCATGTCATTGAAGTATTATCTCTCCATTTACCAATTAGGTAGTTATAGTAATCTTGAGCCCCATTAGGGTTCCCCGTTTTAGGGTTATTGTCATTATTATAGTATACGAATTTTGCCATTGAGATTAACTCTGGCAAATCTGCATCAGCAATTGGATTCCCTTCTTCATCGAAAGTACAGTCAATACAACCATCACGGTCATTGTCAATTCCATCACCATTATCAGCTTTTGGTCCTCTAAAGAAGTCCATTCCGATTGCAGGAGGATTCACACCATAACCAAGAGCACCTTCATCAAATTCATCACCATTGTATGAATATCCTAAACCTCTTCCTACATCACAACCAACATAATCATCATTATAGGTTCCGATATCCGAATCAACAAAGTGTCCAATATAAGTTTGGTTCAATGTTTCAATAGAACGGTTGATAATTTTAAAGTTATAGAAGGTCATATCATTGATCTCATCATTGGTAGTAAAACCAAATGCTTGAGCTCTAATTTCAAGACCGATTGTTTCAGATGAATTAGTTTCAGAGTGAACATTCCCTCTATCGTTGAATACGAAGAAGATTGTTTCATCACCATATAATAAATCGTCTGTTTTACAATCTCTATTTTCTAAGATATCATAAGCAGGAAAATCCTTATTCTCTGGATCATATATCCCATCGCCGTCAAAATCATAGAAAGGAGCCAACATCTCATCCAACTCACCATCTACACCATTACCTGGCCAGCTGTTGATAATAGATGGACGTGTATAGTCAGGATCTACATCTCCTTCCAAAACTTCATTTTGGTAGAAAGAAAGTACATCACTTAATTTAATTTTCCAGTGTTCATTATACACACCACAAACATCTTGATCTGTTTGACCATAGTTTGCATTTGGAACCTCATCACCTGTGGTAGGATCTGTAATCGTTTCTCTACTATCTAGTGGTCCAGGCCAAAAGTCATTCCCAGTTTGACGGTACGTCATAGCTGCAACCTTTAGGGTATTGTCATCTGACAAACCACCAATCCAAAGTGATCCAGCAAATAGTGAATGTTTTCCACTATTTTGAGGCACTTCATACTTAGCATTTGTACCATTCCACCAGAAGTCACCACCACCACGCATGATAGTACGGACATTATTTACGCTTAATTCCGCTTCCGAACTTGCCGGAATACAGTTATTCGCAAGGACCGTCTCCGGACCTGCAGTTTTAACAATCACTCCCACATTCTCTCGTGCGTTTCCAAGAAACAGCCCCAAAGACATGAAAAGAGCAAGGGTTTTATTTTGTAAGGTCAATTTCATCTTTAAGATATTTTCGGATTATTGGAAGTTCATGGTTAAACCTAAACGAATTGTCCTTGGTCTTAGGTAATTCGAAGGGTTATTTATGATATTCAATGCGTACAATGATCTATAAGCTTCTTCGTTTTCTTGTTCTGAAGCAGCTTGCTGACCAGCAGCCGAATCTAAGTAACCATCATCTTCTGCATTACCCGTAAATGCGTATACACTACTGATATTTCTTGTATCCAAAAGGTTATTTACTTGTAAGTAAACACTTGCAGGATATGCTTTTCTGTTACCGTTTGAATCCTTCTTACCCAATTTCAAATCGAAATTCTTTTGTAATTTCAGATCAATACGAGAAGTCCATGGCAATCTTGCTCCATTTGGAGTACCAGCCAATGTAGTTCTAGACTCAGTAATTGAAGTTGCATCAGAAATTCTAGAATAAGGATTCCCAGACTGAGCAGAGAAAGTTACTACTGCTGATGTATTTTCCAGAATAGATCTTAATTTCTCCGGTCCATTGTATTGTTTACCTTCAAACATTCTAAAGTCAACAGTAGACTGAATTTGGTGACGGCTATCAAAACTCAACGGAAGTGTAGTTCTCAAGTTTGGCTGACCAGAGTTAGCTAAGCTAAGTCCCGATGTAGCACTTGAACCTGAACCTTCAGCAAACTGAAGTGTATAGTTAGCAGAGAAACGAATATTTCCAACTCTTCTCATATCAAAAGCAATAGACGCTCCCTTTATAGTACCGAAATCAACATTCCCGAAAGTCAAATAAGTAGCTGGATATGCATCATTAACATTCAATTGCTGAACCATATCTCTTTGCTCTCTATAAAACGCAGAAATATCAATTGTTGCCTTTTCACCTAATGCTTGCTTGAATCCCATTTCGTAATCAGTTACTTTCTCTGGTTTCAAGTTTGCATTTGTTGCATTAATACCTTGCTCTCCAAGTGCAATATCCAAGAAGTTAAGTGGATCAAATCTACTTGCAAAGGCTGCTGGTCTGATTGTTTTAATATCATAGAATGCGTAGAACATGGCAACATCCGAAATTGGGAAGTTGAAAGATACACGAGGCATGATTGTAATCTCTGGATCATAATCTCCAAAAGCATCATCTGTCAACCCATTATTTTTAGACAACCCTTCTTTTGCATCAGGTTTCAAATATGGTTGAGCTCTACCGTCTCCATAAATTTGAGACACATCGTTTGTAACTTGTCCATCTGCAGTATACCAAACGTTTCCATTTCTAAATCCGTTGATTTTATTTGGATCCTCCGCGTTGTCAACATAAACAACGTAGTTATCACCTACATTTGAAGGTATATTAAATTGACCTTGTGAAGCAATCTCTCCAGCTGTAAAGGCATCATAGATTGTATATTCATCGTTCAATATTTGCTGATTCGCATCATATCTATCTACACGAACCCCAACATTAAATACTAGGTCACGCACATAGAATTTATCTTGGATATATCCAGCCATATAAATTGGCTCAAATGCACCTACTTCTCTTTTTAATGAACCATCTAATAATGAATCATTCAAGAAATCATCCATGGTAACTTTGTCTGTTACTTTATTACCATACGCATCGTAACCATAGTATGCACCAACAATGTCTTGATCTAACAACTCCTCAGCAGAGAATAAGTTGATATCCAAGTCAGCTGGATTCATACCATCTACATTCAAGTATTCTTCGTAACCTAAACCTAGTAAATCTCTTGCATTCTTAGCAAAACCAACTACATTGGTTCCAGATAGATCTGTAAATTCATCCAAGATCAAACGACCTTGATCATTTACATTTCCATTAAACTCATAACGCTTGATAGATCCATCATTGATATAACTATTTGCCAAAAGACGACCAATACCCCAAAGTCTACTTGGAGTAACAGACCATTGTCTTCTTGATCTTCGTTCAAATTCAAAACCAATTTTCACTTGGTGATCCTTGATCATAGCTGAAGCCGAACCAGAAAGTCTGAACTGCTCTTGATCAAATTTTTGGCTAAAGTCATAATTAAACCCTTGAGGTAACCAAAGACCATAAACATTTGTTGGTTGACCACCATTCAAAATACCACCACCTGCAGTAATTTGTCCTAAGGCTTGTTGACCTAAGTCATCTGCAAAGTCAAAATATTGATTCGTGTAAGCTGCTTTCTCAGCATTCAAATCTGCCCCATCAAACTCCCAGTGATCAATACTAAAAGCATCTCTCCAAACTGCAGGTTGATCGAATGCAGTAACAGTTACTGTTTCCTCTTCACCTGTAATATTGTTCATGAAGGTAACATTTCTGATATCTCCTAGACTGGTAATGAAAGATACGCCCTCTTCAGAGAATACTGGATTGAACTTACCAACATAACCATACTTAGCATAGTCTTCTCCAAATTTTGAATCTTCCCATGTAGAGTTACGCCCTTGATAGTCCGCTCGGATATTATAATTGGCATTTGTAATAGCAGATGCCGAACCTTCTCCTTTAGCTTCATCCTTGAAATACTGAACAAAGTTAGCATACATGGTATAACGGTTAGTCTTGTTCTCTCCTCTTTGATTAGGATTGAAGACACTGTTTGCATAGCTAGTTTGTCCTGCAGAAGTATTCTGAAAGGTACCCCCTATTTTCAAACTAGAATTTTCCCCAGTTTTAATGTTTAATTTTGTTTGTAGGTTAAAGAAATCATTTTCTTTATTTTTCCTATAATCCAACTTTGTCAAGTCGTTCTCAGAGGTTACGTGATGCAGTGCATCAACTCCAAATGGTGATTCAGGACTTCCACCCATCACTAATGGGTTTGCATCGATAGCAGCCTGTACATCTCCATTCAACTCATAAGAGCTAATTGAATAAGAGTCATCTTTCAAATGACGGTAGTTACCAGATAATACCAATCCAGCCAATACTGTAGTATCTTTTTCCGTTTTCTTCCAAGCAAGTGGCCCAGTATAGAAAAACTCTCCCAATGTATAACCGTAGTCATCCAACAATTCTGAAGTCTGAATATCAAAACTTGCAGCTTGTCTTGGTGAAGGAGCACGTGTTGTAATAGAGATAATACCTGAAGTTGCATCCCCATATTCTGCAGGAAGACCACCAGTAATTACCTGAATCTGTCCCATAGCAACATTTGGCAGCGACGGAGAACCAACCATTTTCACACCATCTACATAGTAAACAGTTTGAGAAGACCTACCCCCACGAACGCTTAAGTCAGTTCCAGGACCTTTTTGAGCGACCCCTGCAGTATTTGCAGCAATTGCTTGCACGTCTCTTACAGGAAGTACAGCAAACTCATCTCGAGTTACTGTTGACCCAGCAATGTTATCCTTCTCAATCAAAGGTTTTTCATCAACAAGGACAATAGTCCCCATAGTAGTTGACGATTCACTCATCGTTGCATTCTTCTCTGTCATTACTCCATTGGAGATAACAACTTTTTGAATCGTAATTGTGGCTAAACCAATATAGCTAAATTCCACATCATAGGTGCTAGCGTCCAATGGTGTAATAATATATTCACCATCTAAATCCGTAGCAGTACCCCTAACAGTAATCCCAGCCTGTTTCACAACGACATTAACAAATGGAAGTGGTTCTCCCAAATCATCCGTTACAGTCCCCCGAAGAGTCTGCGCCATCATGCTGGTAGTCAAGCCTATGAAGGCCATCAGCAAGAGTAATTTCTTAAACATACACGAGTTTTTTGATCTATTTTCTACATTTCAATCGGGTAAATTTACACAATGGAAGGCGACTAGCAAAGCCTTTTTTAACAAAATTTTAACCTTTTTTTACATATATTTGGCAATAATCCAGTGTTTTATACTGTTAAACTATCACAATATCAAAGCCTTATGAAAAGAGTGCTTTTAAAGCTCAACCTACTGCTAACTATATTAATAATAAGTAGTTGCTCTAAAGACGAATCAGATAAATTTCCTAACGTCTCTATAAACTTAACAATCTATCCAGGCACTGGATCGTACTATGCTTTGGGAGCTGTTGGTGGGAGCATGACGCTCAATGGTGGCGTAAATGGATTAATTATCTATAGGAGGTCTACCAATGAATTCATGGTATACGATAGAGCCTGCACATACGACCCCACCAACCCATGTGAGCAAATTGAGATAGAAAATGAAGGAGGATTCACTGCCAAAGATGAGTGCTGCGGATCTATCTTCCTACTTAGTACTGGCGAAAACTGGGATGGCCCTGCCCCTTATGGATTAAAAAGATACCCCAGTTATTATGACGGCACAAGCCTAACTATATGGAACTAAAAAAAGCCCTTCGAAGTTCGAAGGGCTTTTTTTAATATATAAAAGAAATTGTATTTCTTAGTATCTGTAGTGCTCAGGCTTATATGGGCCTTCAACTTCTACACCAATATAACTTGCTTGATCTTCGGATAATGTTTCCAACTCAGCACCTACCTTAGCAAGGTGAAGTTTTGCAACTTTCTCATCCAAGTACTTAGGCAAAGTATATACTTCATTCTTGTAATTTCCAGAATTTTTCCACAATTCAATTTGCGCCAAGGTCTGGTTAGAAAATGAATTTGACATAACAAATGATGGGTGACCAGTTGCACAACCAAGGTTTACCAATCTACCTTCAGCCAATACAATAATGTCTTTACCATTAATCACGTATTTATCTACTTGAGGCTTAACCTCACGTTTTGAATCTCCGTAATTATCATTCAACCATCCCATTTGGATTTCATTGTCGAAGTGACCGATATTACAAACCACACACTTATCTTTCATTGCCAAAAAGTGCCTAGAAGCAACGATATCTTTATTCCCTGTAGTTGTGATTACTATATCTGCACGTCCGATAACGTTATCCATCTTACGAACTTCAAAACCATCCATTGCAGCTTGCAAAGCACAAATTGGATCAATTTCAGTAACAATTACTCTAGCTCCAGCACCACTAAAAGAAGCAGCAGTTCCTTTACCTACATCTCCGTATCCAGCTACTACTACAACCTTACCAGCCAACATTAAATCAGTTGCTCTACGTACTGCATCTACCGCAGACTCTCTACAACCGTATTTATTATCAAACTTAGACTTAGTCACTGAATCGTTTACATTGATAGCAGGCATAACCAATGTCCCGTTCTTTTGACGCTCCACCAATCTATGAACACCTGTAGTCGTTTCTTCAGACAGTCCTTTAATACCTTCTGTTAACTCAGGGAATCTATCAAATACCATATTGGTTAGATCACCACCATCATCCAAAATTAGATTCAACGGTTTCTTATCCTCACCAAAGAATAATGTTTGCTCAATACACCAATCAAATTCCTCTTCATTCATACCTTTCCAGGCAAAAACAGGAACTCCTGTAGCAGCAATTGCAGCAGCAGCATGATCTTGTGTTGAAAATATATTACAAGAAGACCACTGAACATCCGCTCCTAGATCTACCAAAGTTTCAATAAGAACAGCAGTTTGAATAGTCATGTGAAGACATCCGGCGATTCTAGAACCTGCTAAAGGTTTCTCCCCTCTATACTCCTCTCTAATAGCCATCAAACCTGGCATCTCTGCCTCTGCCAACTCTATTTCCATTCTTCCCCATTCTGCTAAAGAAATATCTCTAACTTTATAACGAAGACCTTTTTCTGTTGCTGTATCCATAAAAAAGCATTTATTTTTGTGCAAAATTACATAATTAAAGGTAGAAATAAGTACATTTTAACCCCTAAATTGTAGCACCCACCATTTCCCTTTAGGCATAAATGATTATGAACGAATATTTTATATCAATTAGCTAAGCTCAAAGATGCAAGAACTGCTCAACTACAAGAATGACAATGGTTCATTCCATCTATATCAGTACGAAAAAAACTCGGACGAACTTTTGAGTCAAGTCAAGTTGAATAGCCAAGAGCTCAACAAACTCAACAGCTTTACTTCAAAAAAGCGAAAAAAAGAATGGTTAGCTGTTCGGTATCTTTTAAAAGTCCTACATCCGAAGGAGAACATTTCCCTGGTATACAACGAACATGGTAAGCCTTCTTTAAGCAACCAATCAAAGATCAGCATTAGCCATTCGGACAACTATGTAGCGATTGCACTATCCGCCTCTACAGAAATAGGGATAGACATCCAATACCATAAAGACAAAATCAAAAATATTCAAAGCAAATTCACGCATCCTCTAGAAATTGAGAAATTGAACCCTAAACCAGAGGCGCTAAAAATGGAATTCCTACACTACCTATGGACAGCCAAAGAGGCCATTTATAAAACAATTGCCGTTCCTGGAACGATATTCACAGAAATAGACGGCTCTCAATTTGAAATTGAAAAAAACAAAAACTGGATAGCCACATATCGGTCAGAAATCTTTACATTGTATTCTATAAGAATTGATCAGCTTTACCTATCGTTTTGCCATAATATCCAATAGCTCATAACAAGAAAATGCAGGCTTTAAATGAATATAACGTTTAACAGAAATAATAAAGAATTTGCCGTTTTAATAGACCCGGGGAAAACGGATCTCGATAAACTTAGGAGAACTATCCTAAACGCTCATAATGCTAAGGCGGATTATATTTTCATCGGTGGAAGCATTCATACGAATGATAAACTAGACGAAACCATATCCTTCATAAGAGATCTCACAAACACTCCAGTAGTACTCTTCCCTGGAAGCGCTTTACAAATTAGCAAGCAAGCTGACGCCATGCTGTTCATGAGCCTTATCTCGGGCAGAAACCCTGAACTATTAATCGGTCATCAAGTTCTATCTGCACCACTTATCAAAGAAAAAGGGCTCAAAACGATCTCAACTGGATATATGCTTATAGAAAATGGACATACTTCATCCGTTGGTTATATGAGTAATACAATGCCAATTCCAAGAGAGAAAAACGCTATAGCAGTAGCTACAGCAATGGCAGGAGAAATGCTAGGTTTATCCTGTATTTTTATGGATGCAGGAAGTGGCGCATCTCAACCTATAAAGCCAGAAATGATTCGTGCAGTTCACCAAAATACTAGCATTCCATTAATCATCGGTGGCGGAATCAATACCCCGGAACAATTAAGACAAGCCTATGAGAATGGAGCAAATATTGTTGTAATTGGAAATGCGCTGGAAACCAACCCCGACCTGGTAGGAGAATTACTCGCTATCAGAGATCAATTTACTGAAAAAGGTCTTTAACCAAAATGCACACATCCCACCAAAAATAGGAGCTATAACATATACCGTTACAGCCATATATTTTGCAGGTGGAAAAGCAGCATCTCCCCAGCCCACGAAATAAGCAACTAGCCTAGGCATCAAATCTCTCGCTGGATTCAATCCTGCTTGACTTATTGGTGCAATGATACAAATAATCAGTGTTACCAACGAACCAATAAACATAGGCGCTAACAGATTATCGCTAGGGAACTTTTCTACAATCCCAAATATCCCAAGCACCAGCAAAAAGGTACCCAAAAATTCAGCTGCAAATGCCGTTCCATGTCCTGCAACAATCTTCCCTTCAAATCCAGGATTTGGAAAAAACTCTCCAAAAGCTGCCGCAGTATAATGAGAACCTTCCGCTCCACGAAGTATTCCTTTCTTCAATTCAACCAAAGCCAAACTATCTCCAAAGAAAAAGTACACGCCCAATCCAGCAATCAAGGCGCCCACCAATTGACCTGAAATATATTTACCAAAAGCATTTTTTGAAATATTCTTAGCCATCAACATCGCTACAGATACAGCAGGATTTAGGTGGCTATCTGACAATTTTGCAGAAGCTACAATACCCAAAAAAACTGCCAAGCCCCAAACGCATGCAATTTGAAACAAACCAGAAAAAGCTTCTCCGCTAATAGCCAACGCTACAGAAGCTGTCCCCATAAATACCAATATAAATGTCCCTATCAGCTCTCCAAAAAATGCTTTCATAATACCGAGTTAAACTATTTAGGCAATGCCCAAAAATGAGTAAAGTATTTCCCGACAAAAATAGCCGAAAAATACTTTACCATACTTAGTTGCAAATATCTTTTTGGTAAAAAAAAAATTAAAGTGACACTTCTAATTGAAGTCTAAAAATAAATGCATCATCTTTACCTTCTTCCTCTTTCAATGTGAAGTCAGACTGCACCTTCAAACTGTGACCAACGACATACTTTGATACACCCAATGTATACTCTGTAAGTTCATTATTCCCAGTAGCACTTTCAGGAGTAACCCCCGTATACCTAGCAGCAAGCTCCCAATTATCATCACAAAGATAACCAAGACTTGCGTTTATTGATTCTCCTGTGTAATACGAAGCCTCATCCGCAGCAATATATACAGAACCTTCATTCACCTTTCTATTCGCATATTCAGCCATGAATGAAAAACCTTGATACTTAAACATCATATCAGCAAAAATCGTTTCCAAATCTCTCGACTCAGACATGAAGTCACCTTTCTGCCCTCTTGCTCTTACAGCATTATCATTATAATCATACGTAAGGCCAAACGCTAACTTTGGGTCCTCTTCTCTTTTCAAATCTGCTCCGAAATAATCCCCTTTACTCGTAAATTTCCCAAAAGGCAATAATTCTAATCTATAGGTATAATCTCTTCCTTCACTTTTCCCTGTATAATTCTTCCCTTCACCCAAAGAAATAGATCCAATATGTCTAACCAACATGTTCCCCATATTGTAATGCGTCCTTAGTTGAATTCCTTTATCACGATCTATGGTAAATTTGGAATTCAAAAGTGAACGATCTACAAATTGTAATTTCTGAGACGAAATAACACGTTCTCTATTTCCAGGAAGCTTTGTCTGCCCCATCCACAATGTCCAATCTCCAGTAAAGTTCCATTTCACTACAGCATCAAGAATCTCTGCATTTACGGCATCGTATTCAATTTTATACACCAATTTTGGTGTCAATGCATACCCATCAAATTTAAAACGAGCTCTTCTCAAAAACATCTCCTCTACATAAGAAGGATCTGTTTCACCTACATAGGTCCCTACATATCTATTTTGCATTCTTGCACTAAACTTCACAGCAAATGAACTGTCTGCAGCCATCATACGAAGCCCCTTTCCAAATTTATCACTTGTTAAACTCTGTGCCTTTGCAGTCACAACAGATGCACAAATAAATACTAAAGTGAACAATACTTTAGGGATACTATGTTTCAAATTTTGATACATTTTTTTTCGAATTCTGAATTTTGATACTTTCTTCTTCTTTTTAAATTAAAAAACGAATAGGGGTTTTTCACATTCCCTTTACGATCTTTTAACTTTCGCTGTGCAAATATGAAAAGTCTTAACATTCAGTCAAAGCACATTACCCTTTCTTAACCTTTTCTTAAAGCATAGTATATTTTCATTTTCAAGGCGAAAACTTCATAAACACCTAATTTCATTGACAATACACTAGTATTGAATTTAATTTCACATCTCCTAAAAAACCTTAAGAGCACACCGAGTTAACATTAAGTTAACATAGACATAATAACCCCTTAACCAGAACCGAAAAATCCTGAATTACTTTTGCCTCAGAAAATCAATAAAACGAAAATCATGGAATTTGGATTCTGGGATCTCCTTACGGTAATTGGAGCATTAGGATTTTTCATCTACGGGATGAAGATAATGAGTGACGCACTACAGCAAGTAGCTGGTTCGAAAATGCGTCAGGTTTTGAGAAAAATGACCTCCAACAGATTTACAGGTGTAGGTACAGGATTCTTAATTACAGCCATCTTACAATCGTCATCTGCAACTACGGTTATGACCGTTAGTTTTGTAAATGCCGGATTAATTTCACTAGTAGAATCAGCAGGTGTAATGATGGGAGCCAATATTGGTACCACAATTACAGGTTGGTTAGTTTCACTTATCGGATTTAAAGTAAAAGTTGCTCACTACGCACTTCCAATTATTGGTATCGCATTTCCTTTCATGTTTGCTAACAAGCAGAGCAGAAGAAAATGGGCTGAAGTTGCCATTGGTTTTGCCATTTTATTCTTAGGACTTGGTGAATTAAAAAATGCCGTCCCAGATATCAAAAACAATCCAGAGGTGCTAGAATTCTTGCACCAATTTACGAATCCTGGATTCTTTACAAGGTTGTTATTTGTTGGGGTTGGTACATTACTAACGGTAATCGTTCAATCAAGTAGTGCAGCAATGGCCTTAACCATTACCTTAACTACACAGGGACTTCCACTAGACATTGCAGCTGCAATGGTTCTTGGTGAGAATATCGGAACAACCATCACAGCCGAATTAGCTTCCATGGTAGCAAATGTCCATGCAAAACGATCTGCAAGAATCCACTCAATGTTTAATATCATAGGGGTTCTCTGGATGGTTCTTATTATGCCATGGTTCTTGGATGTTCTAGAAATGTTCCTACCCGACACCACAGGTGGAGATACGAATAAATTCGCCCTTGCAATGTTCCATACTGCATTTAACCTTATCAATGTTTTACTTTGCGTTGGCTTTGTTAAGCAGTTGGTAAATATGGCTATCAAATCAGTTAAATCAAAAGGTGATGATGATGAAATATTTACCTTGAGACATATCGGTACTGGCGTATTCACTTCTCCCGAACTTTCAATAGAAGAAGCAACAAAAGAAGTTTCTCACTTTGGTGAAATCACACAACGATTGTACGATATGCTTCCAGAATTATTAGTTGAAACAGAAGATAAAAAATTCAACAAAAAACTGAAGCGCATCCATAAGTATGAGGATATCACAGATAAAATGGAAATTGAGATTGCAAATTTCTTATCTGTAACTTCTGAAGAAGGATTGAGTGAAACCGCATCTTCTAGAACAAGGAGCCTACTGAGTATTGTTGGAGATCTTGAGAGAATTGGTGATATCGTTTACCAAATGTCAAAAAGTCTTGAAAGAAGAAGAGAGTCCAAAGCATATTTCACCCCAGAGAATAGAAAGAACATCGAATCTATGATCCAAAAGGTAAATGTCGCTATGAATATAATGACAAGCAACTTGAACTCACCATATGCGAATGTTAGTCTAAAACAAGCTAAAGAAGCGGAAGAAGAGATCAACGAGTTGAGAAATGAACTGAGATCAGCACACTTGAAAAATCTTCAAGCTGGAGATTATAAAATTGACACTGCACTTATCTATAATGATCTACTACATTCATTAGAAAAAGTAGGAGACCACATCATAAATGTAACTGAAGCAATTGTTGGTTTAAAATAAAGAAGGAATTCAAATTTAGAATTCTAAGTCAAAACAATTAAATTAGCAGCCTGAATAAGGCTGCTTTTTTTATGGAATCAACTCCCGTTTCTACCGACATACTATTTAATATTGAATCCGAAGAGGAATTCAACGCTTGTGCAATTGAGGTATTTCACTACCAAAAGAAGGCCAATGCGGTATATAAAGAATATTTAACGCATATAGGTAAAGAGAACCTAGTACCGAAACAGTATACTGAGATCCCATTCCTACCTATATCCTTTTTCAAAACACACCACGTAAGCTGTATAAAAGGAGAACCAGAAGTTGTTTTTAGTAGCAGTGGGACCACTGGATCAATTACTAGTAAGCATCCACTATACGATACCGATATTTACATTGAAAGCTTCCGGAAAGCATTCCAACTATTCTACCCAAATTCTACGGAATATTGCATTCTAGCATTACTTCCTTCTTACCTAGAAAGAACAGGCAGTTCATTAATATATATGGTTGAGGACTTAATCAAGACTTCTCAACATCCTGATAGTGGATTTTATCTGTACGAGCATAAAGCACTCAAGGAAAAACTTGACCAACTTGAAAAATCCGGAAAAAAGACCATCCTATTTGGCGTGAGCTTTGCCTTACTTGACTTTTTTGAGGCCTACCCTTCAGAATTAAAAAACACCACTATAATAGAAACTGGTGGAATGAAAGGACGTAGAAAAGAATTGATACGAGATGAACTTCACGGAATTCTTAAAAAACAGACTAAATTACCCTTAATAAATTCCGAATACGGAATGACCGAATTATTGTCTCAAGCCTACTCAATAGGTCATGGTATTTTCAATTGTCCTCCTTGGATGAAAGTACTAGCAAGGGACCCAGAAAACCCATTAGAGCTAACCGGCAAAAAGCACGGAGCCATCAATATTATTGATCTTGCCAACATCCAATCTTGTGCTTTTATTGCCACTCAAGACTTAGGAACGTTTTACCCAAATGGCTCTTTTGAAATCATGGGGCGCTTCGACCATTCCGATATTCGAGGTTGTAATTTGATGGTAATAAAATAATAGATGTCTTTTTTCTCAATAAAAAGCTGACATTTCTCATTCCATATCTAAATTAAAATTACTCTATCTTTGTAATCTTAAAATCAATCGGGTTCTATGAATTAGCCAAAAGATGTTTTCAGATATGATGAAGAAAGGAAAAAACAACAAGCGACTTTTTAACCAAAAAAGTAAAGAGGAACTTGAATTGGAATTGCAAAATGAGAAATTCCCACGTACAACTATATCATTCTACCGCTATGTGTATTTGAATGACCTAGAAACGCTAAGGGACGAGCTTTTCCTACAATGGAACGCACTTAAAATAAAAGGTAGAATTTACATTGCCGAGGAAGGAGTTAACGCTCAATTATCTTGTCCGGAACCTTTTGTAGAAGCTTTTAGAGACACCTTAAATCAATACAAAGAATTTAAAGATGTTCCCTTTAAAATTGCTGTTGAAGACCAAGCAATGTCTTTTCTGAAATTACAGATTAAAATTCGGAAAAAGATCCTAGCAGATGGTCAAGACGACAATAGTTATGACGTTACCAATGTAGGAAAACATCTAACCGCGAAAGAATGGAATCAGCACTTAGCTGAAGACAATAGTGTTTGCGTTGATATGCGAAACCATTACGAAAGTGAAATTGGACATTTCGAAGGTGCTATTTGCCCAGATGTGGATACTTTCAAAGAGGAACTTCCAGAGGTTTTAAACCTTTTAAAAGGCCAGGAAGACAAAAAAATACTCTTGTATTGCACAGGAGGTATTCGTTGTGAAAAAACCTCTGCCTTTCTTAAGCACCATGGATACGAAGATGTAAATCAGCTACATGGAGGTATCATCGATTACGCGAAACAAATAGAAGAGGAGCGCCTTGAAAACAGATACAAAGGTTCCAATTTCGTATTTGATGAGCGCCGAGGAGAAAAGATATCTGACGATATAATATCTTCTTGCCATCAGTGTGGAAAACCATGTGATACACATACTAATTGTAGTAATAAAAATTGTAACTTATTATTCCTACAATGTGAGGACTGTAAGCAAGAAAAACAGAATTGCTGTAGTCAAGAATGCGTAGACATAATCTCACTTTCAGCGGAAAAACAAGAACAACTTAGAAAAGATACCGGAGCAGATCCGAATAAAAAATATAGGTCGAGCCTAAGACCAAAGTTGAATGAAATTCAGCAACAAAAAGAGGCTAATGAGACAAATTAGACATGCATTGCATTCATAGAATGCATTTTAACCGTACCCTAAAAGGTACTTAACTTCAGCACAATGCCTATATATCATTCATTGGGGAATTTTCCTCAAAAACGACATGTCGTTTTTAAAAAAGAGAATGGCGAGCTACATTATGAGCAGCTATTTGGATGTGAAGGATTTGCAGGAATGTCATCCTTGATGTACCACCTGCACAGACCAACACAGGTAAAAGAAATTAAAGCTTCAAAGGACATAAGCCCAAAAGTTGCTGTTGAAAAAAACATCCAAAACCAACTATTCAGAGGTTTTGAAGCGAAGCCAACCGATGACTACCTAGAAAGTAGAACACCTGTTTTGGTTAACAGTGATTGCTATATTGAATTAGCAGCTCCAAAAAAGTCTATGACAGACTATTTCTACAAAAACGCCGATGCCGATGAGGTAATTTTCGTTCACCGTGGAACTGGAACACTTAAATCTATGATGGGTAATCTAACCTTCTCGTATGGAGATTATTTGGTAGTACCAAGAGGTATGATTTATCAAATGGAATTCGACACAGAGGACAATAGATTATTTATTGTACAATCTTTTAGCCCTGTATATACACCTAAGAGATATAGAAACCATTTCGGGCAACACCTTGAAGACTCTCCGTTCTGCGAACGTGACATCAGAAGACCTTCTGATCTAAAAACGCATGACGAAATTGGAGATTTCACCATTAAAATAAAAAAGGAAGATGTACTGCACGAATGGGTATATGCATCGCATCCATTTGACATTGTTGGATGGGATGGATACAACTATCCGTACGCTTTTTCTATCCACAATTTCGAACCGATCACTGGACGTGTTCATTTACCACCTCCTATTCATCAAACATTTGAAACAAATGCATTTGTAATTTGTTCTTTTGTTCCAAGACTATATGACTACCACCCGGATGCAATCCCAGCACCTTATCATCACAGTAACATTGATTCTGATGAGGTATTATATTATGTTGATGGAGACTTCATGAGCAGAAACAATATAGAAGTTGGACATATTACCTTACACCCTGCAGGCGTTGTTCATGGGCCACACCCAGGTGCCGCAGAAAGAAGTATTGGTAAAAAATCTACTGAAGAATTAGCCGTTATGGTTGACACCTTCAAGCCACTTAAACTGACTGAACAAGCTGTAGCTATGTCGGAACCAGATTATTTCAAATCTTGGTTAGACCATTAGAAAATATGAGACGAAAAGGATATTTAATGTTTTTACATTGGGCAATGTGCTGAAGGCCCAAAATAATCTCATTCATACCCAAAAGGTAGGGAGTTAATCTATTATATTTGTATATTTATAAGTTGACTTTCCCTACGTGTCATCATAACCAATTACTTGACTTTTTAAGCATACTATTATGTCAGATAAATTAAAAGATATAGACTACGGTCTAGAAAAGATATTCGACGAGGCGGAAGATTTCTTACCGCTTAAAGGAACAGATTACGTTGAAATTTACGTTAGCAACGCAAAACAAGCAGCTCATTTTTACAAGACTGCATTTGGTTTCCAATCATACGCCTATTCAGGTCTTGAAACAGGAAACAAAGAATTCACTTCATATGTAGTGAAGCAAGATAAAATCAAATTGGTTTTAACTTCACCACTTAAGAAAGGTACAGACATAGGACGACATATTGACGAGCATGGAGATGCCGTTAAAGTTATCGCTTTATGGGTTGATGATGCTACGAAATCATTTGAAGAAACAGTAAAACGTGGTGCTAAACCATTCATGGAGCCTACTAAAACTGAAGACGGAAATGGTTATGTAGTACGCTCTGGTATCCACACGTACGGAGAAACCATTCATATCTTTGTTGAGAGAGGAAACTATAACGGAACCTTCTTACCAGGCTATCAAAAATGGGAAAGCGATTTTAACCCTAAAGATGCAGGCTTGAAATTTATTGACCACATGGTTGGTAATGTAGGCTGGAATGAAATGAACACTTGGTGTGAATTTTATAAGAAGGTTATGGGGTTTGCTCAATTGGTTTCTTTCGACGACAAGGATATCTCTACAGAGTATACAGCCTTAATGTCGAAGGTAATGAGTAACGGGAACGGTAGAATCAAGTTTCCTATTAACGAACCAGCAGACGGGCTTAAAAAGTCTCAGATAGAAGAGTATATTGATTTCTATGGTGGAGCAGGATGCCAACACATCGCAGTTTCTACAAATAACATTATAGAAACGGTAACTCATATGAGGGATAACGGAGTTGAATTCCTTTATGTGCCAGACTCATACTATGAGACAGTATTAGATAGAGTTGGCGAGATAGATGAAGATCTAGCACCTCTGAAAGAACTAGGCATCTTAATTGACCGTGATGACGAAGGGTATCTATTACAGATATTTACAAGACCGGTTCAAGATAGACCGACTGTATTCTTCGAAATCATTCAAAGAAAAGGAGCTGTATCTTTTGGTAAAGGAAATTTCAAAGCGCTTTTCGAAGCCATTGAATTAGAACAAGAAAAAAGAGGAACTCTTTAGTCTTCCATAAGAATAAATTAAAAGCCGGCTTAAGCTGGCTTTTTTTATGTCCAATAATTTTATAACTTATGGGAAGTTACGCCTTCAACTTCTATGGATGAAGCGCAAAATAACTACCAATTCTAAATATACTGTTTAAAAGCTATTTGGGAATTGAGCAATATTTTGTACTTTTGCCAAAGAATTAAGATTTTGAATAAGGATGAGGGGACGGAAGTCCCCTCTTTTTGTACCATGATGGAGCTAAAACAAGAACTAAGCCAACAAGTTAACATCCTTTTAGAGGAGTTTGATTTATATCTAATAGATATTGAAATCAATGCTGGCAATGAAATAGAAATCCATGTTGATTCGGATACTGGAATCAAAATTTCTGAATGTAAAATGCTAAGTCGAAAGATAGAAAGCTGGATACATGAGGAAAAAGGAGAAGATGCTGAATTTTCTCTAACAGTTGGATCACCTGGACTTGAGGTTCCTTTGAAGTTACAAAGGCAATATCTTAAAAACAAAGGGCGTAAACTTTTAGTTATTGACCAATCAGGAACAAAAACTGAAGGAACAATGATTCATGTAGATGATGATAAAATCACATTGGAGTGGAAAGAGCGCATACCTAAAGAAATAGGTAAAGGAAAAAGGACAGTAACTATGACGAAAGACTTCGATTTTTCAGACATAGCAACTGCAAAAGTTTTAATATCTTTTTAACAATCTTCAGACATGGATAGTTTAGCATTAATAGAGTCTTTTTCGGAGTTTAAAGAGTTCAAAAATATTGACCGAGTTACTCTTATGAGTATTTTGGAAGAAGTTTTCCGTTCAATGCTTACCAAAAAATTTGGTACGGACGAAAACTTTGATATTATTGTAAACCCTCAGAAAGGAGATCTTGAGATCTGGCAAAACAGAATTGTAACAGCGGATGCAGAACTGGAAGACCCAGTTTCACAAATCGCTTTATCTGATGCTGTAAAGATTGAACCTGACTTTGAAATTGGAGAGGAAGTTTCTACAGAGGTTAAAATCCCAGACTTCGGTCGTAGAGCAATCATGGCAATGAGACAAAATCTTATTAGCCGTATCCATGAACACGACAGTAATAACTTATTTAAGCAATATAAAGAGCTTATTGGAGAGATTATCACTGGAGAGGTTCACCATGTCAGAAAAAATGAAGTTATCATCTACGATGATTCTATGAACGAACTAATTTTACCTAAAAAGGAACAAATTAGATCTGATTACTTTAGAAAAGGTGATAATGTAAGAGCAGTTGTAACAGATGTTCAACTGAAAGGAAATAAACCACGTATTATTTTATCTAGAACAGCGAATAGCTTCCTAGGTAGACTATTCGAACAAGAGATTCCTGAGATTGCAGATGGTTTAATTATCATCAAAGCTGTTCACAGAATCCCTGGTGAAAAAGCAAAAGTAGCTGTAGAATCTTACGATGATCGTATTGATCCTGTAGGTGCTTGTGTTGGTATGAAAGGTTCTAGAATTCACAGCATTGTACGTGAACTCGGAAATGAAAACATTGATGTAATTAACTATTCATCAAATATTCAATTATTCATCCAACGTTCATTAAGTCCTGCTAAAGTGACTTCAATGAAATTAGACGAGGATAACAAGAAAGTGGATGTTTACTTAAAACCAGATCAAGTATCACTTGCTATTGGTAAAGGTGGACATAATATAAGATTGGCTGGTATGCTTACCAACTACGAGATCGATGTATATAGAGATCTTGAAGATGAGGATGTATTGCTTAGCGAATTTACCGACGAAATCGAAGCTTGGATTATTGATCAACTTAAAGAAATTGGATGTGACACTGCCAAAAGTGTACTGGAATTACCAGTAGAATATTTGGTAAATCGAACAGATCTTGAGGAAGAAACAATAGTCGAGGTTAGAGGTATATTGAGTACTGAATTGTATGATTAGTTAATAATCTAGTCATTCAATAGGAGTACAAACGAAAATTAAAGAACGAAAGGCCGTATAAATTATGAGATTAAGTAAGGTTGCGAAAGAACTCAATGTAAGCATTGATCGCCTAGCTGAAAAGCTCTCATCCAAAGGATTTGAAGTAGATGCTCGTCCCAATACCAAATTGACGGAAGAGCAACATAACTTCTTGGTAGATGCTTTCCAAAAAGATCAAACGCAAAAATTGAGATCAAAAGAGGTTACCAAACGGAAACGTGAGGAAAAGGAAGCTCTTAAGCAAGCTCAAAAGCAGACTGATCCTGTATCGGATGAAGCCCCTGTTGCAACTGCAGCACCTGCCGCTCCAGCTAATGAATCAACAGAAGTTGTTTCAACAAAAGCTGATTTGGATAAGGAATTTAAAAAGCTTCAAAAGGAGATTCTTACTGAAAAGAAAGAAGAACCTGCTGCTACTGAGGAATCCAGTGATGTAATAAAAGCAAAGGCTAACTTATCAGGTATTAAGACTGTTGGAATAATCGATCTTGAAAATTCCAAAAAGGCTAAGCAAGCTGAAGCAGCATCTAAAGAGGAAACTCCAAAGAAAAAGGTTGAGAAACCAGCCGCAAAAGCTAAGCAACCTGAAGCAAAAGCTAAGCAACCTGAAGCAAAGGTTAAGCAACCTGAAGCAAAGGCTAAGCAACCTGAAGCAAAGGCAAAGCAACCTGAAGCAAAAGCCAAACAACCAGAAGTGAAAGCTGAAGAAAGCACCTCTAAATCGAATACGGCCAAAAAAGAGGTGATTAAGGCAAAAGCTCATGCGTTGAAAGGAGTTACTGCTTTAGGAAATATCAATGAACCTGGTGGTAAGCCCAAAGGAGGGAAGTACGCTAGTGGAACTGAAAAAGTGGAAGAAAACCTTAAAAAAGCGATTGCTCAAAAGCTAACAGCTAGGAAGGAAGAGCCAAAAAAACCTACTAAGGAAGAAAAAGCACCTGAAGCACCTGCTGCAGAAGTGAAAAAACCAGAAGAGGTAATTAAGGCTAAGGCAAAAACACTTTCTGGACCTACATTTACAGGACAGAAAATTGACTTGACTCAATTCCAAAAGCCAAAGAAGAAGAAAGAAAAAGTAGCTTCTTCTACCAATCCTAAGTCCAACGATCCTAAGGATAAAAATGCTGCTGCGAAGAAAAAGCGTAAGCGTATTGTAAAACCTGGTGAAGCTAACAAAGGACCAAGAAAACCATATGCTGGTGGACGTGGACCTGGTGGACCTGGAAGAGGACCTGGCGGACCTGGTGCTAGAAAAAAGAATTTCCGTAAAGGCGCGGCTAAACCTGCCGAGAAGAAGGAGGATCCAACCGATGCAGAAATCGCTAAACAAATCAGTGAAACATTAAGCCGTCTTACTGGTAAAGGAAAATCTAAATCTTCTAAATACAGAAGATCGAAAAGAGATGAACGTAAAGAGCAAAAGGCTATTGAAGCTGAATTGCAACATGCGGAAAAAGTAATAAAAGTAACTGAATTCGTAACAGCCAACGAATTAGCAACCATGATAAACGTAAGTATCACAGATGTAATTTCATCTTGTATGATGCTTGGTATGATGGTTACTATGAATCAACGATTGGATGCGGAAACACTACAGATTGTTTCTGAAGAATTCGGATATGAAGTAGAATTCGTAAGTGCTGATGTACAAGAAGCAATTGAAGAAGAAGTAGATCGAGAAGAAGACTTGATTACTAGACCTCCAATTGTAACCATTATGGGACATGTTGACCACGGTAAAACATCTCTTTTGGATTATATCAGACAAGCCAATGTAATTGCTGGTGAAGCCGGAGGTATTACTCAGCACATTGGTGCATACAATGTAGAGCTTGCTAGTGGAAAGAAAATATCATTTATTGATACTCCTGGTCACGAAGCCTTTACTGCAATGCGTGCTCGTGGTGCTCAGGTTACAGATATCGTAATTATTGTAATTGCGGCTGATGATGAGATCATGCCACAAACCAAAGAGGCGATAGCCCATGCTCAAGCAGCGGATGTACCAATTGTATTTGCTATCAATAAAGTAGATAGACAAACTGCAAACCCAGAAAAAATCAAGGAGCAATTAGCTGCTATGAATTTATTGGTTGAAGATTGGGGTGGAAAATTCCAATCGCATGATGTATCTGCAAAGACTGGACTTGGTGTTGATGAATTGATGGAAAAAGTAATGCTTGAAGCAGAACTTCTAGACCTTAAAGGTAATCCAGAAAGAAAAGCAACAGGAGCAGTAATTGAAGCATCTCTAGATAAAGGGAAAGGTTATATCACAAACATACTAGTACAAACAGGTACACTAAAAGTTGGAGACTTTATTCTTGCCGGACAATACTACGGTAAGGTAAAAGCTATGCACGATGAACGTGACAACTTAGTCCCTGCAGCAGGTCCTTCAATTCCATTAAGTATTCTTGGATTGAATGGAGCTCCACAGGCAGGTGATACCTTCCACGTAATGACAGACGAAAGAGAAGCAAAATCTATTGCCTCAAAACGTATGCAATTACAACGTGAACAATCAATCAGAACTCAACGTCAGTTGACACTTGAAGAGATTGGTAGACGTCTTGCACTTGGAGATTTCCAAGAATTAAACATCATCTTGAAAGGGGATGTGGATGGATCTATTGAAGCACTTTCTGATTCATTATTGAAACTGTCTACTGAACAAATTCAAGTAAACATTATCCATAAAGCAGTTGGTCAGATCTCTGATTCAGATGTTCTATTGGCATCTACGTCTCAGGCAATCATCATTGGATTCCAAGTAAGACCTTCGAATTCTGCAAGAAGATTAGCTGATGTAGAATCTGTAGATATCAGACTGTACTCTATCATCTACAACGCGATCAACGAGATCAAGGAAGCGATGGAAGGAATGTTGGCTCCGAAATTCAAAGAGGAAATCGTTGCAAACCTTGAAATCCGTGAAACTTTCACAATATCTAAAGTTGGTACAATCGCAGGTTGTATGGTACTGAATGGTAAAATCAATAGAAACAGTGAGATTAGAATTATCCGTGACGGTATTGTAGTTCACGAAGGTAAACTAGGATCATTGAAACGTTTCAAAGATGACGTTAAGGAAGTTGGTAAAGGTTACGAATGTGGTCTGAATATCGACAAATACAACGCTATCAAAGATGGTGACATCATTGAAGCTTATGAGCAAGTTGAGGTTCAACAAAAGCTATAAGTTATCAACCATATAAAATAAAAAAGGCTGTTGTGATTCATTCACAACAGCCTTTTTTTATGCCATAAATTTGGGGGAAGCCTAGCCTATTTTGTTTGTTTCTGGATGATCTTAGTATATACCGACTCTCCTACCTTTAAAGCTATGATATAATGTCCATCCTGTTGGTTCGATATATCCAAATCTATAGACGCTGATATGGAATGTTTTTCAACCAACACTTGTCTACCACTCGCATCAAAAATTCGAATTTCATCAATTACCAACGGGCTTTCATCAAGCATAATATGAATAATTCCTTCTGTAGGGTTTGGAAAGATATCCAACCAGTCCAGACCTTCTATTTCTTCGACTGAAATATTATTTAAAACCTCTATAAGCACGCTATCCATACTACTACAGTTATTGGAGTCCATTGCCTCTAAAACTACCGTATAAAGACCTTCTATATAATAAGCATGGCTTGGATTCATTACATCACTACTGTCACCATCTCCAAAAAACCATGAATTGAAAAGACTACCGTCTCCTGTAGATTCAAATTCTACTGTATTGTTATCACCTAAAAGGTAAATTACATTCACATCCGTGAGAATTTCAAACTCAGGAAGGGGAATTACCTCCAAAAGTACCGTATCAGCTACCTGACAATACTCTGAAGTTCCAATCACAATATATTCCGTTGAGATAGCAGGTGACAAATATATACTGTCTCCTGTTCCCACATTTGTTCCATCCAATAAAGTCCAGCTATAGCCATTAGCTCCCGAAACAGTAATTAAGCCCGTATCCCCAAGACAAATACTAGTATTATTTAACCCTACGGAAAGCGTAGGCATCACCTCAACAGAAACCAATAAACTATCTACAATTCTACAGCCATCCAAATAACCATGCACTTGAAATTCTGTAGTGATTTCCGGTGCCACATATACGGTATCGCCATATAAAGTGTCACTCTCAAAATACCAAGTGATATTATCTGCTCCTTGAGCATACAAGGAAACAGAATCTCCTGAACAAATTATACTATCACTCTGATCCAAAATAAGATTTGATACAGGATTTACTAAGATGCTAATACTGTCCAATACTTGACATCCATTCACTTCACCAGTGACATAATAAGTAGTAGAATTATTTGGACTTGCTTGAACAATCGCCCCTTGATCCACACTCAAACCAATTGCAGGCTCCCATTGGTATGAATCAGCACCATACACAGTAATAGAAGTGCTATCTCCAGGACAAAGTATTGAATTATCAACTAAAAATGAGAGGCTATCTAATAGTATCACTTCAACGAATACCGTATCATAACTTATACACCCATTTACAAGACCTTCAACAATATAATTAGTGCTCACCTGTGGACTAGCATATACCACAGATCCAGTGTCAATATTCAAACCAGTATTTGGTATCCAATGATAACTGTCCGCACCTGTGACTGAAAGTAAAATAGAATCCCCCGCACAGTTAAATGCCGAATCTAAAGAAATGGCAACCACGATCTCCGGAACAACACCTATTACCACCGAATCAAATACAGAACAACCATTTTGAATTCCTTCAACATAATAAGTCGTAGATACAGTAGGAATTGCCATTACCGATGAACCAACACTTTGGTTAAGACTACTTGATGGATTCCAAATATAGGTATCCGCACCACTTGCAGAGAGTAAAACTGAATCACCATAGCATATAAGACTATCTGAAAATGAAAAGGATAAAACAGGTGGTTGAATCATTTCAATAAAGACTGTATCAGAGCTAAAGCAACCGTTCAGGTATCCTGTAACGACATAATTGGTAGATACCGATGGACTAGCGATTACAACTGCTCCTGTGTCCACATTTAACCCAACTGATGGGGTCCAAGTATAATTATCAGCACCTGAAACAACTATTGAAATAGCATCGCCTACACAAATAGTATCAGAAAAGAGATTCGCCGTAACTGTTGGCGGAGTCTTAACCATTACAAAAATAGAATCAAATGAAATACAATTATTAACCACTCCTTCTACACTATACATCATTGATGTAGAAGGGGAAGCCATTACTACGGCACCACTTGAAGTATTCAAACCAGTAGATGGGCTCCAGTTAAATGCATTAGCTCCTGAGGCACTTAAAAATGCCGTGTCTCCTAAACATATAAAAGCTGTATCTGTAGACATTACCAATAAAGGATCTGTTACTACAGATATAACAACGGAATCTATCACAACGCAACCATTTGTTATACCCTCTACTATGTAGGTAGTAGTTACAGCGGGATTTGCTATAATTGTAGAACCTGTAATTTGATTTAAACCAACTGAGGGCGACCAGGTATAACTATTTGCTCCAATCACCGAAAGCTCCACAGAATCTCCTTGACAAATAATAGTATCCTCTGTTTCAATCGCCATTAATGGCACAGGATGTACCACCAAAGTAATACTATCCATTGCTACGCAACCATTTGAAAGACCTGTGACAACATATGTCGTAGTGACCAAAGGACTGGCAATAACAGAATCTCCAGTAACTAAATTCAATCCAGTTGATGGGCTCCAAAAGTAGCTATCTGCACCTAGTGCTGTCAATGCTGTGAAATCACCTTCACATAAATCTGTAGTATCTGCTAAAACAAGAATATCTGGAATGGTATTCACTATTACCGTGATGGAATCATAACCTATACAGCCATTGCTTTCGGCGGTTAATAAATAGGTGGTGGTTACAATTGGGCTTGCCACAATAGTAGCACCATTTACCATGTTCAATCCTGCCGATGGGGACCAATTGTAATTATCTGCTCCAAGGGCACTAATTGTCGTGCTATCTCCCAAACATACCACACTATCGGTGGTTGAAATGGAGATGGAAGGAAATTCATTTACAACAATCGTTACACTGTCCGATGAGCTACAGCCATCTATTTCTCCAGTAACTATATAAGTGGTAGTAATGATTGGGTTTGCTTGCACAGAATCACCGCTAGTAGCATTTAATCCATTAGAAGGACTCCAACTATAAGTAGTTGCTCCAGTACTTGTAAGTAAAGCCACATCCCCAGTACAAAGACTATCCATATTTGTTTCCACAATAATATCCGGGATAGTATTAACGATTACCAAAATTGAATCCGTATCATAACAACCATTGGAGCTTCCTATTACGGTATACAAGGTTGTGGAAGTGGGTGATGCTAATATAGAGTCTCCAGTTGTCGTATTCAAACCAACTGATGGACTCCATAAATAGTCAATAGCACCTTCGACCAACAAAAGAACACTTTCACCTGAACAGAGTATTGTATCTGTACTCGAAATTTCAACTATTGGAATGTTCTTCACGAAGATGGTTATACTATCAGATACACTACAAACTCCACTAGTAGCGGTAATATAATAAGTAGTTGTAATTGATGGAGAAGCCAAAACCGTAGCTCCTGTATCCGAACTTAAGCCAGCACTAGGAAACCAACTATACACCAATGCACCATCTAGATCAATTTGTGTAGTATCTCCTTGACAAAGACTATCCACGTCTGTAGATATTGTTAAGTCAGGAAGGTTCTCAATTATAATGGTAATAGTATCGGTTGAACTACATCCATTTGAACTCCCAGTCAAATAATAGGTGGTTGTCACAGTTGGAAATGCATATACGGCATTCCCTATGGTGTCACTCAATCCAATAGCTGGTGACCAAGCAAAATCATTAGCTCCACTGGCATTCAGCTGCACGGAGTCACCTACACATATTTGACTATTCGATACTGAAATAGTAGCGTTTACATCTTGGTAATAGTGTAAGGTATATGCCCCAGCTGCCCCAGTTGTACCGTCAACAACTATAAAATATTCTCCTGGTGCGGCATCATCAAAACTTATCGTGCTATCCCCAAAGGCTATACATGATTCCTGATGACAACTATCAAGTAGATATATATTTAAGTCTAAAAGCGTATTCAATTCTATTTCTATATCAGCTGAATCTGTAAGTACAAACCTATGAAGTACCTCGGGACCACTTTCATCTTCAGAAGAACAGGAATAATTGGAAATTGAAGTATCTGCTAAAAGCGTAGTTCCAGCATAGATCTCTCCACATGTTAAATCAATAGCCGCATCACAATCTAAACTTGGGACAACAGGAGTAAAACAAATAGAACTTACTTGAGAGTTCGTAAAAACACCACCAGAAGCCATGGTATCTCCTGCTGAATTGGTAATTATATAATTTCCAGAGCCCCAGGAGCAACAAATCCCATCACCATAACTATCATAAATAGTGAATGTGTAACAAGAATCTACAAGACAATCCATAGTTACAAGATTCAAACTATTGTTTTCATATCCACTTCCTGACAGAACTTCGGTACCGTTAGTATCTGATAAAATCCAAGAAGTTTCAGAGGCAAAATTATCAGTAAGCAATTCCAAAAACAGTTGCTCTCCACCAGTAATTTCAATATAGTTAGGTTTTGTAACCGTATCAGATAAGGTGGAATTGGAAACAATTAAACTAACGGAATAACTCCCAACTGATGAGAAATTCACCTCTGGAAACTGTGAAGTAGAATCTGTTCCACCAACATAACTGAAGGTTGAGGGAGTTATCGTCCAACTCCAACTAGTAGGCACCCCTGAAGTCCCGTCAATTAAGTTAACCACCGTTCCCAAACAAGAGATAGAATCACTGCTATAAAAATCAGCAACAATTGGAGTATTTGGATCAACATAAATACTGGTAGTCCATAGACCTCTACCGTAAGAACTTGCACGTAAGGAATTTTGTGCTGGACTTAAGTCGTTGATAAATAATTCCAGCTCTGTCACTTTTGGATAGACAGGTAGTCCATTTGAATAGCTATTCCAATTGGAAGAATTATTTGGTTTAAAATACACACCATAATCAGAACCTACATACAATCCTTCAGATCCTGAAACAGGAGAATACACTAAACAATTTTTAATGGTTGAATTATTAATATTCCCTGTAATATCTATCCAAGTAACCCCTTTATCGATTGATTCATAAATCTTAGTTCCTTGAGCAATATAAACCGTATTTGTATCAGTAGGGTGACAGAGGATATCCTTAATAGTACTCCCACCAGGAGCAGTCAAAGTTTGCCATGTTACCGTGCCGGCATTTACATCATCCGATCGGAAAATACTTGCGCCCTTTGAGGCGTAGAAAACATTGGTATCAAGAGCACTGTGTTCAACCACATTGAAATTTCCCGTACCTCCTAAACTAGTCGAAATTTCAGTCCAACTAACTGAAGAGGAAGAACTAGCCTTAACGTTTGTGCTTCTCCAGATATCCTTATAACCAATAAACATCGTATTCGGATTGGTTGTATGTAAAGTATAAGGTGTTACCCATCCTCCAGACTCAGTGATTCCATTTACACCATTACCTGCAATGGAACTGAAATTAATTCCACCATTGGAAGACCTTCTTATCGCACCATAATACAATGCACCATACATATAGTTTGTGGTGGTATAATCTATAATACATTCCATACCATCACCGCCTATTTCAGTGGACCATGAGCCATTGGAATATACAGCAGTACCGTTATCTTGATAACCTACTATTACATGATTCAAAGAGGTCGCACTCTGCCCCAACTTATAACATTGAGCAATAGCCAATCCACTAGAAATATCTGTCCATGTACTAGTACTGGCTGCCTGATAATACAGACCGCCGTCATTACCACTATACAATGTTCCATCTACTGGTGAGTATTCTAAGGTGTGGTGATCCGCATGCACTGCTGGAGCTCCTGTACCCACCCAATGTGCATTTATTGTCCAACTAGCTCCGGAATCTGTTGATTTAAAAACATTCACACCACCTACATATACCTCATTTTCATTTGTAGGTGATACCGCTACACATAAGTCATACCAGGCTTGACCGCTTGTTCCACTTCCATCACTTGAATAGTCCATAATATTTGGAGTCGTGGACTTCTCAGTGAATGTCAATCCAGAATCTACTGAAAGATACATCCCTTGGAAGGTATTATCTCCAGCAGTCAATACAGCGTATACATAACTAGAATCCGCAGGTGTAACGCCAATCACCAATCGATTACTAGAAGGAAGACCAGCTCCACTTCCAATTACAGACCACGTTAAACCATTATTTGAAGACCGATAAAAGTCTCCACTTTTAGTAGCATATACTACTGCCGAATTTCCGGGCATAAATCGTATATCCTTATAATTTCCAGAAGCAACAGAACTCCATGAGGCGCCTCCATTTGTACTTCTAAAAATACCAAGGTTCGTTGCAGCTAATAAAATAGAATTGTCAGCAGGATCGATAAGCATAGCCCCTACCGTTGCATTCCCCATACCAGTATTTGAACTAACCCATGAATTCCCTCCATCGACACTTAGTAATACCCCTAATCCAATAGCATCACCACCATCTCTATCACCCGTCCCAACATACATTGTATCAGTAGAGTTTGGGTGTACCAAAATGGAGGAAATCCCTAAAGTGGACAAATTATCAGAATTGGAAGACCATGTTGTTCCTCCATCATAGGTTTTCCAAATACCACCAGCTGGAGCTCCAATAAAAATTGTATCTGCATTAGTTGGATGAAAGGCTATACAATTTACACGTCCAAGACCATTTGGTTGTCCTGTTCCATTTGCAGGTAAGGAAATTGGTCCTAGTTCAGTCCAATCTCCCGAAGAACTAGCACTAGATTGCATGGCCATATCATATTGAATAGCATTCCATATATCCTGAGCGGCAGGTTTCACACCTATTTCTGAAACACGGGTAGACATAAAATTCTCCCACCTTTTAAAAGGCTTCCAACCTGCTCCCTTTCTAGCTTTTCTATCCTTCCAATAAACTTCAAATGCATACTGGGTATCGAAAAAATTTGCATGTGGATCTTGCATCATTTCTATCCAATATGGATAAGTAGCTAACTCATCATCAGAAGGCAAACGACCATACTTGTCTTGAGCCTGTAATTGTAGACTCAATAACACAATAACCGTAATTAGTAATTGTCTAAATACCATAATTTTAATACAATAATTCTTTGGGACAAATAGTCCATTAATCCTTGATTATCCTGAGCAACCAATTATTTAAATTTTCAAGCTATAGAACTGGGGAATGACAGTATTCAACCACAAGACCACAACAGGTTAGTTTGGGATATTAAATAATAAGCGCAGCAATGAATAATTCAACCGCTTGCTGTTATCAATCGGAATATCAAGATCTTTAAATAAGCCTAAAAAAGTTTAGGCTGGACTTCAACTAATAAAATAATTATAATCAATAAAATAATAGAATAAAGGTAATGAAATATATATGATTTGAGATAGATTTTGCATCTTTGCCTTTGCCTATTTATAAAATAACTCTCCAAATAGCTGTAGCATTTATTGAATTAAATTCTACAATATAGCCTAGGTGGGTACTCCAATTTTATTAAATTGAGCATTACAAAAACAACAAGATCAATACCCTTAAAAATATCCGTATGAAGGACAGCCAAACTGAGTTAACTGCAACCGTTCATTCTAATGCTAACAAATGGGTTCAAGCACCATTCGATAGTGTCACACAAAAAGAAGTCCAAGAAATGATAACTGCCAATTCTGAAGAATTGATTGAATCATTTTACACAGACCTTGCTTTTGGAACTGGTGGTATGCGAGGAATCATGGGGGTTGGTACCAATAGGGTAAATAAATATACATTCGGTAGAGCAACTCAGGCACTCGCTGACCTTATAAATCAAAAATATGAAAATGGCTCAGTAGCCATAGCTTTTGATTGCCGAAATAACAGTTTAGAACTTTCTAATATCGTTGCAGATATCTTAAGCGCTAATGGAATCAAAGCATATATCTTTAACGAATTGAGGCCAACACCTCAACTTTCCTTTACCGTAAGACATTTAGGTTGCTCAGCAGGAATCGTAATTACGGCCTCACACAATCCACCAGAATACAATGGTTATAAGGTGTATGGAGATGACGGCTGTCAAATAGTTGCCCCCTTTGACAAACAACTTATAGATCAAGTTCTTAAAACAGAATATGAAGCCATAAATTTTGAAAGAAATGATGACTTGGTTGAATATTTAGGTGAAGAAGCTGATGACATCTATTTGAACGCCATTAAAACTTTGAGCTTATCTCCTACCATAATTCCTGCACAAGACTTAAGTATAGTTTATACTGGCCTTCATGGAACAGGAGCTATCATGGTACGTAAAGCCCTTGAAAAATTTGGTTTTAATGAAATTCACACGGTCCATGAACAGGATATAGTAGATGGCAATTTCAGCACTGTTAGCTCTCCAAATCCAGAAGAACCTGCAGCCTTGAAAATGGCAATGGAATTAGCGGATAAATTGAATAGTGACCTAGTTATGGGAACAGATCCTGATGCCGACCGTGTAGGAATTGCAATTAGAGGCAAGGATGGAAATTTAAAATTGCTAAACGGAAATCAAACAGGCGCATTATTAATCTATTATATCCTAAAAAGATCTCAAAGGTTAGAGCTTCTTAAAGGAAATGAATTCATCGCTAAAACGGTTGTTACTACTGAATTAATAGACGCTATGTCCAATGATTTTGGTGTAAAAGTTTACAACACGCTTACTGGCTTTAAACATATTGGTGCAGTAATTAGAGAAAAAGAAGGAAAAGAGAAGTACCTAGCAGGTGGTGAAGAAAGCTACGGTTACCTTGTTGGAGATCTCGTAAGGGATAAAGATGGAGTATCTGCTTGTTGTATGATTGCTGAAATGATGGTTTGGGCTCAGTCCAAAGACCTACATGTAGAGGATCTTCTTGCAGAAATGTATATGAAATATGGATTCTATTTGGAAGACCTTGTTTCTGTTACAAAAAAAGGCCGTCATGGAGCTCAAGAAATTGCACAAATGGTTGAGGGATTTAGATCAAAACCTCCCAAATCAATCAACGGGTCGAAAGTAGTTAGAATGATTGACTACAAGTCTTTAGAGGATAAAAACATGATCAATGGCTCTAGTTCAATCGTAGCATTGCCAAGTTCAAACTTTATGCAATTTTACACTGAAGACGGTTCAAAAATTACAGTAAGACCTTCTGGAACTGAACCAAAAATTAAATTCTATTTTAGTGTAAATAGCGCACTTGATTCTGTGGAAAATTACCAACAGACAAAAGATTCATTGAAAGATAAAATAGCCGCGATCAAAAAAGATTTAGGAATATAATATCCTTCAATTATACTTTAAAAAGGTTGTAGACACGTGTGTTTGCAACCTTTTTTATTTTAATAAAAAACTTAATAATCAATCCTTTAGGATACCTAAAAAGTAATTATTTGAAATATTGCTGGGATATATAAAATAATTTGTCATAAATTTGCCCCAGCATTTTACACTTACCATTGGAGTAAGTTTTATAAAGAAGAGGTGAGAGAACAGGCTCTATGACCCTCTGGCAACCACACAGCATTGTTGTACAGGTGCCAAACCCTGCCCTTAGGGGAGTTATAAAAAGAAAGCGATGAACACAACTGTACTTACATACTGGCATAATACCGTATTTCTGAACATAGCAGAGGCAACTCTCTATTGTGGAAAACGAATGATTTAGTGGTGGACTCCGAACTCTAGGTATCGCCATCAGGCCTACTTATACACCACACTTTTCCGGATTTATTATTCAGATTCAGCCTCTCGCTGGATCAAATCCCTGAATTTCTATTAATCATTCGATTATGTCTAGAAAAACATTTCAATACAGTGGTGTATTCTACACCGAAAGAAAAGACCGTATCAAAAACTTAAACTTGACTTACCATACCTATGGTACGCTCAATGAAAAGAAAGACAATGTGGTATGGGTCAATCACACCCTAACATCCGATTCGGACTTTCAATCTTGGTGGCAAACATTTTTTAAAAAAGACGGAGTATTTGACGCCAAAGACTATTTTGTAATCTGCGCGAATAGCCCAGGCTCCTGTTATGGTAGTACCGCACCAAATTCTTGGCCTGAAGGACCAAGTAACTTTCCTAAACTTACGATTCGCGATATTGTCAATAGTTTTGAGATCCTAAGAAAAGAGCTAAATATTCAAAAAATAGACTATTTGATAGGAGCTTCTTTTGGTGGGCAAATTGCACTGGAATGGGCCATTAAATCACCATCAAAAATCAAGAACCTTATTCTTTTAGCTACCAATGCAAAGCACTCTCCATGGGGAATTGCATTCAATGAAGCTCAAAGGAAAGCCTTGGAAATAGATAGCTCATTTAAAAATCCGACCAATGAAAATGCTGGTAAGGAAGGGTTAAAATTAGCACGAGCCATAGCTTTATTAAGCTATAGGTCATATGATATTTACGATGAAAGCCAACAAGATTCTGATGAAGTAATTGAAAATCATAAATGCATCGCCTATCAAAATTATCAGGGTGAAAAATTCGTCAGTAGATTTGACCCTTGGTCTTACTACTATCTAAGTTTGGCTATGGACTCTCATAATGTAGGAAGGAATCGAGGCAATTGCATTCAGGCATTAAAACAAATAAAAGCAAAGACGCTTATCATTGGTATAGCAAACGATGTCCTTTTCCCATTTAAAGAACAACAATTCTTATCTGAGCATATACCAAATGTACAATTGCAATCCATTCAATCCGACTATGGTCATGATGCTATTTTGATAGAGTATCAACAAATTGAAGGTTTTATCCGTGAATTTAAACGACAAAACAACAGTGTTCCTAATACAGAGAATATTGGACTCATTGGATTAGGATGTGTAGGAACAGGGTTTTACAAGCTACTTTCAGAAAAAAACCATGGCTACACTATTCAGAATATTGCTGTCAAAGATCCCAAGAAGAAAAGGGCGTTTCCTGTGGAAGCAAAATTGCAGAATTACAATCAGTGGATAGATCGAAAAGAAATTGAAACCATCGTTGAATTGGTCTCCGATGACAAAGTGGCTTATGATAGTATCAAAACGAGCTTACTCTCTGGTAAAAAAGTAGTCTCTGCCAACAAAAAAGTTATAGCAGAAAACTGGAAAGAATTTCAGCAACTGGAAAAACGTTTTGGTGGTAAATTGCTCTATGAGGCAGCTGTATGTGCTGGAATACCCGTTATCAGACTCTTAGACCAGTACTATAAAGGCGAAAAGATAAACGGTCTACGAGGAATCTTAAATGGATCTAGTAATTTCGTTTTATCAAATATTTTTGAACATGAAAAATCTTTTGAATCGGCTATTAAATTGGCGCAAGAAAAAGGATTTGCTGAAGTAGACCCTACGAGAGATTTAGATGGATTTGATAGTAAGTATAAATTAAGTCTTTTAGCAATACATGCTTTTGGGAAATACATACATCCAGATCGAATTTTAAACCTTGGGATTTCCAATATTTCACTGGAAGATGTTACTCTATTTAAGAAATTGAACTATAAAGTGAAATTGGTAGCAACCGCTAATTACACTACCTTTGGAAGACTTTCTGCCAAGGTTCTGCCTCAACTAGTAGACAACAATGACCAGCTGTGGAATGTAGATTGGGAAAATAATGCTATTGAGCTATTGAATGCATTTGCAGATAAACAAAGTTATTTCGGAAAAGGAGCTGGAAGTCTACCTACCGCATCTGCAGTCTTGGCTGATTTGCTCGCCCTAAAGAAGGGTTACCGATATAGTTATTCCAAATATACACATAGCTCAAATGCGGGATTGGGCTCTAAATTAAGCCATCACTTTTACGTGCACTCTAAGCATGAAGATGCATTCAAAAAACTTCCTGGAACTGCTTTGGATAGTATAAAATCAGGAGATTCCATCTATGCATTCTATCAAATAAAGGAACAATGGCTATTGGATAATATTGATTTTTTTCGCTCAAATTTTTTCGCTTGTGAATTACAATTGAAACAATGGGATGAGATCAAAAAGAGTATACAAATTGAATCCAAACAAGTTCTAGTATAATGGAAATACATCTAAAAAAACAGAAGGGAGATTTTCAGTTCAAAGCATATAATGCAAACGCCTATTGTCTTGACCTGGATGCATCCATAAATATTGGTGGTGAAGAAAAAGGCTTCAGACCTATGGAGCTAGTATTAGCAGCCTTAGGATCTTGTAGTTCCTTTGACCTAATTCATATCCTAAAGAAACAGAAGTTAGATCTAAGTGACTGCAAAGTGAGGGTAAACGGAAAAAGAAGCGATGCTACACCTTCCGTATTTGAAAAGGTCCATATTCATTTTGACTTACAAGGAGATATCCCCGAAAACAAAATAAAAAGAGCTTTAGCGCTTAGTATTGAAAAGTATTGTTCTGTAGCGCATATACTTCAACCAACTGCTGAAGTTAGCTATAGTTATGAACTCATAAACCAAACCGAATGCACGATAATACGCGATTAATAAGAAGCCATGTACCTCACACTTCTTATGGTGAACATAGCAGCCCTTTGTATCTGAATAGTAGTTTTTCTTTTCCAGATGCAGAAAGCATGCAAGCGGCATTTGAGGAAGGTAGTGAGGCTACTGTATATAGTAGATATAGTAACCCAAATACAGACGAGCTAATAGATAGGCTATGTATATTAGAGAATGCCGAAGACGGCTGGGTTACGGCCTCTGGAATGGCAGCTATTTTCACTTGCTTTTCAGCACTGCTATCTCAGGGTGATCATATCTTAGCTTGTAGATCCGTATTTGGCTCTACACATCAAATTTTTAGTACTATTTTTCCAAAATGGGGAATCTCCCATAGTTATTTTGATGTAAATGCAACGGAAGAAAATTGGGAAGCATGCTTAGATAAAAATACTAAGGTATTATTCATAGAGAGCCCAACCAATCCGGCACTAGAGTTACTAGACATTGAAGCCCTAGGAAGCTTCGCAAAAAAGCATAATTTAATTTTTGTAGTAGACAATTGTTTCGCAACACCCATCCTTCAAAAGCCCTTAAATCTAGGCGCGGACTTGGTTGTTCATTCAATGACAAAATTCATTGATGGTCAAGGCCGTGTCCTTGGAGGAGTGATATTGGGTAAAAAAGAATTAATCAAGGAAATAGGTGCCTTTGCTAGACATTCTGGCCCTTCATTATCACCTTTTCATGCTTGGTTATTATCCAATAGTTTGGAGACATTTGAATTGAGAGTTAGAGAGAAATCTAAAAATGCGCATTGGATCGCGGAGCAACTAGAATCCCATCCTGGCATTTCATCTCTCAACTACCCTCACCTTCCGTCCCACCCTCAATATGATTTAGCCATCAAACAAATGAAGTATGGAGGGGCCCTGTTCTGCTTTGAATTAAAAGGAGGATTAGAAGCTGGCGCTAACTTTCTAAATAAACTCTCTATTTGTTCTTTAACAACAAATTTAGGAGATTGCAAAAGCATTGCCTCTCATCCTGCTTCTACAACCCATTCAAAACTAACTGAACAAGAAAGATTGGCTGTGGGAATTAGTCCTGGATTAATACGTATCTCTGTAGGCCTAGAACATCCAGAAGATATCTTGAACGATATTTTGAATGCTTTGGCATAATTACCAATTACAAAAAAGATCGACGTGAAGAAAATAGATGAAATACTAAAGGAAAGAATCTTAGTTTTAGACGGAGCTATGGGTACCATGATCCAGAAATATAAACTAGGAGAAGCTGATTTTCGAGGAGATCGATTTAAAGATTTCCATTTGGATCTAAAAGGTAATAATGATTTACTTTCTATAACCAGACCAGATATCATTGGAGCTATTCATGAAGAATATCTTGCGGTAGGAGCTGATATTATAGAAACCAACACCTTTAGTAGTACTACCATTGGAATGGCGGATTATGAGTTGGAAAAAGTAGCCTATGAACTCAACGTGAAGTCGGCTCGTATAGCAAGAGAAGCGGCCGATAAATATACCGCTCTTACACCCAAAAAACCTAGATTTGTAGCAGGGTCTATTGGCCCAACTAATCGAACGGCATCTATGTCACCAGATGTTAATAGCCCAGCCTTTCGAGCTATTAATTTTGACCAACTTAGAACTGCCTATAAAGAACAAATAGAAGGTCTTATTGAAGGTGGTGTAGATTTACTTTTGATAGAAACAATCTTCGATACACTGAATGCCAAAGCTGCATTATTTGCTTGTGAAGAAGTTTTTGAAGAAATAGGATTTAAGCTTCCAATAATGATCTCTGGAACTATAACAGATGCCAGTGGACGATTGTTAAGTGGACAGACTCCTGAAGCATTTTTAATTTCTGTGAATCATATTCCATTGCTGAGCTTTGGATTGAATTGCGCATTAGGTGCTGCTGAAATGGAACCCTATTTACAACAGGTTTCACGTATCAGTAATTCTGCCATCTGCGCTTATCCAAATGCAGGTTTGCCAAATGCCTTTGGAGAATATGACCAATCTGCCAATGAATTTTCTGAAGAGGTAGAATCTTTTCTTGAATTAGGCTTGATCAACATCATAGGTGGATGTTGCGGGACCAAACCTCAACATATTAAATTGTTGAGTGAATTAGCAGAAAAATATAAACCCAGGAACATTACGGCCTGGTAATTAAAGTGTTTTTATAAACACTTTTAAAGAAAATATAATGAAAAGGACTTTACAACTATCTGGGCTAGAACCATTAATCATCACAGATGAGTCTAACTTCATCAATATCGGTGAACGTACCAACGTCGCTGGATCGAAGAAATTTAGACGACTCATTAAGGATGGTGACTATCAGGAAGCCCTTAAAATAGCTCGAGAACAAATTGAAGGAGGAGCAAAAATCATCGATATTAATATGGATGATGGTCTTATTGATGGGAAAAAAGCAATGGTTCATTTCTTACACCTAATTTCCTCTGAGCCAGAAATTTGCAAAGTCCCTATCATGATTGATTCTTCCAAATGGGAAATCTTGGAAGCAGGCCTACAATGTGTTCAAGGAAAGTGTATTGTAAATTCAATTAGCCTTAAGGAAGGAGAAGATGAATTTATAAAGTATGCTACTAAGATAAAACGATATGGTGCTGCTGTTGTAGTCATGGCATTTGACGAAGTCGGACAAGCAGATAGCTTAGATCGAAGAATTGAAATTTGTAAACGATCGTATGAAGTACTTGTTGAAAAGGTAGGCTTTCCTGCGAATGATATCATTTTTGACCCCAATATTTTCCCAGTAGCTACTGGAATGGATGAGCATAACCTTAATGCACTGGACTTTTTTCAGGCGACAGAATGGATCAGTCAAAATCTACCTGGAGCTCAAGTTAGTGGAGGCTTGAGTAATGTATCCTTTTCCTTTAGGGGGAACAATCTAGTGCGAGAAGCTATGCATTCTGCCTTTCTATTTCATGCCATCAAAGCAGGAATGAAATTGGGAATAGTCAACCCTTCTCAATTGGAGATCTATGATTCAATTGAACCTGAACTATTGACTCGTGTAGAAGATGTACTACTTTTTAGAAGAAAAGATGCCACTGAGCGACTTTTAGAATATGCCCAAGAAGTAAAGGGGGACAATAAAGAAAAAATTAAGAAACTAGATAAGTGGAGAGAGGAAAGCCTTGAAGAAAGAATTACCCACTCTCTAGTTAAAGGAATAGACGACTTCATTGAGAAAGATGCACTCGAAGCCTTGGAAAAACATGGTAAGGCGTTAGATGTTATTGAAGGCCCTTTATTGAATGGAATGAAGGTCGTTGGCAAACTTTTTGGCGCTGGTAAAATGTTTCTACCACAAGTAGTGAAAAGTGCTCGTGTGATGAAAAAAGGAGTGGCAACTCTCCTACCCTTCATGGAAGATGGAGATGATGACGTTCAGCGAAAAGCAGGAACACTCGTTTTAGCCACTGTAAAGGGTGATGTTCATGATATTGGTAAAAATATTGTGAAGGTTGTTTTATCCTGTAATAATTATGAAGTTATTGACCTTGGCGTAATGGTTCCAGCAAATAAGATCTTGAAGGCTGCAAAGGAACACAATGCAGATGCTATTGGATTAAGTGGATTAATTACTCCTTCGTTGGATGAAATGGTCTTTTTGGCTCAGGAAATGGAAAGACATAATTTTGATATTCCATTGCTAATTGGCGGAGCTACAACAAGTAAAGCACATACGGCAGTAAAGATATTCCCAGAGTACAAAAACCCAGTAGTACATGTCGCTGATGCTTCATTAGCTGTAACTACGCTATCTACATTACTGAGTAAAAAGGATAGCCCTTCATTCGTTCAAAAGTTAAATGACCAACATACACTCATTCGCGATCGATATTTAAATAACGAAAAGAGTAAGCAATTCATTCCAATTGCAATTGCAAGGAAGAATAAATTCCAAATCGATTGGAAAGAAGACGATATCAATGTCCCAAATAAACTAGGCGTACATATCCTGAAGAATTTCAGCCTAGAGGTTTTAGAACGCTATATTGACTGGACTCCATTTTTTCAATCTTGGCAACTTTTCGGTCGTTTCCCGAAAATTTTGAGTGATAAAACGGTTGGCGAAGAGGCGCATAGATTATATTCTGACGCTAGACAGATGTTAACGGGATTGGTCAAGGAAAAAAGACTGCATGCTCATGGGGTATTTGGATTATTCCCTGCAAACAGCTTGGAGAACGATTGCATTGAAATATATGATCCTAAATCGCAGGATACTCAAATCAATAAACTGATCACCCTAAGGCAGCAAAGTGAAAAGAAGAAAGGAAATAAATACTTTGCGCTGTCAGACTATATAGCACCAAAATCAACAGGTTTTAAAGATTATATGGGATGCTTCGCTGTTTGTATTGAGGGTGCTGATGAAATTGCTAGCCAATATGAAAAAGAGTTAGACGACTACAAATCCATCATGGTAAAAGCCTTGGCTGATAGGCTTGCTGAAGCCTTCGCTGAATACTTACATGAAAGAATTAGAAGAATTGAATGGGGATTTAGCGGAGGAGAACAATTGTCAAATGAAGATTTGATACGAGAAAAGTATCAAGGAATTCGACCGGCACCAGGGTATCCAGCCTGTCCAGATCATTCAGAAAAAATTCGAATTTTCGAATTATTGGATGCCGAAAAAAACATTGGAATCAAGCTAACGGAAAGTCTAGCAATGCATCCAGGAGCTGCTGTTTCAGGATATTATTTCTCTCACCCTGAGGCTAGATATTTCGGATTGGGGAAAATAGATTTCGATCAAGTAAATAGTTATGCCAAGAGCATGGAAATAACAATTGAAGAAGCCAAAAAGACATTATCTGTTTTATTGCCATCATCAACAGATTAACCTAAGAAAAGAATAAACTATGAAAATAAAAGACCATTTAGCCCAGGCAAAAGATGTCCTATTTTCTATTGAAATACTTCCCCCTCTAAAGGGAGCAAATATACAATCTGTTTTCAAGGCTATGGATCCGTTAATGGAGTTTAAACCACCATTTGTTGACGTCACCTACCATAGAGAGGAACATGTTTACAAAGAGCATAGCAATGGGCTTCTTGAACGTATCTCAACTAGGAAACGTCCAGGAACAGTAGGTATATGTGCTGCCATAATGAATCACTACCAAGTAGATGCTGTTCCGCACATAATTTGTGGAGGTTTTAACAAAGAGGAAACGGAAAACGCCTTAATTGATTTAAACTTTTTAGGTATTGACAACGTTTTGGTATTAAGAGGTGACCCTATAAAATCGGAAACCTATTTTACCCCTACAGAATCAGGACATAGGTATGCCTCTGAGCTCATAGACCAGGTGGTTCAATTGAATCAGGGTAAATATTTAGACAATGACATTATCAACCCTACCCCATCGGACTTCTGTATTGGTGTAGCTGGCTATCCGGAAAAGCACTATGAAGCGCCCAATCTGGATATGGATATGGAATTCCTAAAACTAAAAATAGATAAAGGAGCAGACTATATTGTCACTCAGATGTTTTTTGATAATAAAAAGTATTTCAACTTTGTAGATAAGTGTAGGGCTTCTGGAATAACTGTCCCTATCATTCCAGGTTTAAAACCTATTTCGATAGAAAGACATTTAACCGTTTTGCCACATAGGTTCAATATAGATTTACCTGAAGACTTGGTAAAGGCTGTTCGTGATTGCAAAAACAATAAGGACATTAGACAAGTTGGCGTTGAATGGTCTGTACAACAATGTAAAGAGCTCATTGATTATGGAGCTCCCTGCCTCCATTTTTATTCTATGGGAAATTCTGACAACATTTATAAAGTTGCCAAAGAGGTATTTTAATTTTCAAGCTTTAAACCCCAAAAGAGCCTCATCCATTCGAGGCTCTTTTTTTTGCTATTTAATTTTTATTTGATTGTTTTACTTTTACAAGTATTCAATCCGAATGGCGCATATAAGGGACAATAACTAACCAAACTTGTAAGGGTAAAGACACTGGCCAAAACAAGTAGGACAATCCCTAAAGTGCCATCAACTATCCCATTGATATAAAGTAGTGCAAATACTGCTGCAATAATAAGACGAATGAGCTTATCCGCCTTTCCCATATTTTTCTTCATCGTATAAAATTTTATTTAAGTAAATTCTGAAATAACAGGACAAGACCTATCACTATAACCAAGCATAATATACAAACCAATAGCAAGCGTAGCATCTTGTTTTCCGGTAATCTCATTTTCAAATTTAAGGATTCCACTTTGTACAAAAACTGATGATTGTCACACAGTTAAAAATAACCCGTAATTAAAGAGCAATATAAATCCGCTTTTTTTTTGTACCTTTTTAGGTATCAAAAAGATATTAGTTTATATAAAAAACATAAAAATGAATGTTAAAAGATTTATAATTTCGGTTCTTGTCGTATTCCTAACCATTTTTGTCACTGACTATATTTTCCATAGTATACTATTTGAATCACTCTATAGTGATACTAGTAATTTATGGAGAGGAGAAGATGAGATGTTAATGACCCCTATGGTGATTAGCCAATTTGGGTTTGCGCTCATCCTATCCTTTATTTTTATGAAAAATTATGAAAATAGAGGTTTGGAAGAAGGTCTCCGTTTTGGTTTATATTTCGGATTATTACTCTCTACAATTCAATTGGGAAAATACGCCTATCTTCCCGTTCAATTTGAATTAATTGAAGGTTGGATGTTGGTAGATATGGTTCAATGCCTTTTTTCAGGTGTCCTTTTATCCATTATTTATAAAAATTGATTAAAAAAGTACGATAATTCACCTATAGTCATCTTATTGGAAAAGTATTTTTGAAAGTAGATTTCATTGATTTGCTATATTTCGTACTTTTGCGGCATGACAGAAAGTGGTAGAATAGAATTAATGGCTCCCGCAGGTGGTTGGGAGGCATTACAAGCAGCTTTAGATAATGGCGCAGACTCCGTGTACTTTGGTGTTGACCAATTGAACATGCGAGCAAGGGCAACCATGAATTTCACACTAGGTGATCTTGAAGAAATTGCTCAAAGATGTTCGGACAAAGGAGTAAGAACGTACCTTACCTTAAACACGATTATTTACGATCATGACCTTTCTGTATTAAAACGGGTAATAGACGCTGTTCAAGAATCTGGGATAACTGCAATCATTGCAGCCGATCAAGCAGCTATCAACTATGCACATTCTAGAGGAGTTGAAGTTCATATTTCTACTCAATTGAATATCACAAATGTAGAAACCATTAAATTCTACAGCCATTTTGCGGATGTTATGGTACTATCCCGTGAACTAAGCCTTAGACAAATAAGACATATCTGTGATTCCGTAAAGAAAGATCAGATTACAGGGCCTTCAGGAGACCTGATAGAAATAGAGGTCTTTGGTCACGGTGCACTTTGTATGGCTGTATCTGGAAAATGCTATCTAAGTCTTCACACAACTAATTCTTCAGCTAATAGAGGAGCCTGTGTACAGAACTGCAGAAGAAAGTATAAAGTTATCGATTTAGAAGATGGACATGAATTGGAAATAGACAATGAATATATCATGTCTCCAAAAGATTTATGCACCATAGATTTCTTGGACCAACTTATTGACTCAGGTACAAAAGTACTTAAAGTTGAAGGTCGTGGGAAAGCACCTGAATATGTAGCAACAGTTATCAAGGCTTATAGAGAGGCTATAGATGCTTACTACGAAGGGAATTACACAAAGGAGAGAGTTGAAGAGTGGATGACTCAGCTGAGAACGGTATACAATCGTGATTTCTGGGGTGGTTATCTACTCGGTCAGAAATTAGGAGAATGGACAGATAGCAGTGGTTCAAAAGCAGTACAAAAGAAAGTATTCCTAGGAAGAGGTGTTCATTACTATAAAAAACCTCAAATCGCTGAATTCAAAATCGAAGCACAGAAACTACAAGTCGGGGACCGTATATTGGTAACAGGACCTACAACTGGTGTTTTTGAATCTGTTGTAACTGAAATGATGGTGGACGACCAAAAATCCGACATTGCAAAAAGAGGTCAGAGCTGTACGATTCCTTTAGAGAATATTATTCGTTCTTCAGATAAACTATACAAAATAGTGGATGCAGAATGATTGTAATATCTCATCAAAGACATAAATGTATTGGGTGTAATTACTGTGTTGAATTGGCATTTGATCAATGGAGAATGTCAAAAAAAGACGGTAAAGTAACCCTTATTGGAGCCATTAATAAAAAAGGATTCCATACCCTAAGAACGGATGACGCTGCCTTTGACGAGAATGTCAAAGCAGCGGAGGCCTGTCCTGTAAATATTATACAGGTTAAAATGATTTAGTAATTATAGAACTTTCAATCCAGCAACACATGTCATATCACCACCAAATATTAGGAATTCCAATCAACGCTGGAAAGGAAACTATAAAAAGAGCATACCGGGAAAAGGCTAAACAATACCACCCAGATGTAAACCCCGCTTCTTCTGCTAAAGAAAGCTTTATACGTGTCCATCGAGCTTATAAATACTTGATGGATAATTATGGGAAATCATATAGTAATTCAAAGCGGCAGGAAGCCAGACAGACCAACACTAGACAGGAAGCCACCAGAGCAGCAAGAGAAAAGGCTACCAAAGTAAGGGCAGCCAAATTAGCAAAAATGCGGTATGAAAAATTCCGTAAAGAAGAAGAGGCTTTTAGAAACTCTAGTTTTACTTGGCTCTATAAGCTTATGTATTCAATCGCCTATTTATTCCAAGTTACAGTAGCACTATTCATTGGTTCAATTCCATTTTTTGCTGCTTACAGCGAAGGATGGTTTACCTTTTTCCTACTTGCCCCCATTTTCTTTTTTGGAACCTTTGCTATGGTACAAAAAGCTACAAGTTGGAAAAGAGAAATCAACCAAGCTTTCGTTGGAGGCTAGTCAGTGTTAATCGTTTACCTTTTTATTCACTAGATAAACTTTGCTTATTTAGCAATTTCACAATTACCAATAGTTCAATAAGTAAAGAACTAATATAAAGGATCATAAAATGACCAACCAGCATTTTGGGATCTTCAACATCCTTAATAATTGGGAATAGATACGCTGCGGAGATTGCCATTTTTGCAAGCATAAGGCCCATAAAAATATAGCCCAGTTTATCTTTTAGTTTTTTGGCTAACACATAAACCATGGTGATTACTACACCACACATAAAATAAAGTAGATAATAAAATTGTAAAAAATATTTCAAGGACTCAGCCCAATACTTTCCGGCAAAGATGCCATGCACTAAAAAGGGAATCAATAATAGACCATAACTCCCCAAAAACCATTTCAACTTATGCGTCTTCATCTTCTTTCCCTATACTTATCACTTGCTTTATAACCTGATATAAAGCTCCAAAAACTGCTAATAAAGATAATCCAATAGTGAACCATGGCTGATCATATTGGAAATGTTCATCCAACTTCATCCCCCCCCAAACACCTGCTAAAATAATACCTCCCATTTGGAAAGCGAGTCCAGAAAAACGGACATAAGCATTCATTTTAGTACGGCCTTCTTTTTTCTCTTTATTACTTGGAGTATACATTATGCAACTATTTTAATCCAGCCAAATACTTATCATAAAAAGCTTCGTATTCCTTTATATTTTTTCTCTTATATAAAGTAGTATAATTTTTTGAACTAATCACGAAAATTTGAGCATTACTATTTTTCAACGTCTGCTTATAAACCTGCGATTTTTCAAATACTTCCAAATATTTCATTGCTTTCACAGCCCCATCAAAAAGTTTTACACTTACAATTGATAGCTCATCCTCATACACCAATTCCTTAATGGTTAAACTGGAACTTTTAAAGGATTGCTTATTAAAATTGGACATCTCTCCAGTCACCTTCGACATTTTAGATTTTCCCCTATCTACAATAGCTATGAAGAAGTACTGTGTATTCAAATCCGAATCATACGCTGATAAATCGAAATTATCTTTATTCCCTTCCAAGACGGATAAAATTTCCATGGCTCTTACACCTTCTAAACTATTTGGGTATTGAGCTTTCACTTCATTCAAAGCTAAAATATATGGGGCTTTACCTTCTTTAGCACCAATACTAAAACTTTTCAATAAAGCATAACGCGGCAATAATAAATGTTTTTCATGTAGAAGTGTAAAATCCTCAGCCATTGCAATAGCCGTAGTATAATCACCAGACTCAAAAGCAATAAATGCCTCATTATAGGAATCCTCAGCTACCTTCCCTTCGGATGAGCTTAAGGCTTCATTATTTGCAAGCTTGGCATATTGGGAATCAGGATCTTTATCCAAGATCATTTGCTTGAACTGAGCAGCCTCCTCGGGAAGACCTGTTAGGCTATATATTCTAAAAAGTTGGTACCATACTGCTTCAATCCTAGAGTAATTCTCATAATCATCCACTACAATCACAAAGCTAGACTCTGATTTTTTCATGTCTATCAATTGCTCCTTATAAATCATCCCCAATTGATAATAGGCCTCTGCATTTTCTTCCAACAGATTTACAAACTCTTCTTCAGTCTTTGGTATCTCAGCCAATACCTGGGCAAGTTTTCCACTCTCTCCATTTACCAGTGAATCCGATTCTTCCTCAATATCATCACTCTCAATCACCAGTGCCTTTTCTTTATTTTTCCTTCTCCAATGATCTTCCTTCCCTCTATTCCCCCATCGTTCAATGAACAATTTTTTCCCGGCAGTTATTAAGCCAGGGTTAGAAAAATACCAATTGTTTCCATCCTTTTTACTTTCGCTTAATTTAGATTTGGCTTTATTTTCTAATTGTTGCAACTTTTTTGCAGCATCTTCTTTCCTTGCCAGCTCCTCCTCTTCCCAAGCTAAAATCCATTCATTTACAATGGCGCTTTGCTCAGCCTCTGTCAAACCATACAGAAGTTTCAAACTGTCGTTCCATTCAATCTTAGTATATAAGGTACTCAATTCGGTCAGTGAATTCCATTTCCCCTTAATACTTCTATAAGAAGGATATTCATCAGTGATTAAGTTCATGACTTCATCAAAGTGCTTTTGTGCAGGTTGATATTGCTTCAAATCAAACTTAATATCTCCTAGACTAAGGTGAGAACGGATTAATTGGTTCGTATTATCAATGTTTTTATTCAGGGAAGTTTCGAAATTTTCGAGAGCCACAGGAAGGTTGTCATCATTTTGATAGATGATACCTAAGGCATAATAAATTTGATCTTGATAATCCTTGTTTTTAGGATCATCAGCCATAGCTATAAGCCTTTCAGTTATCTCTTCTAAGCCACCACTTTCAGAATCATAAGCCCTAGCTTGATACAATAATGAATTGAATACTAATTCATAATCAGCACTCGTTTTTTCAACCAATTGAAAGTATTCCTTAGATTTCTTATTTTCATCTACTTTCTGATATAACTGACCTATAATAAAATAATAACGTGCGCGCTTTTCTCTTTTCTTGGTAAGCTCTAAAGCTTCCGTAAGTGTCAATGCCGCCGCTTCAAATTCATTTATTCGTTTATACAATTCAGCACGAACCTCTAGCAAGTGAAGCTTCTGCTTATTATCTAAGGGGTAATTCTCAATAATATGCTCCAAATTTGCCTCAGCAATTTGGTGATTCCCCAATTGAACTTGACATTCCGCAGACCAAATTCTTGCGTCAATCACCTTATCCTGACCTCTTAAAGTTGTGGTATGATTGAAAACAGTTTGCGCACTTACAAAATCCTGTTTAAAGAAATGAGCTTTACCCAATAGTAAAAAGGAATTGTCAATCCAGCTATTACGCTCCTTTCCTTTAATCTTCATTGAGTGTTTTTTTATGGATTTCGTACATTTTTCAATGACAAGTTCCATATCCGGAAATAAACTCGTAGCATCACTTTCGGATCCCATCTTCCGTACCGAAAGAATCTTCTCAAAATCCTCCTGCAAATTTATTTCATAGTTTCGAAGCCCTTCATTAAACGCTTCTTGCCCATTAAAATAAACATTATATCGTGCCGTCATGGCATGATATGCCCTATTGATCTTCTTATTCTTTCGAGTAGAACAAGCAGAAAGCAATATTGCGGTTATAAAAAGGGTAAAATATAATAGTCGATTCGTTTTCAACATGCTGAATTTTAATCTGTCGAATAGAACAATTGCTCCATTTGAATGTGCATTAAAAGGAATATAACAATTATCAATTGCCTCATAAAGCAAAACAAATTTATCTGTTTTTTTCGGCTTATCACTTCTAATCTTCTCTTTTTACGGGATTTTACAGGTTTTAGTATATCAAAATGGGATTAAATTAGTATTTCTTATCATAAAATGATTTTATGCCCTAAATTGCTATCAAGTAATAGGGCAATGTATGGTTGTCTAACCCTAACAAACTCTTTGCATTAGCATTTTGAAAAGAAAAAAAAATAAAGACAAGGATTTTGATCAACAGGAGTCCACTCAATTTCGGGTTGTAAGAACTACCGAAGAGAATGAGCACCTGCCATCCATCATACGATTTACAAGTAGGCAAATGTTTGTCTCCCTTATCGGCTTTTCCTTTATTGTTTTTATTCTTTCTTTTTTACTTATTTCAAGAACTTCGCTTAGAGAATATATTCCAGGAGTACCTTCTTCAAAAATAAAGAAAGAACTTATTGCTATCAATGAACAATTGGATAGCATCGTGGATCTCTCCGATAAAAATGAGTCCTTTTATCGAAATATAGCAATAATCTTAGAGAATGGAGACACAATTCTTCCAACGGGACACGATGATACGCTTATAAAACAAGAGCCTCCAGTTTTAAATAAAACAGAAAAAAATATCGACTTCATCGAGAAAATTGAAAATCGAGAAAAGTTCAATACTATTGAAGTCACCAATGAAGAGGAAAGTCTTAAGAGCAGAGCTTTTTTTACACCAATTCAAGGATTGATAACGGACAAATTTAATCGTGAAGAACAACACTTTGGGGTTGACTTAGTAGCCAATCCAAATGAGCCTATAAAAGCGGTTCTTAACGGGACAGTTATCATGGCTGATTGGACGAGTGACAATGGCTATATCATAGCAATTCAACACAAGGATGATCTTCTTAGCATATATAAACACAACTCTGCTCTTCTCAAAAAAGTAGGCGATTATGTTCGATATGGAGAAGTAATTTCTATCATAGGAAATACAGGAAAGCTAAGCCATGGACCTCATCTTCACTTTGAGCTTTGGTACAATGGGTACCCTATTGATCCAGAGGAAGCTATCCTTTTTTAAATCATTAATTATACAACTTAGAAATAAGCTACGATGCAGGGATTCAAGCCTAGTTTGAGTAAAGTTTTTGCAAAAAGAATACGTAAGAACATCCTCAAGTGGAGTAATTCACCTTTTAAAAGCCAAGAAAAAGTTTTCCAATCTCTATTAAAAAATGGAAAAAAAACTGTTTTTGGAAAACAACATTCCTTTGATACTATCTCCTCTCATGAAGACTTTATCAAAAAGGTCCCAATTCGAGATTATGAAGAATTGAAACCCTATATCGACCGAGTAGTAGCCGGCGAAGAAAACATCCTTTGGCCAGGATTGCCCTTATATTTTGCCAAGACTTCTGGAACAACTTCTGGTGCCAAATACATACCGCTCACCAAAAAATCACTCAAAAATCAAATTGAAGCTGCTAGAAATGCATTGCTCAATTATATCGCTGTAAGTGGAAAATCGAACTTTACAGATGGTAAAATGATTTTTCTCCAAGGCTCTCCTACGCTAAATCATGACCACAAAGTACCTAGTGGAAGACTATCTGGTATAGTAGCTCATTACGTTCCTAAATATTTACAAAAAAACAGACTCCCAAGTCTAGAAACAAATTGTATTGAAGACTGGGAAACAAAAGTTGCTGCAGTTGTAGAAGAAACACTTCCTCAAGATATGCGGCTAATAAGTGGCATACCGTCTTGGGTACAGATGTATTTTGAGAAGCTAAAAGAAGAAAGTGGTGGGCAAAAGATTATGGACATCTTCCCAAATTTTGATCTCTTTGTTTATGGAGGGGTAAACTATGAACCCTATCGACAAAAATTTGAAGACCTGATTGGTAAACGTGTCGATTCTATTGAACTTTTCCCAGCCTCAGAAGGATTCTTCGCTTTCCAAGATAGACCCAATGAAAAGGGAATGCTACTTCTTGTAGATGGAGGAATATTTTATGAATTTGTGCCAGCAGGAGAAATTTTTAATGATAACCCAACTCGTCTAAGCCTGGAGCAGGTTGAGATGAATGTAGATTATGCACTTATCATCTCTACCAATGCAGGTCTTTGGGCATACAATATTGGGGATACCGTTCGCTTTATTTCTAAGGAGCCATATAGAGTAGTCGTTTCAGGAAGAATCAAACATTTCACCTCTGCTTTTGGAGAACACGTTATCGCATACGAAGTAGAAGAAGCCCTGAGAAGAACGGTAGAAAAATACCCAGCGCAAATAAATGAATTCCACGTTGCCCCAGAAGTAAATCCAACAGAAGGATTGCCTTATCATGAATGGCTGATTGAGTTTGAAGAATTTCCTCAAGAAATGGATTTATTCAAGGCAAGTTTAGATTTCGAAATGCAACAACTGAACCCATATTATAAGGATTTATTGGATGGAAACATTTTGAAACCTATAGTTGTTCATCCGTTAAAAAAGGGACATTTCAATTTGTATATGGATTCTATCGGGAAGTTAGGTGGACAAAATAAAGTACCTCGTCTAGCGGATAATCGCAAATTGGCTGATGCCATCAAGGCTTTCCAATAGACTAATTACAGCACATCAAGTACAAAGCCCATTTCTATTTAATGATTCATAAATCACACGAAAGTTTGATATTTCGTTAAAAAAGAGTCCTTAACGCTAATTTTAGCCATTAAAAGATATTTGCTTTGTATATTTGCATCGAATTTCGGGGGATTGAACATACAATTCCTCAAACATCACATTTAAGAAACGATGAGAATATTATCTGAACAAGAACTGGAAAGACGCGAAAAGCTGTCTAAACTTCGTCAAATGGGACTGGATCCGTATCCAGCAGCATTGTATCCAATAGATACGAATTCAGCCGATATAAAGGCAAATTTTGAGGAAGGTAAAAAGGTTATCCTTGCCGGAAGATTGATGGCAAGGAGAATTCAAGGTAAAGCTTCGTTTGCTGAAATTCAAGATAGTGAAGGCCGTATACAAGTATACTTCAACAGAGATGAAATCTGTACTGGTGAAGATAAAATTATGTACAATGAAGTATATAAGAAGCTACTTGACCTAGGGGATTTTGTTGGAATAGTAGGTGAACTATTCAAAACAAAAGTTGGAGAGACAACTGTGAGGGTAAAAGAATTTACTTTATTAAGTAAATCACTTAAGCCACTTCCACTTCCAAAAGAGGATAAGGATGGGAATGTATTTGATGCATTTACAGATCCAGAATTGCGATACAGACAACGATATGTAGATTTAGTTGTCAATCCCGAAGTACGTGAAATCTTCAAAAAGAGAACACGTATTGTGAAATCCATGAGGGATTATTTTGATGATCATGGCTATATGGAGGTAGATACTCCGGTATTACAAGCTATTCCAGGTGGAGCAGCTGCAAGACCTTTCATCACCCATCATAATGCATTGGACATTCCATTGTATTTAAGAATTGCGAATGAATTATACCTTAAGCGGTTAATTGTTGGTGGTTTTGAAGGAGTTTATGAGTTCTCTAGAAACTTCCGTAATGAAGGGATGGATAGAACACATAATCCTGAATTTACAGCCATGGAAATCTATGTAGCCTACAAAGACTACAATTGGATGATGGACTTCACTGAGGGCGTATTAGAGCATGTAGCAGAAGCTACAAACGGAACAACCAAAACTGTATTCAATGGTCAAGAAATTGACTTTAAAGCGCCATACAAACGTGTTACAATGCGTCAGGCAATCATTGACTTTACAGAATATGATATCAAGGGTAAATCAGAAGATGAGCTTAGAACGTGGGCTAAAGCCAACGCTATTGATGTAGATGAAACCATGGGTACTGGTAAACTTATCGACGAAATTTTCGGAGAGAAATGTGAACCAAACTATATCCAACCAACATTCATTACAGATTATCCTGAGGAGATGTCTCCATTGACCAAAAAACACCGTTCTGAACCAGGATTAACAGAGCGTTTTGAATTGATCGTTTGTGGAAAGGAGATTGCCAATTCATATTCTGAGTTGAATGATCCAATTGACCAAAGAGAAAGGTTTGAAAAGCAAGTTGCGCTAGGTGAACAAGGAGATGACGAAGCGATGTATATCGATCAAGACTTCTTGAGAGCCCTAGAATACGGAATGCCACCTACGGCAGGTTTAGGTATTGGAATAGACAGATTGGTTATGTTTCTTACAGACAACCCTTCTATTCAAGAAGTATTGTTCTTCCCTCAAATGAGACCAGAGAAGAAAGCTGTAGAATTGAAAGACAACGAAAAGGCAATTTTCGACCTTATTAAAAAGGAAAAAACAATGCCTTTGAATGAACTAAAAGCTGCTACTGGACTAAGCAATAAAGCTTGGGACAAAGGAATGAAAGGACTTTCTAAAATGGGACTGGTAAAAGTCACTAAAACGGAAGATTCTGTTATTGTAGAAGCATAAATACTACCAAAATAAGAAAGGCACCTAATTAGGTGCCTTTCTTATTTAATCAAATCTCATCATTAAGGATTAATGACTATATAGTCTGGATATTGCCATTCAGAACCTGCAATATTGTAGGTTGGTTTTATTTTAAAGCTCAATTTTGAATCCGTGGACGGCATCTCCCCATTTATCAAACTTAAGGCCGTTTCCAATACTACTTTCCCAGATTCTCCTTTCAATACCTCAAACAAATTCAATTTCACCCGTAAAGGCACAAGACTACTCCCTTTTGAAGGAATATTAATGGCCTCGGACACGCGACCCTCCAAGATTTCCTTTTCATCTAATAAGGCAATCCAATCCAATTTATTCAAGAACACATCAGCCCCCTTATTATCCACTTTGACATTCACAACCATACTGATTGGTAGATCCTTTTCAAATAAGGCTGTAGTCAATTTAGCGGCATCTAAAAAACTAAAATCTGTAATGTTATCTTTACCTGCGGGATTAAACCCTGCTACTTTATAACTATCTATACTCGCTAAACTAAATTCACAATTTGTGATTAGCCCAGATATTCCTGCCAACTCTTTACAAGAACTAACGAATGCCATCGCAACGATAAGAACTAGATATATTTTATTTTTCATCTCGAATACATTTTACTTTTCAAGTAGACAATTTAAGCCTTTCAATACTATTATTAGGTACAAAAGAAAAGAGCGTTAGTAAATAAATACCAACGCTCTTTAAACCTAGATTCAAATGAATCTTATTTTTTCGGATTCTATATTAGAAGAAGTCCACTCTATTGTCATCAATTTCGGCAGCATCTCTAAGTGCAGGAATGATCTCTCCAGTTCTAAATTGGAAAGCATTTTGCAATTGAGACTGAATAGCGTCAAAATTATTCGTCGCTGGTGTATCTTCAAATCCATCTACTTGTAAGAAGTAAACTCCATTTGCTCCAACAATCGCTTCAGACATTGCACCAGACTCAATGCTAAACATAGCACCAATTACTTTAGGCTCATATCCAACACCTGTTAATGATGATGATGAAAATGGAACAGCACTAAAGTCTACGGGAGTAATACCCATAGCTGTTGCTGTAGCACTAAAAGTAGTTGCTTTATCCTTGTTAAACTGCGCCAAAAGCATCGCCTTTTTCTTTTCTTGTAATACGATCAATTCGATACCAGCTTTAACATCCTCTAAAGAGCGAACTCCTTTATCAAGTTTGTTTTCAAGCATTACAACAACGAATTTATCACCTAATTCAAAACGGTTAAGATCACCAGCTTTTCTTTCTTCATTGAAAGCCCAACGTACAATTTGACGAGCTTCACCAACAGCAGTAACGTTTGTTGTCTCTTCATTTAACTTCATTCCGAAGCTACGAATTGATTGATCTTCTTCAATTTTTGAATCAAAATCTTCAACTGAAGAATTATTCATTGCAAATCTACCTGCATTTGAGAAAATTTCAGAACTCGTTTGATCAGATACCAACACATCAATATTAAACATAGCTACTTGAACAGAGTCATTACGCTTATCCATCAATCTAGCAGCCTTGAATGTATTCCCTTCTAAGAAAGGACCTACTACTGTTCCAATCTCTGAATTATGCATTATATCATCTATAGAAGCAGACAATTGTCCTTTTGCAAAATAAGCTGGATTGTATATTCCATCAGAATTTTCACGTAAGAACCCTTTCATATCTGTTGTATTTCTAAATCCAGATATAGTGTCCGTAACCTTGTATATTGTATTTTCAATAATTTGCTCATCCAACAAAGTCGTCATTTTCTCTTTAGAAGACTCAATGTCTTTAGCAGAAGCCGCTACCTCGAAGACTGCATATTTGATCAAACGCTCACTTCCACCTTCGAAATCCTGAAGGTTTGCAGAATAGTATGCTTGATAATCATCATTCTCCAATGAGATTGACTCATTAGGAATTGTACTATAGTTTTTATAGATATACTGACCAGTAGCCGTTTTACCTTGCTGAGCAAAGTACTCCTTAGCTTCATTGGTAGTAGATTGGAAAGACTTTTGAACCAAAGTATTGTATTTTGTATTCAAGTATTGCTTTCTAATCATATCAATGATCAGGTTATAACGACCTAGATCACTCTCTCTTAACGACTGAAGTGATTGACTCAATTGTGAAACAGAGACTTCTTGACCTGGTTGAATACCAAAAATTGAACGAGCGATATCACTCATCTCGGCACCTCCATATCCAGAAGTAATCGCCAAAAGCTCTTCAGAAGTAACACTCAGTCCAGTAGACTCATATTCTTCGTTTAAAAGAATAGTGTTAACTTTATCATTCCAAAGTTGCTTTCTTAGCTGTGAATCGTCACTACCGTTTTGCTGAGCATTCGCCAGTTTTTTCAACTCTACCTCAAATTGCTTCTGATCAATGGCTGTACCATTTACCTCACCCAAGATACGTTGTTGACCACCGAAAATTTTACTTCCTGAACCCATAAGGTCACCTAAAAGGAAGGCGAATAATGCCAGCCCTATAACTCCTACCAAAAGTCCAGAACGTTTACGTATGCTTTCTAATGATGCCATTCTTAATGTATGTTTTTTTATTTAGCCCACGAATATACAAAACTTCAACCTATGATAAAAGTCTTAGCCTTAGCTTGTATACATTAAATGTGATTTTTCTTCTATTCGAGGTAATAGTCCACCGCAACCTTGATTTCTTCTAACCTAGTTTGCTGGGCTTTCACGATCGTAAAGCGATGATCTCCAATTCGGATTTTTTTATTTTCACTAGGAATATCCTCCAAATGATGTAGTAGTAAGCCACCGAGAGTCTCATATTCATCAGACTCTTTTAACTTTAATCTATACTGTTCATTTAAGTAGTCGATTTCCAATCTAGCAGAGAACAAGTATTCACTTTCTCCTACTTTCTGTTCTAATAAATCAATACTATCATGTTCATCTTCAATCTCCCCAAATATCTCCTCGATAACATCTTCCAAACAAATCAGCCCAGAAGTACCTCCAAATTCGTCTATTACCACGGCAATACTTTTCCGTTCTTTAGTCAACAAATTCAATATATCATTTGCCAACATCGATTCTGGAATCGTGGCTATAGGAATTAATATTTCACGAATGTCCCTAGGACGCTTGAATAATTCAAAACTATGCGTAAAACCTATTACGTGATCGATATTCTCTTCGTAGATCAATATTTTAGAATAACCAGTCTCTACAAATTCAGCATGTAATTCATCTATAGTAGAAGAAACGTCCATTGCTACTATTTCCGTCCTATGAATCATACATTCACGGGCTTTCACTTTAGAGAAATCTAATGCATTTTGAAGGATTTGAATTTCTGTTTCCACTTCTTCTGACGCAGGAATACCTGAGGTATGTTGGTCCAAGTAATTCTCTAAATCTATTCTAGCGAATATCTTTTTTTCATCGTCCATATTTTGGCCTAATAGACGCAAAATCTGATTGGATATACCCGTAAAGATCCATACAATGGGAAATAACACAAGGTATAGTATAGAAACTGGAAAGCTAAAAACTTTCAAAAGCTTATTAGCATATAGATTGAATATTGCCTTTGGTAAAAACTCTGCAGTAACCAAGACAATAAGTGTGGAAACCAAGGTTTGCAATAATAGGACTACAAAACCAGAGCCTATATGATTATTCAACAATGGCTCTAACAAAACACCCATCTGCAATCCATAGATTACCAAAGCTATGTTGTTCCCCACCAACATTGTTGCAATGAAACTAGAAGGATTGTCTAAAAATTTAGACAGCAACCTTGCTGACCAGAAGCCTTTGCTACGCTCTAATTCAATGTGTAATTTGTTGGAACTAACAAAGGCTATCTCCATTCCCGAGAAAAAAGCCGAGAATAATAAACTAGCTAATATGATCACAATAGATATACTCACCTATTTCTGATTAGATCTTTCCAGACGTTTCCTAAATGCTCTTCTAATAAGATACATAACGACACCCACTAAGGCAAAACTGCCAAAGAATAGTCCATCTTCACTGTTTCCCCCACTGTAATTAACGATGGACATAACGATACATGCAACCGCAAATATTGCCCATACATACTCTATAACATTACTCAGTTTTCTTAGCATCTAATGATATTGTTCCTGTTAAGTTAACAAATTTATAATAACTGAAATCGTCTTTCGCTTCAAGACCATCACTCGTCTTTTTCATACCATTTTCATAAATATACACCTTTTCAGTAGTAGAGACCCATCTATTCTTTTCATCCCAATTTAAAAAACTGGTTTGAAGCAATACACCATCATAGCCTGTAAGCTCAACATTTCCATATGCCTCTAGGTATTCACCTTTAAAATAAATAGCAGAATCTGCCTTCATTATTGAAGTCTCAATTTCCCCATTCTCCTTCACTTCTCCATATAGGCTTAAGACAACCCCTTTGGGAAAGTTATAATATTCTTTCTTTCCAGAATAAATCTCCGCTAAGGTTGCTTCAACCTTCACATTAACCTTTCCATTTTCGGTATACTCCATTACCATCCCATCCATTTCCAATTCTGGTAAAACGGAAGGGTTGGTTAATTCACGCACCTCGTTCATGTCATTTTCGCAACTCATCATAAAAAGAATAGAGAGCAATAACACAAATTTAGTACTGTATGAAAACAACAAAGCCACTCCCTTAGGAGCGGCATTGCATTTTTGATATGTATTGTGACTGATCATTTAGTTTGATTTCACCGTACGAATTTTCACAACCTCATTGTACCAACAGTTGATTGTATATGATTCTCCATCTTTAAACCCAGCACTGAATGTATCAGTAACAGAAGGAACATGTTTTGAGAACTGGCCAATTAAAATATTAGCTTTACCAGAACATGATGGGTCAATACGTTTTGCATATTCGAATTTCTCAATAGCAGCAATATAACCAACTCTTTTCAAAAATTCGGTTTGCAACTCTCCACATTTTCTAGAAGTGGCAGCATAAACCTGCCCAACTAAGATATATGGATCACCCCAACCTTTACGTAAAGAAGCTGCTTTCATAGCAGATGACTTTGCACTTGAATAAGACCCTTGTCCCATTTGAACACGCGCTTTCAAGTAATGGTACCCAGACCTCTTGAAATCATCCGGTTCCTGCTCTAAGGCATTAGTTATATACGTATTTGCCGTAGAATAATCTTTTCTCTTAAGCGCATTATACGCTAAGTTGATTGCGGCATCAGCATTTGGATCCAACTTATATTGTTGCTCAGCAATTGTAAAGAAAATATCAGTGTCTGTACATTCCTTTTTCTTCATCAATTTAGTTGCTCTTTGCAACCAAGCAACATCTTCTTTATTTACTTCGAAATTCTTAGTGAATAATTCCGACAATTTATCACAGCTCAACAATGGCCCAATTGTCTTTTCGATATTCGCCTCAACATCGTTCAAGGTTTTCAAGATCTTTGTTGAATTTTTCAAAGTTCTTTTTTCCTTCTTACTTAAGTCGACAGTATCACTTTTGGCTGTTAAATCAAATTCTTGACCAGAATATTTAGATTTCTGGAAAGAGATTACACCACTTAAATCAGAGTACATCACTAAAAGATCATCCATAGTATAGATTTTCTTATTTTTTAGCTTCACACTTGTACTGAAGTAATAATTGATTACTGAACGAGAAATATCATTTCCATCCTTTTCATAAGAAGCTCTCAAAAGCTTGTTTGCATCCTCCAATTGATCAGGGAAGTTTTTATAAATAGCAACTCCCTTCTTTCCAAGGTTAGCACCTTCCTTCGTTGGATAATGCTTTACTTGCTGATCATAGATGATAAATAGTGAATCCATCCAAGCTACCTGACTAACTGTATCATTAGCGGCTTTAGCATCTTTCATGAACTGTAAGGCCATTTTTGGCCCATGAATGTATAAATTTCTTGATCTCAAAGGTGCATTGTGGAAGATATAACTCCAACTTGGGTAAGCATCCTTGTAGTTCTTTTGTTTATAATACTCGTTGTAAAGAGATAAATTCTCTTCCGTTTTACCTTTGTCTGGCCCGTATTTCAAAGAGTCTACATTCGTCTCCTGCCCAAACATTCCGAAACTCATTCCTAGTGCAAGAAATAATGTTGCAATTTTTCTCATGGCTATAATATCTGTTGTTATTAGTCAATTTTTCTTTTCACAAACCACTTATCTCTTAGAGATAAAGAAACTTGGAATTTAAAGTAGTCTTCTTTTACCAGTGATTTATCCTCAGTACCTCTTTGTCCCAATTCAAAATCAAAATTTAATGTACTACCATTCTTGCGAACTGGTAACCCAAATCCAAAATTGATGCCAAATTCCGTAATATCCGTACTTCCAGCGTTATCACCTGCTGTTGCCGAGATATATCCATTAGAATATCGAAGACCTGCTCGGTACTGAATTCTATTAACAAATTTTCTGATATCCTTATGGTTTGGTGTATAAGATCCTCCCAAAGAAAAACTCATCAAGTCCTTTAGACTATTCTCTTCTCTACCGAAAAGTGAATATTCAGACCACTTTACAAATTTCAGATCTGCACCTAAATTCCATTTATTCAATTCTCTAATTCCAAATCCAAGTCCCAATTCTGAAGGTAAAACCAAAGTCCCTTGCTGAATTGATTTATCAATTAAAGTATCTTGAAAACTACTTGACAACCCTGTATAGGTATAAGAATTTACAAATTTTGTTTCCTCAGAAGATAACTCTGCTTTTCCCTTATAAGTAACACCTGCACTAATGAATCTAGTATCCGAAAGCCCTTTGTTATACTGAGCCCCTAAAGTATACGATACATCCTGTACATTGATAGTTTGATCTGTACGTATACTAGCAAAAGTTTGATCTTCGTATTGTTCGTCACTTATCGATTTTATCTGGCCAAAGATAAAATTGAAGTTAACCCCAATTGAAAAATTCTCATTCAATTGATAAGCTCCTCCAATAAAGGCTTCATTCAACCCTCCTTCTCCTTCATGGATTAGTTTATAATTTAAAGTGTCGCCAAGAGCTGTTTCCGTTTCAAAGGAATTAACCGCCTGATACCCTATATGAGAAATAGGTTTCAATCCAAAAGCTCCAGACCATTTTTCACCCAGTGGAGTTGCTAAAACGAGGTGAGAGAAATTTGCAAAATTTTCCTCTTGTGATAAATCTCCTTGATTTAAATTCACCAATGTCCCTGACATTCCAAATTCAAAGTTTGTAATCTCCAAATTACCGTAAGATGCAGGGTTCGATAAATTGATATATTTATCGCTAAACATACCTATTCCAATTCCTCCCATTCCTTGAAAGTAGCTTGTAGATGTATTGGCAAGTTCTCCAATCCCAAAATTTGAATAGGGAGATATAGTATTTACTTGCGCAAAAGCACCAAAGCTGCATAAGGCTATGGCATGAATTGTTAAATATTTAAGAAAATTTTTCCTCATTATAGTCTAGAATATAGTTAAGTCCTTTTAGTAAAAGACTTGAGTCCGCAAAGATGCCATTTTTTATATACTTTTCAAATTTAGATGCATCTCCTCCAGTTAAAATTATGTTAACTTGACTATAACGCTGGGAAAACACTTCTATTGCGCCCTTAATTTCATGAATTATTCCCCAAAAAGCACCCGTTTGCATACAAGAGATGGTATCATTTCCCAAAATATCAGCTTCGGGGTTAATTTCCACCAAAGGTAATCTTCCAGTAAAATGATTCATAGCTTTAAGCCGCATATATAATCCAGGGCTAATAGCTCCTCCATGGTATACTTTTTCTTCATCAATCAGATCGAATGTGATGCAAGTCCCCAAATCAACAACCAAACTTGTCTCATTTGGATATTGAATAGCTGCACCTGCAACAACAGCAATTCTATCTCGACCTAGCGTTTTTGGATTTTGGTAGTTCAATTTTATCGGTAAAGGGATCTCATGTGTCAAATTCAAACAAGGAAAATTAATTTCCGAAATCATCTTTTCCATTTCGGATTCTTCAAACCGAACGTTGCAAATGATCACTTTTTCGACTTTGTGCGTATCCAGGAAAAAATTTATTGATTTTTTTTCCCATTTCCCCAAGACCAAGTTATCCAACACAAGTCCCTGATCCACAATATATACCTTAATCAAGGTGTTTCCAATATCAATACAGGCATTCATTTTTTTTCGATTTTATTTACACTTTTCTCGCAAAGGTCTTGCAAGATCGATAATTCTCTCTATATTTGCAACCGCAATACGGCAATGGTGCTATAGCTCAGTTGGTAGAGCAAAGGACTGAAAATCCTTGTGTCCCCGGTTCGAATCCTGGTAGCACCACTTCAAAAGCTTCTCAAACGAGAAGCTTTTTTTTTGCTTTCTATTTTTTTCAATTGTTTCATCGGGCAGCATTTTAAGCTTAAATTTACAAGAATTCATTAACTTGAACACCTGCATCTCTAATTCCTTTGAATAAATGAATATGTCCCCAAATAGTATTGGAAAGGTTTGCCTACTCAGCATTTCTCTTTCATTTTTCGCAATGTTACAATCTTGCCAATCAGGTCCAGATAAAAAACTCATCAAAGACCTAAAATCGGATCAATTATTCTCGACTATACCAAGTTCCTACAGTGGATTAACGTTCAACAATAAACTAAACAATATTGATGGAGCCACCTCAGGACCAATTCTTGAATATGACTACTACTTCAACGGTGGTGGTATTGCTATTGGTGACATCAACAATGATGGACTAGAAGATATATTCGTTACAGGAAATCAAGTAAGCAATAGATTATACCTGAACAAAGGAGATCTATACTTTGAAGACATCACAGAAAAAGCAGGAATTCATTCGGACAGTTGGTCTACGGGTGTAAGTATGGCAGACGTAAATGGTGATGGTCTACTGGATATTTATGTCTGTAATTCAGGACCAAGTAAAAATTCATCCAAGCGAACGAATCAATTTTACCTAAATAATGGGGACCTAAGCTTTACGGAATCGGCTAAGAAATACGGAATTCAAGATAATCGACATTCTACCCAATCTGCTTTCTTCGATTATGACAAAGATGGAGATCTAGATTTGTTTGTAATGAATCACTCCATACTATTTGACACCCCCTTCAATGAATTACAAAAACTACTTTCCAAAGAATCAGAACTTAGAAAATATAGTAATTCCCTTTTTCAAAATAATGGCAACGGAACCTTTAGTGATATCACAAAATCCAGCGGTCTTTTAAACTATGGATTTGGACTTGGACTTGTAATCAGCGACATAAACATGGATGGATGGCCTGACATCTATGTTACCAATGATTTTGACATTCCTGATTTCCTCTACATAAATCAAAAGGATGGCTCTTTTAGAGATAGAATAAAGTGGAAGACCAAACATGTTTCTTACAATGGTATGGGTTGTGACATTGCAGATATCAACAACGATGGAGCACTTGATATTGCAGTTGTAGACATGACACCTGATGACCACATAAGGAGTAAGATCCTAATGAAATCAATGGATACCCAATACAACAAGTTTATGATTGAAAAGCTAAAGAGACAACACCAATACATGTTCAATAGCTTGCAAATAAACAACGGTGGAGAAGTATTTTCTGATATAGCACAAATGGCTGGCGTAGCAAAAAGCGATTGGAGTTGGACCGCCCTATTGAATGACTTTGACAATGATGGATATAAAGACCTTTTGGTAACCAACGGTTTTAGAAAGTATAGCACAGATAATGACTTCAAAATGTTCCAAAACAAGTTCATGAAAGGGGAGTCACAAATCACTAAAGAAGAATTTAATGCAAAATTTGCAGAAGTACCAGAACTCAAATTGGAGAATGCCCTTTTCAGAAACAATAAAGATTTAACCTTTACAAATATCGCTTTAGAATCGGGTATGAATCAGAAAACCTACTCAAATGGAGCTTCCTATGCTGATTTGGATGGAGATGGCGATTTGGATTTGGTAGTTCATAATATTGATGATGAACTTCTTTTGTATAGAAACAATAGCCAACAAAATTCTAACAATCATTTTCTACAGATTAGGCTAATTGGGAATAGCTTGCATGCTAAGGTGAAATTGTACTATGGACACGGAGAGATACAATTCCAGGAAGTATCTACTGTACGAGGTTATCAATCCGCCGTTCCAGAAAAATTACATTTTGGATTAGGTGATATTAGTCAAATTGATTCACTAGAAATTGAATGGCCAGATGGTACAATTCAAAAAGAGTATGCTATAAACGCCAACCAATACCTTCACTTAACAAAAGGTGTGGTCCAAAATAAGAAACAAACAGTACCAAACTATCTTTTACCACAAGTGAACGCACAGGGAATGGAAATTGACTTCATTCATACAGAAAATGATCATTACGACATGGCAATTGAGGTTCTACTACCCCACTCTCAGTCCAAATTAGGCCCATTTTCTGCTGTTGGAGACATTAATGCTGATGGATTGGACGATATATTCGTTGGTGGAGCAAAAGGTCAATCTGGAGCTCTATTTATTCAAAACAAGAAAGGGAAATTCACAAAGGCCAATATGCCAAATCTAGAAAAAGACAAGGCTAGTGAAGATATGGATGCCTTGTTCTTTGACGCTGAAGGAGATGGAGATCAAGATTTATATATAGTGAGTGGAGGAGGAAGTGATTTCGATGAATCATCCCCCCATTTACAGGATAGATTGTATCTGAACAATGGCCTAGGAGAATTACGACGATCAAAAAAGCTTCCAACCATGTTAAGCAGTGGATCAAAAGTAAAAGCGTGTGACTTTGACCAAGACGGTGATTTAGATCTTTTTGTTGCTGGAAGGACGAGCCCCGGGAAATACCCTACAAGTCCAAAGAGTTATTTACTGGAAAATAGGAATGGGACATTTGTAGATATCACATTAACCAAAGCAAAAGGCCTTAGTGAGATAGGCATGGTAACAGATTTTGTCTGGACCGATTTCAATAACGATAATTTCATGGACCTCATTTTGGTAGGTGAATGGATGCCTGTATCATTTTACAGTAATGATGGAAAAGGTAACTTCAGTCAAGATACCAACTATCCAACTGAAGATTTAAAAGGCTGGTGGTATAGTATTACAACAGCAGATCTAAACCAAGATGGTCAAGAGGATTATATTTTGGGCAATATTGGATTGAATAATAAATTTCATCCGAGTCAAACCAAACCCTTAAAAATATACGCCAACGATTATGATGACAATGGGAAGTTGGATATAGTATTAAATTCCTACTACCAAGGAAAAGAAGTTCCAATGCGCGGTAAGGAATGTTCAACGCAACAAATTCCAGCACTCGCCAAAAAGTTTCCAAGTTTTCGAGAATTTGCTAATGCAAGTTTGGAAGACGTCTATGGAATAGAAAAGTTAGCAGAAGGTATTCAGTTTTCGGCGAACAATTTCCATTCGATGGTTTTGTTGGCTAGTGGGAATACATTTAAACGCTTGAATTTACCTAATGAGGCGCAGATATCTCCCATTAATTCCAGTTTAGTAAAAGATATTGATGGAGACGGAATATTGGACCTAATAGTTGCCGGAAATATGTTTCAAACCGAATTTGAAACAACCAGATATGATGCCTCCAATGGACAACTACTTAAAGGGAAGGGAGACGGTACTTTCCAAGCCATACCATTTAGTGAATCTGGGTTTAGCGTTCCACTTGATGTAAAGGATATGGAGTGGTTTAAAGTTGGAAATAGAACAGTAGATTACATACTCGTTACGAATAACAATATGCCCATTCAAATCTATCGTACTAAATAAGGAGACGATTTCAATCACCTTCATTAATAATAAAAAGGAAGTACAGACTTAGGAAGATAGCCTACATTTGCAAAAAAATAGCACATGAATGGCGTAACTTTTATGCTCTTATCTTCCTTTGCCTTTTCCTTAATGCACCTTTGTGTTAAGTCTATTGGCTATATACCAGCAACGGAATTAGTCTTTTGGCGAAGTGTCATCTCCATCTTACTTTGCATACCTTACTTTATTAAGAAGAAGATTAATCCCTGGGGCAACAATAAGAAAGTATTGCTGCTCAGAGGAATCATGGGGACCATTGCGCTAAGCCTTTTCTTTATCACTATTGCCCATATGCCTTTGGCTAGTGCAGTAACTATCCAGTATCTCTCGCCCATATTTACCGCCTTCTTTGCCATTTTCTTAATGCGCGAAAAGACGGATGGGTGGCAATGGGTCTTTTTCCTTTTAGCATTCATCGGGGTATTTGTAATGAAGGGATTTGATAATCGTGTAGAAGGACTCTATGCTGGAATAGGTCTTATCTCCGCCAGCTTTGCAGGACTTGCCTATAATTTCGTCCGAAAGTTAAAAGAAACAGAAGATCCAATGGTCGTGGTCTTTTACTTCCCAGTTGTTGCACTACCGGCCACGGGGTTATTTCATTTGTACAATGAATGGGCTCAACCAGAGATGCTGAATAACTTCCAATGGTATACTCCGAATTTATCAGATTTAGGGATCATTATAGTGATGGGAATCTGCACACAAATTGCCCAATTCTATATGACAAAAGGGATTCAAAGTGACAAGGCAGGAAATATTATGACAGTGAAGTATGTTGGAACTGTTTTCGCCCTAAGCTATGGGTATTTCTTCTTTGATGAATCCTATGACTTTAAAAGTCTAACAGGTATATTACTCGTCCTTTTAGGTGTTATTTTAAATGTACTCTACAAACGTCGATTAACCAAAGCCAAGACCTTGTAAGGGGCTTAAATCAACCTCAAAAAGTAATTAGCAAACAGCCAACACCTCTGACAATACAATTAATAGGAATAAAAAAAGGCTACCTGATACAGGTAGCCTTTTTTTATATATGTTTTAGTACACAATTAATGTGCTTCTTCACCATCTTTCAATGGTACATTCTGAGGAATATAGTCATCATCAGCACCTGGCTTAGAATAGTCATATGGCCATCTATAAACTTCTGGAATCGCTCCTGGCCAGTTACCGTGAATATGCTCCACTGGTGTAGTCCATTCAAGTGTGTTAGATTTCCATGGGTTTTGAGTTGCTTTAGGTCCTTTGAATATACTATAGAAATAGTTAAACAAGAAAATAAACTGAGCCAAACCACCAACGATAGCACAAATAGTAACAATCTCGTTGATATCCGTAAGGTTATCGAACATTGGGAATGCCGTATTTGAATAGTATCTTCTTGGAAGACCAGCCAAACCTAGATAATGCATAGGGAAGAAAGTTCCATAAGCACCTAGAATTGTCAACCAGAAGTGTAGGTAACCCAACTTCTTGTTCATCATTCTACCGTACATTTTAGGGAACCAGTGGTAAACACCAGCAAACATACCAAACACAGCAGACAGTCCCATTACAATATGGAAGTGACCAACTACGAAGTAAGTATCGTGTACGTTAATATCCAATGCACTATCACCAAGAATCAAACCAGTAAGACCACCAGTAATGAAAGTAGAAACCAAACCAATAGAGAACATCATTGCTGGTGTAAACTGTAGGTTACCTTTCCAAAGAGTAGTGATATAGTTAAATGCTTTTACAGCAGATGGAATAGCAATCAATAAAGTAGTAAATGTAAATACACCTCCTAAGAAAGGACTCATACCTGAAACGAACATATGGTGTGCCCATACAATGAACGAAAGGAATGCGATACCCAAGATAGAACCGATCATCGCTTTATATCCGAAGATTGGTTTTCTTGAATTCGTAGAGATAATCTCTGAAGTCAAACCTAATGCTGGAAGTAAAACAATATACACCTCTGGGTGACCTAGGAACCAGAAAAGGTGTTCATACAATACTGGAGAACCACCTTGGAAGTTCAACACTTCACCACCAATTAGTATATCTGAAAGGTAGAAGCTAGTAGCCATAGATCTATCGAAGATCAACAACAATACAGCTGCAACCAATACTGGGAATGATAATACCCCGATAACGGCAGTAACAAAGAATGCCCACATAGTAAGTGGAAGACGGCTCATAGCCATACCCTTTGTTCTTAGGTTAAGGATTGTAACAATATAGTTCAAAGATCCAATTGAAGAAGAGATAACAAAGATAGTCATAGAAACCAACCACAATGTCATACCCAAACCAGAACCAGGAATTGCCTGTGGCAATGCACTCAACGGAGGGTAAATTGTCCAACCAGCTGAAGCAGGCCCTGTCTCAACGAACAGAGAAATAAGCATTATTACACTAGAGATAAAGAACAACCAGTAAGAAACCATATTAAGGAATCCTGATGCCATATCTCTTGCTCCAATTTGAAGCGGAATTAACAAGTTGGAGAAAGTACCACTCAATCCAGCTGTTAATACAAAGAATACCATAATAGTACCATGGATAGTTACCAAGGCAAGATAAATATTCGGGTCCATCTGACCGTCTGGTGCCCAATCTCCTAAGAATGTTTCCAAAATCGGGAAGCCTTCTTCGGGCCAAGCAATTTGTAGTCTAAAGAACAATGACATAGCCATACCAATGAAGGCCATGATAATTGCTGTAACCAGAAACTGCTTTGCGATCATCTTGTGATCCATACTAAAGATGTACTTCGTTACGAAGTTCTCTTCATGATGTCCGTGTTCTGCTGACATAATATATCTTTTCGTTAATTTGATTAGTTAAGACTAGCAGTAAGCGTTTGTTGCTCACTTATCCACTTATTATACTCTTCTTCTGTTTCTACAACTACCTTCATTTGCATGTTGTAATGAGCAGCTCCACAAATTTTATTACATAATAAAATGAATTCAAAATCTGGGTTGTTTTCTTGCTCCTTCATCTCTGCAGTAGTTTGTGTAGGTATGAAGATAAATTGGGTATGTGCACCAGGAACACAGTTCATTTGAACTCTGAAGTGTGGCATATAAGCTGAATGGATAATATCCTGAGAACGGAAGTTCAACTGAACTTGTTTTCCAACAGGTAAATGCAATTCTTTCACTACTATATCATCTTCAGCATTTTTTAAGTCAGCCGGAGTAGTTTGTAATTCCAAAGCGATCACAGTTTTACGAGACTTTACAAGTCCAGCAATTGTTTTTTCGCGTTTTGCATTTTTGATTGCATTTGAGCTTTCAGCAATTTGTTGCTTCATCATTGCGATGTCGGCATCAATATCCGCTATACGAGCATCTTTTGCAGAAGTAGAAATCACCCCTAAGGAATTTATTCCACCAACCATACGTACATTAGCTCTTCCCAATTTATTATCGGCACCAGCATAACGAGCAGTCCAATCAAATTGTTTTGCATAAACTTCAACTTGGATAGAGTCTTTATCTTCTGGATCCATGATACCATTCCATACATAAAGACCATAACTGATCAATACAGTAAGGGCTAAGGCAGGAACAACAGTCCAGATAAATTCCAATTTAGTATTGTGCGCATAGAAAGTTGCCTTTCTACCGTTTACTCCTCTATATTTATAAGAGAAGTAAAACAATACTGGTTGGGTGATTAAGAATACAACACCGATCATGATCATAGAGATCGCCATCAGGTTGTCTACCTTTTCACCATGAACAGAAGATGCATATGGGAGTAAAAGATCCCACCATCCAATTGTCATGGCTATCGTTGAACCAACAAATACGAAGGAAAATGCCAAAAGGTATTTCCCTTGTCTATCATTATCTTCATCGGTAACATCATTAATATCTTGATTATTGATCTTACCCGACAATTCAAATACACGTAATATCTGTGCGACTGTTACGACAGCCAACACAATTAATGCTATGATTAAAAAATTCATTATCGTAGTTTTTTCCTTTTTTATTGAACATGAAGATGCTTACTCTCCTCTAGCATCGGATGATTCTCTTGAACTACTGGTAATTTAGAAATTGCACGTAAGGTAACAAATATGAATATACCTGCAAATCCTAAGAAAGTTCCAATTTCAACAAATCCAATATCCCAGTGAGCACCAACAGTTCCAGGTAATACAAGTACACAAACATTTACAAAATGTCCGATTAACATAAATATACCTGCGAACGTCAATTTACCCATAGATCTTTTTGAATTTCTACTCATCAAGAAAATGATAGGTATTCCCCAGTTAAGAACTAGTGCTCCAATAAATGGCACCTTATACTCTTCGAAACGGATCATGTAGTACGTTACCTCCTCAGGGATGTTAGCATACCAGATCAACATAAATTGTGCAAACCATAAGTACATCCAGAAGTTAGAGAATGAAAGCATCAATCTACCAAAGTCATGCATGTGGTTTTCATTCACAATATTCAAGACTCCTTTTTTCTTGAGGTAAATTGTGAAGAAACAGATTACAGTAATACAGCTAACCCATAGTCCAGAGAAGATAAACCATCCAAACAATGTACTAAACCAGTGTGGGTCGATAGACATAATCCAGTCCCAAGCCATCATTGAAGAAGTAACCGCAAAGAATACTAAAAATATTGCTGAACGTTTGAACGCTTTGTAGTACCATTTAGTACCTCCTTCTTTATCCTCTTTAATCGAGAATTTTTTGAAGCTATAAGCTAAACCAATCCATCCAACAAGATAGATAACCGCTCTAATTAGGAAGAATGGACCATTAAGGTAACCACTTTTCCCTGCGATAATAGAATCATAATTTGGAGCGTTTGGATCTGTAATACCTTCTTCCATCCAGTGGTATAAGTGATGATTGTGCGTCATACCCATTACGATTATAAATAGCATTACTCCACCACCTATCCAAAGGTATTGTCCCATTGCTTGGGGAACACGCAAGACAGCCGCTGACCATCCTGATTGTGTAGCATATTGAAGTGCATAAAAACATACAGCTCCTAATGCAATAGCAAGGAAGAAAAAGTT
>CAJXXR010000001.1 GCA_913063375.1 uncultured Flavobacteriales bacterium | reverse complement strand
TGAGTATGAATCATGCGCTCTAACCAACTGAGCTACCTCGCCTTGATTGCGGTGCAAATATAGGTCAAACTTTTCCAAGTTTCCAAGCCCAATTTGATTTTTTTTTTGTCTGTATATATAGGGGGTTCAGGATCACAAAAATAGCGTTTAATATATTCTAATAATTACTTTTGAATACGTCTGAATTCCGCTAGTTTTTTAGAAAATTAGGCATTTTTAGTTTCGAAATAGTCATCTAGTATTTCCTGAATCATATCGGATGTAAGGGATTTATTTTTGAAACCAGATATCTCCTTCATGCTTTCTGCTTTTTCCCTTTCTTCAATATTCAGAGAGGTAGTAAGCATGATAATGATAATTTGTCCTTTATGATCCTCTGGAAGCTTTTTATATTCTTCTAGAAAGTCCCAGCCAGACATTCTAGGCATATTGATGTCCAAAAGGATAAGATCTATTTCTGGATAACTTTCCAGATAGTCGTATTTTCCACTGCAAGTAAGGAAGTCTAACGCTTCTTTACCATCGTTTACTACAAATATATTCTCGGTGCATTTAGAACGCTTTAAAACGTGCTTGTGTAGAAAGTTTGTTGGTTCATCATCATCTATAAGTAAAACTCCTTTTAGTTTAGAATTCATAGTTATGTCATATTTAGTGGGGGATGACCAAATGTATTAACTTTGAATGGAAAAATAAAATGTACTGCCCTTATTTGATTCAGATTCTACCCAAATATGACCATTGTGTAGTTCTGCAATTCGTTTACAATGTGCTAGACCTATTCCAGTTCCTTCGTATTGTTGCCTATTATGGAGTCGTTGAAAAATTTCAAAAATCTTGTTAATAAATTGTTTTTCTATTCCAATTCCATTGTCAATCACTCTAAATATCCATTTATTATTTTTCAATTCAGCCTTTATTTGCACGATTGGGTTGGTTCCAGGTTTTCTAAATTTAATAGCATTGTTGATTAAATTTTGAAACAACTGTTTTAATTCAACCTTATAGGCATTTAATTGAGGCAAATCATCTATTTCAATAGTGGCATTAGTTTCATCAATTAGCGTTCTTAGATCCTCCAAAACTTCTTGAACTAAAACAGTGCAATTTACCGCTTCAATGGTTTTTTCTCTACCAATTCTGGTATGGTCCAAAAGTGATTTAATCAATTCGCTCATTCTTGTTGAACTGTGAGAGATATAGGAAAGGTAAAGTTTACCATGTTCATCCAATTGGTCCTGATATTCTTCCTCAAAAAGTCCAATAAAACTATTTATGGTTCTTAAGGGTTCTTGGAGGTCATGTGAGGCAATATATGTGAAGCGTTCTAGTCCTTTATTCTGAGATAGGAGTTTCTTGTTTATAAAGCGTAATTCTTTTTGAGATGCCTGTAGCATTTTTGCGTGATTGGTAGCGTATGTAGTTCTTTTTTTAAGATCAAGAATGGTCTGCCAACCTGATTTCACAACGATATATACAAATACGGAAACGAAAAGAAACATTGCGCCTACCATAATTAGTAGAGCATTTGATTTTTGACTCCAAACTAAATATGCAGTAGCTAAATAACCAACTAAGAAAATCAGCATGAGAATAAACAATATCCTCCACCTTCTATGGTAGTTCAATTCAACTATTAATTCCATTATTTTTCTTGTTCCCAATATGGCCATAAACAATATAATGGCACCAATTAGTATCAATGAAAATGTTACAATAATAGAAATACTCATGTAATGAATTCGTTAAGATTTTGACATTTAGATAGATTGGAGTTCTCTGCTGTACAGTTCTAAAGGCCAACTAAAATAGGGATTTTTTTATGATTCTTAGCTTAGATTGTAAGTGAAATATAAAAATGAATTTTTATTATAATAAAAAAGGCAAATCCTTGTGGGATTTGCCTTTTTGAGCTTTAATCAAACTGTTTTAAATCATGCCCCATTTTATGCTTTTTCGCATGGAGATAATCCCAGTTATATTTATTACTTGTTATTTCAAGTTGAACGTTTGCAACAATCTCAAGTCCATAGCCCATTAAACCGGTACGTTTTTTTGGATTGTTGGTCATTAATTTCATTTTGTGGACACCAAGATCGTGTAGGATTTGAGCACCTACACCATATTCTCTTTCGTCTTCTTTGAAACCAAGTTTAACATTTGCCTCAACAGTATCGTATCCTTCTTCTTGAAGTTTATAAGCTTTTAGTTTGTTTACCAAACCAATTCCTCTTCCTTCTTGATTCATATAAACGATAACTCCTTTTCCTTCTTCTTCTACCATTTGCATAGCAGTATGTAATTGTGGTCCACAATCACATCTACAAGAACCGAAAATATCACCCGTCATACATGAAGAGTGTACTCTAACCAAGATTTCTTCACTAGGGTCCCATTCTCCTTTGTGGATAGCAAGGTGATTTCTTCCCGTATTGACTTGTGTATAAGCAGTCAATTTGAATTCTCCATGGTCTGTTGGTAAGTTGACAGTTTCAATACGCTCTATCAGACTTTCGTTTTGCATTCTATAGCTAATAAGATCTTCAATAGAAATTGTCTTAAGATCGTATTTTTTAGCAATTTTCAAAAGTTGAGGAAGTCTAGCCATTGTACCATCCTCGTTCATTATCTCAACGATAACTCCAGAAGGGTCCAAACCAGCTAATCTAGCAAGGTCTATTGCAGCTTCAGTATGTCCTGATCTTCTTAATACACCACCATTTCTTGCTTTCAATGGGAAAATATGACCTGGTCTAGATAGATCATCTTCTTTTGTTGTTCTATCAACAAGGGCAAGAATTGTTTTAGCACGGTCTGCCGCTGAAATCCCAGTCGTTACACCATCACCAATTTTATCTACAGATACGGTAAATTGAGTTTGATTTGGATCAGTGTTTTTTCCAACCATCAAATCTAAACCTAGTTCTTTACAACGCTTTTCAGGTAGGGGAGTACAAATCAATCCACGTCCATGGGTTGCCATGAAGTTGATAGTCTCTGCAGTTACCAATTCAGCAGCACAAACAAAGTCACCCTCATTCTCACGATCCTCATCATCTACTACAATGACAACCTTCCCTGCTTTTATATCTTCTAACGCCTCGTCTATTGTGTTTAATTGACTTTGCATATCTTTTTTCTTTGTTTTGGCAAATTTAAGAATTAATCTTTGTTTAATTCTATACTATTTGTCTCATAATTCAAATAAAATCCAATTTAAAAGGAAACGCTTAATGGACTAAAATCCAATCTTCCTACCTACATCTTGATTATCTGAGGTCATTATGTTTATCCCTAAATTCTTTCCGATAACGTCGTGCATGCGTTTTTCATTCTCTTCAAAATGTCCATCAGCAACTGCAATGTCTCGTAGATTGGATAATATTTCCTTACGATTGTCTTCTGAAAGTTCTTTAATGTTTCTAATTTGAGTAGCAATCTCCAATAGAGTTTGGTACTTTTCATTGTCAGATTCAATAGAATTGTACCATTGTGTAGTTTCCTCTAAAATTTGGTTGAATAGGGAAATATTATTAAAATCCACCTTAAACCATTTAGCAGAGCTTTTCTGAATTTCTGCGTATTCTTTGTCCGTTATTTTACCATCTGTAAGATGCGCAAAACCTATATAAAGGAAATTGATTAAATGAAACGGTGTAATTCTGTCGGCCTTCATAAAAAACTAAATTTGTGCTACCCAAATATACCATTTCTTTAATTACATTTGTTCTCCTATTTACAGAAATATAATAGAATGAAAAAAATTGAAACAGGCATAGAGGGCTTATACCTCTTACAACCAAGGGTTTTTGAAGATGAACGTGGGTATTTTTTTGAATCTTGGAATGAGGAACTTTTCAACGACTTGGCTATTCCAAATGATTTTAAGCAAGATAATCAGTCAAAATCCGTTAAAGGAGTGTTGAGAGGGTTACATTTTCAATGCAATCCACACGGTCAAGCCAAATTGGTACGGGTAATTACGGGATCTGTTTTGGATGTTGCTGTAGATTTAAGAAAAGATTCTCCTACCTATGGTAAGAGTTATAAAGCAATTTTGAGTGATAAGAACAAAACTATGCTATATATTCCTGTTGGATTTGCTCATGGTTTTCTAACTTTAGAAGACAATACAGTCTTTAGTTATAAATGCAGTAATCTGTATAATAAAGAAGCGGAAGGTTCTCTTCGTTGGGATGATGCTGATTTAAGGATTGATTGGGAATTGTCTACAGAACCTATCCTATCAGATAAAGATGCTATAGCTCCATTATTTAAAGATTTTGTAAGCCCGTTTTAATTATAATCTAGGATATGTTCCAAACAAACAATTCAATCAACTGTAAAGGGAAATTGGTCTATTTTGATAGACCTAAGGTTATGGGTATCGTTAATCTAACACCCGATTCTTTTTACGATGGAAATGTTAATAACAAACAAGATTTATTCTTGAAAAAGGTGGAACAGCATCTAAAAGAAGGGGCTGACTTTATCGATATTGGTGCAATATCTTCCCGTCCAGGTGCTGATATGCTAGATTTGGAAGAGGAAAAATTACGCTTATATTCAGATCTAGAAAAAATCACGACTAACTTCCCTGAGGCTTTAATATCCATTGATACTTTTAGGTCTGAGGTTGCAAAAGGAGCCGTAGAAAGAGGTGCGTGTATTATCAACGATATTTCAGCTGGCAGTCTTGATGATAAAATGTTTTCCACCATTGCTTCTTTACAGGTTCCTTATATTATGATGCATATGAGAGGTGTCCCAGCGACCATGCAAAACAATACGCTTTACGATCATCTGATTGATGAAGTTGTTGGATACTTTTCAGATAAATTGAACCAATTGCACTTAAATGGTGTAAATGATATTATCTTAGATCCAGGTTTTGGTTTTGGAAAGGATATTATTGACAATTATGAAATCTTAAAAAAGCTGGCTATTTTTGATTTATTCAATAAACCAATTCTGGTTGGTTTGTCAAGGAAATCAATGTTTCATAAGCACTTCAAGATCACAGCAGAAGAAGCCTTAAATGCAACATCAGCTGCACATATGGTAGCCTTGAGAAATGGCGCGAAAATTCTACGCGTTCATGATGTAAAGGAGGCTAAACAGTGTATAGAAATTGATCAACTAACTAGATAATAGCATATTGAATATCTTCGACTTTAACATATTGGACCTAATAGATATTGTCCTCGTAAGTGTTCTGATCTACCAAATATATAAATTGGTAAAAGGTACAGCTGCAATTAAAATTTTATTAGGTGTAGGTGCTTTATACTTGCTTTGGAAGTTGGTAGAAGTCCTCAATATGCAATTGTTAACAGAGATTCTCGGTCAGTTTATTGGTGTTGGGGTCATTGCATTGATCGTTGTATTTCAGCAAGAAATCCGAAAATTCTTATTGATGATTGGAAATACTTCTTTTAGAAATCGAAAGGAATTTTTGTTGGGGCTCACACAAAAGGAAGCTTCAAAGAAGAAATTTTATATGGAGTTGATTCTGGAAGCAGTTGAAAAGTTGTCTAAAACAAAAACAGGCTCTCTTATTGTTCTTCAAAAGGAATCTGACCTTAGTTTTATAAGAGGTAGTGGTAAAGAGATTGACGGTAGCATTTCACCTGCCCTTATAGAGAGTGTTTTTTTTAAAAATAGTCCATTACACGATGGAGCCATGGTTATAGCACACAATAGGATTTTGTCTGCTAGCTGTATTCTACCTGTTAGTGAAAGGAGAGATTTACCACTTGGATATGGTATGCGTCACCGTGCTGGGTTGGGGCTTACAGAAAGTACCGATGCACAGGTAATAATAGTATCAGAAGAGAGAGGAAGTATTTCTTTTTGTGAGGATGGTACACTCGACTATAATATCAGCTTGGATAAATTAAGAGAACGTATGCTCTAATACGTGGATTTATCCATTTTACGGCGAAACCGGTTTATTTTTAGAATTGTTAACTTATCAGACTCAAGCTTTTAATTTTTTTGGAATGGTATTTGAAAATCGCTGATTAGAATTAAAATCAATGATTATGAAAAAGCTTTTAACCATTAAGAAATCCTATTTCCTTTTAAGTTTAGTAGCTATTCTATTTACAAGCTGTGAAATTCATATTGAAGATTCCGTAGACCCCTATGAAAATGAAGTGGTGGGTACTTGGACTTTCGACCAGGTCTTACTCGATTATGGGAGTAATACAGTAAATATCACAGCTGATTATTACGACTTCGTTTTGGACCTACACAATGACAATTATGCGAAATTAAGAGATCGTCATACTGGGCAGGTTTATACAGGATCTTGGGAGGTGTTTTTTGATGGAGGGCACGGTGGTCAGTCAGATTATCATTTTGAATTGTATTTGAACGATAGTTTCTCTGGAGAGAGTTTTACCATCAGAGGCGTTAACTTTGATATATCTGGAAACTTCATGTATTTTGATGAAGACTATGATTCAGATTATTATGCATATAGATTACGACGATATTAAATAGTATTTAAAATACTTCTTTCATGAGAAGCCTCATTTTTCACTGTTAAAAATAGTGTAAAATTGGGCTTTTCTATTTTTATGTTTTTAATATTGCTTAATATTGGTCCAGCTAATTTTACCACACCACCATGACTAAATGGATTATCATTTCTGTTCTATTATTTGTAATAGAATTTTATGCCTACCAAACAATCAAAACCATAACTAGAAATCCTTGGCTATTGGGTTTATACGCCCTTATCTGTTTAGGAACATTGATCTATTTCTTTTATGGTTTGTCTCAATTCGATAGAAGAATAGGGGTTACCAGAGATAGTTTACAAGCTATGGGAGCCCTATTTTTATTGATAGTTCCTCAGATAATTTTAATTGCCTTTATGTTATCAGAAGATATCTCTAGGCTTTTGATTGCTGGATTCAAATTGGTGAAAAATCAATTTGTGGAGGGGGATTCAAGCTTGGGCTATTTTCCGGATAGAAGAGCTTTTATAAGTAAGTTAGCACTGGGTGTAGCAGCTATACCACTTGCAGGAATGATTCACGGAATTCTTAAAGGGAAATACAATTTCCGTGTATTGAAGCATACGTTATATTTTGATGATTTGCCAGAATCATTCGACGGTTTTACACTTACTCAGATTTCAGATATCCATTCTGGAAGTTTCGATAAAACGGAGAAAATAGCATATGCCGTTGATTTGATCAATGCCCAAAAATCTGACTTGTTGGTATTCACTGGTGACCTGGTTAATAATAAAGCAACAGAGATGATTCCTTGGATTTCAACTTTTAAGAAATTGAAAACACCTAAGTATGGAAAGCATTCTATTTTAGGAAATCATGATTATGGGGATTATATAGATTGGGATTCTCCGGAAGATAAGGATAAGAATCTAGCCGATGTTAAGGAAATGCATGCTACCATAGATTTTAACTTATTATGCAACGAGCAAGTGGAGTTGGATAATGGAACAGATAAAATTTCTCTGGTTGGTGTTGAAAATTGGGGACACCGTTTTAAGAAAATGGGAGACTTGAAGAAAGCTACTGGTAATCTAGATGCGGATGCCTTTAAGATATTATTGTCTCATGATCCATCTCATTGGGAGCATGAAGTAAAACAGCACGATACTAAATATCAGCTGACCCTGAGTGGGCATACACATGGCTCTCAGTTTGGAATAGAAATTCCTGGATTTATTAAATGGAGTCCTGTACAGTATATCTATAAATATTGGGGTGGCCTTTATCAGGAGTTTGGAAAGTATCTGTATGTAAATCGTGGATTCGGTTTTCATGCCTTTCCAGGAAGAGTAGGGATGTGGCCTGAAATTACCGTATTGGAATTGAGAAAAAAAATGGTTTAAGGGTAGATTTAATAGTATCATAATACATCTATTTTCAATAAATTAGTAGTTAATTTATTGAAGCAACAAATGCAAATGAAGAAAATTCTGATTGTACCTTTTAAGGTTGAATCCGTACTTAGCGACTTAGATTATTTATCTGAAGGAGTTATGGAGGAATTGAATCACCTTATTGTGTGTAATTCAGCACTCAAAATTACTTCTAGATCTACTAGTGTTTATCTTTCCAATAATTCAATTCCACTATTCACCATTCAAGAGCGTTTTGATATCGATTTTGTGGTAGAAGGGAATATTCATTTTAAAGAAGGCGCTTATCAGTTATCTACTCGACTTTTTTTAACCAAGAATGAAGAATTGTTGTTTAGCGATAAGCGGGTGTTTGAATTAAATTCATGGACACAATCTTTAAATGAGTTGGCCGAGATAATAATTGAATCGGCCATTGGTAAAGGTGTTAAAAGCATTGAATTGGTGCATAGTAAGGCCCGTGAATACTATTTACAAGGTCTTTATCACTGGCATCGATACACCTGCGAGGAAATTTTGACGGCCATTCGTTATTTCAAGTTATCCATTAAAGAGGATAGGGAAATGGCAGAATCGTATGCATCCCTAGCAGACTCTTTTTGTATTATTGGTATGATGGGCTATGATCAGCCCAATGAGGCTTTTATCGCTGCCAAGAAATATGTTGATAAGGCTTTACTGATAAATGATAAGCGGTCGGATTCTTATGTCTCTGCTGCCTTCGTTGATATATATCACAGTAGAGATCTTGCGCGCGCAAAAATTAATCTTGATCAAGCGTTAAGATTAAATTCAGCCAATTTGAAAGCGCATCATATTTTGGCGATGTATCATATCCACAAAAGAGAATTTGATCAGGCGGAAAAACACGCTGCTAGAACTATAAAAATTGATCCTCTGGCCCTTCCGCATCATGGAATGATGATCCGGATACAGTTGTATAATAGAAAATATCAAAAAGCATTGGATTTTATCAATGCTGCAATGAATATAGACCATTCATCAACGGCACTATTGGAATATCGAGGATATGCAAACCTTTTTATGGGAAACTTGGAATCAGCCATAGAGGATTTCAAATGTCTCCTTGCAAAAGATTCCTTAAACCCATTGGCGTATGCTAATTTGGGGTATGCCTATTCAAAAGGCAACTATCATCGAGAAAGTAGAAATCTAGAGGCTCAAATCATTGACTTGAAAATTAAAGATGATACAGGTGTGTTTGAGTATGCTATGGCTATAGTTAAGTTAGGGCAATTGGATTATAATGCCTTTTTTAAATATGCCGAGCGGGCAGTGGATCTCGGCATTGGTATATTTCCAGCTGAATTGAAGTGTAACCCTATATTCTCTATAGTTAGAGAGGATAGTCGATTCCAACATATTCTGGATAGATGCAATCTATCGGATGAAAAATCGACCTTTGTACCCAAGAAGCTGATCGCTTCAAGTATTGAAATTTCTTCACAAACATTGGATAGTCTGGTTTTTGATCCTCAAGATTTAGCTTTTGTAAAAGCGAATGATAATTATTGTACCATATATTGGAACGATTCTGGAATATTGAAAAATAAAATGTTGCGCATTAGTTTAAAGAGGGTTGAAGATCAACTGTCATCTGTTCATTCTATAGTGCGCTGCCATAAGAGTTTTATGATTAATTTAAATCAAGATTTATCGTTGCAAGGAAACTCCAGGGGATATTTTCTGGAAAGTAATTCCCTTCCTATTAGAATACCTGTATCAAGATCCAAAAATGAACGTATTCAAGCTTTATATTCTGAATATCAAGGTTAGTTTTAATTCTATTTTTTAATAAAATCACCTTCCCATTTACCACAACCCTCCCATTCACCACAATTCTAGAAGGGATTTGAATCATATCGTCCCATTGTCTACATAAAAATTTATCGGGTAAAAATTGCACCTATGTTTGTTTAAAGATTAAACGAACAAGGCATGACAACATTTAAAAGACACATTGAAATAAGTGCATCGAAATCATCGATTTGGTCTATTCTTTCTGACTTCGATGCGGTTCAGAAGTATCATCCAGGCATCAGTAGATCTTACTATAATACTGACCAAACAATGGGAAAGGGAGCTGAAAGAGTCTGTGTATTAATCCCTTCTGGTAAAATTCTGGAAAGCGTAAAACAATGGGAAGAGGGATCGGGATACATACTCCAGGTTGAACCATTAGAAAAGGCACCTCCTGTTAAAGATTTCCTAGCCGATTTTCAACTCCATGATCTATCTACCAATACAACAAAGGTTTCCATAACCATAAAATATGATATGAAGTTGGGCGCTATTGGTACGTTGCTAAATAAGTTGGTGATACAATCTAAAATTGAAAAGGACATTGAATTCCTACTCCAAGGTTTAAAGATTCACAGTGAAACAGGAATTGAAATATTGGATAGGGAAGACCTTAAGATGAAACTACAAACAAAGATATAAACGATAAATTCTAAAATCATGAAAAGCCTAAAAATGAATCAATTCAAATCAATTGCATTTAGTGGATTAATTGCTTTAGCCTTCGCAACTACTTCTTGCAGTAATAACATCAAGAAGATGTCAACTGCTAATTCTTCCCATGTTTGCGACACAAAATGTGAAGATCATTCCTTAAAAATGCAAACAGTTTCTTTTAAAAAGGGAAAGGTGTACGAATTGGCTTTTGCCGATATACGGCCTGAGAAAATGGATCAATTAAATAGTGAATACTTCCCAAAAGCAATGCCACTTATGGCAAAATATGGGGCAAAGATGATAGGAGGATTTGGGGTAGTTAAAAATGAAAGCAGCCTATTGCCATCTAATATGGTGGCAATTTTTGAATGGCCAACAGTTGAAGCTCGCTTAAAATTACTTGCTGATGCCGAATTTAAGAAAATTGTTTACCTCAGAGATGAAGCGCTTAAGGAAGTGAATTTAGGCTATTTTGAAGTAGCAGAAAGTAAGGATATTACTTTCCGATCGGATAAAGTATACGAGTTTGGATCTGCAGATTTAAATACAGATAAAAAATCCAAGGCTAGCTTACAGAAGTATTTTGAGGTTTCGGAACCTATTAAAAGAAATTACGGCGGAACTTACCCAGAATTTATTTTAAACTTAAGTGCGGTGGATTCAAAAGATCAAGCCACCTATGTTCCACATATGCAATTCATTGTTGAGTGGGATAGCTTGGAGGATAATGAAAAGTTATTCGCCAATGTGGATTTCGATACAAAGGCTAAGCCATTATTGATGAAAGCGATTAGTAAAGCTGACTTTGTATTTACTAAATTTAGTTTTAACCAATAAGACTTGAGTGATTAAGAGGTAATAAAACGTGCATTTTTTTAAAAAATAGTCGGTAGTAATCGCTAAAATTACCACCGACTATTTTAGTTAATTTTTACTTTCTATAAATTCTTGTATGTGTTCCTTTTCTGTGTGATTCAGGGTTTTAAATTGGTTTCTTAACCTTTGGTATCTACTAATATCTCTTTCATTGGTACTCGCTTCTAGTATTCCATTGCGGATATTGTCTATAAGTGATTTGTGAAAAATTATTCCAATTTCAGAATTAAAATTGGCGGTAACTTCAGTTAGCTCTTGCATATTGTCTAGATGCAGTTTATTGATAGTATACGCTATTTGAGCACTATGACCTTCACCACAGCCACAGGAAGGAAATCCACCATAACAAGTGCAGATGGCACCTCCACCTCCTGAAATTACACCTCCTTGATCACAGCTAGCGCTACAAGAACCGAAGGTACAGTCTGCCTCACATTCTATGATGGCGTCAAAAATTCTTAGATTATCAGATTTGCAATATACTATAGAGCTAAAGCTTATTAATAGTAGGCATACTAAGGATAAAAATTGATACTTTTTTTTCATTTGTTTAATTTTTAATTCGATTAATTATATTGGTAAAAATGGATGATTACCAATCATTTTATGTGTTAAATTAGCTTTAAGCTAGTCTCAAATTGGATGATTTCCAAGCTTGAATTCAGATAAATTTCACTTGCTTTTAGCCATTAATTCAATTAGATATTTAGCTATAATTGTGGTTTTCAGTATGTCATGATTTCTAAAGGAAAAGAGTAACTTCGATTTATAATTAGAATTGATTGAAAATGAAAAAAATATTTATAGTAATTATAGGGCTGGTATTCAGCCAGTTTTCTAGTGCCCAAGCACCCTATGCTTTATTTAGTCAAGATAGTTTGAAGTTTGCTAGCGCAAATTTTGAATTTCCAGTTGTTATAGATTCTACGGAAGAAGTAGCTGGAATTACAACATTTTATTTGGCTCCAACTTTTAATTTTGAATTGGACAATCCAGAATTGGATGTTTTTGAAAATTATAGTTTTGATACTCTTCAAGACAATGGGATATATTGGGGGATTGCAAATTGGTTTGGCGATAATATACAAATGGATTCTTTGGGGAATTATACCTTTCAGAACAGAGTTGGGAACAATCTTGAAATACGTACTAGGGAATTACTTGGTCAGAGTTGGACGATAATTGAATTTGATAATGGTGATTTTATTGAGGCTAAAGTTGATTCAATATTGGTTGGAAATGCAATGGATAATTTGGACACTTCGAAATATATCAGCTTAACAAAAATGGATTCTTCTCTTGTAGTTATTCCAGATGGTATAAATGATCAATTTATATTAATTGGGGAAAATAGTGGTTTAGTTTCGAGTCCAGGCTTTTATGAATATCCATTTCACAAGGAGTTCTATCAGTATGCCGGTGGTATAAATGATTCTATGACTATTGAAGGAACCAATAGGTATAAAGTTTGGAATATGGAGATTGGTGATGAATTCCATGCTCGGAAGGATAATCAATATTTGGGGGATGTCCACAAAATAAAAATTGTCATTACAGATAAATTATGGGATGCACAAAATCAAATATTTACTTATCATAAACATATTTGGAATAAGTCCTATGGACCAATTTATGATGCTGATGGTAATTATGTAATGGGTTACCCTGTTCATGAATCTGATATCATTGAAGTCATTGATTTGGACGATTATACGTTCCTTGATTCAGCTTTGTATGGCATAAATATAAATGACTATTACATTGATTCAGAATCAAATTTTTTGGATTATGAACCAAGTAGTTATTCCAAAGCTAAAATGAATGTTGACTTATTTCATATCACTAAACAATTAAATAATTATTACTCGAATCCATTTAGTTGGTTTTTTTATGCTAATAATACTGACCCTACTTATCCAAATTTTCTTGCGCGTTTCGTGGAAGGATGTGGTGGACCCTATTATAATTTTCAACCTATGTATTTGGGAGAATACTATTTTGAATATTTTCTGACCTATTACAAAAAAGGTGACCTTACATGGGGTACACCCTACAACATCGGATTAGAAGAACTGTCGGCTGAATCTATTGATATATATCCCAATCCTATGGAAGGGATGACTTCGATAGACCTGAATAAACAATATGAAAATATAGAATTACAACTGGTAAATGTTCAAGGACAAATTATCTATACTGAAAAGTTCATGAACCAAGCGGTTATACAAATCGATCTGAATGCTAGTCCGGGATATTATATGCTTAAAATGATATTAAATGATCGTTTTGTATTTACAAAGTCCCTTATTAAAAAATAAGATTTAGTGTTTTCATAGAAAAAAAAGGAAGATTGCTCGTTTTAAATAGGAATTAATTGTTATATTATCCAACAAAGTATAAAATTAAAATAGATGCAGGTTTCTGTGGCCTGATCTATACCCTGTTATTATTATTATTAGTATAAAATTAGCATTATGTTGAAGAACGTTAAAACCAAATTCTTTTGTGAGAAAGAGTTTTGGCACATTATTGAATTGTTCGATTGGAGATTTGTAGGTAATGATGAAGAAGTGATGCAAAAGGCCGTTGAGTATTTATCTAAGAAACCTGAAGAGAGTATCGAATTATTTGAAAGGAAATTAAGGGACAAATTAAATGTACTGGAAAATTGCTTTAGGTACGAAAAGGTTGGGGATTTGGATACGGATGTGAATGCATTACTTCAAAATGAATTGAAGTATTTGCATATCAGAAGTGCTATTTTGGCCACTGGCAAGAAGTACTATGAGTCTGTATTAAACAATCCACTAAAGATAAAGGAGAATGTAGAATTCAAAACATTGAAAGTGATCTGTAATATGGCTTTATCCATGAAACAATCCGATTTATCGAATGCCTCCTAATAAAAAAAGCTTGTAGGAAACCTACAAGCTTTTTTTAGTTTTAACGCTTCTTTTTTAGCGTTAATCTTTTACTGTTATCTTCATATCTTCTTTCTATAAGTATCCTTCTTGGGTCTATAGCGGCTCTTGCTGGTAAGCGATCTACCTCAAAACTGATGGTCATTTTCTCTTTATCAATTTTCACCCTTTTATGGTAGAGCAATTCTTCTTCCTCACTGTCTGCATAGACACCAACATCTACCCAATCGTTTATAGCTACATTGGTTTCATTTCCAATGGTGTCTGCTTTTAGTTTATAGGATTCTAGCTCCATTTCAACCAAATATCGATTATTTTTCCGAATGGAATAATGTGCATCCTTAAGTCTAAAATCGTATAAGGTGATGTCTTTAAACCAATCTTGAATCAGATAATTTAAACTATCTGGAACTATAGGCTCAAGGATATTCAAAAAGTCCAAACTGGTAGGGTATGGGCCATCCTGATATGCATACTGACTCAAGAATTGCTGCATGGCAAGGTTTACTTTTTCTTCACCTATATAATCTTGAAGTGCGTATAGAATCAAACTACCTTTTCCGTAATGGATATAGCCTTGGTTTTCTACTTTGTAGAGTGGTACTTCTTTTTTGGTTTCCGAACTTCTACCTCGTAGGTATCTATTGAAGTTGTATTTTAAGAATTTCTTCATTCCCATATCGTCCACATCTTGCTTCATAACCATCAAAGAAGAGTATTCTGAAAAGCTTTCTGTAAGCATGGTAGCACCTTGCATATTTGCAGATACTTCTTGATGGGCCCACCATTGATGTGCCATTTCATGTGCTATTACAGCCTTGATGAAGTTATTGTCGCCTTCTTTCATATCTATAATAAATCCTAGAGATTCTGAATAAGGCATGGTTCCCGGGAAGGCTTGTGCAAAGGAGCTATACCTTGGGAATTCTATTATTCTAGATTGTTTGTGATAGTAAGGGCCAAAGTTATGGGTATAGTATTCCAATGAGCTTTGAATAGCATCTAGCATGAGTTCTACATTATAGGCATGTTTTTCAGCATAATATACTTCCAAATCTATTCCGTTCCACTTTCTTGTGGCCACTTCATAATCTGCCGATATAAAGGAATAGAAATTCTGACTCTTATGATCTACTTTATAGTGGTAGTAATTTCTTCCTTCCTTATTCCATTCTTTAACGAGCGAACCAGGTGCAATGGCTAGTTGATCTTCTGCTGTGGATATATAGGTTTCAACATTTACCCAATCAGATCTTCCATCTGTAAGGTAATTTATGCGGCATTTTTCAGAACAGGTAACTTCCAATTTTGGAATACGCTCTTTAGGTGCTAAATCAAATTTCTTTCTGGTTGACTTATCACTTAATTCAATTTGCGCGTCATAGCCAATTTGAGGAAGTATGGAGAAGTTATTTAGAAAGGTACCATTGTCAACAATTGAGGTATTGCCTCTGCCGTTTTTAAAACCTTCGGTAAGGTATTTCGTTTTTATTTGGATGGCAATACTATCCGATGGTAGTAGTGGTTTTGATAAAGCAAATTTCCAAAAGCCGTAAGTAGAATCCGTTGTTGCTAATGTAGCATTTGCAATGGAAATTTCTGGGTCCCAAGCTTCATCTATCGTGTAAAAAATACTATCAATAACGTCGGTACTTTTATTGACAAGCATCATATCCGATTCCACATAAACATCCCTTTTATGTGGGAAGATGTCTACTTTATATTTTATATCGGTAATGGAAGGGATAGCCATTGTTTCATATTGCTTGTACTTCTTTTCGTAGTCGGCAGCCAATTGTTCCCTTTCATCCCCACTTTTAAATTCATTCAGGACTTTGGTATTGTAGTATATAAAGGAACCTACAGAAATCCAACTTATGAGGAACAGTCCCAAAATCATGGTGAAGGTCCTTGTACTTGTTTTATACGCAGTTTTAATTCTTCTGACTAAACTACTTCCATTACCCCGAATCCATACAGATCCTGCTAACAATAAAAGAATAGTAGAAAATAGCAGCCAATAGGTGCTGAACCAATAGTTACCAGTCAATCCAGGACCAAATCCATTCATATCAGAATATAAAATGTTTGGACTTGCACCAAAGTAGAACAAATTTGATGAGATATCAAAAGCAGATAGTATCATCTCTACTGCAAAGAAGAATACAATAGAGGCGAAATAGCCAATATATTTATTATTCACCATGACCTGAATAAAAATCAATAGAAAGGCGGTCATTATATGGTTGGGGAAATCAGCTAGAAAATGATGTTGTAAGTAAACACCCAGTTCAATCTGTGTATATCCTGTTCCAACTTGGTATAATATAGAAGCCAAAAGGAAAAAGAAATAAAAAGCCAAAGTGATAGTAACCAGCGTGGTGGCTTTTGCAAGTAATGAGACAGTTGATATGTGTGGACTTGCATCTATTACTTCATTTATCCGACTTTCCCTTTCTCTCCAAACCAATTCACCTGAAAAGAAAACAAGGATAATAAGAATAAACAAGGTAGAAATATTAGAAATTTGGTCCATCATTTTATAGGTAACGGGAAATGATTGTAAACCGTAATATTCAAACCCACCAAATAGGTTCACAATTAGTATGATTGAAGCAATGAGAAAAAGAATTTTAAAGGTTACACTTTTAATAACACTTAAAAAGTTGATTTTGAAAAAACTCTTGAATTGAACCCAGTTGGTTTTCGTATTAAATTGAATAGCAAGTTTTGGTAGCTTCGAAAAGGAATTACTTTCAATTTTAGCTTTTTTGACTTTCTCTTTTTTGACTTTACCAGAATTCAACTTTACGGAGAAAAACTTGTAGGCCAATAGAAGTACTAGGGTGCTCATGGCTAGCCAAATAAGTCTATTGTATAAAAGAATACCCTGAAAGTCTGGATTGAGGATGTTTTTTTCAATCGGAGTGTAGTATTTAGTGTCTATGGTATAGGTGCGCATTCCGAAAATATCCAATAAGGCAGCTATTTGCTCATTATCAATGTCAGACATCAAGATTCCAGACATTTGATAGGCAATAATTATCAAAAATGCGCCTAGAAAAGATATTACAGTATTTTTCCATTTACTAGCTAATGCGAAGACCACTGCACCAGTAAATAACATATTAGGCAATACAAAAAGGAGGTAGTTATTGACGAAGGTTTGAAAATAGAAATCTCCCAATCTTTCTTGGTCAATCCAATCCATTGTAGGGCCAATTTTTGCACCGAGGTACATTCCTAAAAATAATCCTATGAATGGTATTGTAGATAGCAAAAGAGCACTTAGAAATCTACCGAAAAAATAGTTGTATTTTTTTATTGGTGTACTAAATAGGATTTCATGAAAATTGTTCTGAATATCCTTTAACGCAGCATTGTTGAAAAAGGCGGTTCCCACAAGAATCGAAAAAATTGTAATATAAATTGTGAGCGTAGTTATGGCATAAGGCGAATTTTTATGCACATTTCCTACTGCTATACGGACAAAATCATCATTGGCCATGGTCGCAAAACCAATAATAAAAAAGGCCAGGACAAATATATAGATCATTGGCCTCCGAAATGCATGCGCCAATTCCCTGTTAAAAAATTCTTTAAACATAGTGGATCAATTAAGTTGGACTATTGGCTGATTTTTTTACCTGAATGAATTTTAGTAAAGAATACATCTTCTAGATTGGCTTTGACAGTTTCAAAGCCCTCTCCTGGATTTTCATCACTCAAAACATGAATAAGTGGTTTACCAGCTACCATTTTATCCGAGATAACATTAAAGTTGGCTTTATAGTTTTCAATAGCCTGACGCTGGATCATCTTTTGCCAAACCTTACCTTCCAATTCATCAATAACAGTGATTGGAGATCCTTGATATACAATTTTCCCCAAGTTCATAATGGCCATATTAGAGCACAATTCTCTTACATCATCCACAATGTGTGTAGAAAGGATTATTACTACATCTTCGGCTACATCTGCAAGCAGATTATGAAACCTATTTCTTTCACCTGGATCCAATCCTGCTGTAGGTTCATCCACTATAATTAGCTGAGGAGTTCCTATAAGGGCTTGGGCTATTCCTATTCTTTGCTTCATCCCACCAGAGAATGACTTTACGGCCTTATTCTTTTTATCGTATAGATTTACCTTGTTTAAAAGGAATCCGACCAATTCTTTACGTTCTTTCTTTTGAGTGATTCCTTTTAGCACTGCTATATGATCCAATAATTGTTCTGCAGTAATTTTTGGATATACTCCGAACTCTTGCGGTAAATAGCCAAGTACTTTTCGTAGTTCTTCTGGTTGATTTAAGATATCAATATCGTTTAGAAAAGCTGTTCCACTATCTGCTTCTTGAAGGCTGGCAAGTGTTCGCATTAAAGAAGATTTCCCAGCACCATTTGGACCCAATAATCCAAACATACCCTTCTCAATTTCAAGAGTAATGTTATCTAGGGCCTTTACACCGTTGGAGTAGGTTTTACTAAGTTGATTGATTCTTAAATTCGCCATGTTCTATTTTTTTTTGAATGTACGTTTTTCTAGTATGATTTAGGACATAATGGGGGAGTGTGAATGCTAAAAAGTATTAAAGGGATTTCATTTATTGTAGCTTTTCCTTAACCTACAATAGAAAAGCTAGAGGTTTTTTGGGTGATAAATCGGGAGAAGTACAATTAGAAATATTGAGTATAACCGGTATGATGTTGGGTACAGAACAATTTAATCCTAAAGAAAAATTAGAAATTGAATTGTACGGTTCTGATGGTGTATATTTACTGGATATTTTAGGGGATTCAATAGAACGTAAAATCCTGAAGATCATAAAAAAAACAATAAGTAGAACTATTTCTACACTCATAGATTTGATGAAAAAATATTTATTAATTATCTGTTGTGTTTTAAGTTATCTCACATCATTTGCACAAATAGAATTTTTACAGACTGATGTAACGAAGGAATTTGATATACATTCCAAGAATACGCATGGTGTAGATATTGATTCGGACGGTGATATAGACTTACTATTTTCAGGTGAGAAAATATATTGGATGGAAAATTTGGGTGAATATCAATATTCAGATCCTATTGTTATTGATTATAATACTCCAGCCGTAAGGGACTTTGCGTATGGTGATGTTGATAATGACGGAGATATAGACATTTCGTGCATTGAATATTATGGAAATGTGAAATGGTTTGAAAATGATGGAAATGAGTTTTTTACCTATCATGAAATTTATACAACTTTGGGGGTGCAACATGGTCTATTAATGGTTGACCTTGATAGTGATGGAAGTACTGATTTTATAGCCTATAATAATGAAAATGTCTATTGGTATAAAAATAATGGAAATCAAGGCTTTGCGGAAATAGAACTATTCGATCAAATACAAGGTGTTTCTGATATTCAAATAGGTGATCTAAATAACGACAGTCATTTAGATTTGATTATTCCCAAGGGTGGTACTACAGACAATATTAAGATTTACACTAATGATGGTTCTGAAAACTTTAGTGTCTCAGAGTTAGATTCTAGCTTTACCAATAATGGGGAAGTTGTATTGGTTGATATTGATTTGGACAATGACCTGGATATTATATACCCTGGAAAAGATAGTACTGTTGTAATCTGCTATAACGACAGTTTAGGGAATTTTAGTTCTGAGTCTGTTTCAATTGAAGGTACTTATTTAACTGATCTTGTTACTTCGGATATTGATACAGATGGGGATATTGATATAGTAGGGTCTAGATTAGGAGGTAGTTCTACTTCTAAATTGGCTATTTTGAAAAATGATGGATTCCAAAATTTTACTTCCACGGTATCACCATCTATTTTTAAACAAATCTGGGATTTACATATAGCAGATATTGATAATGATTTTGATCCCGATTTAATTATACAAAATCTGGGAGATTCTGATTTACACTGTTTTGAGAATGATGGAAATGGGAATTTCGATCCTATAAATATAATTGGGTATGCAAAAAATATAAGAAAGGCAGCTCCTGCAGATATGGATGGGGATGGAGATCTTGATTTGGTGACCGGTGATAGGCATACGAAAGTGGTTCAATGGCATGAGAATTTAGGTGATTATAAGTTTAAACATCATCCATTGTTTTATCGTGGTATAACTGGAGAACTAAGGTCGCTATTCGGGTCTATTCCAGTAGATCTAGATGGGGATACTCATATGGATATTATCACCCATGCCAATAATTTGATATGGCTTAAAAATGATGGTAATGAATCGTTCTCTGTGCACAACATAGGCTCAGCTATTAATTCTTTTGACGTTCCTACTGCTAGTGTTGAGGATATTGATTTGGATGGTGATTTGGATATTATAGTACCCATTCAAAACCCCTATTTTGTAAATACTATTGTCTGTTATAGAAATGATGGAAATGAAAATTTCACAGTTGACACATTATTAACAACAAACAACAATTTTCAAAGCTTAAAGGTAGTAGATTTTGATTTAGATGGTGATTTTGATCTGTACAATGGAAAGTTTTTATGGCTTGAAAATGATGGTAATGAAGGATTTACATATAACCAAATTGACACAATCATTTCCAATAGTTATAATTTCAATCCGGTTGATTTTGATAAAGATGGGGATTTTGATATTGTGGGGACTTATAATCCACTTAATATAACTGATGTTTTGTGGTATGAAAATGATGGTATGATGTCTTTTGAAGAACATGATTTATTTTCCATTTCCGCGGGAAATAGAGAGGTAGTTGTAAATGATATTAATAATGATGGAGATCTAGATTTAGTTGTATCCAATTGGAATAGTGCTTCTTCTGGTTGGTATGAAAACGATGGGAATCAAAATTTTTCACATCAATTTATAGAGAATAGTATTAACCAATTAAAATTTATAACAGCTAGGGATTTTGACCTTGATGGAGATGTAGATTTCATTTCTGGGGAGGGAGGTGTGGGTTCTATTTCCATTTTTGAAAACTCATTGCTTGGTGATTACTTGAATGTGCAAGTTGAACCTTTTGTGGATATCAATTTAAATGGTATTTACGATAGTTTAGATATTACTTATTATCAGCCAATGATTGAGGTTCAACCCTTAGCAATTTTACATCAGAATTTGGATTCAACTAGTTCCGTTTATTTGGACTCAATAGGTGAATATAGCTTTACTTTAATGATGGATACTGCTATTTGGGGGGCTGTTGATTCACTATATAGGAACGTTATAGTAGATAGTATCCAACATACAGACACAACTATTTATATAGGTATTTATCCTTTACACGATCTAAAAATAGAATCAGATGTTATAGGTTCACTTCCTATTTGCGGAGATTCAATTTTGCATACTATCTTAGTTCGAAATTTAGGTTCTCGTATTGATTCAGGAAGAATTGTTTATAGTTTAAGTGATTCGGTAACATACTTAGGTTCATCACCTCTTCCTGATACTATTATTGGAAGATCTTTGTATTATAAGTTCACTAATTTTAATAGTTCCGAACTAATAGAGATTAAAGTTCAAGTTGTATTACCTGATCATATTGATAGTTTGGATCATTCACTAATGGTCTATATAGATACAAGTGTATTAATAGGCGTTGATTCTTTAGGTTTTACTGAAATTGTTCAATGTGAAAATCAACCATTCAATAAACAAGTAGTTCCATATATAGGAGAAGAAGGCTATATCCTTGCTGAAAATGAATTAGAATATACCATTCGATTCCAAAACCCTGGGTATTATATCATTCAAAATATTGAAGTGATAGATACTTTAGATATAGGCTTAGATATAAGTTCCTTTACTATGGTTGCACAATCTCATGAAGGGCAAGTGTCTGTAGATCTTTACAGTAGGGAAGTGAGTTTTAAATTTGATGCTATCAATTTACTTCCTGCTTATGGTTCTGAAATAGAATCACATGGTTTTATAAAATACAAAGTAAATACTTCTGATGATGTTGTTATGGGGGACTCCATTTTGAATACGGGATATTTCAATTTGGATGGAAATGGCGCTATACTTTCTAATACAACACAAAATAGAATATTTGATTGTGATGAAATGAAAAATAGCTATTCAATTGGAATTGATTCAATAGGTATTGAAGTCATTATGACTGATGTGTATTTGACAAATTCGGTTTGGACTTTGAACAATGATACCATTCATTCTGGTTTAGATGGTTTTATATATTTAGCTTATGATAATGAGATTCTAAATTTGAATGTGAAATTGGAAAACGAATTGTGTTCTTATGATACGACCTATGCTATTGATTTTTATGGAGTTCATGTTGGGGAATCTAAATTTGTAGCATATCCTAACCCTACAACAGGGAAGCTTGGTGTCTATTTCGGAAAAGAGTACGCGCATGTTCAAATAAAGCTAAGTACACTAACAGGGCAGTTGATTCAGGAATACGCTATCTATTCATCGGATAGTTATGAGATGAATCTGAATATAACAGCTGGTCTATATCTTCTAGAGATTATTGATGACGCTGGTTTTACACATTCCATCAAAATTGTAAAGCAATAGCTACGCTTTAAGGTATGCTTGTGAGATTATAATTTATACAACTTAATTGTTATTTTTCTGTAGGCTGGTAGTTCATCGCTATTAAAACAATAAGCTGTGTTTCTAAAGTGTTGACAATCTTTATCTTGTGTTTTCATAATTTATTCATGTAAGCCTTTGTCTTAGCGTTTTGTTAGTTTTCTGTGCTCTGCTTAGGCTAGAGTGTAGTATTCATTAATAAAATATTTTGTATCTTATTCTTCCCTTAAACAATCCCTCTTTTGAATTTTGAAAGAAATTATGGAAGCTAAAAATATTTCAAAATATAAAATCTTGCCAGAAATGGAGTTAATCCTGCAAGTATATCGGGGGCAATTGCTGTATTCTCAAATAAAGAAAATGAAGTCTGAAGTATGCAATCATGTACTTTATAGTCCTCATTTTAATTTCATCATCGATATTAGGGATGCCGAGCTGAATTTAAGTCGTGAGGAGTTGATTGATTACGCTAATTTTGTAGTTAAAGAGATAGATCCTGAGGTGGTGGTACGAGTGGCTGTTCTTTCCCGAACACCAGATCATGTCGCTTCCACTATGGTTGTTCAGTTGAACATGAAAAGTAAACTGGTGAAATATGAAGCTTTTAGCACCGTTAATGCTTCTTTGGATTGGTTGGGCCTCGCGATGACCAGATTCAATACAATGGCTTTAGACGCTACTATATCAAATATGAAAGATGAGCCCATCAACCAAGTATAATCTCTGTATTTTAAAATAGATTGAGCTGATCAGATTCCAATTCCAATAAGAATTGTTTTCTCCAAAGGCCTCCAGCATAACCGGTCAAACTTCCATCTGAACCAATAATTCTATGACAGGGTATAATGATAGGAATGGGGTTTTTACCATTCGCTGTAGCTACTGCACGGATGGCTTTTTCATCCCCTAATTTTTTCGACTGTTCCAAATAACTTCTTGTATTTCCGAATGGAACAGCTACCAGAGCATTCCAAACTTTTACTTGAAATGGGGTTCCCTGCAGGTCAAACTTTATATCAAAATCAAGACGTTTTTTAGTGAAGTATTCATTTAATTGAAGTTCTGTATTGTTCAGTATTTCAATAGAATAGTGTGACGGTGAATCAATAGGGTCGGAGTTGGGGACTGTGCTTGGGTCAAATTCAAAACGGATAAGACTAAGGCCTACTGGACTAGCACCTAAGAGTAAAGGTCCCAATGGGCTTTTTATGATTCTATAACAAATATGGCTTTCGTACATTCTTTTATTTGAGGCTTAAAGTAGAATCAATTTACAATAATTCTTATATATCCCAACAAAAAAAAAGTCCTACCACAATGGATAGGACTTTTGATTAGTATTGAATAATAAATTTAGTTAGAAATTACAATTTGCTCAATCATTCTTTTTTCACCGGTTATAATTTCAACTTGGTAAAAGCCGGTGATCAATTTTGAAGTATTGATTACGGAGGTTCCTTGTAGGTTACTTTCTAAGAGTACCATTCTTCCGTGTATATCAAATATCTTGATTTGAAAATCGGATGCTATTCCTTCCACTACCAAATAGTCACTGCTTGGATTAGGCGATAGGTTTAGGTTGAGTGCAACTTCTTCTTCAATATCCAAGGGTTGTGTATTTACTTGAACATTATCCACATAGATGGTTCCACCCATAGCAGATTCATAACTGAATTTTATCTGTACTTCCTCGGCCTCTGAATAGCTGCTAAGATCAATTTCCATTTTTTCCCACTCGTTATCTGTAGGAGTGAAAATACAATTGGCAATAGTCGTTGGATTTAACAGGGGTATTGAGGTTCCTAAAGCATATCCACCTTTTCTAAAAATACTTTCATAGGTTTCACCACAATCTGTTGAGATAAAGATCTCTAATGTATCGGCAAAATAAATTGTTTCAGTAACGAATGGAGGGGTGTACTTTAGATAGTTATAGGCCAGGTCAAAACTTAGTACTCTATGGTTTGAACTTGCATTGCTGAAGTTTATGATAGGCGTTTCCACACTTTCTACTCTACCTTTGGTATCGAAAACCAATGGGCAATTGAAGTTAGAAAGTGCATATTCTCCACTTTTACTAGCGTCATCATTTATATCCCATTCAAATACATTAAAGTTTTCTTCAAAAACCCAGTCAGTATTATCATTCTCAAAGTCTGTGTAAAAATCTATTTCATAATTCGCTGATCCAGATGTAAAAGACTTGTTTAAGGTATTGTTAGCAGCTTGAGCGTCTACTTGGCTTTGATTGATAAGGCCAATCTCAATATCTAAGGAATGATTTCCATCAGAAAGGGTGTGGTTGGGTAGCTGAATGACTGCATGGTCAAAGCTCAACATATTTCCATTCCAGGTATAGCTATAATCTGTACCATCTATAGCGTAATTAATGTCAAGGGTGGTAACCGTAGAATCTCCTATGTTTCTAACTATAAATTCTGGACTGAAATCTGATCCACAGAACCTCTTTTTATTGGATATTTCAAATAGGTCAACATCAAAATTAGTAGGCGTTGTTTGATTGAAGAAATTCATCCCTTCAGTCATAATTGCATTGGATGGAATACTATGTCCCAATCCTGCAATTACCTCGTATTTCAATTGGCCATTGTTTTTCTTTAAGATAGGATATACCGCATTTAAGGTATAGTGGTACAAATCATCTTGATCTCCAATGGTTATAAACATTGGTATTTGATCCGCGTTGGAATATTCAAAATCTACATTGTTACTGTCTGCCATTGTATTCAAAGCATCGTTTACACCTTGTATAGCTGGGGTGTTCAACATCAGTCCTTTGAACTTCTCTGGATGATTTAAACCGTATTTCATAGCTGCACGACCACCCAATGAAAATCCTTGTAGAATAATATCAGTGGTATCTATATTGTAGTTGTCCAATGCATAGTTGATACATTCCTGAATGATCGCCTCATCACCAGCAGGTACATTAAAATCACTATTGCCATCATCTCCACCATCAGGACATAAGAAGATTGTTTGATCGAATATATCGTCCCAACCATTGTTGATTATGGCAGATCTGTAGTTATTGGAGTTATCACCTAATCCGTGTAAACCAACGAATAGTTTGTATTGTTGCGTAGAATCATACGAAGTGGGAACAAATCCAGAAATGATTCGAGATTCATCCATGAAATTTACCGAAGCTTCAATATTCCCGGTAGTTTGGGCCCATGATGTCAATTGGGCAGCCATGAAAAATGCGAAAAGTGTGATACGTACCATGCTAATACTTTTAAGAGTTCGTTCCAAAAGTACGTTTTAGAATGTTCTTAAAAGGTTAAACTTTGTGAATGGTTGCTTTTAACCAATAGATGGCATATATCAATTAACCTTCGGTTTTTCTAGTTATTGAATAGGAAGGTATAATACTACGTTAGTACCTGTAGCTACCCCATTTTCAGATAGGTCTTCAATGCTAATTTCTACTTTTCTATCCGTTATCTCACGTAAGATTTCAATACGTTCACTGATATTCGGTAAGGCTGCAGAAGGGTAGTGTGCCGACTTACTTTCTTTAATAGCTTGGGCTGCTTTTCTACCAATTCCGTTGTCCCTAATTTCACATTTCAGTAAGTCTCCCTGCATCTGGAAATTTAAGCTTAGATGACCATGTTTGTCTTTTAGATTATTGATTCCGTGCAATATGGCATTTTCCACAAAAGACTGCAAGATCATACCTGGGACTTCGTAAACGCCATTTTCCAATGCCGGATCTATATGAATTTCATAATCAAAGTTTTCATCAAATCGGATGGCTTCTAGTTCTATATAGATTCTTAATTGTGCTACTTCATCCTCTAATGGAATATAGGTCTTGCTGGAATGAATGAGTACTGAGCGTAGTAGTTTTGCAAAGTTGGATAAATAGATATAGGCTTCCTGCTTTTTGTCGTTTAGTACAAAACTTTGGGCTGTATTGATACAGTTAAAGATGAAATGAGGGTTCATTTGTGACTGTAGCGCCATCAATTTAATTTCGGCTAAGTTCTTTTCTAATGTTTCCTTTTGAATTGCTCTTTTCTGCTTTTTTCGTATTAATAGGACGCTGAGTAGGGCACCTCCTGCTAAAATTGTCAAAGCGTAGTATATAAGTATGGACATTAGTCCATTGATTTTATTCGTATTTTCTAGATCCTTATTTTCTAGTTCAACGATTTGCCTTTGATTTTCAGCACTGTTGTATTTTTCTTCAATTTCTGCAATCTTCACCCCATTATTCAGACTGTCTATTCGCTGTCCTTGTTCAAAAGCTTCCGTTTGGTATTCAAACGCTTTTTTATAATTGCCAAGACCACTATATCCTTCTACCAATGCAGTTGTGACAGCAAAAGTCATTTCTTTATTATTCTTGGCTATTGCTTTTTCTAAGGCAATATGCCCATTTTTTATAGCCTTCTCATAGTCCATTGAAGTTATGTTCCAATTGGCTATACCATAATATATCATTGCTGGAACCTTCCCGGCTTCAGATTTGTTTTTAAAGGTGAATAGGGCCAGGTCAAAATACTTTTCTACACTATCTTTTTCATTGAGATAGCTGAAAGCTTCTGCTATATTATAATACGAGTAGGCTTCCCAAAAGTATTTCTTCTTGATTTTTCTTAGTTCAAGAGATTGACTGTAATAATCAATTCCTTTCTCATACTCTTCCAACTCTATGGAAAGGACCCCCAAGTTGTTCAATACCTGGTCAATTTGAAGCGTATCATTTAAGGCCTTGAAATAGATGAGTGCTTGCCCCAAATATTTATGAGCTTCCTTTTCTCTTTGGAAATAGATATTGGAGAGACCTAGTCTGTTTAATGTTTTTCCTATACCCAGGGAATCGCCCAGTTGTTTTTGAATCTTAAGCGCTTCATGTCCTAAGGTTAAACCTTCCTCATATTTGGTTTGGAAGTTCAGAAACCAGCCCTTTAACGAGATCGCTCTTGCATAGCCATAGTCGAAACCTTGCAGTCTATAATTGGCAATCAATTCATCCAAAAAGAGCAGTGTGCTGTCTACAGAACGGCTAGAAATATTAATAGCTTCATTCATCAGTGAATCTGAGAACATTCTATTTTGTTCTGTATCCCTAAACATTTCATTGCTATGCTGTGTATTTTGAGCAATGGAAGTAAAAGGCAATAGGAGGAAAAGTAAAAGTCTGTATAGCTGCATACCTAGATATTGGAATCGATTATTTTATGGCGATAAGTCTTAGGAATTCTTCTTTTCTATTTCTAGAAATTCCCCATTCAGAGTTATCTTCCATAATGACATTTCCTCCTGCAGCCTTGCTTATTTTCTTGATGTACTTTAGGCTGATCAACGTGGAGTTGTGGATTCTATAAAAACCATAACTGCTAAGAATCTCTTCAAAGAATTTTAGGTTTTTGGAAGAGGTGATTTTACTGCCGTCTTTCAATTGGAATTGGGTATAACTCCCATCTGCTCTTAGGTAGAGGATATTGTCTACCTTCACAAATTCAAAGCCATCGGATACAGGAAGGGTGATTTTATGCTCTCTTTTGTCTTCGGTAAGAAAGTTTCCGAAAAGCTGTTTCACTTTCATTTCATCGGATACAGACTTGGCCTTTTTACGCACTTTATCCAGTAGAATCTTTAGATCGCTAATTCCAGCAGGCTTAATGATATAGTCTAAGGCAGAGAACTTAATTGCCTGTAATGCAAACTCTTCATGGGCCGTAACAAAAGCGACATGAAAGTCTATTTCGGCAAACTTCTCCAACAGTTGGAAACCACTTTTTGCACCCATCTCAATGTCTAGGAATACCAGTTGTGGCTTTTTTTCTACTATTTGGGCAAATGCATCGTCTACATTTTGGGCAGTACCCAAAATGGTGATATTGTTGAAAAAGGTGCTGAGTACTTTAGATAAACTATCTAAGGCCTTTTGCTCATCATCTACAAGAAATACATCTATGTTTGCTTCCAAGGGCTGGGTGGTTTAAAAGAATGTGATAATAGCCTTATTTACAAAGCTTAATTATACAAGTACTGAAAAATTGAAATTGATCAGTTGCATTTCATTCTTGACTAATCTTTGGCAAGATATAAATTTCTTGTACATTGAAATGTGAATAATGAAAAGCGAATGAAAAATTTTATAGGACTACTTTTAGGTGTACTATTTCTATTGACTTCTTGTACCGAAGAACCTTCTATTGAGGGAATTTGGATGGGTTTGTATAAAAAAGAGATGGGAAAAGCACCTTATGAACATGAATTGAATATATTATTGGATATTTCTTCTGATGAAATTATTGTAAAGAATTTTATAAAAGATTTACAATATGATATTGATACTATCTCTATAACGCCTTACAAATTAAAAGATTCGGCTATTTATATAGCGGATGATACCCTGTATATAAGTAAATTAAAGAATGAAGAATTGGAATTTATTGTGCACCGAAATACTGGTGATATATTCAAATGGGGATTCACACGATTGAGAAATCCAAAGCAGGAAACAACTATTCATTTAGTAGACAAGGTTTTTGCCTTGGAGGGTAATAATATTACCGATACCTTCGATTTTTTAAATGATAGCGTCTTCATTTATATTGATAATAATGCTGGAGTTAAACCTTGGACTACTTCAAATTATAAGGGTTTGAACTTTATTGTAATGGGGGAATGGTTTAAATCTGTTTACCTGGTTGACTCTGTTGTAAATACCGATATCCATCTCAGCGCGTTTTATCAAAAAATAATACCCTTCAAATTGAGTCCATTAGCCTATAAAAAGGATACCACAGGTCTTTTGGGGAATTGGGTATTCCCATATAATGAAATGAATTTGGGTTCTGTTCCACCACCTCCGCCACCTCCCCCAGGTAGAGAAGGGAAAGATTATATGTTTTATCTAGATATTGGAAGTGATACTATTAACAATAGGATCTACGGTCTACAAAACAAGAATAGTTTTAGATTGAATACTACCCATGAATATATCTATTTTGAAAAGGGGAGAAGGGGATATGAACTATTGAAAATCTACAGCCTAGATAGTACCGTTTTGGTAATAGATAAGCCTACTGGTTTTTATCGATATTTTGGTAAAGAGAAAACCGCTAGATTTGAAAGAATTCAAAAATAGCGGTTTGCATATTCTATAGGTGTTTATCTACTATTCAAACAAAGGAACCCCATTTTCATCCGTCGTCAATACCTCAGACATATAGTCAAAGAAAGGACGCATCTTTTGAAAAGTATCGGCTACTTGTAAATAGAAATTAGGATCTAAGACTTCCTTTTTGGTGAATTTCTTGGCAATTATATATTGCTTGAAGCGCAATAGTTCAATGGCTGGATGGTCCTTTTTATAGCCTTTTGGTGCTGTTTTTACCTGATCTCCTTCCAGTTGACCAAAGGTGTCCACAAAGGTTTTGTCGGAGATTATAGCTCTCAAATCTTCTGGATTCCTAGCTATATCTGTTCGTATACGTTTTAAATCTGCAGGATTTGGTCCCCAAAAACCACCACCTACAAAGGCTGAATCCGCCTCAATATGGAAATAATAACCACCACGTAGCAGATCTGAAGCACGCTTCAAACTACCAGACCAATTTTGTTTATAGGGAGCTTTATTTTTTGAGAAGCGCACATCACGGTAAATTCTATGCATGCTTTTTTTACCAGAGATAGTTTCTATATTGTCTACTGGTTGCATCTCAGCCAATACAGCATCCGCAAAAGTTACCAAATGCTCATGTGCTACCTGGTATTGGTCTTTATGGTCTTTGAACCAATCTCTATTATTGTTGGCGCTTAATTCCTTAAGGAAGGTTAAATCGGATGCTTGAATTTGCATGAGTTTTATTTTGGGATGTTTTTTTCTGGAATGAATTTACGAAAAATTATAAATGTTCATAAAATCAAAAGGATTTGTTTTATGAAATTAGATTTCAAAGTGCATTCCTTTCTTCAAGAGGTTCTGATAGGTTGCCTTATTAAATTTGAATAAATTCCCAGGTCTTCCAGAGCCGGTTGATTTAGCCTTTTCTTCAAGCTCGTCTAGAATGCCTAGTTTCATTACCTTTTTCTTGAAATTTCTTCTGTCTATAGGGCGATCCAATAAGGTGGAGTACAGCTGCTCCAAGTCGGAAAAAGGAAATTTATTTTCCAATAATTCAAAACCGATGGGTTGGTAGATCATTTTGGCTCGTAACCTTTGAATTGCCATGGCTAGAATGTCTGAATGGTCGAAGGCTAATTCGGGTAGCATTTGGATGTTAAACCATTTGGCATCTTCGGCATCAGATGTTGCCTGGAGCTCACTGAATTGCTTTGAATTTACCAGCCCAAAATAGGCAATGGATAAGATCCGCTCTCTAGGGTCTCTTTTCGGTTGACCAAAGGTATAGAGCTGTTCTAGATAATTGATTTGAACACCTGTTTCTTCCTGAAGCTCTCTTTCTACGGCATCTTCCAACGATTCATTGTCCAATACAAAGCCTCCTGGAATAGCCCATGATCCTTTGAAAGGTGCATATTTCCTTTTAATAAGTAGGATAGAAACACCCTCTTCTCTATTGTAGCCAAATACGATAGCATCTACGGCTACTTTTATGTTTTGTGTCGTTTTCACGCAATGAAGTTACTATATCCAAATTATATTACACAATGGATTGTATAGAAAGGTTCGTTTCATTTTTAATCTACTGTAAAATAGTTGGTTAGTTTATTTGTGTAAAAAAGACGCAAATATATTTGGAGAATAGATTCAAAAGTATTTATATTTGTGTAATTCTTACGCAAACATAAAGCACCTATATTATGAACGGTTTACTATTAACAGATGGATACAAAACAGGACATCATCAGCAATACCCAAAGGGGACAGAGGAAGTCTATTCAAATTGGACACCGCGAAGTAATAAGTATGCACCAAAGGGATGTGATAAGGTAGTTTCCTTTGGACAACAATTTGTAGTTCAGTGGTTACATGAATATTTCCAGGATAATTTTTTCTCAAAAAAGAAAGAGGAGGTATGTGCTGAAATTCAAGAGGAGCTGTCTATGTATTTAGGTACGGCATACGATGTCAGCCATTTTGAACAATTGCATGATCTTAACTATCTACCCATAAGAGTAAAATCTCTTCCAGAAGGAGTGGAAGTACCAATTCGTGTACCTATGGTTACTATTGTAAATACGCATAAAGACTTTTACTGGTTGACCAATTTCCTTGAAACCATATTGTCTACCATGTTGTGGTTGCCAATGACATCGGCTACTATTGCGATGAAGTACAAGCGGGTCTTTAAAAATTGGGCATTGAAAACAGATCCATTAAACCAAGGGTTTATAGATTTTCAAGGCCATGATTTCTCCATGCGAGGGATGGGAGGTTTGCAAAGTTCTCAATCGTCTGGAATGGGGCATGCTGCTGTATTTTTAGGTTCGGATACACTGCCTGTAATCTGGAGTATGAAAAAGTATTATGCTGCGAAAGGTTTTATAATAGGTTCTGTAAATGCTACGGAACATTCCGTGATGTGCGCTGGAACCAAGGATGATGAAATAGGTACTTTCAAAGAACTGATGGCTACCTACCCAGAGGGAATACTTTCTGTGGTAAGCGATACTTGGGACCTATGGAAGGTATTGACCCTATATCTACCTGCCTTGAAGGAGGATATTTTAGCAAGAAACGGAAAATTGGTAATCAGACCAGACAGTGGCGATCCAGTGGCTATCATCTGTGGTGAAGCTAGCGCATTAGGAGGGAAGCTTCCAGAAGAAATGGGGGTGATAGAATTGCTTTGGGACATTTTTGGGGGTACTGTAAACGAACAAGGATTTAAGGTGCTAGATAGCCATATAGGCGCTATTTATGGAGATAGCATTACTACAGAAAGAGCCGAACAAATTTGCCAACGATTGCACGATAAAGGTTTTGCCAGTACTAATGTTGTTTTGGGAATAGGCTCTTATACCTATCAGTTCAATACCAGAGATACTTTTGGATTTGCAATGAAAGCTACATCGGTTGTGGTGAAGGGTGAAAGAAGAGAAATTTTTAAGGATCCAATTACTGATGATGGAGTGAAAAAATCTGCAAAAGGCCTTATACGGGTGGATCTCATTGATAATGAATACCTAATGAAGGACCAGGTTAGCGAGCTAGAGGAGCAAAAAGGAGCCTTAAAAGTGATCTATGAAAACGGAACCTATAGCAACAGTACCAGCCTTGCGGAGATTAGAAATAGAATCAATTCAAACCTATAATAGCCTTAAAATGAACTATACAATCAAAAAATACAAGGACGGTCAAATTAGCGCGAAAATAGAAGGAGAGGGGGACCTGCTGGTAAATATACGGGGGAATTCCTATGAAGATTTGTTCCAGGTGGCTGCTATAAAAGATGCCTGGGATGCCAATAGATTAAGGCATAAATTCCATACTTCAACATTGAATATTTATTGCTTGATTGGCCAAAGATCTGATAGGCGTTTTCATGAAAATGAATCTTTTGATCTGAGGATAATTGCAAAATTCATCAATGGGTTGAACTTCGATCAGGTGAATATTTTACATCCACACAGTGATACAGCCTTGGCTTTGATAGAAAATTCCCAATGTATTTCTCATTATGAATTTGTTGCAAAAGCGTATAGATCTATCGGTTCTCCAGTGTTGATAAGTCCAGATGCAGGTGCCTATAAGGAAAGTCATGCCTTGGCGGTAAAATTGCGCGCACAGCTAATTCCAGCCAATAAGGTGCGCGTAGATGGGAAACCAAATTTGATTATCCAAGGAAATGTGGCTGGCCTAGATTGTTTGATTGTAGATGATTTGGCAGATGGCGGCAGAACTTTTATTGCCTTGGCTAAAGAGCTTAAAAAGCAAGGCGCACAAAAAGTGTATCTATATGTTACGCATGGGCAATTCAGTTTTGGCTTTGAGGAGTTGAAAGAAAACATTGAGCATATCTTTTGCACAAATAGTTTTCGCCTGATCAAGGATGCATTTGTTACCCAATACGAAGTATTCAAATGATTTCAATTGCGCTGTGAAATTTTTGCGATTTTCCATCGCGACAAATTTCGCCTCGCCATAAAACTTTCTTAGCTGTGTATTCCGAAGGAATCTCAGCACAATTGTATTTACCTATAATACATGTTATGTTAAATATTATGTTCAATCCAATTGTACTGCTATTAAACAATAAATATCATTATTTAACATAATATATATTATGGGCTTTTTGTATTCGTATGTTTCAAGCGTATTCAGCAGTAATTAGTTCAATTGACTAAGTTCAAATGCCATATTCTTTCTTGCTTTTTCCTCATACTTATCAAAGAAGTAATCGGTTTTAAATATAACATCCAATTCCAATAAATGATTTAAAGCCTTTTTCCGTCCTGGATGATACATAGAATCTGGGTAAATGCTATATTCCTTTCTAATATTTGAACAGTATTCCTGGTACTCACTTTTGTCTTTCCCCAAAATAGAAAGGTCTAAATCAAGCAAGATGTTTGTGTCCTTATCTACGGATGTTTTATGTTCCTTTGTTGCTTCAATTTGTTTATAACAATTTTGAATTTTAGGAAAATGCGTATTTGAAATCCGTTTCTCAAAGAGTTTTGCACTTTGGTATTCGTTGTCTGTTTCTGTTGATTTGTATACGATGTCGTGATAATAAATTGAAAAAAGTATGGTATCCAGTTCGGTTACACTTGATTCTATTTCATTTAGTTCCGATATCATATTGTTTAGATGCCCAAGGTTATGATAATACCTCGATTTACCCGTGTAACTAGCATAGATTTCCTTCCAACATTCTGCGATATAAGTTTCATCATCAGTATATGTTCTCATTAAATTTAAAAATCTTTTTTCTAGCATTTCGTTTTCTGTATTGCCCACAATATGTTATTAGATATCTGCCTTGAATAAAGGTACTATTAGCCCTTTTTTTGCACTTTTAAAGATAGTAAACAATGGCTAATTAATGATAATTCGGTCATGTATATTGTGAAGGGAGACTCCCCTATTTTTTATAGTACTTATTGAGAAACCTTTTGGTTTATACTATTGGATGAATGCTGTACCAAACCTAACTTATATCAGAATTTTGATAGTACTCTATTCATAACATGGGAAAAGTTAGCCCCAGAAAGCTAACTTTGTGATAAGTCTTTTTACGGACAAGTTTGGCGCTTGTGTGTGGCAATCGAAATTGCAAAAATTTTCTGGTGCAGCCAATATTGTTAATATGGTTCTAATGAACTTTTTGAATTTAATTCTTTAACTAAATCAAAGTTATCCCATTTTATGTACCAATACCTCTGTTTTTCAACAAATTTAATAAAATCATTCTGTTCTGTTCTATCAACCTTAAAACAGGTTAGTAATTGCTTTTTGAATTTTTTTTCGTCATCATTAAGATATGGACAGGCAATAAGGTCAAATAGTAATAAAACTAATTCAGCATATTTGGTTCTATTCCTTTTTTCTATGGATTTTACTTTAGCTAAAACTGCATTTTTTATAACAATCTTAAGTCCTTTATATTGATTTATATTTTTAAAGTAGAACAATAAAACAGTAATAACAAAATAATTTATACCATTTTTAAATTCATATTTCTTAGGGTCATAACTATTTTGCTCACTATCTCTCAACTCTTTAAGATTGAGGTATTTTATTAGTTGAGCACATGTTAATCTATAATCCTTGCCTAACTCTCTCAATACTATCAACAAATACAGAGTCTCAATTTGTACATGTTCAGCTACTTTATTCTTATCTAATACTAATATTATTTCATCTAAAATCTTTTTGAAAACAGTTTCCTGGTTTAATTTATCAAATTGATGAACTAATAAATATTTTTTCCCATCTCTTGGTTCTTCGAAGTGAAAACGATATTTCTTTTTAAAAGTCGTAATTATTTTTGAAAGAATATTTACAAGCTTAATTGTAGAATTAACCTTTGGAGAGACACCATATAGAAAAAATGTAAAATCCAAAATTTCAACTATATACTTTCTATAATTAGTCTCTTGCTTAATAATCTTCTTTTCCTCCTCTTTAGTTAATAGACCTTGAGACTTTCTTTTCTCAAGTTTTCTTTTATGCTTTTCGTACTTTTCAATGTTTGAAACTAAATTACTTTTTAATAATGCAAGCGTGTAGTTCATAATATCTTTATAAGTTACATTCGAGACAACTATAACCGTCTTAAATTCAGTTATTAGTTTATTGGAATTACATCTTACATCAATATCACTAACTTTTATTTTTTTCTCAGGAACGTATTCCTCGTTATCCCTCTGGCCTATGGGTATTTCTTTATCCTCTTTGTCTTCCTCTTTCCTAATTTTAAACTTTATATCTTCCTTCAGAAGATTGACAATTTTATTTTTAGCAATTGTGATTTCAGTAATTAAAGGTTTTTCATACAATTTAGTTTTGGAATCATTTAGAGACATTTTATATTCCTTCAAAAGAATCTTGTAATTATCTAATATTTGCTCTCTTGTTTCTTCCTTATTATAGAAAACAAAAAAATCATCAACATACCTGTAGATTTCGTAATCAACTTTATGGATGATACCCTTATCTCTAAGTGTTTGCTCTATTTTTTTATCAATTTGTTGTAATATTAATTCTGCAAAAATTCGCGAAAACTCAGGTCCAATAATTATTCCATTTGTTTCTCCATAGTTTGTATTCTGCATGAATTTATCAAACTTGCCAGAAAAGGTATGTTCTTCTTTTTTTAGGTTATTTTTAATGAATTCTTTATCAATTAACGCCCACGATATGGAGTGGGTATAAATACTATCAAAACATTTTGATACATCGAATTTTAACATTCGTGCATATTTTTTTTCTGCCCTGTGATAAATATAATCTTCGTAAAATTTATAAATATTTGAGTAATTCTCATAGACGAAAAAAGTTTTTAAACTTTGATATTCTTTTCCACTTTCCTCTATTAAATCATCTTCATTTCCTTTTTTGAGCTTATAAGTATTATCATTGGTGTAAACGAATTTGGCAATCCTCTCAGGTCTTCTAATGGAAAATGGACTTTGGCTGGCGTAATAAACAATAAGCTCTTTAAATTCATCGTAAAAAGAAACTAACTCGACTTGACTTTTAGGATGTGGAATTGCTAAATCTCGATAATCATTTTCTTTGTGTGTGATCTTATAGTTAAATGGTTTTTTCCTTAATTCTTTATTATTTAATGAAAGGATATTTGTATCGTCAGAAGAAGTATTTTCTATATCAAATAGAATTGAAATTAATTTCTTTATTATCAAATTGTCTTTACAATTCACCCAACTTATTGAATTATTATGAAATTTTATCTTATGATTAACGAGAATCTGATAAAAATGACGATTCGAAAAGATAATAGGAGTTTCATACGGAAGTACATCGCTTAAAAGAGCTCTTTCAATACCATATGATATAGGTTTTTTTGTTTTATTCTTCATGTTATTTCCAAATTGAAATTATTCTTTCGAAATTATTATTGAGTTTTTTAGCTTCTTTAATAACTTGAGGTCTCAAATCTGCAATGTTTTTCCTTTTTGAATTTATATTAAAAAATCGCTTATTGACAAACCCATCTTTAAAACTATATGTTTTAAGCTTTTTATTCAAATTTGAAAAACTCTCGATTGGCAATTTTTCATCGATAATCTTATGTAATTCATTATCTAAATAAACTAAATCTTCACAATCATTTTCAACTAAACTATTGGAATAATATATCCCGATTAATCCTTTTTTTGGTTTATGCAGCCTTGTGTTTTTAGTAAGGTAGTTTATTCTATGAATTAATAATTTATAAGCCTCATTTGGAGCATAGACTGATTGTTTCTTAAATACATCAAATGTTTTTTCAATTCGTGAGACGTATTTGTCTTTCTTATTTTTAGAGAGATAAGTACGAGAATAACTCAAATCTTTCATCTCAAAAACGTAACCTAAAAACTCAATACTCATTAAACTACTATTCTTTTCTAAATCATAAGTAAATGTTTTACTTAGATTCATCTTTAATTGAACTGATTCAATAATCTCATTTATAGTATTTTTATAATCATCAATCTTCATTTTCCAATCAGGAACAAAGAAAATGATTATGTCATCTACATACCTGCCATAATAATAGACATTATCAATTCTTTTAATTTGGTTATCTATTTCACGCATAAATAGTTCAGATAAATAAGCACTAACTCCTGCTCCTCTTGGTATTCCTTTTCTTTCTGAAGCAGGCTTTTCTAATTGATCTGTAAGCTCATTATAGCTATAAAACAAACTGTTAATCAAAGCTTTAGACTTCGGACTCAATAACTGATTATCATTAATTTGTTTTAATAACTTTTCTTGTGAGACATTTTCGTAAAATCCTTTTATATCAGTCCTTAAAACGAACTTTGGGAAATTGTCTTTTAACAATCCTTGAACCTGTTTGGAAATAAGATATCTATTACTTTGTTTTACCCTAAAAGTTCTATTTATGTTGTGTTGCAATTGCTTCATTGTGTAAAAGGAAGCAGCATCTTTTTTTACAGGGAAAACATCTTTACCACTATTTTCATGATGAAATTTGGAAAAATTGAATCTAAAACCTTTGCTATTTACGGTTTCAACTAATTCATGTAATGTGTTTTCTAATTCTTCATTTTTATTTTCTTCAATTTGTGCCTTCTCCTCATTGAGTCTTTCTAAATCATCATCATCATCAGTGATGGCTCCTTCTGATCTATAATCTTTTATTTCTCTTCTTTTTCTTTTAAGTTCATTTGATAATCTATGAAACTCCTCGCTATAAAATTCCGATTCGAAATTTCCTTTTCGATTTTCGATTTCAAAAATCTTCTTAAAATTCTCTAATGAAAAAGATTGATCTAACATGTTTCTATAAATTTAATATGCTCACTATTTTTAATAGTATTATTGAATGGACTTAATTGATATACCGCTAATTATTATAGTTTTCACAAGGTTTTTTTTTCTTGTTATCAGCAATAAATATAGTATTGTTTATTCTCCACTCCCATGATTAGTGGTTTTAGTTTTGGGTGTTTTGGATTGCTAGGAGGTTGTACTCAGGAGTACCATCAGTTTTTTTGGATTTGGACCAGATCGAATTACTTCAATTGTCATCATATTTTTTTTTGTTTAAAAAACAAAGAAATTTACAACAATAATTTTTCCTATAAAATAACCATATTCTGGTATTTTCACACATCACTGAATTCAGTGATGTCTCCCTTTATTGTAAAAATAAATTTTTAATGAATAAATAATTCTATAAATCCTATAACCTTTAGCTTGTAAAATGAAAAACAGAACCGTCTCTTCAATCATTTCCGTACTAAATAACAAACCTTATCTATCTTGAATAAATAAGAACTACATTCATTAGAAATATTATATTTGAAATATGAATGTAAGATTAACACAAGAGCAGAAAATCAAAGTACTTAACTCTAAGGATATCTATAAAGTCATGCAGCAGGTATTGTTGCGTGAGAATAAAATACGACGTAATCAAGAGCACTTTTGGGTTGTTGGCCTAGATAACCAAAACAAGATTCTTTTTATAGAATTGATTGGTCTTGGTGCGGTAAACCGTGTAGAGGCAAATCCACCGGATGTATTTCGAATGGCTATTTACAAGCTAGCTGTTAAAATGATATTGGTACACAATCATCCGAGTGGTGAAATTTCACCTTCAACACAAGATCAGGATTTTACAGACCGCATGCTTAAGGTTGGAAAGCTGATCAATATAGATGTGGTAGACCATCTTGTAATTTCAGAAGAAAACTATACTAGTTTTGCTGATAATGGGATTTTAGAACGTCTTCAAAAATCTGGTCTATTTGAGATTGTGGAACGTGAAAAAGTTGAAATTCAAGATTGGAAGCTTAAAATGGAAAGAGACCGTGCCACCAAGGATAGTAAAACTGAAATTGCTGCGAAGATGAAGTCTAAAGGCTATGATGAGGATACGATCAAAGAACTTACTGGCTTAAACCTTTCAGATATTCGTAAGATTTAGGATTCCCCTACTAATCTTCCCCTTTATTGTCTTTTGAGTACATCAATATATAAGTTGTAGGACATTTAAAAATGACACATTAAACAGAATGGATTCAATATTATTAATTGGACTTTTAATACTTGCATTTGTTGGAATACCTATAGGAATTGGATTGTTGTTCTATTTCATTCCTAAACGACTTGGATATCCAAGAATTGCAAAATATTTGACCATTGCGTATGGACTAGTTTTATCCGTATTCACTTTTTTTGCAGTTTTTGAAGACCAGCTTTTTACAGAAAATAATGCAAAGGAACTGGTTGAAGAACAGGAATTTCAGTTGTTTGAGGAATTTGAATTAGTTCATAATGAATCTATGTCTGCAATAGGAGAATATTACCACACTTTCACTTTGGAAATATCAGAACAGGATAAACAAGATGCTATTTTAAAAATCATAGATGCCGAGAATTTCAGGCCATCGAATAGCTCAATAGAGCAGATGATTTATCAAAGAGCAGGCAAATATTTTGGACCAAAGGTTATTCAAAACTATGAAACAGAGAATGCATATATAAGAGAGTATTTTGAGCCTAGTGGAAGAGAAGGATATGCACCGACTTTTAGAAGAATATCTATTAGAAAGTTGAAAAATGAGTTGATTTTTGAAGATATAGATGAATAATTGTAATAAATAGTATTGTCTTCTCTTTCAATTAATATTTTCAGGTAATTAACCGCTACATTCACATTCGGCTCCATGCTTCCGCCAACTGCGTATTCCGCTACATTGTGGAAACAAATTTTAGGAGCTTCTAGCTTGTTGCCTCAAGAGATGAAAATTACTATTCAGATAATTTTCAAGCCATGTTACTTTTGAATAAATCCATAAAGAACACTTAAGCCTAGATATAATATAATCGTTACCACAATAGCGTTTATAGTAAATTCTCCTTTGGTTATTATAGAGCTTAACTCAGATAACAACCCTCCTGCAAAAAGACTAATCAAAAATCTTTTCCACCATTTGTCTATAGCCTCCATCGCGTACTAATTATTGTTGCATATTATTAAAAAAGAAAGCCAATATAGCTGAAATTATCAGTTATTGATCTGAAAGATGGTATTTATAATTTTGAAGGTATCGCATTTTGCCATACCATACTTTCAGCTTATTTTTTTTCTGACATAAATTTTCCTTCCTATAGTTTCTATCGGATTAAAACTATTCCACACGATTCTAAAGTGACCGAATCCCCTACTATCATCGGATAATTTCATATCCATTTCACTTGAATTTTTAATTTAATTAGTGCTGTAAAAACCGTGTACCTTAATTGGTTACGTAATTTTTTATGTATGGAAAGTTTTAAGAAATCCTTAAGACTATTTGGCCTTGTATGCCTTATAGTCTTGGGTGCCATTGGTGTGGGCATTAGTGGTGGAATCCCTATTCCCACTTCCAATAGAAAGAAAAATCCCACCGAAATAAATATAACAATAGACGAGCAGAATGAAGAGGGTGAAGAGCAGGAAGAAGCTGCATTTAAACTGTGATAATGCTAAAAGGTGAACAACCAAAAAATGGCCACTACGTTATTTGTAGTGGCCATTATTTTTGTGGTCAGAATAAATGGAATGTTTTTTTTTTATTTAAAGTACCTATCATAGGTTGCTAAATGACGATTCAATTCTTCAAAAGTATCTTGACATTGTTTTAAGTCATCGGAAGATAAGGTTTCGAAAAGCGTGTTGATCGGGATCAAAAAGTTGTGAAGCTGATTATGAGCCTCTCCAGTCATGGTGCATTTTTGGAATACCATTGTAAACTCTGCTTGCAATTTTTTATTCAATACAGCATAGGCTGCTAGATCCTGTTTTTGAGAAAAGGATCTCATTTTGAGCCTCATATTGTGTATCCCTTTTGTTGTTTCAGGGTTTGCAATCCAACGTTTACCATCGTCCAAAGAAATCCCACTTTCCGTATGTTGATGGCTGTCTGTATGTGCTACTTTCTCTATTTGTTCAGGAGCTTGAATTTCATTTTTTGGGTTGTTGCAAGAAAATGCAAAACCAATGGTTACAATGAGTGCGGTTGTTATACTTGTTCTTTTCATTTGTCCTTTTTGTTATACGGGTATTACAGTTCAATGCCTGTTAAATATGCTTGTTCTTCACTTAGAGGCACCCTTATTGGCTATCCGACCACTAATGTATTAAATATGGGGATAGGCTACAAGAAGTTTTAAATACAGTTTCTAGGTTGTAGTGTTCCTTTATTTGTTTTTTCAGCGATATCATGAAAATATAAAGGCCAGTCTCAAATTAATGAGCTGGCCCTTTTTAATACGGTGTATTTGTTTTATTTACTTTCTTTCAATACCATATCAATGGTTATGGCACTAGACAATACGGCTATTTTTTTGTTTAGATCTGAATAGCTTGGATTGATACTTACATTGTACTTATCTGCTGAAGTGAATAACTCTTTGGCTACACCATTCCATTTTTTATCAATGGTTCCGATATGATTATTTGATGCATCTTCAATTTGGAAGTTCCATGCCTTCCAATCTCCTGAGATTACAGCAAGTAATTGATCTGTATCATCTATTATGTTAAAGGTTGGCTTAAATAGCTTGAACTTCTGTTTTATAGACCCAATATTCCTACCCTGAGCATCCTCTATTTTAATAGTTGACATAAAGAAAGTCCAACCTCTGGAAATAGTACTTTGTATATTACCCTGGTTATCTTGGATTTCCAATTTGAAGGGTAACATTCTTTTATTTAGTAGCAAACGAAGCATTTTTTGACCTGTGGTTAGTTGTTGGTTTACAGCACCAATCTCTACGCCCTTGTCATTAAATACTTTATAGCAGTTTGCAAACTTCAATAGACCAACTTTTTCATCTATGAAATAATTGTTGGAGTCAAAAAAATTAGAATTCATATAGCAATTGTTTATTAGGTTCCATTGTCAGGGTAATGGTTCTCCCCCGTTTTTATTGGTAGCTGGTCTCCATGTTTATTATAGATGCTCTAAGGTAGTCCAAATATTAAATTTTACTCAATTATTTTTTGTTATAAAAACTTACACTTAATAAGGCGTGCATAAATAGATTGAATTTTAATGCATAAAAAAGAGTCTACTAAATGAATAGTAGACTCTTTTCAAAAAAATATATAATGCGAATGTTATTGTACTTTAACATTCACGGCATTAAATCCTTTTTTTCCTTTTAGTTATTTTTTATTTCCAGTGTTTCTTTTTCAACCAATAAGGTATCCTTATCAATGATCAGAAAATGGAGCGTACGAATGTTCTTTTTTATTTGGTCTACAATTATTTCTGTATCCTTTATGCTTACAATCCTTGCTCTGTCCTCAGCATCTAACAGTTCTATATAATCATTTTTACTTGTTTTAAGAGAGATCTTCAATTGCTCCCTTTTAGACCCTGATAAGTGTAATTTTTTGGTGGATTTAGCTTGTATTTCATGCCTGTTTATAAGATTACCCTCCGCGAATTTAATATACCACTTGGCCATTTCTGTTAGATCGATGGAGTTATCCGTAGTATGGATTTCGATTACTGCATTATGATATAGTCCAATAAAATGATGACTATTTTTACTGCTTTTCACAACAGAAAAATGTCCAGTACCTTCTACGCCATTTTCCAAATCAAATGTACTATTTTGCGATAGTGCGGCAATTGATAAAAAACGATTTAGCGCAAGTTTATTTCCTCCACTACTTATATATATTTTTTGCATAAATGAATGTTCACCCTTTTGTAGAAAGTGCATTTTTAGCACTTCATCTTCGCCTGGAACAATCTCCTCATGTATACTGGTCCATTTACCTTTTAAATTCTGAAATAGTTGAGGATGTTCCCAAACACCAGAAATCAGTTGATCCTCATTCTCTTTGATAATTTTATTTTGAAATGAAATGACCTTTTTCAGTGTGGACAGATGTGGTGTATCAAATGAAGACTGAATACTTTGTATAAAATTGACACTTGTAACTCCTGTATAGTAACCTATATCCGCAGTTGTACCTCTTCGTACTCTTGGTGGATTTGGATAGACATTATCGGTGGCATTATTAACATAATCAGCAGCATATTCTGTTCCTGTATGTGGACCTGCACAGGAATCTACAATAGCTTGGTTGCTGGTGAGGTATACGAATGCGTGATTACCAAATGCTGTTCTATTTGGATCTTGCTGATTCACCACAGCAGCTCCACCATTTCCATAGAAAGGATTGTTGCAGTTACCTCTTCCTATAAGATTTGTGCAGCGGAGATAACCAAATGGTTGCATAAAACAATAATAGCTATTGTAATTATAATAGCGCAGGACATATTGCATTACAGCGGCAGCATCATAACAGTTTAATATGGAATTTGGATTGTAATTATGCGCATTTAAATAGGCGGTATAATGGAGCGTAATATTATTCCAACCATTGATGGTGGTGAAATAATTACGGCCGTTCCAAATATCATAACGTGGAGGAACATAGTTGAATACCATATTTACATAATCCGGTACAGTGAATTGCATTTGAATTTGAGAAGGTTCAAATAAGGCAGTGGATTCATTGGATGCCATCAAATCCTTAATGAGTTCTATTGGAGTACCTTTTCGATATATTGTCTTCGTTACATGAAATAAGTTAATCCAATACACATCAAACATAGTTGCTCCAAGAGGTTCTATTAAGCTAGTTCCTGTGCGCAATTGCCATTCTATTGGTATATTTTCAAGATAGGTTAGATTGCCTGGGAAATGCTGACTTTCAACTTTAACGGAATTACTAGGGCCAATTTTTCCGGAGAATAGGAGTTTTCCATTTACCAAACCTTCTAGTACTGCTACTTTACTCCGGTCAGGACTGGATGCTAGGACTATATTGAGTTGAGCAGGGCGTTGTTTCGAAAAGTCGAATACTACCGATTTAATTTTATTCTTCTTATCAGTAGATTCCTCCCAGATTGGTTGGTTTAGTGGAATTAGCGTTCCTTTTTCGGAAAATGCAATATTATTTATTGCCTGGATACTTTCAATTGCACAATTAGACTCATTTAAATTGATTTGGCTTACTTGGGGATATTCCAAATTTGCGATATTTTTATTATCTGACATTTGTATTCAATTATATGTTTAGCCTACTCTTTCCCTTTTCGGCAATCGGGTTAGTAGTTTTAAAAAAAAAATTGGGAGCTCAGCGTAGTATATATTGACTAATTATATTTCAGAATATAACTGATTCAAACCCCATTAACTTTTAAAACCTAATTGTAACATTTAAAATTAACTTGAATTAAAAAATAGTGAATGCTAAAGGTAGGTAATGTTTAATTCTTTGTCAATCACTGAATTAGGGTATTTTTTGTAATCATTAAATGTGGTGAGTGATGCAGTGAAACTGCCGAAACATCGATGCTTATTTTGTTAGGGATACAGGAATGAATTAAAGTCAACTATATTTAAAAGAGGTGTTCCTACTGTGGAGCATGTATTGAGTATCTTAAATTATAGGCGCTTAAGCCTAGGGACTAAGTAGTGGTATTCGTTTAATACATGTATTTCTAAAGCTTAGCCTTGGTGGCTTCCTGAAATACGATAGCTTATATCATTTTCAATAGATACTTTAAGATTCTTAATTATGTTATTCATCAATCAGTACAGTTAAGACCAAAAAAAAGAGTCTACTAAATGAATAGTAGACTCTTTTCAAAAAAAATATATAATGCGAATGTTACGATACTTTAACGTTCACAGCATTCAATCCTTTTTTTCCTTCTTCTAAGTCGAACTCAACTTCGTCATTTTCACGAATTTCATCAACTAAACCTGATACGTGAACAAAATGTTCTTGGTTTGATCCTTCTTCAACAATAAAACCAAATCCTTTTGTTTCATTGAAAAATTTCACGGTTCCTTTATGCATAATACTTGTTGTTTTTTGTAATTATGATGCAAATGTACGATTAAAATCCTGTATATCAATAAGATACAATAATAAAAATGAAATAAATAGTTGATTTATAGGCTTTTATATGGCCTGAGCCCTTAAGGTATGGGGGTTGTATACTAAATAAAAAATGAGAGTTATTTTTTAATTGGTCCCTCCTAGTTGGTCGTTTTGGTAAAAATTTCAATTAAATGTTATTAACTGAATACGGTTCTATGGAGTCTTTATCAGCTAAGTTTCTGGTATAGCTAAAAAAGTAGGGCACAAAAAAAGAGTCTATTAAATTAATAATAGACTCTAGTCAAAAGTTATATAATGCGAATGTAATTATAGTACTCTTACATTTACAGCATTCAATCCTTTTTTTCCTTCTTCTAAGTCGAACTCAACTTCGTCATTTTCACGAATTTCGTCCATCAAACCTGATACGTGTACGAAATGTTCTTTGTTTGATCCTTCTTCAACGATGAAACCAAATCCTTTTGTTTCATTGAAAAACTTAACTGTACCTTTGTGCATAATAATTGTTATTTGTTGTAATTAAGTTGCAAACATACAGACTATATTTTGATATCAAAAATCTTTTGTCCATTATTTCGAATTTTCAATTAGCAAATTGATGGATTATTAATAACCTTGAGGGTATATTTTAGTTACTATAAGTGTCTGAAAATAAGTGTTTAATATAATCTTCCCCTGAGTGCATTTAATAGTATTACTTAAATTATGTGTTATATAATACTTTGAGTTTTGGTCCAACTGAATCTAGTATTGACAACCAATGATTGAATATTGGAAAGAAGTTTGACGGGTATCTTTATACGGGTACATTAGATTTTCTTAATTTAATCGGATAATTGAATATAAGAGTATGAAATATTTAACGAAGTCATTATGCATTATAGTCTTGTTTATTTACGATTTAAATTATGCTCAGACGGCTGAGTATGGTTGGGTAATGCAGTTGGAGACGAATGGTAATATTAAAGTCCAAGAGATCGTCAAGGATAATAATGAGGATCTCATTCTAATGGGGATTGTGCATAATACTGCCACAGGGCTCAATTCTGTGGTTGATTTGGATCCAGGTATTGGGGTTTCTAATGGTACAAAAGGACACTTCATTGCTAAATACAATACAGATGGTGTATTGTTATGGGGAAAACATTTTGGTATTGCTATTTCAATCAATGATATTGACTTAGATCAAGAGGATAATATTATTTTTTCAGGTACTTTTTCTAATAATGCCGATTTCGATCCTGGCCCAGGCGAACATTTAATTGAAGCTGATTGGTTATCCTCACAACAAGGTGGGCATAACAGCTCCTACATTTGCAAATTAACCAATAATGGTGATTTTTCCTGGGTAGAACCTGTAAAGGGAGAAAGTTTTGGTATTTCATTAGCTATAGATCAAGAAAATGCAATTTATGCTACGTGTACCTTTCGTAAAACACTTGATTTTGATAATTCTGTTAATGACAGTGTTTTTTATGGAGGGGCTGCAATTCCGCTTCCTGAAAATAATAATTATACCTATAAGTCATTCTATTCTGTATGTGTCTACAAATTGGAATCCAATGGTGACTTTTCTTGGGCAAGGATGATGGGTGGAAAAAGAAATAGCTACCCAGTGAAAATTATATTGGATGCTAATGACGATCTGATTCTATCTGGATTTTATAAAGATAGTTTGGATGCGGATCCAGAGACGGGTATATATAGGTTGTATTCTGAAAATAGCTGGGAGGCCTATATCTGTAAGTGGGACTCGGATGGTTCATTTATCTGGGCAAAAGATTTTGGACAATCTGATGATGTATATATTAAAGATATCATTTCAGATGAAGAGAATAATATTTATGTGGCTGGATATTATTTATTCAATATGGATATGGCAATGGATTCTATAGCTGATATGTCTTATTCCGATGGTGAGCGGGATGGTTTTGTAAATAAATTGGACAATGAAGGTAATCTTGTTTGGTCCAAGGAATTTAAAGGAGAGCATAGTATTAGTATAGCCGAACTATCATTGGACCGGTTTGGAGGTTTGTATAGTACAGGGACTTTTGAGGATACCATAGATTTTGACCCAGATGCTGGTGAATACTATTTGGTCTCGGATTACAATAGTTTAGCAGATACTGGTTATAATCATTATTACCCTTATACTAACCCTGATGCCTTCATATTGAAACAGAGTAGTATTACGGGTGAATTAATGTGGGTAAAACAGCTCAAAAGTGAATTTGGGGTGATTGAAGCTGTTTCGCTGAAAGTGGACTCCAATTTCAATGTATTTTCTTTTGGAGGCTTTTTGGGAAGATCATTCTTTTTGGGTGATAGCATGCCCTATACCGCATCAGTTTATGATGCAAATATCGATTACTGGAGTACTTATAGTGATGGCTATTTTCATAAAATCAGTCAACCTAATTTAATAAATATACCAGAACTGGATCAGTTTGTATGTATGACTATTTATCACCATTCAGAAGGTCAACAAATCAGTATTCATGTAAAAGACGTTACTTCAGATGCCTCTATATCCTTATTTAACATTGCAGGAAAAAGATTAAATGTGATCCCCATATTTGCAGGTAAAGAATGGTATGTTCTCTCCTTAGAAGATTATTCCAAAGGAATTTATTTTGTTGAATTGCGCATTGATGGTCAACATTGGAGAAGTGAAAAAGTACTGAATAAATAGTTGTTTCTTGAATTCTTTATATCTCCTTCAGTATTCACAACTCTTACTCAAATCCAACTTTGTAAAGGCTCAAATAGATTGTACTACCTGAAAGAAGCCTTGTTCTTAAAACAATTAGTACATTGACCGCTGTACAACCAATAAGCTATCAAGATTTGAAATCGATTAAGTTTCAAGAGAAAATAATAATACAGGAAAATCAAGCTGAACTATTCAGATATACCCAAGACTATTCAAATAGAATGCAGTGGGATACCTTTTTGCAAAGGGCCGATTTATTGGATGGCGCCAAAGAAGCAGGTTTGGGCGTAAAGGCTTATTGCCAAGCAAAAAGTGGGATTGGACTGGTAACAGAGTATGTTTCCTATCGCCCACCAAGTGTTACGGCTGTAAAAATGACCTCTTCCTCCCCTATTTTTAAATCCTTCCAAGGTTCTTGGACGTTCCATCCATTAGCAGAGAAAGAGTCTGAGGTGATCTTTTTGTATTCCTTCAAACTGAAGTTTCCATTTAATTTGTTCTCCAAAAAGATTACCAACAGTTTAAAGAGGAATGTCAAACAACGCTTGGTTGATTTGAAAGCCTGCGTGGAAGTCTGAATGTCTTTAGATCTCCTTTGCGTATTTCGATTAGCATGCTGCCATGCTAACAATAAAATTCTTCCACTTAAATGTAAATGGTCGATACCATGAAAAAACATACTTCCATTCTAAAAATTCTTGCCGAATTGAAATCTAAAATTGATTTCTCTCAGATAGCCGTTATAGATTATTGGGAGGCTGACTTATGTGCAATTGGTCTTCAAAGAGGAAATTATCTTATCTATATGAATACGTATAACTATATAGCGGAGACCGATTTGAGACTTGATTATGATCTAGAATTAATTAATGGTACTGTGGATTATACCGTTCTAAAGGAGTTGAGAGGTATAAATATGACTAAGTTAATTGCTGAAGTGGAATATTATTTGGGGCAGTCTAATAAGTAGTTTTGTCTTCTGTTTGTGTGCTGTGAGGCCTTTTTTGAATATGCTTCATTTTAAAAATTCCATACTACGAACTAAAGGAGATTGCTTATCTTCATGACTAATAAATTTTTACGCATACAGAATGGTTTCAACGCTTGTTAAACATTTTAGGAAAATAGATTTCACATTGATTGTTCTGATGATGGGATTGTTGGTTTCCTGTGATAGTGACTCTAAGGGGACTATAGTAGCTTCAGTGGATAGCATAGAACAGCCTCTTCCGACTGTGAATAATAGCAATATTCGGGTTAATAATCAGCTTAACGAGAAAAGTAAATCTGGCTTTTTGCTAGTTGATATGTCTAGTTTGATTAGTAACAAGGGGATTTTGAACCTTATAGCACCTGTATCAGGTGATACTCTTTTGACAGTCAGTGATGAATTTATTATGTATGAAAATGACACTTGCTTTTATACTGAAAGAGCCTGTGAACATTTATTGGATGCTTATGTAATCAATTTGGAATATGAACTTTTCATTTTTGAAAAGGTGAAAAAAGTGGAAGGTGGATATGAATTTATTCTAAATGAAAAATTACTTTCCATTAAAGATGATAGTTACCTATGGTTTGAAACCATTGAAGAACACTACAGCAACGGTAGTCAAATATATTTGACAGATTCCATGGCGTTAAGAATTAATCCAAGTCAAGCAGCAGAGGTAATACCGGCTCTTCAAGATACAAGTATGCAATTGGGTGTAATGGATTATATATTTGAAGTAATTGAGTTTAATGGTGATTGGGCTCATTTGAAATCTTCAGAAGAATTTGAAAAGCCTATTTCAGGTTGGATTAAATGGCGACAAGAAGAATCTATTTTTATAAAAGCCATTTATATTTATTAAGAAAATATCGAATTTCTATTTGAAATCTATAGTGAGGCCTTTCGATTGTTTCTAATTGTCAGTGTGTACAACCCATATAAATATCAGTATTGATGATATAGGCATTGCTTGAATGTTCTATTACACTATTTAATTGAGCTTCTGCTTTATCCTTTGAGTCAAAAATTCCAGTTATCAGTCCAATTGTTTTAGTAGGCGACTCTTCATCGTAAAAGGCAACATATTCTAAACTTAACGTTTCGTCTGGGTATCGTCTAGGAGGGTAATCTCCAGCCCACATTTCATCTGCATCATTTTCAGGTAAACAGATTAGATTTTTATTGGCGTCATAGCCTCTTCCTATTGTGTCAATCTCAAGTTTTAGTTCGTCACTCAAGACAAACATTTTTTCTCTAAGCTCATAATAGCTTTGAGCGCTATCTGCTACAACAACGAAGGCATTCATATATTCGGTTTCAATCAAATTTTGAGCAAACAACAGTGTGGATTGCAGTAGTGCTATCAATAGTAATAGGCTTCTTTTCATTTTTTAAGTTGCAATATTTTTTAATGTAGGTTTTTAAGCCTCCTCTACCAATTTCTTAATCTGCTGCATCATTTCACTTAGTGCATTATCTGTATGTTGCCGTCCTTCTTCATTTGCAAAGCCTTCTTGTGTCCAGGTGAATTTTACTTGGTTGTCCACTGATTTTTCAATGTGATAGGTTATCACTGAATAATTTACTTGATTATCTTCAAGTCCAGAAAAGGAAGTCCAATAATCATATTTCAATGTTTTATTCTTTTTGGACTCTAGTACATTCCCTTTATCCTTGTACTTGTGTCCTTGATATTCACCTTGAAAAATTATTCGGCTACCTATTTTCCAATCGCTGATAGTTTCTGTTCCGAAGAGGTAAATTTTTATTTTATCTGGATTTGTCAATGCATCCCAAAGCTTATCCGCTGAAGAATTGATATCAATACTCTTGGTTACTTTTAAATCTTTGTTCATTCGGTGGTTTTTATTTTACTCCGATTAAATATTTAGGTAGCTCGGAAAATTGATATTATCTTTTTATTCCTTTTTTTACTAAACTATCCAAAACACTGATCACCCATTCTTGTTCTGCATCATTGGCCTCATCAAAAAAGTACTCTGTCTTTAGTCCGGTAATAATAGCAGGTAATTCGATTGGAGAGCCAAAGGATCTTTGCATTTTCATCATGTGTCGGACGTTTCCGAACATGGATAATCCATTCTTTTTTAGTCCTTTTAATTTGACGGATTGTATGTTTTTAAGATCTGTTTCGAAGAATTGTGGTCTGATTGCCCTTTGTCTCTTGACGGATAATTTGTACTTATTGATAGTGATAGTTTGAAGTTCAGTTGCCTCATTTAAAATTCCCGCAAGCATATTTATTCCAACAAACCAGAACGGAATAGAAAACAAGGCAAAGATTATGCTGCCTTGGGAGGCTCCCCAAGTCCAAAATGTAATAAAACTAAGCCAAACTGTGGTGAAAAAAAGTTGTGGTATTAATGATCGTGAAAAGCCTTTTTTAGGATACGTGAATATAATATTTCCATTGATTCCTTTCTTCATTATAATTTTCGAACCAATGGGAGGATTCAGATCTTCCTTTTTTACAGGATTCACCAATAGGCTCACTTTATGAATAGCTCCACATTTACCACATTTAGCTAGGTCTGTAGTTATATTGATATTTTCAGAATTGATTTCTCTATTACAACTCGTGCATCTTAAGTTCATCGGTTCAATTAAATTTTGTTTTATACTTCAATTATCTTGTGAAGTTTTAAATATAGGGTCTTTTTAATGATCTGTACTTGGATTTAGAGTGGCAATTTCATTCTTTATTCCAATTTCTTGAAATAGATACTCCTTCCTTCATTTTCAATTACGGTACCATCTGGATACAAAATCAGAAGATCTCTTACGGATATTGTATCACCTGATTTTAGTTGTCTTATTCCATCGTGAAGCACCTTTGTTCCTCTTGGTGACTTTACTTTGAAAGATGTGGTCTTACCATTGGATATAATATCATAGGTATAGCTCAGTAGTTCATAGTTCAAATGATCATCCTCGTGCATATCGTCAAGGTAATGTGCCATGGTTGGAAGAGCATCACCAATTGTATAGATAGTGTCTCTGTAAGAACTACCAAAGAAAATCTTAGGTTTGGGGAGTTCTAAAATGTTAAAAATCTGACTGAATAGCACTTTATTTCTGCTTGTATCATTCACGGAATACACGGTTAGAAACCTTCTTACCCAACCCTCTTTTGGTTTTACAATAAAGTAATGTTCACGCTTCCATACATCGGCATTCTCAACATATAAGAATACACTATCCATATTAATGTTCGGGATATAGACTTTGTTTTCATAATCTTGATATAGATAATTTGTTTCCAAATTTACGATACAGCCTTTTGTAGGGATTTTGAAATTATCTTCAATTTGGGATTCCCTACAGGTAATCAACAACTTGTGAAATTCTGATTTACGTGCAAATGTTTCTTGCTCATCCTTTGAGATTCCTATGGAGTTTTCTTTTGTCTTCTGTTTGATTTTATCAAAGTCACTTAAAGCAACCAAAAATTCTTTTAGGTTGTAGGGTTGAAGTCTATTATATCGATAATTATAAAATAGGCTGTCATTACTTATGGGGAGTTCAAATTCTGCGCCTGCCCCATAGCCTATGAGTTCATAATCTTCTATGACATAATTGCTTTTACGGAAAAAAACCAATTCTTTTTGACCAATGGTATATTCAGCATATCTCTTGCCGCAATTCCAATTTTCAAATCTCTGAATTGGTAAAGTGTCCAATTCTAGTTCGCCTAACACATAGGTATCAACTTCAAGATAAAAATAGTTTTTGTCTAGTTTTACGATTGTTCCAATAGCTCCATAATCTGCCCTACATACCAATCGTGACAAACTGATATTCGAATAGTCTGCCTTGGCTATTAAGGGAAGGATAAATAGGAATAAGAGGTATTTCATTTGCTCCAGTTTATAGCTGATATTTTATTTAGTTTTAAATATAGGGTCTTTTTAATAATCTATGCTTGATATAGGAGTTATGAGTCTGGATTATTTATGCTTTAGCAAGTTCGATTAAACATTTTTCATTCCTCAAGGAATCTCAATTCTTTCAACCTTGGTCTTTTCCTTGCGTTATTCACTCCTCCAAAGCTAATGGATATTGAATGAAAATTCCCGGTGAGGTTTTCAATTATTTTATCCGAATTATAATCAACTAGGTTATACTGATAGCTGATACCAATATAATTCTTATCGTTATAATAACACCTATACATTAACCCACCATTTAGATTGTAAGAAGATATAGTAACCATTGGATCATCCGACGGACCAGTAAATTCTGTATCAAAACCATCGTATCCAAATCCAGCTAACAATAAAAGCTCATTGTTTTTGTAACGGATTAAATCATAGGATACATCCATTCCAAAATAGACACCAAAATAGTAATCTGTAGTTAGGGTATCCCTTTTAAGTACTTGATATTTTTCTTTAGTGGGACCAAAGCGCATGTCTAATGTTAAGCCATAGGTAAGCCTGTTGTACTTAAGGCCTCCAGAAATACCTAAGGTTGGATGAGAGCCTAGTGATTTGGCTTTTGAAGTAGGTATAAATGTACCCAATGATATATCGAAATGACCTTTTGGTAATTCGGTAACCTCTTTGTTATTTGCTTTTCGAATAGTGTAATCCTTAAATTCGGGCTCCAGTAATTTGTGATAAAATGCATCAATTTGCTCTGAATCCAATAAGGAAAATGGGAGTTCCAAATCGTTGTCGAAATCTGTTGATTGGCTTACCTGCTTACTTAATCTCTTTTCCAGATTGATCTGTCCGAAGACTAGGGTTGGTAAAAGCACTAATAGTAGAATGCTAATGCGTTTATTCATTGCTTTTATTTGATGTTATTGAAATACATTTTGGGAAAATGAAATAAAGAGTACTATTCAGTAAACGGTATATAAAAGGCCAAATATAATTATTAGCAGGAATCAATAGTTACCTCATTCCTTAATCTTTCAACAATTTAATAAACTCTGTTTTGTCATTGTACTAATAGTTATTTTATTATTTCAATCTTATCGTACCCTGCTAATTCACCTAGTTTGTAATAGCATTCGTAATAATCATCTGTTATAGCAGTTACTTTAACCAAAAGTGTATCACTGCCTTCATTCGAAGGGTATTGGTGAATCAATTGATGTTCCCCATTATCCAACCAATTTACTTGAAAGGCTACACTATCTCCATTGTCATATTCTACCAAATGACTATCCCCCTTTCTAATTATTTTCCCATGGGCCATTTTAAATACACCATTTTTAATAGCTGAAAGATCTTGAGTGGTGGCAATTAGTTCATCATAATATTGTCGAGGAAAAGGATCATTCCCAAAGATGAATTTAGAAACAGTAAAGGATCCATTAATAAATAAGAAAAATACACTGACAATAATAAATAGTGTTTTTGTCCATTTAAACAATCTCTTTTTATAGCTCAATTTCCTATAGCTGAAGATTGCAATAATGGAAGCAAACAGTCCAACGGGTAAAAAGAACCATATAGGGAATCCATAAAATGTAATGATGAAAAGTAATCGCTCCAGGGTTGAATGCATGCCATAATAGTTTTCAGATAATGGCATAGTAATTCCCAAAAGTAAGACGCTGATACAAGGTATTATCCAGAGTAGGTGTTTCTTCATTATTCTATTTAAATAATTGGTTTTACAAGCTTTATAAAGGTATGAATGGTTGTTGTGGTTTTATAGTGGAATGCCTCCCATCCAGGTATACTTTAATAGTATGAAAACGATATAGACCAATATCGTTACAAATATTGACTTTCTCCATCCTAAGCTATACTTATTATTTAATACCCAGATTAGAAATAGGTAGCCTACAAAAGTTAGGCTGTCTTGAAGCACATTGAATGGAATGACTCCTTTAGGCAGTATTAGTTTTGCAAGAATTGGTAGAGTGCAGGCTAGTGAAAATCCTAAAGAAACAAATCCCAATAAGTTTGAATATTTATTGGTAATATCCATTTTGTCTAGGATAATCATAATGATATAAGCAGTTCCAAACAATTGTATTGTTAGGCCTAATAGGTAACCTAACATATTAATTCCTAGGTCCAGATTAATTTGATATTGGAAAAGTCTTGCAAAGTAAAATAGAATTGAAGAAATGAAGATTAAGGAAAGGGTGAATAATTTAGTATCAAATTTCCCTTCAATAATCTGTTTGCTCAGTTTATTCATGTAGTAAGATTAATCGCTTAATGATTGAAAATTTGAGGTGTTTTAGGAACCTTATTCACACCAAAAATATTGATTTCTACCTCGTAAGTATATGTTATTCTCGCTATTTGGCTCCTGGAAAATTGGTAGCCTATCTCTTCCCTCCAAATAGTCTTGCTAAAAACCCCTGTTTTACTTTTTTTTCAACTATCCAAATCGGAGCGTCAGTAGGCCTTATGATTTTTGTATTTGGCCCAGATAATGCCCATATAAAACCGGTATCTACTGGTTTATCTGAAAGGTCGGCAATTAAATAACTTTCAGGAAAGGCAATTGGTTCATTTTCAAAATCATAATCCTTTTTATTTTCCGACATAATTCCGAATTTATCATTCCATACTTTCATTACGGATTGTTCGTGAATTAAATCAAGTAATGATTCATTTCTAAGCTTTCCAAATTCGTCAATATGTTTAATAAAGTCACCTAAGTTTTCAGATTGTTTTACAATCACAGCTGGATCGTGGCAGACATAATATACTGAATTCCAATTACCTTTGGAATCAATATCAAGAATCCAAAAGTTACCAAGACCATCACCCGCAAGCTGAATTGAATTTGGAAACACTTCTTCAAAACCAAAATATCCAATAGCATCAAAGCAGACTTCGTCTAGTGTATCAAATTCAAAACCTTTGCAAAACCGTAATAATTCTTCAATTTCAACAGGTAAATAGGAATTTGGTAGTTGTCTTTTGAAGCTGTCGATTTCATCATCAGTCATACCAGCTAAGGGGTCAACCTTGTAAAAATCCCCATCTTCGGATTCATAAATATTCGGTATAATGGCTTCTAGTTCCTGTTTAATAGTCATCTATTTTGGTTCTAGGCTCATTACATAATCAAAGCTTTCATCTAGAAGTAGGGCTACCCTATCCAAATCGGTAAGCATTGTTTGTGGTATCAAAACATACCCTTTCATGATGGCATTGTGTGATTTGAACAGTGAAGAATTGAATTCAGAAATATAGTCTTGTTGGTTCTCTTTTGAAAAGCGTATTCCAATTTCTCCTTCCTTGTTCAATAAGGAGAACATATATCCATTGGCTGAAGTATAGGGTACTGTTTTTCCTTTTCTTTTAAACCTAGAACATTTGGCTACCAGTTCATCGTATACTTTTAACTTCTCTTCCCACATAACTACTGTTTTTCTACGAACTCTTTGAATTGCCTCATCCATTTTTCGCCCTGCTTTCTATACATGCTTGGGAATAGAATTGCAAAAAGTTTGGGCATCACCCAGCTAATACGAGTATAATCAAATTCATACTGGTATTCTGTCCTTGTAGCATCCAATTCAATAAAACTACATTTCATGGTATTGTCCATGTGCTGGTGATGGTAGCTAGATTCAAAAGAGTCTGGTAATTGGTTGGAAATAATGGTTTCAGTCAGTTCCATATCCCGCTTGCCATATTTGTATAACATCTTGGATACTGCCCCTTTTTTACCCTGTTCTCCTGCTATTAGTTCTTTTTTGATAAAGCCATCTTGGTATTCTCCCAGGTAATTAGGATCGGAAAAATACTTTACGACTTCATTTCTCGGCTTTGCTATTACTATAGAACCGGTGTACTTCATATTGAAAGCTATTAATTGTTTTTCGCTTTAAGAATAAGACTCCTGGAGAGCTCATTCCAAAAGCGAAAATAAAGCTACAAAATTGGAAATAGATAGTCTAATATTAAACCTTTGTTTTGGAGGTGAAAATCTAATAACTAAAGTTACATTATATAATAATGTATAGAATTAGATTAATTACTCAGTTCGAAAGCCGTTTTATATTTTTAATAACTTTTCTAGTTTCGCAATGTCAGTTCCACTTTTAGATTGAACCTGATTCAATAAGGTCAATACACCTTTCAAATGAAAATAAAATTTACCAGTTTGCCCCTTTTTATCTTTTAGCGTGATAAAGTAAGTTGCTGTACTTATATCTGCTGATTCAATGTCCTTGTATTGAAAATCTATTTTTCTACCAAAAGTGGAATGAATTCTAAACCCATTTTTATGAGTTGTAATTTTATGCATCCTGAAAAGTTGGATGATATAGAGTCCAAATAGGAAGATAGTAACAATCATTCCCCAAACGATTAAGTGATAATATTCTGGAGGATTGGACATAAGTTGCGGTACAATCAAAATACCCAAGGAGATGAAAATCATTAAATACCCCATAAATAGATATATTTTGGGCATTGCAAATACTCCTTCAAGCTCTAAAGAATCTTTATAAGCTTTGCGATTCAAAAAGGATAGGAAAGGTAAGATCAATGCCATACAGATGGCAGTAATTATATAAAGCATATTGTTTCCAATTATTATGAATCCGAGCTTCGTTTGGATTGTGTGTTGTTACAGATTCTAATTTATGGTATTCCAAATCTCTACTCCTGGCTTCTTACCTGTCATGTACTCTAGTAGCATGAATAGATACTCATTTTCTTCATAACCACTTTCTTTTTGCATTGTTCTGAAAGCAGTGGTTCCAATTGAGAAAATGGATGTCAAATCAACTTTCCAGGCATTATCTTCTTTATAAAAGTTGAAGTGAAATGGGGCAATTTCTCCATTACTTATAAATTGTCCCTTTGCGAAAGTACCATCAATTTCTACTTCTCCAATGGAAGTATTCATTACACTACCTTTCCCAACCATACCTTCATTGATGGCATAAACTAGCAAGCCTTTTCCATCAAAGGATAAAATATCTTGTTTCGAAGTTTTATGTCTGATTGTGAGCACCATTAATTTATCCATTAGTCCCATAGAACTCACAGTTGTAGAATCTGCATTCTTAGATTTGTCTAAGATCTCACTATAGTACTTAATCGTTCTACTATCTACAAAATTGACAGCCTCTTCTCCTTTATCATTTAGAATTGCTGATTTATAATCATCAAATGATTTTTGTACAAGTTTAGCCTCTTTATTTTGCGAAAAGCCAGTGTTGATCAATAATATTGTAAAGAGAAATAGACTGATTTTTTTAAGCATGCTTGTTACTTTTTGGGTGTGAATATGTGACCATTTTTTATCTGGGGCAAAACTACAAAATAGGAAAAGGTAATTCAAATAATTGGCTATAGTTTTGATCAATTATACTGCAGTTGGTTATGGTTTAAATTGCTGGATGTGAAAACGTAAATGGCATTTAGAGTCTTGTTTTATAATTTGAAGTAAACTAGAAGGAGACATTTTCTTCCTTTGTATCTTGTTCAATCATTTGAAGAACAATAGAGACTTTTCCTGCATCTATTTTATCATCCTTTTCCGCGTTAAAAAATGCTTTCTCTATTTTGCAATAGGAACTAAAACTACAAATTTGGAAATGGATATTCTAATATTAAAGGGCTGTTTTATTTATATAAGTCCTATTGTGGAATTCATTTGAACAGCCTATTTAGCTTGATATTGCGTCTAGCCATTTAAATAAACGGGTCAAAGGGAGGTTTTGGTCTACCCTTCCATCCCATAATGTTATTCAGAATTATTAAATAAAAAAAGGTCAATGAATAAGGTAATTCATTGACCTATAAATTGAAATTAATGCTTCATTTTTGCCATGAATTCAGTTAATTTTTGAGAATCAAAATAGATTTCCATGGAAGTAACTTTACCATCTTTTAGTTGAACAATTTCACAAGCATCCAAATCTAATATAGCCATTGCTGGATGTCCCATTTTATAGTTGGTCATTACACAAGCACTGTCTTCTTGCACAATAATGTTTCTAACTTTTGCTTCATTCTGATTTTGAAGAAACTGTTTGGTTACTTCAATGAAGGCTTCTTTTCCTTTTACGGGTGCCATCAATGGTCCTTCAAATGTAACATCATCAGCAATAAATTCTTCCCATCCCTTTTGTGCATACATCGCTTCAAAAAATCCTTCTACTACAGTTTTTGTCGTTTTCATACTCCTTATTTTTTTGTTTTTATTTATATATTTTAAATACTTGCAAAATGCAAGTGATGCAAATCTATGAATTAATTGCGAAATGCAAGTGAATATTTACTATTTTTGTTTTTAGAGCAAACCGAATATCTTTTTTACTAGAAAAGAAAAGGATAATTGAATAAAATTCAGGTAGATATGAAAGTTGTGACACAGAGGTCAGAATGCCCCATTAGTAAGTCGTTGGATATTTTTGGTGACAAATGGACCCTACTCATAATACGTGACATTGTTTTTAATGGCTATAGATTTTATAACGAGTTTCTGAATTCAGAGGAGAAAATTGCAACAAATATTCTTTCAGATCGGCTGAAAAAATTGGAGTCGAATGGTATTTTGAAAAGTGAAAAGTACGAATTGAATAAAACCAAAAAGGTCTATAAACTTACAGATGCTGGAATAGAATTGATACCCATTCTAGTGGATCTTTTAGCTTGGGGCTATAAGTATGACCCTACTTTACTGAGTAGAGAAGAGCGAATATTCGCTTTCAATACAATTAAAGAAAATAGAACAGGATTTATTGAAGGAGTTATTGCTGCCGTCAAAAATTTTGATGCGAACAATTATTGATATTGAAAATAGAGTATCTATTCAGGAAAAAGAACATAAACAGGTTCAAGCGGAATATTGATATCAAGTTGATTAATTTCACCTGCCAACCTTACTATTTCTAGGTCATATTCTGTTTTAGGAAACTCCCAATCCCAATTGGATTCGTCCTTAAATTTCCAACTGACGGAATTATCTTTTCGTTTTACTTCTACGAGCTCAAAGCCCGCATCATCCGCAACCCCACAGTGACATGTAAGGAGTAGGGAGTTACCAGATAGTTCTCTAGTTTTTTTTAATTCAGTCCAGACAATCAGCCCTTTCCGATCTTCCGTGTCACTAAACAAATTGACATCATCAACGATGAGGTAGATAAATGCGCAATTTGTATAGGTAATGCCTTCATATTCTACCGATTTTTGGTCCTTTAAAATTTGGAGTTCAAATTTGATAGTGTTCATATTCAATGGAATTTAAAAGCTATGTTAATTACATTTTTGCCATTGCACGGGTTCTTTACTGATCCAACCTATAGATATACTCCATGATTTCCATGCCTCTTGCATTTGCAAAATCAGTATTCGTTCCAATTTTCTTAAAACCACTTTTTTCTAGGATCTTTTGAGAGCCAATGTTATCATTTGCTACTCTACCAAATATGGGACGGGTTTCTTCCAATTCAAGAAATTGTTTTACAGCTATTGAAGTAATTCCTTTGCCCCAATACTGTTTGTCTATAGCATAGGTTATGTCTGAATCACCTTCCATTACAAACTTTACAACACAGCCTACTGCTTGATCATTCAATAGAATGGTTTGCATATGAACGGAATTATCTTTTAGTAATCGGGTCCATTTTGTGATATAGGCATCCTTATCTTTAGGATTTTTTGAAGTAAAGGCTGCCATATAATTGGCTTCATCGTCGGCTTGATTTTGGTAAAAAATTTCCAAATCTGTTGCTATTGATTTTCTAAGTATAATTTCCATCTGTGCTATGTGTTATTTTATGAATGATCCATTGTAATTCATCGTCATTGGCCCAATATTCATCTATTTCTCCATAATTTGAATATTTGGAAATATTAAAGCCATCTTCTATATCATTATACCAAATTACCTTATTTTCAACAATTGCCACTATCCAAAATCCACCTCCTAGGTCCCCATTCTCATTTTCAATCCACTTTTCAGGTTTTAAGGCAATTTTGTGCCAGAGTGATAATTGTTCATTAGTCATTAGTCCAATGCCTTTTTCAATTTCTTGATGAAGATCGGATAATGATATTGGTTTCCAGGAATTCATTGGATATTTTAATTTTCGTTTTAGATCTATGGTAGCCTTAATGAGTGCCTGTGTCCACTTGGCATAGATAGAAACTAAATTTCTTTTATAGCTGATAATTATTCAGTTTTAAATAGTTCAATAGTGTAATCCAATAAATCTTGGTTGCCTGGTTTTCCGTGACCAGGTATTATTATTTCTGCATTTCCGTACTTTGCTTTAACGGCTTGAACTGTACTTGACCAGGACTTAATATTTGCATCTGCTAAATTCCCCTTACCTGCACCTACTCGCTTTATTAGGCAACCTCCAAATAAAACTTTTTCATCTGGGAAATAACTTACCACGTTGTCTATAGTATGCCCTTCTCCAATGAATTCATTGATTACACTTTTACTTCCTACCTTCAATTCTAAATAATTCTCAAAGCCTATTATCGGTAGTTGTATACTATCCAATTTTGCCAATTCAATTGTTTTAAATGAAGCGTATGCTGGAATTTGTCTTTGGTGAAATTCATTTAATCCACCCAAACAATCTACATGAAAATGCGTTACCACAATGCCTACTGTCTTGCAATGTAATGTGTTTTCAACCCATTCGATTAATTCCTTAGAATCGGCATCATTCGTTGGTGTATCAAAAATGATAGCTTCTCCATTATCAATTACAATCATACCATTGCAACCCACCCTTCCGTAGTCTTGTGTAGATAGGAAGCTAATATGTCTAAAAGTGTTATTTGTTAGATTTTCTACATTTAGATTATTGCTTTCGTAATTTGGAATCGTTATTTGATTAGTACATCCTAAAAGGCTAAAAATAAGAAGTACAAAGAGGTATTTTGTTGATTTCAATATGTGTTCTTTTTTATTGTTCAAAAGGTTCTGTTTGGTAGGGATAACTCCCTAAAAGGTTCTCAATGGTGGCACCAAAGTAGAATCAAATTTTAGCCACTATCAATACTTGATTCTCAATCTTATCCTCGAAGATATAATTTTCACTATAATCCCACCGCTCATTAGAAGGAATCAAACCAGCACCTTTAATTTCCTTGTTTCTGAAAAATAGTGTTTGACCATTAATGATAACTCTTTCTCCATTTCTTGTTTGAAGAGATACCGGATAAAATCCCATTCTCATCTCTAATGCATTTCTCGCTTTATCTCTTATCTTTTTAGAGAGTCCAAATTCACTTGGTTCAATAGATTCCACTTCATCAATAAAAATGACTTTAGAAAATAGGTCCAGGTCGTACCCAATTGGAGGATCATTGGAAACTCTAATTGTAGCAAAATCATAGCTATCCCCATTTTTAAGCCTTACTCTTGCTGGAGCAAGCTTTACCATCGCATAGTCCTCAGATAGTCCAATTGAATCCAATTCTGATCTCAGGGTATCATTAAGTTGTAGGTCACGTTTAATAAATTCCCTAAGTCTTTCAATTTGTCCCTTCGCAAACTTTTGGAACATATTGAGCTCCTTGTAAAATATTGATTTACAAATTGAGCATTGGTAGGTTTGGGTAATCCCGATTTTTTCAGACTCCGATATTTTAGATTCAAATTTGGACGCTAGGTAATCTGTTCCAAAACCCACTGTATTCTTTTCGTGGCAAACAGGACATCCAATTTTCTTCTTTTTTTTGAATAGTTTAAACATTGAATCAAATATTAAACAACTAAAATTTATAGTGATTTGTACTAGTTTGGGATTTTCATCCGCATCGTAACCATTCCTACATAAAAGTAGGATTGGAAAGAATAATTTAACCTGTTTAACTGAAACATTTGAATTTTCCCTAAAAATAGAATTTTTAAATAAACCTGGATGTTGCTCAATGAAATTAGGCCCATTTTTTTAATTCAATTCATCATATTTTGGTCTTCTCCGTTTTTTATTAGCAACATCCTGTATTAGAGATAGCGCATTTATATTTATTTGATCATTTGGATCCATTTCTATGGCCTTTTTTATACATTTCATAGCTTCCAAATCATTTCCTAAAACCATAAGGTTTATAGCATGATTGCAATATAACTCTGAATTATTCGGGGCACGATTTATTGCTTCTAATGAATATTTTATGGCTAATTCCACATTTCCAGAATCCATTGCTGATATTGATGCTTCACGGGGTAAATTCTGATTAGTTTTTTCTATTTCAACCGAAATTTGAAAATGTTGTAATGCTTTTTCATTTTCAGATATTGCCTGATAAACTTTAGCAATTAGCCAATTCGTTTGCCAATGGTTTGGTATTAATTTTAGGCATTCAGAATAGTGTTTTAATGCTCTTCTAGCTTTTCTTTTTTTCCAAAAACCTAATTTTGAATTAGTAGTTTCTTTGATTATTAGTAATCCTTCCGACAATCGGTTTCCTTCCTCAAAGTGTGATTTGAAAATTGGGATTTTATCTTCTGGTAGTTCGTATTCCATTTTCGGTTTATATATTTAAGAACAACTTTGGTAATAACGTATAGATTCTCTTATATCCAGATAATATTTGGTGTCGTCTGTGGCAACACTTTACGACTTGTGATTCAGACAATAAAAAACTAAAAAAAAATCTGTAGATATTCTTACAATATAAGGTCTGATATGTCAAAGTCTATAACAAATCTTTATAGATTTTTAAGTATCGTTTCAACTAAACAAAGTGAAGAAACTATTTCATTTATTCATTCTTTTTACAATTTCCATCCCTAATTTCTCAAAAGTAGTTTTGAAAGTTTCGACTTTATAATCCTTAGCCACTATTTCAATCATTTCATCATGAAAAAGTAACATATAGTGTTTATTGTCTTTCCAATGGTCTTCACTATAGTTTGGATGCACCTTATGGATGCTTTTTAACTCTTTAATCCAAGTTGAGTTATGAATGATATGAGCAGAATACCATTCCATTCCTTTGTTAGAAATAGGAAGTCCACTAAATACTTCTTCATTAGCAATCCCGAAACGAAATGTTCTACCATTAAATTCTACTAAGGCCAACGGATATTCGGCATCGCTAGTATTATCAATCATAGTTATATTGGTTCCATCCCAGTTAGGGTCTGGTTCATTGATAAGATAGATCAAATAGGTCTTGTTCCCATCTGAAAACACTTGTGGCATGGGTGCACCTAGATCCCATTGAGGATTCCAGGACACTACTTCAGCAAACTCATCTAAAGTTGGCTTCTTGTCAATTCTATTTTCTTTTTTCCGAAATAACCCCATTGCTCTATATCATTAATTTGTGATTGTACATTGTTTATTAGTCAATATCGACATAAGATCTAGGTCTTCATTGACTAATTTTTAATGGTCGGTAAACGCTGTTTTAATCTGGTCTAGATGCTATATACTGGTGATATCATCAGCCACAATATCCACTTCCATAGGAATAGATATATTCTGGACTCCAATTATTATCTTTACCCAATAGCATTCTAGCACTACGCGCTCCTTTTTTTAATCCGATATCTTCTAGAAACGATATCCCAGCTTTATTTTCAACGGGTAATAGCGTTTTTCGTCCTAATTTTGAGTGTTTTAATTTTAACAATTCAATGCCTGCTTTTTTATCCGTAGCTATCACTAGTCCACGTCCAAAGTCTGGTAGATAAAATCCGACCAAAACATTCTCTGTATTGAAGTAGCCTTGGCCTGTTGTATAGAATTTGTCAATCAAATGAGGTCTGCTTTCTGCATTTGCAACCTCGTCTAGTTGGTATATAGCTTCAAGATCGATTTCTTTTAGTGGTCGGATTGAAGTGCTTGGGGTAAAATCGAATTCGGTAACTGATTCAAAAGATTGGTACTCTGTTAGCTTTCTAAATCCTGCCTTTCTATAAACAGGTTCGCCAAGTTCTGTAGCAATCAATAATTGGGTTTCACAGTTCCTCTTATTTAGATGATCAATGAGGTATTGGGTCATTTGAAAACCCAAGCCTTTTCCTCTATGTTTTTCAGAAATTATAATATTCGCGAGCCATCCAATTTTACCTTTTAAAAACACATTGCCTGTTCCAATAATTTCACCTTCATGATGCATTACAAATGCCTGGAAAAATTCTTTATCAATAAAGTCCAATAAGAATGTCTCATAATCAAATTCCCATTCTTTTGGAGGTAGGGTATTTAATCCTGGAATTTCAGATTTTTTTAGTGCTCTAATCATAAAATCAATTGCTTCTGTTTGGAATGGGTAGTTCTCAAATTGTTGATGGTGGTGGATTTAGTTTTCCAATGAATTAATGTCCACTAAATGGTGTACCGAAAATGCCTACTGCAAGCTCTGCCCAAATAAGCAGGAAGGCTATCAGAAGGACTACTAGGAATAGAATTCTATACTTGATTGGCCTTATTTTCCGTTTCGTAATTTCAATCATCAGTCCTGTGCAGAATAGTAGCGCTCCAGCGATTATAAAATCAAACAAAGTCCAATTTACTTCATCTGTGAGCTGCATTGCTATTAAAGGTATTAGCAATAAAGTTACTGTTGTCAGCAGGATGATGAAAAGTCTTTTGTTCTTCATAATTTGGTCTACTAGCGCTTAGCTAGAAGGTCTTTTTTATTTTTTGTAATCCAATCCACTCGTGGTCAATATTCTTCATTAATAGTGCATTGTCGAATTTTACGGTTCCGGGAGGGAATATATTTTCATCTTCGAAGAAACTAGATTGAACGGATGCAACCTCCAAAAGCGATACTTTCCAATTTTTAACCTTAAGTTCAAGTCCTTCGAAAGCATTTTTATCTGGTGAGTAGCCAACTGACCCACCTTCAAAGAATTTTGATACACATTCTAAATTTTCAAAAACGCTAGCATTATTCCACTCGGTTGTTTCTTTTGCTTTAATTGATAGGCTGGTATTGTCTTGGCTAATGAAGCTTACTTTATAATTTCCATCGGACTCATTTACTGTGAATTCTGCTAAATGATGAACCCCCGGGAATATAGTGCCTCCTGCCATTGCATTCAATTTTGAGGAAGTATCTCTTCTTGGGATATAAACACCATCCTTTAATTGTCCATTCTCAGTCCATTCGACAGCAATTCTATGGGCTCCATTTTCGGAGGAAATACCAAATTGTTTTGGAAATCCTTTAGGTCGAATTTCTTTTAACCTTATCAAACAAATTCCTGCAATACCTTTTCCATCTACCAATTTGGGCTTAAATGGTTCTGGTAAATAGTCCTCCAATACAGCCTTGTCAACTTGATAATTGATAAGAATCCTGCGGTCTATAATTCCTTTAATTTTTGGTATTTTCATTTGGATGTAATTGGTATTATTGGTCGATTCAAAGGCTTTTTAGAATAACTCGGAGGAGAATTAAACCTTACACTCGAGTGATAGTCATTCTTTCCTTATAGCTACTATAGCATACACCATTGGGATTTTATTGTCCAGGTGTTTTATTCTAAATTTACCCTTCTCAAATTCCACGGTTTCACTAAAACAGTTATAAGGAGAATAGTCATATTCGTTTAATTGCTGAATGACCATGCCCTTATCAATTAGACTGTTTACAACTTCGCTAATTCCATGGTTCCACATGATATAGTCTTGGCTGATATTGGCATCTTTATCCGCATAAGTGCCTTCATCAGATTCGAATATGGGTCCTGTGTTTGAATAATTATATTTTATAGACTGAAATTTATCATCAAACATCCAGAGTATTGGATGAAATTCTACTAAAATAAATTTGCCATTTGGCTTTAAAAAATTTGATATAAGTGCTGCCCATTTATCCAGGTCAGGAAGCCAATCAATTGCACCATAGCTGGTGAAAATGATATCAAATTTTTCATCCAAATGTTTATCTAAATCATAAATGTCACAACAAATAAATTTGCTATCTGAGTTGGTCTCATTCGCTAACTCTTTGGCTTTATCAATTGCCTTATCAGATAAGTCTACGCCAGTAGAATCTGCCCCCATTCGATTTAAGGAAATGGTATCCTGTCCAAAATGACATTGAAGATGTAACACTGTTTTTCCAGTGATATCTCCTATTAGGTTTAGTTCAATTTCATTTAGAGAATTTCTACCTTTTATAAAACCTTTATTATCATAAAAGTCAGATTTCACATGTGCATCCACACGGTTATTCCAAGAAGCTTTATTTATAGATTGGTAGTCGGTATCTTGTTTCATTATATGTGGGTATTTTTTCATAAGTCATTTATTCTTAACTCTTTTCAGTTAATGATGTAGGTTGATTTGCAACATCTGATTGGTCAGGGAATAATGAGTCTACAAGGTAGATAAAGGATCTCTATTACTAAAATTTTATTATAGCTTTAGCACTGTTTAAGGGTGAATATTACTTCACGAATATATCTTTGAATTCATTGATTCTTCAATTGATTTATTGCTTGCTAATTCTGTATTAAAATTGGGGATAGTGTATTAGTCAAATAGTTCATTTATCAATATTCGATACCGGAAACCACTTTTATTACTTCGTATTCTTTGATTATGCGATTCAAAATGTATACTGTCGGAGTAGTTCCTATTTATCAATGTAAAAAACAATGTACTATCATTTAGCATGGTTGCTTCAGCTTTTTCGATCTCTCCAAATCCAGCAAATGAATGATCATATTCTGCTGTATGTTTTCCATTTTTCTTTCTTACTATCAGAGATTTGTTACTTGCAAAGCTATCGTCAAAAATGCTCAGTACAATTTCACCTTTGATTTCATCTCTAATTGCAATAGCAATGCCAAATGACCTATCAAATATCGGGATTAGTAATAGCAGAATGGGATATATTTTTTGCTTTAAATCTATTTTTTTAAAGAGTATTTTCACGAATACTATTACACACCAAACAAATAAAAATAGCATAATCAATATTGCTATTAAATTCGGGTAGAATTCTACTATAATAACAGACAAAATGTAAATCAGGGGCAAAATTGAATATTTGCGAAGTTCTTTCTTCATAGATCCTTAATTTGCATTAGTACTAAAATAGGATAAAAATTTAAATAGTATTACTACAAAATCGAACTATAAGCCATTTCCAAGTATTCGTATTGTTAGTTTTTAATTAGTGCTATCATTGGGTCTAATTTTCCAACCATTGACAACATAACTCTCCCAGAATCCTTTGTTTACCTTTAATTCAATGGCGTAATTTCTTGGATCACTATCTCTGTACTTTTTAATGGATTGGAATTGAACATTTATAAATTCTGATTCGCCATCCACATAAAAGGAAATCTGATTTCTGCCTTTATGTGGAAAGCTAAATTTTTTAACTGGAACTGTAATATATTCAGTACGATTCGACTCTGAAAGTATACTATTCAGTTGATTCCATATTCCATGTGCTAATGTGCCAAAGCTTAGGTAAGAAAATAGTAATCCCTGGAAGAACATTGAACTCAAAAAGATTAGTTTAGCCCTGAAACTTTCCTTGATCCTTAGATTGTTTAAGAGCATAGGTTTTCTATAAAATCCAAGTGCTATTATGCCAAGTGATACAGGAATATAAAAGATATAAATAGAATAATTTTCACCTACCCCAATGGTTTCTAGGTCCAATAAAATATAATGCAATATCCATATTATCATTAAGGCCATGACAATCCTAAGATGGCGCTTATCAAGTTTCTCTTCCTTTAAAAGATACTCCTCCATTTTGCTGATTCCCATCTTTTTTACCTTCCTGTATTTTTTCTGTTTTTTCAAATGGTTGCTGATTTTACTATAAAGGCTAGCTATTTTTTAAATTTCATATGCGTAATCTTCTGCGATTTCAAGGAATAACTTTTTTTTCTTAGAAATACGTTTTTACTAATTATCAATACAATCAAGTATTTGAACATTTAACTGGTCAGAGAAGTTATTTAGGAACCCTATAAGCGAATGATATCCGTGGAACGTATGATTGGTATACGTCCCAATTAAACCACTGTTTGAAGTTGAAAAATCTTTATAATGATCACTGAAAAAATGATTAAAATGGATTAATCCCATCTTTTCATTAATTAGATATTGGTTTGGAATATTAGTTTCCATCAGAGGCAACATAAAATGCGAATTGATGACACTACTACCTGGTATAAAGGTAAAAGGACCCATGTGACTTGGACAAGACAAAGTATGATATTGGATTTTCTTTGTTCCATCTTTATACTCCAGCAGTTGAGGAGTAGCACATAGATGCATAGTTTTAACCTGAATTTCATCCCATTGGGTATCACCTTTTAAATAATTACAAATTTTGAAGGTTGCAATACTAACAAGTTTAGCTTCTAAACCATTGGGTTGGTGAAAAATTTTCATGTTTGGCCCCAACTCTTCAGTGGCATATTCCAATCCTAGAATAGTACCATCATCGTCACTAGCCAAATATTCAACTTTAATAAGCTTGGTTTGAACAATTAATTCAGTCCTTTCTATTTCAGTTATAAGATCCTGAAAATCACTCCCCTTTTCAATTTCCTGAGCCAATAAAATAGTACTAAACAGCCACAACAGGGAAAAAATATTTGATAAGAATTTCATATTTTTAAAGCATAATTTCTATTTGGCTCCCTAGCCTATAAGGCAGCTAATATTGTTAATTGTCTGTTCCAAAATTGATGCCAACAAGGAATTGTCAATTCACTAGGTTATTTTTTCCTTTTATAAATTCTTATACCCATTATAAGTCCAAGTCCAATGAGGATAAAAGGCCAGATATTAATCAACACCACAAAGAACGAAATTAAGTTATCCCAACCATTTTTAAATCCGTTTTTAAATTGATGTCCGAATTCTGATTGGCTTGGAATACTTTCATAAAACGTCATGTCCAATGTTGAGAAGGAAATTTTATCTTGTAAATACTTTAGTCGCCCTTCAATAGATTCAATGTCTGATCTCAGTGCTCCAATTTCCTTTTCAATCTCTAAGATCTCATGAACATCTTTTGCTTGTTTCAAAAGACCTAAATAACGTGTTTCAAGTTCTTTTTTGGTTTTAAGTCTTGCCTCAATGTCCAAGAATTCTTCTGAAACATCTCTACTAGTGATTTGCTTAAAATCGAATTTGTCAATTCCAGTTGTAACCGTTTTAAGTAGCTTGTCAAAATTGCCTGCAGGAACCCGTATAACGAGGGTATTCTTCTTTTCTACAGCAGTATTATATTCTAGATCGGAAGAAATGTACGCTTTGTTTTGGCCTACTGCTTCAAAAATGGTTTTCCTTGTAGCCTTTAAATCATGAGTTTGAAACTCTATATTTCCTTCCTTAATTAATTTTCGTTCTACTGAAATGGCTGTTTTATATTCAGTAGTTGGTACAGCAATTTCAAGGGAAGATATTTCACTGTGTTCACTATTTTGTCCACAGCTTAAAATTGTTAGTGAAATTAGTAGCCCGAAAAATACCGTTATATGTTTCATAATCATTTTATTATAGTGTGAAGAACTCAAAAATAAATCTATTTATTCTCAAATACCCTATACTCATAAAGCCTGTGCTCCTATTGGTTTTCAAGTTATATAGTTTCTAATTATATGAAGAGATAGGATAAGCCAACAAGATAGAAAAAGGATTTCTATTATTAATCCTTTGTTTTCGAATCTAATATAGATGCTTCGTATTATTCACAAGTTTTAGAGAGCACTCTTACAGAAGTAAAAACGTCCTATAACAATTTTCATTGTTGGGATTGAGTTATTGTTTTTTCAAATACCTAATTAAGATTCCTACTGATTTCTCTCTACCCTTTGAAAATCTATTGGGTGAATAAAAAATTAACGATCTTAATGCTAATAATTTACTGATATCAGTCTTGTCAATACTTATAAATAAAGTTCCTTTTATTGCCTCTAGTCCAAAGCATTTGGAATCAATTAGTAAATTAATAATGATGTCTTTATCTTCTTTTGAAAGGGCTTTTGGGGTGTTCATTTCTTTATGATTTAACAATCCTTTGTTGCTAAGCCAATCCATTGCTGGAGAATGAATATCACCAAATCTATTTACAAAGTCATGATCATTTTCTACCTCTGTGCCATATAGGTTTTCGTTGCTTGTTTCTCTTTCTAGCCAATCAATACTCCCTTTCTTTTCTTTCATTGACTTTTCCCCTACTGGATCAACACTTTCTAAAACCTTTATCCCATGATAACCTGTCAGTTCAGTATATACAAATATTGCTTTGGTTTGAATTAAGTCATTTTTCGTTGTATCCATTACTTGTTTTACAAAATCAATTGACTTAGTACTTCCTATATACATAAAGGAGGAAAGTAAATTTAACTTAATCGCTATGTTGTTCGTTTTAGTGAATATTTTCTCGATTCGAGGTATCGATGAATCGTAAATAGCATTTTTGCTCAAAAAATTTGCCCAATTTTTGCTCCATTGCTGATTGTTGGACTCCAAATTAATTAAGGCTAATTCCTCACCGAATTGTCCAGAAAACAAAACTTCTAAAAAGAGACTATTTATGATTTCTGTATTTTCGGTTGGTCTATTTAATAAGGTCAATAGCTCTTGCCCTGATTTTGGGGAATGAATTAATAGGTTATGTGTTAGCGCAAATACAATTTTTGTTGGTTCAGCTAGTAATTTCGAATGCTTTATTTGTTCGGAAAATCTTATTTCCTGGCTTATTTGAGTTTTTGAAAATGAAGATTTTGATTCACCATATTGAGTCAGCCCCATATATCTATATAATTCTGGAGGGTGGTTTTCAAAATGAGAAATAATTATTTTCTCTAATGAATCAGCTGATATGCTGTCTTGTGCCCAAACACCACTCGTGATTAACAGAAGTAGCACTAGTGTTCTAATTTTCATAAGGTCTTGTACTGAAAGTTTTATCAACGCTCTCTTTATCTCCATTTCAACAAGGACGAATACCATTTCTTTTTCAATTTTTTATATCTCCAATTGACATCGAATTTTTCACCTTCTTTCTGAAGAGGTGGCAATGGAACCAACGGATGAAATGGTGGGTATGCGTCCACCTTACTATTTAAATCTCTTTCACTTCTATATCGCCTACTGCAAATAAGCTTGACGATGGTTTGGCTATCCGTTGAACGGTATATTTCTGTATTTATCCAAAGTGGAACAAGTCCTGAATCATTCAAGAGCTCAGCTACTTGGTCTGAATTTAATAAGTGTCCTTCAAGCTTATTTAATTCTTTTAGCTTAACCAATTCTTGCTCATTTAGATGTAAGCTAGTTTCTCTGCGTTCAATAAGGTATTCTACTTTTCCGGAAAGGGAATTGGTTACCATGGTTTGAGTAAATTCAATCAAGCCCTTGGTGCATTCAATTAATCTGTAATTTAACTCTTTTTGATCCATAGATTTATGTCCTTTAATTCTCTGTTTGAACAGCTGATTTAACTAAAAAAGACAACATAAATATCCCATCCTTTTAATAATACAGCCCATGGCAATAGGGAAAAAAGGGTTAACTAGTTAGATTATTAAATGCCGACAAATTCTTTAAAACTTTAATAGCTGATTTTAGAAAAGGAATCCAAAGGAATAACGAAATTATAAATAAAGGGTTTGCAATCATATTTCCTTCAATAAGCATTTTATAAAACCAATATATTGCATATCCAATTGAAATAAGCGCAATAAATAAATCTCGTAGGGCTCGATTCTTTCTTTTATTAAAAAGTATTTGATGTGTTTCAATTACTAACAATTCACTTTCCAAAGGACTAAGCCCTTGAGTCTTTAGATAATCAAGAATTTCTGTTAAAGAATTCCCATCAATATATTTTTTCACACATTTACTTTTGTAATCTGACATCTGACTTAATAATTTTATTTGTTGGTGACAAAAAATGTTATTCCATAATTTTTAATGGATTGGCTTCTAATGTGTAACTTTTTAAAATCTCTTGAATTTCATTTTTACTTAATACCCTTAATTCTGCGGTTTTTATGGCTTGGTCTTCGGGCATCATTGAACGCATTAAAATCAGTATAAAAGCTTCGTTTCTATGGTCAATTTTTTCGTCTCCTTTATTTTTTAAAGCAAACGGTTGAAATGCTTTAGCCATATTCAACCAAATATTTATTTCATTATCTGGGTTTTGGTCTCTCTTGAAGTTTGTGATTGTTTCTTCAAGAGAAGTGGGATTAACTTCAATAAAGGTTTCGTAAATAATTTTAATCTTGTCCAATTGTTCTTCATTTAATGATTCATGAATGATTGGCCCAGGTGTTAAACTTTTTATACTAGTAATTTTATGCGTAGCATCGGAGTTCTTATTTTCTTTACAAGAGAGGATTGAAACTGTCAGAATAGCTACAAGGATAAAATTTCTCATTTGGTATAATTTAGTGCCGTATAAGGTTAGGGATATGAATAATAGAGTCTGGCATTACCAATCAAGTTGAAGTTATGGTCCTACCGCTATAAATCTATAAAAATATCATTTGACATCCTATAAAATAAATTGCATGATATACTTTAGTGGATTACAAATTGTGGAAGGTTCTTTGGTGTAGTTGTAATATTTTACATCGTAAACATGGTCCATTCTCCAGCACATTCTATTTTCCAGTTTTCCATATACTTGTCCATATCGATATACCAGTAGTTCCATCCTTCTTCAAATTCTGGTCCAAGCATTATATAATCAATCGATATGTTTAAGGTTGTAAATGCGATTAATACGCCAACAAATACTTTATTGATTGTAAGGATAATTTTATTGAACCCCATTTTTTCTATCAGCTTAAGTAGTATTAGTCTTATAAGTGCTATAAAAATACTCCATATAGCAATGTTCAACAATAGACCAAAAACACTATAAAAGTAGGTTAGAGAGCTTCCCAGTGACTTCTGCTTAAACACAAATGGACTTCCATAGTAATAAGGAGAAAATTCCTGCCCGTCACAATAATATTGCACGCCTATAGCTGAAGACAAAACGAACCCTAATGCGATGTATGGGATAAGCAGGAATTTCATTTTCATTTTTTTACTTTTTCAAGACCTATTGATTCACTCAAGCGTACGGTGTCGTCTATTTTTAGTGATTTAATTTCGGCTAAATAAATCTTTAGTCTCTTTTTAGCGTTCTTTCTTTGGAAAAAACCAATTGACTTTTTTTCAATTGCACGTGCTAAAACAATCTCTTCATCCAATTCTGCACCTGTGTATACAATTAAGCCAAACTCATACCTATTGTTCGTATCAATGCCAATAAAACACTTTGAATCCCCATAGATATCCGGAATTAGAAATTCCTTCTTAACGCCTGGTCCATTCATTGATTTGTTCGTTTGAATGAATTTTTTTGTCATGTGCTTGTTTATTGATGCTTTTGAAATTTATTCACTTCGCGATTGTTGCAAAGCTGATTCAAACAATCTAAAACAAGAAAATATCATTTGATATTTTCTTGTTTCTTTATTGATATTTCAAATTGATTAATCAATTCATCCATTGCTCTATTTTATCAGTATCAAATTAGTTCCCCTTAGCGAAACTCAATGCGGATACTGAGGGGAATCCATTATTTTTTTACAAGTCGAACAACTTTTTTATTATCTCCTGATTCTATAGTTAATAAATAAATCCCTGCTGTTTGTTCTAATTTTAAGTCTAAGATTCTACGTTCTTTATATCTTTTTGAAAAGAGTAGTTTACCTTGTAGATCGGTTATTGTAATAGATATAGTTTGGTATTGCTTACCTAGGTCTATAGAGAAATCACCATCCGTAGGATTTGGATATAAAATAAGTTTATTTGAAAAATCATTTTCAGTGATACCAATATTCATCACTGTGTAACAGTCTGAGGTATCCGTACAAATTCCATTATTTAGAATTACTGCATAACTACCATTTTCGGTAGCTATAAATGTTTGGTTTGTCTCACCTGCAATAATTGAGTCAGCGCTACAATCCATCCATTGATACGTTGCGATCATATCATTTGCCATAAGCACTGTATCAGTTTGGGAAACCGCTATGTCAAAAATATCCGTTTCTTCATTATACAATGACCATATTTCACAATCTGTTAAAACATCACTATACACTCTAATGTCATCAATGATGCCATCAAAGAATCGACGATTTTTAGTTCTATCCGTTCCTATCAATAAATTTTGGGATGGAGATGTGTTGCTAATCAAATTTCCCGATAAACCTTCTCCAACTAAAGCACCATTGAGATAATATTTAGTACTGTCTGTCCCTCTTACCAAGGATACATGTATCCAAGTATTGGCTGTTATTGTAGAATCAAAATAGGGAGTATTTCCCCCAGCGTTAAGTTGTAAAATACCATCGCGAAAATCTGCTAGTATAACCCCATAATTGTGACTAGTATAATCTTGCCAAACAGCACCGCAGGAATTGAATCCTGTTCCATTGATCACAGTTGGCTTTGCCCAAAATGAAACTGTTCTATTGACAAGGTCAAACGGAGTAAAAGTATTGATATAATCGTTATTACCGTCAAACTCATAGGCTGAATTTGGATTACCAAAACGGTCGTCTGTGAGGCTCGCTCCATAAACGGTAGCATTATTTCCGTTTCCAGATGCGTCATTGGCATTTCCGTTAAAAGGATAATTTGCTTCTAGATTATCTGTAGGAATTTGAGCCATAATGTTAGAAAACCCAATTAAAATGAGGGTAGATATTAATAGTATTTTTTTCATTATTAAATTATTAAAGTTAATATGTAAGGCCAGTTCGTATATGTCTGGTTTGAGATTAAAAATACAAATTTCTTAAAGACCCCTTATACTCAACACATTATTTTATTGTTTCTGTCAAACAGTAAGGATAGATTAGTCACTGCTACCACCTGTTTGAAATTTGATTCAACCATTATAAATATATAAAAACATTACTTGTTAGTCTACTAAATTAAATTTCTGATTTACCAAAGTTAATTACTAATACTGGTGTATAGAAGGTGTTTTGTAAACTACCCTAAGTAAAGGAACCGAAAGCACTATAAACCATTACCATTATTGATGTATATTCTTCTTATCCAAGGCCAATTTTTTAAACACTTTACTTGTATCCTACTTCCTAAACTAAATCTATCTACTTCTGATACTGTACCAGTATATGAAACATCATTTACAAAGTATTCATAATCCCATCCTCCTTGAATCATATGTCCGTTCCAATATGCTTCATCGACAATTCTCCCTTCTATTAATATTCCTTCTTTTTCTAATTTTGAAATAAAATAATTTGACGTTTTCGCATGTACAAAATAGGATACTCCAATACCTGTAGCAAAACTAAATATAGTAACAATTACAATACCTTTAAGTCGTAAGGATTTTTCTATTTTAGGAATAATCCTACCGAGAATAATTAAAATATAATACGCAGTCATAAGAGTTACGGACAACCAACCAAGGCAAAATAGCACTGTTGACAACAATCCGAATAGATTAAATATCAAATGACCCAATAATATAATTATTGGTCCTAGAAGACCGAATATAACCAAGGTTAATTGCGTGTTTTTATTTAAAAAACCCATTATTTGTAGTGGTTATAATCCGTTTTCACGTCATTATTGTAGATGTATTCGGTTACGAAATATCCTGCTTCAATATATCTTTCACCCTCTTTTATTTGCTTACCTGAATCAAAATTAACTACAAATTGATAAGTACCTTCTCCCGAATGTTTAAATGTGATGGATCTGCTTTCTCCAACTTTGATGTTTTCAATTTTACCTGAACTGGAAAAAATTGTAATGGACTGAATATTTTCATCAGATTTATTCACAAAGTCAACCCTTACTTGTTCCTTTTGACCACTGAAAAGAGTAATATCATAGTCCGTTAGATTGTAGTGTTTATTTAAGATTAGGAACCCTATGGATCCAATAATAGATATAAATAGAATTAAAATAATTTTCTTCATTCGGTAGTATCTAACTAAAATATAAATCTAAAAATACAAAATCCTAACAGCAAACCTCCCCACTAATTATAGTTTTTACTCTACCGATAAATTCAGTTTTTCCTTTAAAATGGAATCACCTCCCCACAGGCAACTTCCGTCCGTAATTTTAATTTCCTTTTTCTTGTATTTAATGATATAAGTATCAATGGAGCTACACCCTTCAGATTCCATGTGATTTAGTTCTATTTCGAAATGCCTGATTGCTTCAATCTCATGTAATGCTAGAAGCTTTTCTTTCCCTTTAAAAAGGATATAATATTTGTTTCTTTTTCTGCGGATGGTATATGTTTCAATGGTGCTATTGAAACAACCATCCATGGAAACTTCGATAGAATAGCTATCCCTATTAGCCAATTGATCAATAATAGGAATGTAGGAGTCTGCTGCATGGTCAAAGTAATGAGGGCATAATTCAATAGGATAATCTCTATTTTCATGTATCTCAATTTGTATACTTTCTGTTCTTTCAAATACGGTAGTATACTGAATTTCATATTTCCCAAATGGCAAGTCCCCTATTGTCTTTTTCCGGATGTATTGAGGGTCTAAAGTCATAATTAAGCTATCGTTTCTAAATAACTTAAAAGGGTCCACATGCCATTGATCACCATCAACCCTACAATCTCGCATGGTCACTTGAAGCGTACCTTGCGCATAGCTGAAACCACAGGTAAGCATTATTGAAATGAAAAGGGTAATGATGGTTTTTATTTTCATAATTATGGATGTGTTATAAACCTATTCCATAGGAATGGTAGTATAGGAATTTAATCCATGTCTATTTCTTTATTTTTTAATTTCCTTTCTTTCTTAACATTTTTCTTAAGGTCACTTTTAATTGCTAACTGATGAAGAATTGAGTCCGGGTCATTCGACATATCCTCAAGTTCAATTTTAGTTTTCCCCCTTAAATCCTTATACGTTGTATGAATGCTTTTTGACATTATATAAATTCTTTTTTTAACCATTGGCAGTCGTTTGTTACTAAATCTTCCGGGGTCAACAGCTTGAAATTCTGATTAAGCAGTATAAATCTATAAAAATATCATTTGTTATCTTCTAGTTTCTTTATTGAAATTTCAAATTGATTAATCAATTCATCTATTGTTTCTATTTTATTGGTATTAAATTAGTCCCCATCAGCGTACTCAACACGGATACTGGGTGGAATTCCCTATTTTTTAGAATCGATATGAAATTGTAATCTAGTGGGAGAACTGGGCTTATTTTTTACTAGAACTATTTTTTATAAACGCTTTAAGCTCCACTAGGCTTCCATTAAAAATATCAAAATCATTGCTTACACCGTTAATTGGGTAGGTGCTATATCTTTGCCAAATCAACCATCCTTTGTTTTTCCATGTTTCAGGTATATCAGGAGATTCTTTTCCATTGTAATTTGCAATCCATAATGGGTAATCAGAAAAAACTGCCTTATTTAGGTATTTATTTGCGGTAGTAAGATCCGTATAAATTATGGGTTTACTTTTTGATTTACCCTCAATTTCATTTAGAAAAATTTGTAGTGTGGATTGTATCGTATCCACTGATTGTGTTTTATCAATTCCACCTTCTTCAAAATCAATTATTGGTGGAATATCGGTACTTTCTATATCGGAAATAGCGTCTAGAAAAAAGGTTGCCTGTGTCAAAGGATCATCGGCAGTTCTATAAAAGTGATAAGCTCCTCGTAAAAATTTATTTTCCTTTATCATTTTCCAGTTCTGCAAGAATTTTGGGTCGGTGTAAGTGACTCCCTCCGTTGCTTTACAAATAATATAATCCAGGCTGTCATTATATTTTATAATTGAATCTATTTCATTATTCTGATAGTGAGATATATCAATCCCATACACAAATGATTTGGACGGTTGCTGAATGACAGAAATCGTATTGTTGTTCGTTTTTTCTTTTTTTGACTGACAGGAATTAAAGATTATAACTCCTATTAGCATCAATATTGAAAATTGGATTTTCATAATTATCTTAATTAGTATACATTCTAATATTTAGTACTCCCTTTTCACTACACTTCTGCACCTATTCCCTATAGTGAGAGGATAATTTCCATTCATTAATTCAGCGAGTTCTTCAGCTTTCATTTAATACTATAAGGGAAATTTATAGTGTCCTTTAGAGTCTTGGTGGAGTGCCCCAAAGGGGTAATAAAATACCACTAGCCACCAATTATAAACTGGTGGCTAGTGGTATAATGTTAAATATGTTATGTGTCACTAAGAGTCACTCAATGAGGACTCTGAGGTGCGATAGGAAGACTACTAATGTTTCTTAGCTTTCTTTAGTCTCTTTTCTGCTTTTTTCTCTTTTGGAGTTTTAGCAGCCTCTTTTCTTACAGTTTTTTTTGCGTCTTGACCTTTTCCCATGATGTTATCTTTTAAGCGGTTTTAATTTCCTGTTTTATCTTCATTCCCTAGCTGTCACAAGTTTGCAACAGATGGTATATTTAGTATAAAATTATAAAAAGATCCTTAACCTTCCTACGAAATTGCCAAATTCAGCTCAGAATCATAGCCTTCAGCAATTTTTAGACTGCTATAATTACAATCTTTAGGATCGGTTATTTACTTAGCTAGGAGGATTTAAATGTACAGTAGTTTCTCATAGAATCCTTGTTGAGTGTCTCTGGGATAATGGATTAATGATTCTTAGTGTGTACTTACGGTTTGGTAAGCAACGTATCAGGAAGCCTATATGCTTTGATGATTTTATGGTTTGGTTTTAATTTTCAAATATTCTTCATATTCAGCATGAATGTACTTTAATGTAATAATTGGTGTTAGGTATTTAATGGCATTGGGTGGATTACACCTTTCAATTATTTCCAAACGGTCTGGGTAAATTGCAAAAGTTTCAAGGTCAAATGAGGATTCACAATTTTGATAATATTCCAATGCCCATTCATAGGTTGATTCATCCAGTCCGGATGCTGGATCGTTTAGTAGTTCTTTTAATTCTTTTTTCTGCTGACCGTACTGTGTTTCTTTGTCTGTATAGACCTTTGTTCTAAATGCTCCTGTCGTATCAATTATTTCAGAAATATTTAACGTTTCTCCGGTTTCTATAGAGTAGTTAAAATATTTCGTCCAATGTGTACAGTAGGCTCCACAGCCTTCAGTACTAATGTTCAAAGATAAAATCCCGTTTGCATTGTAGGATACTTCAAAGTCAAGATAGCTAACCTGATCACCGGCCCATTTTGTTAAAGTAGAATCCAAATTTTCATTTGGGTATTCCTTTGAGGTGAATTTGTCTTTCAGATCATGGTTGATTATTGAATCAATTTTTTCATGGCCTGTCTGTATGATTGGAAAAATCATTTTATCGGCCTTAAGGTCCGTAAATGAATGATTTGACCTTAGCTGGAAAGTGTCAATTTCTACATGCTGTCCGAAAGCAATTGTTCCAAAGAATACCAAAATTATTGTTAGGATTTTATTCATTTTATGCTAGCCAGGTCTTAATATATAAAGGTGTATATTTCTTGCAGTTCAGCTGTTTCCTATATCCTTACTGACATGAGAAAGAAAGGGTGTTGTGGATGTTATTATAGTTGGACGTAGTGCCCCAGTTGAGTGAGATTGCGAGAGTATAATGAAGATTAATCCAAATTATGGCTATCAATTTTTATTGCCAGCCAATCTCTTTAATTGTTCCATCTGCCCAAATCATTCCAATATTTCTTGTGCTTTCACTATTTGTTGAATCAAAAACCAATTCAAATTCATTGGTTTGGTGAATGTTGGGCATAATGGCAGAGAGATATAGCTCATTTTTCCAATTACCAAATTCATTAGTTTTTTTCCTTATTTCAATGTCCGTTTGTTTTATGATACTGTCAAACTCGTCAATAATTCTATATGCCAATCTGAGTTGAGATTCAAAAGGTCCGTTGTGGTTTCCATTTAATAGAAATACTGTTTTTCTACTTTGATTGAGAATAGTTGTTTCACTAGACCATGTATATTCTTTTGATGGATCTTTTGATCTAATTCTTGCTGATAAGGAGCCTATTCTCTCATCACGTATATGTAATTTTTTACCAAAAATATATTCTACTATCTTCTTCATTTAATGCTGGTATTTGATGTGGATATCTAGTTTTATACTGGGTGTAAATAAAGAACTGTTTAATTGATTCAATTGGAATAAATTAAATTTTATAGTTATTAACCATAATTTCATAGACTTCTATAGTAAGCTTGGACTTGTATTTCTCAATCTCGGCTTCAAACCCTTTTATCATTCTATCACTATAGTGACCATTATAGAACAGTTGCAGATTTTCATCAATTTTTTCAAGAATTATAAACATCTTATCCGTTTCCTTAGTGGTCCCTTTCGGACGCTCATGTCTCAAGGGGTCATCCACCCACAATAATTCACTACCATGTTTTAAGAATAGATAATAAATATCCTTTGTTATTCTAGTCATCTTTTGAATTTCAATGTGTCGTTCTTTTGATGTTTTCTGAATATGAAGCATGATCTCCTCCTCCACTATCAAATACGCTCAACAAAATCTACAAAGACTTTTTTATGAAGCTCAAAATCCAAATTTGGAGAAAGTGCTACACGGACGATATAATCCTTGTCGCCTTCATTTGTTGTTCCTTGGGTGGATGTAGCAGGTATGGTCCAATAGCACCCCTTTAACTGTCCATAACTCACACAGTACTTACTTTCAGATGGAATTTCATTAATCATTAAATCAATTAACTTAAGATTTAACGCTCTCTTATAAATTTCTTTTTCTTCTTCTGTATTCCCTTTAGTAGGAAGATCTAATGAGAAAACAGAGGGGGTGAATCCTTGCTCTGCCAGCTCCTCTGATACAAAATTGATTTTCGCTTCTGGTAAAGTAGCTTGAATGAAGTTTACAAATTCACGTGTGTTCTTATAGGCAGCCTGAATCCGTTGATTCATGGACGGTAATTGCTTTGCTAATATTTCATATTGCAGATTGGTAGCCTCGTTGTCACAAAGACCTAAGTGCAATTCTATTTTATCCATCAAAGTTTTAGCCTTTTTATTTGCTGTACAATAGCCTGCCGTACATTTCCCACCACTTGGAAACTTCGACCCACTAACATAGGAAATCGTCCTAACAGTTGCCAGTATATCTTCCTCTCCGAGGAAATGTACATTAGGACAAAATGTTTGATCCAATATAAAAACTGGGGCAATTGCAATTTCACCGGAATTGGTAGTCCGGTCCTTACTTAAGACAGTCTTTAACTTTATTAGATCTGGCACTTCAACTCTAGGGTTGGTTGGGATTTCAGCGATGATGTAAGGAACAGCATCTTGGGAAGCAATTTTGGCTAAAACGATATCAATACTTTGAACCATATCTTGGCCACCATCTACTGGTAAGTCCATTACTTCAATCTGGTCATTGCAAGCAGCCACTCTCCTTGCCTGGTCATTTGTTCCACCATAACAATTCGGAGGAACAATAAATTTGATTTTTTTTCCTTTATGATTTTCTAATGCATGATGTACTAGCCCCATTACAATGGCATATTGAATAGATAGTCCACTTGAGCCAACTACTGCTTTTGTATTTGCACCGGTAACCGCTGTAATAGCATCTAATACGCGTGTTTTGTTCGTCGCTACATTACTATTGGAACCGTCATTCGAGGACTTTCCAACAAACCTATTTAAAACCGCTAGAGAATTTATGGGCGTCATTGCTATGGTCTCTCTTCTTCGGACATGTTGAATTTCTGAGATATAGCGTTCATTTTGTTCGCCATTCACCAATAAAATGCTTCCAAACTGAGGGTGTACATTGATATAAAAGTCAATGTTTGGGTTTAGATTAAAACTGCAAATATCATCTTGTTGTGCTATGTAAATGGTACTGCCGTTAAACTCAGGAACCGCTGCAGCATTCTCAACTTTCTTTAGGTCAAATTGATAACCGTAGATATTTTTTATTAACTCCCCATTAAAAAAATCTGGGACCGTATCGGTGTAGACGATTTGGGTGTTTTTATTATCGAATAAGTTTTTTCGTAGAATGGCCAAAACTGGCACTGTCTTGGATGAAAAACTGATTATATTTTGTGGGTTCAGATTATTCAATTTGGAAATTCCCCATTCCAGAACACAAGATAACGGATGACCTAATCGAATATAATCGTAGGCGGTGGGTAATTCATTGAGTAATGATGATTCAGGGTTACGGTCATTAAATAAGATCTCAAACTGCTCCAAGAATTGAACTTTGGCCAATCTTTCATCATAAATATCTAATCGATGGGTTGTTAGATTCAGCCAGCCCGTTGGCATATTTTCGATAACATCTTTAATATATGATCGTACCTTACTGTCTTGCATGATTTTCGCCTTTTGATAAGAGGCAATATACATTAAATAGATTTTTTTTACGTGTTTAAGCCAGTATGTTGCAGGGTGTCTTTATGAATTTATGTTTAGTTGTTTTATATTTTCTATCGAATTCCTTTCTATTAATCTCTACCTCATAGGCTCAAATGAATCCTTACGTTTTGCCACTATTGGATTAGTCATACGATTGCCCTTAGAGTTGCTCTTAGCGTACTCTAAGGGCTCCGTTCATTTAGTTCATACACTTTCTCCAATACTAAAATTGCAAACCTAGTCCAGAATACTAGATCAAAATTCTAAATCAAGGTATTGATGAGACAAAAAATGTTCACTGCGCCCAATACTATTTCGGTACCTAATCCTTGAATTAACAATTTATTGGGTTTTCCATCTACTACAATACTCAATGATCTCCCAAATGCAAAGCCAAGAAAAAGCAAAATGGCAACAGTAAATGAAGTAATCGTCAATGCTGGGATAATGGTGCCAAGTAGTATAATTATTCCACTGAACAGCATAACGGAGCTTACTCCACGGGCTTCATTTAATACGTTTACTTCGTTATCAAGCTTAATCCCCGAATTTTTCAAATACGTTTTTACTGGATTACTTATTCTTGATGTCCCTCCGTATATCAACAACAGACCCGATATTGATAGTGTTATAATGTTTGTGATTTCCATTTTGATTTGCTTTTATGTTTGTTATGGTGCAAATGTAAAAAGGAGTTATGACAGCCGTGTGTCAGGGGTGGTTTTACTTTTTCACGTATTCTTCAAAATACTGTTGTATAGTCATATTGTGTGGGGTAAATGTTTCGTTTTGGGTAAGTAGTGATTCGATGAAATCTATTCTAAAGGCTCTAAAATCATTTCTCAACCTACAGAATGCAATTAATAGAAAATTTCCGTTGATACTGTACACGGCAAAGGGTTCAATTATTCGGGTAGTTTGCTTATTTGCAGAGGAATTGTACGCCATCTTCAAGGTTTGAAAATGGATTAAAGCGGATTGAATCTGCATTAAGTTATTGCTTGATTTCTCTGCATTCTGGTTGCCACCAAAGTATATTCTGTCAGACAATAATTCGGCATTTCCCTTTTGAGAGTATCTCAAAATAGATTTTATTTTTTCTATTGCGCTAGATACATTTTCACTAAAGGATTGATCTTTGGTTTTATTCACCAACTGCTCTACAGTAATTAGGGCATTGGCTTCATCTTCCGTAAATAATACCGGCGGAAGATGGTAACCTTCCATTATAGAATACCCTTTACCTTCTTCGGTTACAATAGGTATTCCAGATTTTTCGAGCGTACGAATATCGCGGTAAATAGTCCGTATACTAACGCTGTGCTTTTCAGCAAGGTATTTTGCAGTAACGAGCCTTTTGGATTGCAATTGAGTAATGATGGCAGTCAATCTCGAAAGTCTCGGTTTTTCTTTTTCTTCCATTTTCTTCGCGAATACTTTTTGCTAAATGAATGTAGGTAGGGAGAACCAGATTCAAATTTAATGTTTTACCGCTTAACAAACTGTAATAGCTCATTTCCGAAATCACCATATACTTGAATCAAATATACACCTGTATTTAGGGTTTCAATATTTAATCCAGTTTCAAGAAATGGCATTTCCTTTATCTTTCTCCCGTCCATAGAAAAAATTTCAACCCTTAAGATTTCCCAATTAGTTTCAAGGTATAGTACATTTTCCGCCGGACTTGGATAAAGTTTTATTGTATTTGGATTGAGATTTTCAGTTTCCTCAACATTCATAATTTCGGAACAGTCAATATTATTCAATTCCTCATAGCAGATAGAAGAAAAATGTTCTGTTGTGCTGGCTGCTCCATAACAATCTTCCCCTTCCAAAATTAGAGATTGATTCAAATAATAATTCAGACTTTGATCTTCTAAATTAAAGGTATAGACTTCTCCAATATCGCGAATTCCGATAATTTCTTCAGCTCCACAACTGTCATGCAAAACGACATTGCCCCAAAAACTAGGAAGGGGTGATATATTTTGTGTAGAATCTATACAAAATATAGTTGACACGCTATCTGTGATCAAATTATACGCCATCATATTTCTATCAGATGAATTTTGGTAAACAAGGTTTCCTTTGTAAAAGGTTAGGTCTCCACTAGGGAAATTCCCAGGGATGTTGCTAATATACTCAAGAGTGTCCGCAATAAGATCATAACTGTACAAGTCGCCTTCATAGCCCATACTATATAATTTATAATCATGACTACAAACCAAATTGTTGTATACGGTAAAAATTGTGGACTGAGGGAAGATCGTGAGTAAATTGATTTGAGATGTAGTTGAATCTATTTGATACAGTTCTCCTGAAGGACCGATACCGTAAAATAAACCATCGGGAGAAATAGCAATATCTCCACAGTAATAGGGAGTGTTGAATTGAAAATTGAGTTGAAATGAATCAGCAACTATACTATAAATATTAAAATAGGATGCGCTATCTCTTTGTAGAATATGTATTTCCTGAGCAGAGCATGGAAGGAAAAGAAGTAGAAGAAGGTATAGGGTTAATTTTTTCATATTCACTTATTCATTTATATTATTACTCCACTAAAGTATATAATTTTAGTCCATAAAAAAATTTGTAATTCAAAACCTGATACCAATAGTAGCTGTAATCAGTTTACAAAGACTGGTTCAATAAGTATGAAACTTTAGAAAGGACATTACTCGTAAATTCATACAGTAACAGGCACTTTCCAATTAATAATTATCCATATTTATTGAAGGTAAATCAACGTCTGGGAAGCCAAAATTTTTAACCAATTCACTTTTTGTAAATACGGTATCATTTGGATCTAGTAAATTACAAAGAAGCGATTCAATTTCGTCCAATTCTCTCAAATCAAAATGGTCTAGAATTTTTTGAGTTTTGTAAATAGAATACCTTGAGACTACTGAACTTGCCGATAACCATCCACTATTGAAACTGAGAATACTTCTCATCTCTTCTGAAAAACGCATAAAACTTTGAATTAGCATCTCAAATTGATTAACATCAGTCCAATTTTCGACCTCACTCTCCCTCCTTTCCTTTTCAAATTTCGTTCTAGTTGCATACTTTTCAATATCATCAATTATTGGACGAAAGTCTTCAATGGAACGTTTCTCTAGGAATTTTCTATTTTGGAAATCATGTAGCAAGTCATTCCCTATTTCAAAGGCACGCATTAATGATTCTAATTCTTTCAATAAATAGAATCTAGGTTTATTATATTTTAAGGATTTGGCATTCCATTCATTATGATTTGGAACCATTGCCTTGAATTCATAGAACTTATCTAGAAAATCCTTTATTCTTAATTCGGTTTGTTTGATTACGTTTTCTCCTATATATATCCCAGAAAGTGTATCAATGGAGTTATTCCATCCAATTATTAACTTTTGATGTTCATAGAAATAATAAGTAAAGCCGTTTTGATGTTCTATTGCTACCGTTTTTCCAAATCTCTTTTCTATCCTCTTCTTTTTTGTGATTTTTAAATCTCCAAGTAATTCTGGTTTAAGAATGAATTCAATTATTTTTGAAGGCTCCTTCTCAGATATTCTGATTGTAATACCTTTATTAGTCTGTAACCACCCATTATTAGGACCCTCCGTAATTAATTCAGAAGGAATACTACCCGTAGAATCTCCAAATCTAATACCTAGAATTGTTATTGACTTTAAATCCAGATCAGGATTTGTAATTTGAGAGAGGTTTTCAAGTAGTTCCATTTGCTCAGATTGGGCTCAATGTTCTGTTTATATTTCCTTAGTAACTCCAAGGATACTATACCTTATACGTATTGCTTTCTAATCTTCTTTAATTGCTATACGGGTCCATAATGCCTCTTGGAACATATCCAGGTTCTCTCCAAAACTGGCCTGGATTGACACTCCCCTTGAAGGAGTTACTGTAAATGAATTTTTCCTCTTTTGTCTCTGGATCAATATATTCTAATTCTGCTCTAATTAATGTCTCAAAAGCACCTTCATATTTAGGCAGATCAAAAACCCAATAACTATTGGTTGGTAATTTTATACTGTGATAGCTATTACCGCACCAACTGCTTGGTAAGTATTCAATATCTTTCCATTCACCATCTATATTTTTGGCTTGTAATTTTAAATTGAGCCTGCTGTCTTGAGCCTCAAATGAGATAGTATCCTTAGAATAATTTTTGATATATAACTTAAATTCTTCAGCTACTATACCTAATCCCTTTTCCTGTGAGTCGTTTGACGTTAAGGGTTTTGGTTCGTTTTTAGATACTGACCAGCCACCACTATCATCTTCCGAGTTTATAGTTTTGGAATAGGCTCTGAAATACCCCCTATTGAGATGGGTAATATTGAGGCTGTTGTCTTTTTCTTTTTTTGATAATTGTGCTTGCCAAACAATAGCACCCTTTGAATTGATATAACTGAGCTTATTATTAATTCTAGTTTTGAGTAAGCCATTTTTAAACCCTTCCGTGTCAAAACTCTCTATGATAGGTGCAATTATAGTTTTACCATTCAAATCTTTGATACCATATAATTTTGAACCCAATTCATAGATTCTAAAAAAGAACATACTATCAATGATTCCTACGTCATGAATATAATCAAATTCAGGTTTTACCACATATTTCATGTTAGCATCTATTATTCCCCACCCTTCATCTGATTCCACGACTGCGTATCCATTTAAAAAACCATCGCCTTTTACGTCCTCAAAAGGTCTTTTATTTAATATATTGAAATTAGTATCAATCACATTATAGTTCCTATTGTGATCACGAATAAAGGCTCTATGATCTGAAAAATTATTCACAGACTTTATCAGCGTATCATTAAATACAACTTTGCCTTTTAAATCAATAAATCCTTCATAACTTTTTTTTGATGTGGAATAGACTCCTTTTTTTACTGGTAACCAATGTTTATATAGATTAACAATAGCGAATCCATTATGAAAACTTTTGTACAGGTATGAGTGATTTTGATGAGGTCTTTTAAATAACAATTCACCTTGTGTATTTATCACACCATCAATACTTTTAGGGTCTTCAAGTTCAACTAAAGCGTATCCGTCAATAAATTTTTTAATGTCTGAATAGATGCCGAAATTGACCACAAAGGTTCCTGACTTATCAATTACGCCATATTCTACTCTGTTTTTTCTTTTTCTTTTTACAATTCCCAATTCACCGCTAAAATCACCAATGGTATATTTTTTTGATTCAAAGGATATAGCGGCCTTTTTTAAATCATACACACCAGACTTCCCATTAATGGTTGTGAAAACAAGATAATTGCTATCAATAAATCGAATAGATTTAAAGTTTGTGGGTAAAACAGGTAATCCCTTTTGGTTTATAAAAATGACTTCATTATTGATATACACATCGGCAATACCATTCTGAAAACTTCCGGCAAAATCATAGCTAGCTGGGATAACAATTTCGTCCCTGGAGTTGATAAATCCATATTGGCCATTTGTTCGAAAAGATGCTAGGCCTTCACTGAATTCTTCAGCTTCTATATACTTTGGACTAATTACGGTTTGACCTGTATTGTTTATATATCCAACCTTTCCATTTTCAACGATCCTAAATAGTGCACTATGTTGTCCAAAAGTCAAGTTCACTATAAGAAGAAGTGCAATTACCAAGTAGTTTTTCATTTTATTCGTTCTTAATGCCAAATCAACAAATTGGCGGTGTTGGAGAAAAAATGACTTTCCATTAATCAATGAACGGCTTATTTACAATATACAGTGTTAGTAAATTTAGCTTATTCTATATACCTAAATGTATTCCATATTTTTGAGATTACACCTTTTTCTTGAAAATCTGCATACGTTTTTATATCAGAACTTTCATTTGCTATAAACGTAATTAGCACAGCATTTATCGTTTCATTTTCTTCGGGGAATGGAATGATCCCTATTAAATGATATTTGCCATAATATCCGATATCATTAAAGTCTGAATAGTCAGCAGTACTATTGAATTGGTACTCCATGCTTCCTTGGAACTTTGATTTCCCTATAAAATCGGTTTGAAAGGATTCAATATTTGTTTCAAAATTAGTCATTAACCCTTCAAGAAGTTCTGCTGATTTCGATTTTATTGGTAATGTCAAAGTTGTATACCCAATTGAAAGCTCTTCCGTAATCTCATTTTCATTTTTCACTTTGAACTTAATGTATGAATATTCATCTTCATGTAAGGTTACTTCAACATTGTCCGGATATTCAATTGCAAATCGAGTTAAGGGATAATTATACTTCTCACAATATTTTTCTTCAATTACCTGAATATTTTTAAATGTGTTAGCCTTAACAACAGGCATTTCTCCAAAATCTATTTCTTTCGATTCTGGAATGTTTATGTTCAAAGAATACTCACAAGATAGCAGTGTAAACAAAGCAACACTTATTACAAATAACTTTTTTTTCATTCTAGTTCTATTTTATACTGCCTCCCAAAACCACTCCCAGAGGTCTCTAGGGCCACCGTTCTGACATCCCCTATATCCTACTCCTAATTATACCGCATCCTAATTGCCCTCAGTAAAGTCACCGATGGTGCACTATACTTTTAACGATGTTGGTCTATTAAAATGACATTTCCATCTGGGTCGGTAATCATCATACTAGCTGGGCCGGTAGTTGCTGGGTCAATACTTGCATCTGTAATGACCTCTTTATTTGTGAGGTGATCTTGAATCTCTCTAATGTCATCGAAATTGGCTATGTTTTTGCCGTTTTCGTCCCAACCTGGATTGAACGTTAAGATGTTGCCATCAAACATATCTTGAAACAGACCGATAAGAGAATTTTCATTCTTCATTATAAGGTAATTGGCCTCCATATTTCCCGCTAAGATTTCAAATCCTAACTTTTCATAGAATTCCTTCGAGGTATTAAGATCCTTAACATTCAAACTAATTGAAAATGCACCTAACTTCATATTATCTTTTTTACTGGTTTGTGTTGTAATATTTGATGATCTAAATTTAGCACCCTTTTATACCATATCCAATTTCTATTTCCTCAAGTATGTCCTTATCCTTTAATTCTTGCAGGATAGTTCTTAGTTTTTCAAGCCTTGATGTATGTCCACTCATCCATTTTTCATCTAAGATGGGCGCCCCTATAAGTTGCATTAATTTAATTGGTGTAATGGTAATATTGGTTTTTTCTGCCTTGATCACCTCCATCATATCCTGAATGATTTCAACGGATATATCTTCCGTTTTCATTCTGATGAAGTCTGGGTATTTTTTCCAATAGGGTATTACCCTACTATTAACTTCTTCATTCTTTTCACCATACCTTTTCAATCTATTCAGCATGGTATCGTCCTCTATATAAAAAGTGCCTGGATGGGGATCACTTGGTTTAGTTAAAACAGTGATTAATTGGCCTAACCTAAAATCTGGGTTTTCCATCCATACTTTTTCAAGTTCTTTTACTATTTCGGGTATTCGGTTTATATCTCTCATTATCGGTGAATGGGTGGTTAATATTCGAATCTTGTTTTCCAACGCTTTCGAATTGAAAATCCTGAGGTTACAATCATAATAAATACCATTAGAGTTCCGTACACCATATTGTCTTCCTTTCTTTGATCATCTACTCGAATATATTTTTGAAAATCTATAAGTTGCCGTTCCTGATGTTTTAAATGATAAATGGGAGCGTATGTTCTTCCTTCTTCTAAATCGTTAAAAAGCCTTTTCAAATAGCTTGGATTTTTACCTTTAGCAAGTGCTTTTTTTGTTGTTCCAAGGAGTACTTCATTTCCAACAATTATTTCTTCATTGAATGCTGATGAATTTACAATCTTGTAAAGGCTACTAGGTGTTTTGAAGGTTATTTCCTCGTTATGCAATTTTATGATTGCAATTTCTCGCTCTTTATCCCCTATCTTTTCAACATGGAAATTGGTAATTTCACCTTTAAAAAGGATCAAGTCTGATGGTTTTAAATCCTTTTCATTGTATTCATACACCACAATCCCTTGTGCAAATAGGAAAATAAGTATGAACAGTGAATGTCCATAAATACCATTTATTTTTTTCTGATTTGCTTTCATATAGTTCTTAATAGAAGAATTTAGGCTGGTACCATTTCACTATTTAATCTTGTGGTTTGCTTAGTCTAAAAGTATGAACTGCATTCCATCAAATAAAATGGCCGAGATACTAAAAGTGGATTTCAATACTTGATTATTTTGAGCTGTAATAACCAACTATAGCAAGCGGGAATTAACTATTTTCATTGAATCGGTCGAAGGATTGCCAATATTTATCCTTGTATAGCTCATAAGATATTTCAACAGTATCGCCATGATTTTCTACTAGTTTATTAGCAACCAGAGAAGGTTTTCGGAAGTCTTTACAGGCCCAATAGATATCACGTATATTATTTACCGTCTGCCTACCAATATACAAGTACCCCTCTTCATCTATAAGCGTTTCAAGCATTTCTTCTTCCAAGTCATTTAGCCAGTCATATATACTGTCTTCTGAATCTTCATCAAACTTAATCTCAATGCTTAAAATCCATGGATGAGAGGCTTTGCTGTCCCATTGTAGCAAATCTGTATTGATTACGGCAAAAAGGGTATGACCACTTTTAAGGTCAGCTTCAATCATAGAGTACTCATCAGATTCGGTATTCGTTCTGATCTCATTGTATTTTTCAATGAACTCCTTTTGACGCCATATAATAAAGTCCTTCAGTTTACCAATAGGTATTAATGTGTTTTCAGTGGAGGCTTTATCTTGGAATTCAAGATTATCTATTATTTCGATAAAATTGAGTTCACCCAAGTAGTTATCCAAGAAGAGATAGGTGCCGTTGATTATGGCGGACCTATTTTCATCATTTAAATCTTCGTGAACTATTACAATATCAATCTCGTCAGGGAAGTTGGGATTATCTATTGCAAAGAAGGTTAGCTTATCATCATCGAATATATAGCCTCCCATTTTAATACTGACATCTTTGATATCTTGAGAGGGTTTTAAAGCTGTAAATTTCCAACCCTTAATAGTTGGCGCTGAGCGGACAAGTTCCTCTACAAATACAACATTTTTCACATTCCCATCTGGCGTAATGATTAATTCCACGGTATCATCATTATACATACCGGTTAGAAAAAAATAGCCTTCTTTGAGTTCATTTAGTTTTGGTGATAACTGATCTAAGAAATCACTTTCTATGTTGGAACGTTGTTTTACCGTTTTGAAAAAATGCTTTTCATTGGCCTTAAACCAATTCCAAAAATCCTCATTTGTTTCCATGGAATGCTCTTTTTTCTTCCTAAGTATCTTTTCGATAAATTTCATAGAATTCCTATTTGTTCACTTTTAGAAACATGATTTGTCGCCTATCATCAATTTAGAACTGGAGTGTTCTTACTATTAATTAACACGGCTTACAATATTGTTTTTCAGAATAATATCGAGACTATTTACTTCATTCCCGATTTTATATTTAGGAATTATTATTGCAGACATCCCAGTATTGTATAAGAAATAATGAGTTTCGGTTGCCTCTAATTTTTTTATGGCAGTCCACTTAATTTTATTTTCTGATTCTGGCTCAAAATGTACAAACCCTTCATCATTAAAGGACATTTTGTGAATACCAAAAATACCCGAATTATCGCCTTCTAGAAGCATTTTTCTTGAACTGTTCAGCATTCTTTTCATCATTCCTTTTGGGATATATAGAACCCATAGTATGGCAAGTATGCCAAAAAGTATAAATCTGAGCGGATCCAGGTTGTACCCATTTATTATATCCTTGAGCATTAAAACAGAGATGAGTACAGGTAGCATCCAGGTTGAAATTATTTTTGATTTTCTAACTTGTTTAGAATTGTTAAGATGGTTTTTCTGAAGTTCCATCCAATCCTTCATTTCAAGTTCAAATTCTATTTCCATACCGGTGATTAAAATTGATTAAGTGTAGTAATACTGAAATTGCTTTTTACTAATGGAGATCTTCTCCTTTCCCTGTCTCCGCTGCCACCAGGTTGCAACTGGTGGTTCAGAATTATAAAACTATAAAAAGATTACCTGTTATCCTACAAAATTTAATTGCCTGATATACTAGCAGGGTAACAAATCCTGGTAGAAATTATGGTGTTCAAATAGTTGGCTACTTCAGAGTTCTCGTTGAATGTCTCTAAGGAGGTTAATTAATTAAAATGATCTAACCGAACGAACATATAATATCTGGTCTTTATTTCCGGTACCCTGATTTCCATTGGTTAAATTTTGATTCCAAGCATTAAGACTGCCGTCTTGGGTAGAGCTCCAATAGTCAGAGCTTTCTAAGGCAGTGCCTCCATTATCCAAAGCCGTTTCATTTATTAAAGTATTGTTTATATACAGCTGATTCAATTCATCCTTTGATGGTAAGAACCAGTCACTATAGCTGTTTAATGTAAGATTTGAAGCTAAATCGGCTGCTGTTCCAACTGTATTGCAAGCAGATTCAATGTTCAGAGTGTTTTGTGAACCTGTTCCGATGGCAACATCACCATTAGCGTCAGTATTTACAATATTTCCAAAACATCCCCATTCTGCTGCTGCACTTTGATCTAACACCGCACATACCAATCCATGATCTTTTGTAGAATCTAAATAAAAAATAACACCACCTTTATGGAAATCCCCTATTTCTAATTCGTCTGGTGCGTCGTCATTTGAAGAACAGGAAGATAAAAGCAAAGCTACCGAAGTACAGAAAAGCATTAAATATTTTGATATTGATTTCATGATTTCTACGTTTTTGTATTATTAAAAGAAATGCATTTGAGGCGCATGATTTTTGCTGGTGGATTGGTTGGCTAAATATAGATATGTGTTTATGTTATATATCTCCCAATTAACAACTTTCTCCCTATTGATACTGGTGGTTTAATCATCATAAAGCTAAGAAAAGAAGTTTAACCTTCCTACAGGATTTCCAAATTCAATTCAGATTCATAGCAATTGTCAAGCATAAAATATGGATATAGTTATAATATTTACTACACCTAGTGGGAGGCAATATATCAATGAAAATCTAGATCCTGAGATTCGGTAGTGTATCAATGGTGTTGATGTTGATTTTGGATGGTTAACTATTTATTTCGGAACCACAATACCATCCCTTGTATTGCCTTTCTTTATTTCCACCAATATTTCGTGCAGAGTTTCGGCGGCAAGCCCATGTAACACCAAGCTATAAGCAGCTGAATAGGTACTTTGAGGCACCATCGGATGCTTATTATTTACCAAACCTAAATGAGCAGGAGAACCCAAAATTTTGGCGGTATAGATTGCTATTGTTTCATCCAGTTGTAAAGAATTTGAAGCACGAACAAAATCATTGGCAGTAAGGAAAAGTTGATAAATAGGTGTAAAAAACTCTATAGCAGATCGCAAATCCAAAACATTGGTCCATTTATTTGGGAAATTTATATGGTCAAATTGATCTTCGGAAATCATGGAAGTATCCAATGTCTCGGCTTGTTGAATGGCAATTCCTTTTTGTTTCAATTCTTTATTTAAGTTAATCACAAAATTGTACAGGTTCAAATCGTGATCTAAGAATAGATTGTCTTTTATATCCTCAAAATCTTTCGGTTTTAAAGGACTCGTTTTTAGCTCTATTCCTTGAATATTCGCTGCAATAAATTGTAGGATCTCACTGCCTACATGGAAATGTCGAAATATTAATAAATTGGCGTTAGGGCTTACAAATCGTCTCAATCCCCAGGACAGAAGATGATGTAATACCTTAGAAGAATTGAATAATCGGGGAAAGAAAAATTTAAATACATGAATGAAAAACATGGTTATTTTTGACCATAAAATGATCAATGGAAGTAAATAGCGACTCGATTTAGAATCGTTATCCATCATCAAAGCCCTTTTGGTCGTATCGTTTATAGGAATACTGTTATCTAAATAAAGCGCCAGCCATGGATTTGGATCCCTTTTATCGTGTGTTTTTTCGTTTAGTATAAAGTCTTCTTTCATTCTTATTTATTTGAAATTATGGCATGTTCTTAAAAACGAAAATCTAAGGCTAAAATAAAAAACTTTAGAAATTTTTGTTTTTCTACTTGAAGCGCTGGTATTAATAATTCCCCAATTCTGCCAATTGCATTTTATATAAGTGAGCAGTTGTTTTGGCGGTTTTTACTATACGTTTTGCTAAATCCATATGCATCAATGGATGGTCTAAGGCATCTTCCAAACTCTTAAAATGCTGTTCATCTGCAACACCATGATAAATGAAAAATGAGACTTGATCGTCCTTCAAATTAAGTTGATCCTGAATCATTTTTCCCCAAAAAGAGGCCAATCTTTTACCAATACCTTCAATGATAAACATTGCTCCCAATAGGTCTATAGGGTTGTTTTTACTGGCTTGTTGAAACATAAACGAACTTAATGCTAAACTTCCAATATTTTTTTCACCAGATTGAATAGTAGATAAAGGCTCTCCGAGATTTACAAAATTCTTTTCCAACATTTGGAAATCCTTGTGTTCAACTGCTGTGTGTTTTATAAAGGCGGAACGCAATTCAAATATTTCTATATCGATATTGGATGCTGCACGAGATATCCATTGTGAACCGTCAATTACTTGTTGCCTTAAATCGGTTAGCAGTAATTTATAATCCTCTAAGCTCAAGGTTCCATTATGGATCTTTTGAACGATTGGTATTTTCAATAAATCGGTTTCAAAGTTGATCCATACCTGAGATAATTGACGGACTAACCATTCTGAAGTTTCATTCTCCTCAATATGTAACTCGGGTGCTTCAATCGCTCGAATTTTGTATTTTTTAGATTCCTGCTCGTTATTCCCTACCACAGTTAGCTTCATAAAAGAGGTAATAAACCTTCCGCTTTCCGGGACCATACATAGAATGGTTTGTCCTTCTTGTACTTTTCCTGAATGAAACAGTTCTTCCAACATGATATAGATGGATGCAGCACCCGTATTTCCTTTTGAAGTTAAATTGCTAAACCATTTTTCCTCGGCAATTTTTGCTCCCCCTTTTGCCATTAAATCTTTAATTGGAGTTTTAAAGATCTCTGAAGAGTAATGGCAACACAACCAATCGATCTCGGATGGATTAATTAAACCTCTATCGATAAGTTCAAAATAATGTCCTACACCGGTTTGCACCACTTTATCTAATAAGCGAATATCTTGTTTGAGGTTCAGTGCGCCCGCTCTGGAAGCCTCTTCGTAGCTGGAGAAGTCTAACCAGGACTTTCCATTCTCCTCTTTATTACTCGTCATTCCAGTATACATACAAGCAGGAAAATTATGTGCATGTGACTCTAAATCGATCCATTCTATTTTAAGCGATAATCCATTTTGAGCAGGTTTATCTTCCAAAATAAAAGCTCCCGCTCCATCGGACAACATCCACCGTAAAAATTCGGTATCAAAAGGGATAGATTTTATGCCTTGAGCTTCAAATCTTGAAGCTTTAAATGATCTGGAAGGGAACTCACTTCCAACACTGATTGCATTTTGTTTTTCTCCACTTTTAATTTGTGAATAGGCATTTTTTAAAGCCATCATACTACTTGCACAAACGCTTTGAAAGCTGGCGACTTCACAAGTGCCAAGATCTAGGCCTGCATGAACCATGCTTGCAAAACCAGGAACCAATAAATCCCCTTGCGTAGTCCCCGTGGATAATAATTGAATCTCCGATGGTCTCAATGAACTTTTTTCCAAAGCATTTTTTACTGCATTGGTTGCTAATTCAGCATTGCTATGTGTGCTTTCTTGATTCTTATCTATGGCAAAATATCTTTCTTTAATCCCGTTTTGCTTTAAGATTCTATTTTTTACAGCGCTGGACTTTCCATTTATTCTTCCCAAATAATCTTCTAGTTCATCATTTGAGATTGGTTCATTTGGTAAATAAGCGCCTAGGCTAGTTATATATACATTTTTCATTTCTTATTTTTTTGAAGGTATTTCGATAGTTTATCTAATAAATCCACTGCAAAGCTATAATTGTCACTGAATCTATAATGGTGATTATTGTGATTGGTTCCCAATAATTTCCAGCTAGGCCCATTTCCATTCCCAAATCTGTAATTGCAATGTCCGGCATAATTGATCATTATACTTGCAAGTGGATATAGGGCAATTGCAACAGGAGAAAATGGAATAAAAGGCACCAAAGTAATAGGTACAGTACTCAATAAAAAAGCCTCAAACCAATGAAAGCTATAGACTGAATATACAGTTGGCACTTTCGATTTGTGATGGATTTTATGGACATATTTCATGAAAAATGGAATATGCATCATTCTATGAACGGAATAAAAGTGAATTTCGTTCCAAACATTCAATAATAAAACTCCCAGTAAAACATTTAATGGGCTGTCTGGAATGAGGGTAATGATATCTTCCCGGATTGCATAAATAACAGGAAATGATGAAAATCCAAAAACAAATATGGATAGCAGAGAGTACTTTTTTTCAAACTTTACCTGTTCTCTAGTAGCTTTTTTGGCTACTATTCTATGCAGAATATTAATACGGTTTAAATATTTGCACAACCACAAAAATATTGGAGCAAGCCCAAAATATAGCAAGCTAAAATACAAAAAGGTAAGTGCATAAATCTGTAGATAGGAGTAGTTGAATATTATATTAGATATAGTTTCTGGATTCATTTTCGAATTTGATGTTGGTTAAATATACACAAATCTATTTAGTATATTCGTTTACAAATTTAATTTGGATGGTTGTCCAGGTAATGGGTCAAATTAGGGCATAATCGGATGTGATTTTAGAGTTTTGATAATGTGTAGAATACGTGCTTCAGAAATAAATAGTGTGACTTAAATTTAATAATTTACAGTCCAACTTCTTTGATGACTTACACTATATTGGTTTTTTATTAGCTTAGAACTTGTGCATATTTTTGTGTTGTATCCAATTAGAAAATAATAAACACCCCTGACGTACTGTTGTCACACCATGTTGTTATTTTTGTTCTGTAATTAGTAATAAACAATCAATCATGAGTAAATCAGAATTTAGACAAGTAATTAATGCCTCTAAAGAAAAAACATGGGATGTGTTATTTAAGCAATATGGAGATATCCATGTTCACAATCCAACTATGCCCACATCAAATTACATAGGTAATTCTACTAAGGGAGAGCTAAATTGCTCGAGACATTGTACGTTTGATGATAAGTTATTTTTGGAGGAAAAAATAACTGAAGTAGATGAAGGCAATAGCTTTAAGGTAGAGTCATATAAGCATAATTTACCCATGTTAAAAGACATGTCTGCGATCTATGAATTAACATCCATTGGAAACGATAAAACAGAAGTAAAGATGACCTCTTTTGTTTCAACCTCCCCAGGTTTTATGATTTTATTAATGAAAGGTCAATTGGGGAAAGGTCTAAGAAAGCATCTTTTTGGTTTAAAATATTATTTAGAAACAGGGAATACGGTCAATAAGGATAATTATTCGAAAATCTTTAAAAACTATAAATAAACAGGTATTTGAAGATGATAATTTACCAGCTATAAGAGACATTCTTTCAAGACTCTGAGGATTATCTTTAAAAGGAGGACCAACGAACAGTACCCAATAAAAGAAGGTTTCAAACAACTGTTTGAAACCTTCTTTTATTGGAAGGGAGCCTTACTGATGTAATGTTGAGTCGGGTTACGTTGTTGTTTAGTAGGTTACGTGATTTTGGCTCATCTAAGAAAAGTCGAACCCCCGCTACCGCCAGTTTACAACTGGTGGTTTATTAATTTAATTTTTCCAATTCTTTTTTCAATTCATCCATGGTGTAATCCCTAAACTTTATCCCAGTAAGCTCTCCTTCCTTGGTTTTGTGTTCAGTAATTGACATTTGAATTTTATTCCTCTTTGTTTTGATAATCATTAGGGTAACGTCTTTATTCTCCGGAATACCATTGAAATAATTAATCCCATTTTTATAAGTTGGAGTGATCACTGATTTGTAATCTTTATAGATGAATTTAATCTTGAGGTTTTCATCTGACTTTTCCTTTAATGTTATATTAACTTTGTTCGCAGGGTCATCTATAAAATGATCGCAATTCAACCATCCCAATTTTGCAGTACTGAAAATGTAATAGTTTAACTCAACTTGACTAATATCATTGATTGAATTATTTCCGAATTCAGGATATTTGTCTTCTATTGATTTTAAATAAGCCTCATTGCTTAGATGCCTAGCTGGAATATATTTAACTCCGAAATTAATGAAAGATTCCATGTCTGCTTCCTTCCCATTTCTTTTAAACGGCTTTAGCTTAGGCATCTCAGAAATTATTCCCAATAGCCTTTTACACTTCTTTTTATCATACTTTTTTTCAAGTTTGACATCTTTTACATCACCATTTGATGATACTATAAACCGAATATTAACATCTCGTAAACGCACATAATCACGTTCTTTTTCTGTTAGTGATATTTCCTGTCTTACCCATGTCCATATGTTCGTGCCATCATCTAATTCCATCAATTTAGAGTCAAGGTCTTCATACTTAGTAATGAACAGTGTTAAAGTGTCAATCTCATATCCTATAGATTGGTTTTCTTGCCTCCATCTTACAATACCATCGGGTTGTTCTGATTTTGATTGAGAGAATAATTGCATTTCATGGTTAGTTTCGCCCTTAGGAAAGTGCACAATGATATCCTTTCCTTTCTTAAGTTTTAGTTCTTGACCATTGGAGTGTATTTTCAGATTTATCATCCCTCCTGTTTCGAGAAGACCTTCATCTGCCATTGTAGACAGCTTTTGAGTTATAATATCTGACATGGAATAATATTCCTTAAGTACAACTTCAATTGCAGAGTTCGGACTAGTACCATTGTCAAATTCCAATGAATTTGCCTCTATGAAAATTATTGTACCAGAACTCCCAAACAAAACGGTGTCTTTATCAGGTTGAATATTAAAAGTTGATGGTTCAACGTCAAGTACCTCGTCTATACTGACTTTATCCAATTGTTCGTCTTTCTTTCCGTCATTTTTGCATGAAAAGATGAATAAAGTCAAACTTAATATAATCAGTAATTTTATTTTCATTTGCTTGTGTTAGATTAACTAATAAACGGATAACAAATCCTGGTAGATAGGAAAGTGTTTTGCAAAATATACCTAGAGGGTTATGTTATGGGATAAGAATAAATCTAATAAAAAATAATTTTACAATACTACCGGCCTCAACCTTTCCATAAGTCGAAACCGGTAGTAGCTCATTACTTCATGAATTCCTGTAATTTCTTTTTTAGCGGGCTGCTGTCATCAGAGATAGCCCATGCCCACATTTGTGAAAGTGTATTTGATTCTTTTGCTTCCAGACCGATCTTAAAAAATGTATTGTAATAGGGAAAACTCTTAAAGGCAATCCCATTGCCCCCTCCATTTTGTCCTTTCTCAATCTCAGCTTTTAGTGTTGCGTCCCCAATATTATTTTGCCAATTCAATATTTTGGCATTTTGAATATAAAGTAGCTTGACGGTTCGCTTGCTCGTAATACCTACCAGATCATTTTGAACGGTAGTTAACTCCATTTGATAAAATGCAGGTTCACTACATACCATAGCATCATCTGGACTGTTACCCGCTGTAGCTCCACAACTAGCGGCATATAACCCATTAACTAGCGTATCAAATGGTTTGCTTCCATCGGTCCCATTATTCTCAAAAACAGAGATCAGACTTTGAGCCGAAAAATTAGTATTCTCAGGATCTTTTTGATCTTCGGTAAAGGCTTGATATTTACCAGTGTCTGCATTGAAATCGATGCCAAATAATGCCGCGATCTGATCAGCGGCTATAATTCGCCCATTTTTCTTTTCCAAAGGAGTATCTGTATTGTCAAAAACAACTAGACTGATGGTTTCATTACTGCCCTCTCCCATCTCCGTTTGTGCAAGCATACCAATTACTCCAGTATTATCTAAAGTACCGCCATCAGTATATTCCATTTCTCTGTTTGTACTAACTTTCTCAATGGGCCAATAGTTATAACTTGGAACGATGGTACCAAAACGTGTGACGTCATTTAGCACCGCTTTTTCCAAACGCTTCTCTATAACACCAGCGATATCTTTAATATCATCCTTAATTTCTGTAAGTAATGATTTATGGTGCTTTGTTGATAAATGGGTCTCTATCTGACTGATGAAACCCTTCAATTTTTCAGGGTCACTCACTTGTACTTTTACATAACTGGCGATTGTTTCAGCAAAGAAAGCACTTGAAGTACTCACTATATCAATAAGCGAATAAGGTTGTGTTATCTTAATATCCACCGTTGGTGCAGTGGCTGATTGTTGATTTAGTGTGGAACATACGCCATACGATTCAACCAATCCACCACCATTTATGTTTCCATAGGGGCTTTTTCCACGTGCTCCACCTGCAACTGGGGTTACTTGGTTAGGAAGTTGTATGATGTTGGATTTAATGCGATTAGGATTGTCTACTTCTATCATGATATTATTATTCATAATATGAAATGGACGACCTGAACGCACATAGTGGAAATCATCTTTTGAAGGAGAATCTGCAGGGAAGTTTTTTTCTGCGTAGTCCTTAGAAAGGGAAAAGTATTTTGTAGAATTCCATTCGTAATTTCCTTTTGCTCTTAGATGATAAGGTTCTAAAACCAAATGACCCACCAAATAGGCCCAAAACCATTTATGATTGGAAGCTTTATGGGTGGCTAAAAATAAGCCTGCCAGAATAGCTAATTTTTCAAGATGCATTCCCGCCGGGGCATTACCAAGACTGTAATCACCAAGATTATTAACATTGAAATGATCCCCACCATTTTTAAGTGATAGTTTGCCTGGTGGAGAATAGGTACCCAAAAGGTCTGTATCCAAAATACCTTCCGGTAAATAAGAATAAATGGATGTAGCCCAGGTACCTCCTGAAACAGATGAGAGATAACGTGCACTATCCATAAGGTTTAATGTATGTAATCCAAGCATTTGCCCCCAGGCACAGGTTAATGCTCTAGACCCACCACCTGAAAAGCATAGTCCAATATTTTTTTTGTGCTTGTCTGAGTTTTCAATGGTAGAATTGCTACCCTTGTTTTGGTAGGTATTTGTTTTGAATTTCATAAAATATTCTTGTTTTAATTATATGTTCTTAAAGGCTATTCTTATGGCCAATAACGCTTTGGCTATATTGTTGTTAAACTGTTAGCTTGCTATACATGCATTTTAGCCATTCTTGTAGCACATTTTAATTTTTACTTTCCCAATATGATCTCATTAGTGGTGTGACAGACCAACAATCTTTTATATCCTCAGTATCCCAACAACACCAATAGTATATTGTGTATTCGTGTAAGTCAAAGTCTTTATTCAACAGTGCTTTGACTTTTCCCCATTTCTGATGCATTAATTCTTCATTCTTCTGTTCTGTTAATGATTGAATTATCATCTCCATCAAAGAAAATTTTGTATTATCATTGGTGATAGTTGTGTCATAAGCCTGAATGTAGTCGTCTATTCTTTTAGATTCTACAATTGTATAAGTCCAATCTTGGTCGTGCTTTCCAATCTTGTAATCGAACAAATCAGCAAGTTCTTGCCAGTTCCCACCACATCTGAATTTAGGTTCTTTTATTTCCATTTTTTAATGGCTAAACCACCAGTTGCAAACAAGTGTATTGTGGGTAATTTACCCTTTAATAATTCTGTTAATCCTTGGTTGAATGATCCATATTCCAATTGGATAAAACCAAATTAAAAAAAAGTCTCCTGCAAAATCTGAAAAACTCACTTCCCTTTGAAGTTCTACTGTTTTAATAGTCTTTGCGACAAAATAAAGGTTGTAAAAAATGCAAAACATTGAGATTAAATGAAGCGGGACTATAAAAGCAAAAATCCAAGGATTGAAATTTAATTCTTTTATTGTAATCTGCATAAGTCCTTGAATTAAAAGGATATAGATTAAAGGTATAAAGAAGAAAATCTTGAATTTTTTTAATTTCATTTTTACTCCATCTGGTACTTTTGACTGAAGCCCAACTGCTACAGACCAAAACCAACCGAATAAAGTTCCTGTGAAAAAGATCATCATAACAGAAAATAATGTCATAAAGTTGAATGATGGGAGGTTTGGGCCAGATCCACCATTTAAATTTGAAAACATTGTTCCCATTACTACAAATTGAAGAAGCATTGGTATTCCAAATTGAAGAAGGAATAGTTGCCAGTTTTTAGCTTTTAAAAATTTCTCGATCATTCTATTTTTTTAGTTTAATTGTATTACTGACAATGTTATACATGGTGTCAACTTGTAGTCTAGGGATATCAACTATATCAGCCATCCTCAGATGTTAAATATAGTTCAAACTAAAGTACAAGGCAATAACTGTATCAAGTGTTTTTCAATTATTGTATGGATTAAAGGAAGCCATTTAAGTTGTAAAAGGTGGGATATGGATTTTATTATTTTACTGGTATTATAATGAAGTTAACCACCAGTTGCAAACTGGCGGCAGCGAGGGTGCAATATGTCTCAATTCGAACAATATTTGAATAGCTCTATATAGAATTCTGAATTTTTATAATGATAGGTACCTTTTTCAATTTCAGATAATTCAAAATACTTTTCTAAGTTATCTGAGAAATTTGAGTCAAAACTAAAATATGATATTTCTAATTCTATCCCTAAGAAGGTTGTGAAAGTTATTTCGTTACTCTTTTCCTTTTTTAATTTTATATTCTTCAAAGACTTCTTTAATTCTAAACTTAATTGTTCTTTTGAATAGTTAGATTTTAAAATGGTTAAGGCGTAATTCAATAAATAAGTATTACTTGTAATTGGATAGTTTAAAACATTGGGTAATGCAAATGACAGCGCTTTTTCAATGTCATTAAGACCATAATGACTTTTTGTATATAGCGTAGCGATATAAATACTATTTGCAACATGTTCATTACCGCAGAAATGCTGGTATGGATACTTTTTCGTCAGGTTTATATATTTTAAAGCCTCCTTGTAATTTTTTCGATTTAAATAAATTTCAGCTAGGCTTTTACAAGCTCTATTTTTATAGAGTGCATATGGTTCTGCCATCATTCCTTCACCACCATTAGGTTCCTGATCGTTAGCATTTCCATTAATAATATTTAGGTAGTATTCAATTGCTAGGTCTATATAATCAAGTTGATGTAAAATTATTGCAGCGTTATTTTGTGCTCTATAAATCAAATCAGATTCTGGATATTCATGTATTAAATTTTCAAAATATTCTAATGCTATTTCCAAAATTTCTTCTTTCTGTTTTTTAAGTAGCTTTATCTCGATTTGATTTTCATAGTTGGTAGAGTCCAACATATCAATTGCATTATCAAAATTTATATCATGATAAACAAGAGAATAAAGCGCGTTTCCTTTATCGAATAGCGTAAAGTCTTCCTTATTTTCCTGTGCGTTAACATTAAATGTGTGGAGAAGGAGTATAATGTATAATACACTAAAATTAATTCGTATCATCATATTGTCTTAAATTTACCTATTTATGTTTCATACTGTTCAAATATCAAATTTCTCCGCTACCATTCTCTACCTCCAGTTTGCAACTGGCGGTTCAGATTTATAAATCTATAAAAAGGTGATTAACCATCCTACAAAATTGCCAAATTCAATTCAGAATCATAACCTGCAAATATTCCAATTAGTTCCCCTTAGAGTCACTCGAAGAGGACTCTGAAGGCCTAATTCCTACTTCTTTCGTTAAAATGAGTAGTAAAGGATAGTATATGGATTTTATTTTTTTACTGGTATTATAATGTCGTTAACCAACAGATACAAACTAGCGGCAGCGAGGGATTGCAAATCATGTATAAGATTATGATGTAGTTGTAAACTACACCTGGTCGTGGCTTTTGTAGGCTTCCTTAATTTTTGATTTAGCACCTAATAGAATATTAGGTATTCTCAAAACCAATTCTATTAAAAGAATAGATGAGGAAAAGAAAACGATATATGAAATTGAATCTATCCTTCCAGATAGGTATATATCTTTTGGTTCAAAGGAATAAAGTATTGTTGCTATCCACTTTGCTAAAGGTATTGGTATAAGGAGAAGTACAATTGTTATAATTATTTTATTCCACCATTTGGTTTTATACAGAAATATAGGAAGGAAGATTTGGGCAATTACCAAACCCACAATCATACCGAATTGTCCATGGTCATGTAATCCAGTAAACACTTTATTTACAAATATCCAAACTAAAACAATAGTAAGAATGAAATATAGGATATGATGTTTTACCCTTTGAAGCATAGGTCATTAGGATGAGTATCTAAATTAATGGGTGCGAGTAGACATATTTAAAACTTATCGGATAGTGTTCTTTTCCAATCACTTCCTTTTTCAATTATATATTCTCCAATTATTTCAAACTCCCTACCCCTATCATATTTTGAGATAGGTTCTTTAATTTTTATTAGATCTTCTCTAGTAGGATCGTAAATACCATATTTCAAAAAGTTAGACCTTCCTTTTGTTAAACTAATCCCATAGTTTACTCCGTATGTTTTTTCTGAATGTTCGTTATCTTGACCATTATCCTCCCACCAACAAACTTTACAAATGTCATATTCTGCTCTTTCGTCAATTGTTCTACTTCCACAACAAGGGCATGCGTATAATTTTATGGGAGATCCTTCAATTGAATCTATTCCTAAATTTTCGCATAAATAATGATTCGATATGGCCCGCATGCTATCCTTCAACCAGACCATTAAAACTTGGTCATACTTTTTACTATTTGGATTTTCATACAGTTTTTCCTCAACAAATTCATTTTGGATTTCCTTTGGTAATAAATTCCAATCTTTACTTTCTTCCCAATTCTCAAAGGTCATTATGTCAAGTTGTTCAGCCCTTTCCTCCTCGGAAAGTTCTAGAAGTTTTATGGATGCTAGTTTTTCAATTGCTTGCTTTCTTTTCATTATGTCGAATGCCTTTTAAATATAATATACCTGAATAATTTCATTTTAACTCTAAATGAATTTCTTTCATTTTCGCTAGTTTCAATTGTTCTTTCATGTATGCTTAATAGTGATCTTCCTTATTTAATTTCTTCGATTTCATTTTCCCAATACATTTTTTCCAAAATATTTTCCAATTGTTGCCAATCTAAGTTCTCTGCAAGGTGTTTATAGCCCTCTGTAGATTTCAAAAACGATAGTAAAAACCAAGCTTCAACAACACCAAAATTGGGTGGGTTAATTAATTCTACTTCGACTCTTTGTTGAGTTTTACGATTATGGAATCCACATTGAAGGCCATGGAAATAATAATTCCATTTATTTGATAATTCACCACCATTTGGAATATCGTCATGAGGTTTAGATACCAATTTTAAATAATCCTCTTGCTTAGAGATATCCAATCCATGTTTATTCGCCAATCGGAACATTAGTTCCTTACCTATTTCTCGGTATTCAAGTATTGATTTTATGAGTAACTCTTTGTCCACTTTTTAATGTATTCTGAATTAATTATATCTGAATAGTTAATATATTTCTATTATCTACTTCTCTTTTCCAAATAGGCTACTGAACATTCCTTATAGTATACGTGCAATTTTAATGCATTAATTATGGTTTGTGCATCGGCTAATAGAGAAGTGATAATTAATGATTCTCCATTTTTAAGATCTATGCGCAAAAAATTGAAATTGTCTAAATGGGTATAATGGGAAAAACTATTTTTGGTGTAATTGAATTGGCAAAATTCAATATCATCTCTTGAAAAGTCTATTTTTTTTGATTTATCGATATAAGAAGCCTTTTTTGAAATGACATCAATAGTTAATCTAGCCTTAGCATTCTCCAACTTATAGCTAAGGGAAAGTATCGTGCCAGGAAGCCATAACAGCAAAAAGAGTAAATTAAAAAGGATAATTGTTACTAGGGAGCTGTCACCTAATGCACCGTATCCCATTCGTAATATGTAAATAAAATGAACAGCAAATCCGATTAAGGTTCCAAGGGTAAAGGTTAATTTTTTGCTATTGGCAATGTCAAATTCTAAAGTTTTTATTTCTTGTTCAACAGTGCTAATAATGGTATCAAATTCTAAAGAATTTATTTCTTCTTCCTGATCTAGATCAATAGTTGATTTTAGGTTAACGATCTCATTAAGGTTGTTTTGAAAAAATCGTTCTATTATTTCCTCAACAATGTATCCTTGAGGGTTCAAATTATAATTATTAGTAATTAATAAAGTAGCCTCTGCACTACCTTCTACATAGCATACTTCAAATTCTTCATAATTTATTTTAGAAATTTTAAGTTCTCTTGTGCCTGATTCATTTTTGAAATTGATATTTGGAAGGGTAAAGGTCATCCTTCTATCCTCGATCTTTTTCAATTGACCGTCCCATGGAAACTCTTGGAATACTTTAATTGCATCATCAAATGATACACCTCCCATTTCGGCAGCATGGTCTGTAAAAAATTCTAGCTTTTGAAAACTCCAGGTGTATTTCATATTAATTGTACTGATTTTTATGTGTAATGGACGAATAGATCCAATGTGTTACATTTCTGCTATGGCAAGCTTCCAACTGGTGGTGTCTTGAGCATAAAACTATAAAAATATCATTTGTTATCCTACTAAAAAAAATGCATGATATTGTTAAGTGGATTGCAAATCCTCGTTGAATGAATCTGAGGGGTATTTAATTTCTTCGACTTCATTTTCCTTATAAGGTGCAGTTTCAAAAAACACCTAGTGGGAAGGTGAAAGAATTTCTTTAGCACTGTGATAGCTTTAGCCTTTTATTAGTTCTTCTTTAACAAGTGTAGTGAGCATTCTGCGAATTATTCCTTTCAATCTAAAAGGCATAAACATATATGTTCCATCAATAGTTTTTGATTTGGATTCGTTGTAGTGGAATGTGATATTCAGAGACCAGTCATCCATAGCCCAATAATTTGCAGTTGTGTCCAAATTATCAATGTATGACCGCTTAAATAAACTATCAATATTTTGAAGCGTTTGATTTTCAATTCTAAATACTGTATCACCTACCAATTTCACATTATTGATTCCTTTGAAATTTGCCTTGCCATCACTTTGAATTGTGAAGATAAATTCTGGACAATAACCGAAACAAGATCCGGCCACTAGACTAATTTTTTCAAATTTTAAGTCAGAATTGAATTCCAGTCTCCTATTATATAGTTTTCTCGTTTTGGAGTTATGAGACAGCGTTAGTGTATCAGGTAAGTGTTCAATTATTTGGTAACTGGATATAATTCCACCAAACTCCTGAACTAATATTTTATCTTGATCTAAGCTATATTTACCTCTATTATGAAGTGCAGATTTCTTTATTGTTAACAATGTACTATCGCGAAATCTTAGTCCTAGATCATAGCGTGAAAATAGCCCTGTTGTATCCTCAACGTAAATCCAATCACCTTCTAAGCGTAGTTTTTCTTTTTCTTCAGGAAAAAAACTGCAAGCACTCAATCCTAAAATCCCAATTATTACTATTAAATGTCTCATCCTAATTATTATCACTAGCTCAAATATTAGTTTAATGGTTACCATATTCCTATTATCACCTTAATGCAAACGCACTACTCCTTTTGTATTTCAAGCCAATAATCTACACTTGGTATATCTCGGTTTTAGAAAAACGGATTAAAGTTTCAAGATAGAAAAAGGATTTGTGCTATTGAACTTTTGTATTAGTTCGATTAAGATAAGTGGGTATTATATTGCCGTTAACCACCAGTTACAAACTGGCGGCAGCGGGGGGGCTATATTTAGTTAACCCACCAGTGGTAGACAAGGGCAGTAGAGTTTTAATAACTTAATACAAGTACTGAAAAGGCAATAACCAAAATAGTTAACATTTTTATAAATCGTCCTTTTCTTCTTTTTTTAATTAGAAAGGTCCTGTTATGTTCGAGTGATTTAATTTTGTTTTCTAAATCTGAATTTTCTTCATTGATGAAATTATTTTTAACCAGGTATTTTAACGCATAAACCTTTCCGCATTCTAATAGGAAATCCTTTTCTTTTTTGGATAGTTTAAAGTTTAAAGTTGAAATGGGTCTAGTATCAATCATTATTGTTTCATTACCATATTTTTCAAGTGCGACATGATCAATAGTTTCGGTACCAATTTTTATTAATTCACCAAGGATTGTTTTCTTCTTTCTTCCTTCATAAATTTCTGGCCCTAAGTAAAGTCCAAGAAATTTTGTTTTAGGATTATCTTCTAATAAAATTTCAACTGGGTAATTATTTTGTACTCCTCCATCAAAAACTTTATATCCATTATTCATTTGAGGGACAAAAAAGAATGGTATTGACATACTACATCTTGCCGCAAATCCAGCTCCTAAATGACTAGTTTTAGTATCCTTTGAGTCAAATATTAATGCCTTCTTTCCTTGTGTACTAGCATATACACTAGCTCGAAATGGAAGAGTCTTTAGTTTTACTTCTGTAGCTTGACCGATCTTTTTTGCTAATAGTTGATCAATCCAGGTTTCAAAAGTTGTCCCCTCATAAAATCCACCTTTAAACACTAAATTAATGAGGCCTTTCAAAAACCAAGTATCTTTGAAGTCGTTGAAATTTTTTTCGGCTAATATTTTTTTTAATTCTGAATGATTGTAGCCTGATGCAAGAAGAATGGCAGATATCGCACCTGCTGAAGTTCCTGCATACCACGAAAATTTATAGAATTTTTCTAATTCCTCTAAAGCACCTACATAAGATAAACCTTTTATTCCTCCACCTTTCATAATTAAGGCAAAAGTATCAGTGGTTTTGGAGGTCCCAAATTCAGTGATTTTATTATTATGAATATAATCTATTTTGTTTTTTATTGTTGCTTCCCATTCACTAGTCTTATTGTCGTAGGTAATAATAATCCAGCCATTTTCAATAAATTCTCGGGTTGTTTTATTTTGCAATTCCCTATATGCGGTTAATCCAATAATATGTTTGGGTTTACAGATAGATTTTCTTCTATTTAATTCTTTCAGCAATGATAATCCAGCCAATGGTTTTGTTTCTTCGCCTTTTCGGTTAGGGAGATTTAAATCCAATACCATTAAATCAATTGATTGATTTGCTAAAATCAATTGCATAGCGTCAGCTTTGTTATTTGCAATTAAAAATTCTGAATTAATATTTGTTTCATCAATTACTGTTTTTATTTTATTTATTTTTATTACAGAATCATCAACAACTAGGATTGTCATATTTATAAAGAATTAATAAACTTTACTATTTTATCTTCCCAGTCTGTTTGTCCGGATTTATAATATATATATCCAGTGTATAGGTTAGGATAATTTTCTGATAGTTGAGTATCTAATTCTTTTATTGATAATGAACCGCCATCAAATTCACTATATTGTGTTACAACTAGAATTTGAGATTTCTTTTTGTTTCTTTTCATTTCTTTCAAAATGTCTCGTCCACCAAAGTTTCTCGGTTTTCCAGAAAAATTTCCTTGAACTTGATCATAAGTAGGAATACTCATATCCAATAAAATAAAATCAAAATTTTCTTCTAAAATTTGTTTTATTCCACTTTGATAAGATTTTCTGTGCAACAAATTAAATGATGAGAAATTAAATTTTAAAAACTCTAAAATTTTAGTTGCTTTGATTGGATCATCTTCTATCAATAGACCTTTCATACTATAAGTTTGTTTAATTCGAAATTTATTTTCACCTCAAAACTATTTTTTATTACACTTGGTGTAACTTCATAATAATCTCTTTCTAAGTCCACAGCGATGCATTTACATATTTTCAAAAAACCGGAACCTTCTTCAAAGCTACTATCTATACCTTCCTTTTTATAATCTGCTACATTTTGAATGATATTAGTAACTCTAATTTTCAATTTATCAATATCAATAGAACCAGAAATATTATTTTTCACCAAAATTTCAATACTTTCATTAATTTGTTTAATGTTTATATCAATTTTAAGTTGGTTACCTAAATCCTTATTCTTACTGACTATATTGTCAAAAATATTAATTAACATGTCTCCAAAGGTTTCAAAGTACTTCCCTTTAAAATTTGAAGAACAACTACAATCTGTTTTAACAATAGCATTTTGAATAGAACCTGTGTGAATACTGTTTATATAGTCTAAACTATTTTGAACAATCATATCGATAGGAAATTCTTCAATATACTGATTTTTTGACACATTAAACCATTTGGTGATTTGAGAAATTATTAATTGAAATTCAGTTTTGCAACTGATTATTTTTTGTTTAATTGGATTAATTTGATCTTCATTTTTTACTACTAAACTTATGTTCTCTTGTAATTCCTCTAAAGCATGAAGAAATGATACAGATAATTCATTTGTAAGCATATCTCGTAAGTTGCTTAAATTTTCGTCTAATCTTTCGAATAAAGAATTAAAAGTTTCTTCTAAAAAGATTTCATAATTATCGATTTTACCAAAACGATTTTGATATAGAATATACATTTCAGCTTTACTATAATAGAAATCAAAAATTCCTGAACTATTTCTTTCAAATTCGTTATTGATACCGATCCACGATAATCCTAATTCAATAATAGAATCAATTTTCCTGGAAAACTCATTGAGTAAATTTTGTATTTCAGTTTTAGATTTATCCGATACTTTAAGATTTTTATTCCAGTAATTAATTTCTTTATAATCCTGTAGAGAAGAATCCATTGAGCTAATTAAAAAGTACTTATCAAATACACTTCTTAAAACGTTTGAAAAAGTACCATGTCTAATTCTCATGCTTAAGAAGCTCCTAAATCCATAATCTTCGCTATAAACAAACTCCTTTTTAATTGCATTGAAGATATCCACAAAATATATGAATCGTATAACTGGAACTGTGACAGCATTAGGGTCCTGAGAAGGGTCTATTTTTGACAAATATAGAGGTAATTCATTTTCAGGTATTAATTCTTTTAAGTAGAAGGTAACTAGAGCACCGTCTTCTTCGATATTTTCGTACAATTTTAGAGATGATATTGACGAATATGCAATATCAGTTAAATTTAAATATCTATCGAATAAATCAGGTAATTCAACTCCTAAATATTTTTCAATACTTAGAGTGTCAATATAAATTCTACTTTCATGAATTTGTAGTAGTCCCTTTCTTAAACTAGCCGCTTTTGTTAATGACATTATTTCAGCATTAAATATCTCAATTTTATCCTCATTAATTAATTTCAACTTATTCAATATTTTTATTCTTTCAGCTTCCAAAGCCTCAATTGAATTTAAAAAAGGTGAATCTTCAATATTTTCTATAGTACAAACTTTTTCTAGGAAATAAATGAGCATTTTATCCTCAAAAAATTGGTTTATTTCAAATATCTCGGAAGGGTATTTGATGTCATTATTAATAAGAAAATCAGCTATTCTATCATAAATGCTTGATTGTGGTTGATTATACAATTCAAATAAAATTGGTATAGAAATGTCCCTAAATACATCTTCTTCATCGATTTTATCAAAAGCAATAATAAATTTTTGATCGAAGAAATGATCATATGCAAATAAATTTTTGAAATAAGCCTGAACGATTAAGTTAGATACTTTTTTTAAATTGTTCATAGAAAAATAACAATTTATACTAGTTTTATAATGCCAGGTTTCAATGAAACTATGTTTTTCTAATAAAGAGCCAAATTGATTTTCAAATTTTATTAATTCAAGAATTGCTTCATTTTCCTTTCGTTGATATATAAGTAAATTAATTTTCATTTTGGTTTCAAAAAAAATATTGGAGTTTTGATTGTTTTTTGAAATAATTATTTCATTATTGACAAAATCAAAAACATTATTTTTTGAATTTAATTTCAAATACTTATTTTTCTCTAGTAATAATGAGTAGGAATTGTAACTAAAAGCCTTTTCTTTTAAATATGTTAAATACTTTACTCCTTTCGGTATTGTAAATCTGTATTCATCATAGAGAAATTCTAACAATGGAGCTGAGAAATCGAAATGACTAATTAAATAATACTTGTCAAGTAATTTATCCCTGTTCGAAGTATAATCATCATTTTTCAGTAAAATATCAACTATTAATTGTAGTATTTCATAAAGTTTAGTCTTATCGTCAATAAAATCAGTTATTTTTTTATTTGAAAAAATAACTGATTTAGCGTAAAGAATAAATACATCTGAAAAATTAGATTGCGATTTAAACAGAGAATTGGACTCTTCAATCACTTCGTTATATTGCCCAGATAAGTATAAATCAAGAATTTTAGAATACTTATCATTATTTTTTGTTACAGAAATGTTTGTAAAACTATCATCAATAATAATTAGGATTTTTTCCCAATAGGTATCGTTGAAAATTTTTGAAAACTCCTTTATTTTGACTTTCAAAAATTCTTTGACATCTGATTGTGTCGTTTTTTCAAAAAGAACAATTGAAAGTAAATTTTTTAAACTATTATATCTATCAATTATAGAAAAATCTGAATCAAAATATGTTAAGAATGTTAATTCAGACAATTCGTCCTCAAATCTGACAGGATTAAGTTTATAATCAATATAATCTAATATGTGTTTTAATTCTTTGGAATATTGCTTTTTATGGTGATCTATTGCTGAATCGTATAATACGGCTGATATTTTTTTATCAGCTTTTAATCTTGCAAAGTCTAATAATAAAATTAGTTTTTGTGAGTTGTTGGATAAAGAGAATTTCTTAATTAATTCCTTATTTTCTCCAGATTTGTTTTTTATTTCATTAATATATAATTCAGTTTGTAAAGCAAAAAAGGAACAGCAAACATCTTCATCTAATTTGTCGAGTAAATCTAAGCACTTGTCCAATTTATTATTTAGAATAGTACATTCTATATCCTCTTTAATACTAAGATATTTATTTATTTTGTCAGAGTACTTTTTTAGTATATCAAAATACCACGCTAATTCAATGATCAATGAGGTTTTATCACTTAAATATCCTTCCACTTTACATATTTCATTCTCAGAAATTGGAATTGGAAAATTATAAGCTAAATCACTAAATAGTTTAGGTGTTTTATTTAATAAATATTCTCTTTGATCTTGACTATATTTATATTTTATCAATCCAATGAAATCCTTTTGGGGAACATTACCTTTCTTTAAGGTTGTAATAAAGTTTCTCTTTTTATCTCTTCTCATTAAGTTTCTACTTTTGCTTTAAAGTATTAAATATTATTTATTTTAATCATTTAACTGGGGCCTTTTGTTATGTTAAACCATATTTAATACCCCAGCAATATACCCCATCCCCACACACCAGTCAATCCCTGAATTCAGTGATATTTCAACTATTTTCTAGTGATTTCTTACTTTTATACAAAGTTTCACCTCCAATCTCCAAATCTCCCTCTCAAAAACACCTAAATTTTCCCACATCCTCCCCTCTTAGAATAAAGGATTTATATAACTTGTCGAGAATTTAGAACTAACAAAGAACCCCCTTCCCAATTTTAGCAGTATTTGGATGCCCCTCTAAAGACTGTAAAGTAATAAAATTGGGTTTTTGAATAGTTTAGCACAAATGAAAAATGCCCCATTAGAAGTCATCGTACTAGGCGGAGGACCTGCCGGTATGAGTGCCGCCCTAGTATTAGGACGAAGTAGAATATCGGCCCTGGTATTGAATATAGAAACTCCAAGAAATGCAATTACCAGGCATTCTCATGGATTCCTTACCCAAGACGGCATACATCCCACAGAAATATTTAAGGTTGCCAAGCAGCAATTGGACAAATACCCATCCGTAAGCTATAAGAAAGAAGCAGTCCTCAGGCTAGAAAAGCTAGATGAAGGTTTTCAGGTATATACCACAGCAGGTAGCTATACCAGTAAAAAGGTGATCTTGGCCACTGGCTATAAAGATGATATCGCCAAGCAAGCCATTCCAGGCCTTACGGAAGTCTATGGACAGTCTGTCTATCCATGTCCCTTCTGCGATGGTTTCGAAATGGCAGATAAGGCATTGGCCGTATTTGGAGATGGGACAATGGGCCCTCTATTTGCGAAAAAAATCGCTTATTGGAGCAAAGACCTGCAGGTATTCACCAACGGAGAAAGCGTAACGGATCCATTCCTTGTCAAACAGTTGGCAGATAAGGGAATTAAGATCATTGAGAGCAAAATACAAAGCCTAAAAGCAAAAAATGGTATCCTACAAGCCGTAGTCCTAGAAGATGGCACGGAGATAGCCAGAGAAGGTGGTTTCTTGGCAGAAACCCATTCTACAGAGAATGTAGCCTTTGCCAAAGAACTCAATATCCCTACCGAAGAAGGTGCTTTTGGATTGGAGAATTATATAGTAGATGAAAATAGAGAATCTAGTGTTAAAGGTTTTTATATCATTGGAGATGCCAGATCTGGCTGGAGTGGTGTTACTGGTTCTGTAGCGGAAGGTAGTGAGGTTGCTAAGGCGATAACGCATCAGTTGATTGAAGAGTTTTGGGCTGTTTAAGTTGCCTGGATTGTTATTGAAATAGCCCTTCTTGATGAAGGGTTTTTTTTTTGTTTGGTGATGGGAAATAGATTTTTAGTTGCTAATTATAAATGCCTCTTTATTTCGCTCGCCGCCGCTGGGCTCCTTCTTTTTTCATTCGATAAAAAAGAAACAATCCCGGACGTCCGGGATCGACAATAGAAGGATTTCCCTTCGGGGCATTTACTTCGTCATTTCAGGCTACTTTTCTTTTCCTTTCAGTCGAAGAAACGCCATTCCATTCCTACGTTCATTAAATCTTTCTATTGACTTTAAAAGACATTTAAACAAGTAATACTTTAACGGCCTATTAGAAATAGATTAAAAATCAAGCATTCAGTAAGGCTTTTTGTCAATCCCGGACGTCCGGGATCGTCACTACAGGCTATTTTTATTTATTCCTTTCAGTCATAAATTAACGCCATTTCCTTCCTACATTCATTCGATCTTAATTTTGATTTTTTCGTATTGAATGACATTAAAACCAGTAAAACTAAATTTACATTTTTTTAATCATTTAAAAATCTAGGAACAAGTACAAGGCTTTGCGTAAAGTTAAAAAGGAAGGTATAATACAATTTATACCTTCCTCCTTTAATCTTAGTTGAACGAAGCAAAGCATCTTTCAACTTTAATCTAAGCGAAGCGCTTAATCTCAGCGCAAAGCGCATCTTTTAACTTTAATCTACCACAGGAACTGTGGCAGGAATACCTGCAGCTTCTAGCAGTTCGGGAACAGAATATTCTGTTCCGGGTAATTTCTCCCAGGAGCTCTCTCCTTCTTTGGTTTCTTCCATATTGGCCCAATGCACCACCAAATCTGTAATGCCAGATTCCATTTGCATATTGAATACCCATTCCCCATCATCCTTAATCATATTTCCGGTTCCAACGGTACTCATCACAGCGCCTAGCTCACTGATGGGCATAAATGATATCTGCACTTTTCCATCTGGTGTAACAGATCCTGCAAAGCGGAATCCACTAAGTGTTTGTGATTCGGGATTTTCGTTTTCATAAAGTAGCGCTGCGCAATTCCCCCAAAAGTAACCGTATTTATAGTCTGTAATTTGCCATACCGTTTGATCTATCATTTGGGTAGGTTCAGCATCCGTTGCATTCATCTGTAATGCTGGTAAGAATGCAGTGGGGACATACCAGTAACTGTCTTTCAAGAAGTTCCATTTTGAATTCATCGTTCTCTTTTTTTTAGATTATTATAAAATATCATATTGCCGACTCATGAACTGTGTGCTGTTCATTAATCGAAATCTAATACAACATTTGATAAATATAATATATTTCAAAACCAATGACAATCCCTGAATTCAGGTATTTTTCAATCTAACTAGGAGGTACTTTGTACTTAGTTTAAAGTTACAAGATGCTTCGCTTTGCTCAGCTGAGATTAAAGATCCAATTCAACCCCTTTAATCTTAGCGCAAAGCGCATCTTTCAACTTTAATCTAAATAAAGAATGTTGCATATACAACTAAAATAGTTATATTTGCAGTATGAAGTACAATTTGGAACACTGTATTGGGAATAGATTACGTACACTATCTAGAATAGTCGACAACCAGTTTAGAGCTACACTTAAGGAGTTCAACATAACGGAAAGTCAGCTAAGCATTCTCTTTGCCCTAAAGAAAACAGGGGAAATAGAGCAAGGTAAAATTGGTACTGCCTTGGTATTGGATCGTTCCACGGTGAGTAGAAATGTAAAACTTTTAGAAAAAAGAGATTTTATACAGCGAAGTACGGACTATAGACCTATGATTGCGCTAACTACGCAGGGTGAAAAACTGGTTCAACAACTCCTTCCCCACTGGGAAATTCTTATGGACAATCTTATTGATCAATTAGGTCAAGAGGGAATGGAAGGCATTAAAAGTTTGGAAAAGAAATTACGCTAAAAAAAATAATATTAATGTTGTATATACATCATGCGACAAAACAAACCACATCATGAATCAGAATCATATCAAAGCCAACAATTTTTTCAACAAGGTCACCAGCCATTATAAGGCAATTTTGGCCCTGAGTATAATACTCATGTTGAGCGTGTCGGTATTTATAGTTTCCATGAAAAAGGATACTAGTTACGATGCCTTTTTACCCGCAGATGACCCTGTGTTGGTCTTTAAGAATAAAGTGAAGGAGACCTTTAGTTTGAACGATCCTATGGTAATAGCCATTGTAAACAAAAAGGGTGTATTCAATAAAGAAACACTGGGTTTGGTACATGAATTATCGGAAAAAATTCAATCCATTCCTGGGATTGATCCAGATAAGATTACCAGTTTGGCTACAGAAAACAATATTGTGGGAACGGAAGAAGGTCTGGAAGTAGATCCCTTTTTTGAGTTAGATGAATTGACGGATACCAAAGCCATTGAGGTGGCCCAAGCCATAGATAATTTTGAATTGTACCGCGGGAATCTAGTCTCAGACGATTATACCATGACCCTAGTGGTTGCTGAAATGCTGGAATCCTATAATCAGAAACAGCATGAGGTATACAAAAGTCTCATGACTATGCTGGATGACTATCAGTACCGTGATGAGCAATTTTTCCTGGCGGGTGAAGGTGCCGTAAATGGGTATCTGGCACGTTATATAGATGAGGATGCCAAGAAAACAAATCCTTTTGCAGCACTTATTATTTCTATCATCCTACTGATCGCCTACAAAAGGCTAAGAGGTGTAGTATTGCCCAATCTAATGGTATTGGCTGCGGTCGGTATTTCACTTGGTGCTATGGCTGCCTTTGGGGTCAATTTTTATGTAATCACAAATGGTTTACCGGTTGTATTGATTGCTATTGCCGTGGCAGATGGGATTCATATACTAGGGGAATATTATGAAAATGCTGCCAAATTCCCAGAGTTTACTCAGCAAGAATTGGTCATCCATACGATGGTACACATGTGGCGACCTATTGCCATTACTTCTGTTACAACGGTTGCAGGATTCTTGGCCATTGCCGCATCGGCCTATATGCCGCCTATGACATATTTCGGTTTGTTTGGAGCGCTGGGTGTTGCCATTGCCTTGGTGTATGCCGTATTTATGATTCCTGCAGCTATGATGTTGGTAAAACCTCAAATGAGTAAAGCCTATAAACCAAATCAAGAAATAGATGGCTTTGGTAAATTCATGCAAAAGGTGGGGAATATAGTCGTGAAACATCCAAAATATATAGTTGTTACAGCCCTTATTATAATTGGATTTGGAGTGAATGGTGCGGTCAAGCTTTTGATAAATGAAGATAGAATAAAGAATTTTCAATCAGAAGAACCCATTGTTATTGCAGATGCCGCCATCAATAGTAAAATAGACGGTACTTCCCATTTGGATATCTTAATAGAGACGCCTGAAGTTGAAGATCTTTTTGATCCTATCAATCTAAAGAAAATGGAGGCCCTACAGGAATATGTAGAGTCCCTACCCTATGTAAATGGAAGTATATCCATAGTAGACTTCATCAAAAAGATGAACCAGTCTTTGAGTGATGATAAAGCGAACATCATCCCAACGAGTAAGGAATTGATAGCCCAATATTTCCTTTTGTATTCTGCTAGTGGCGACCCAACGGATTTCGATAATTATATAGATTATGATTACCGATTGGCCAATATTCGTTTCAAAATGAATACCGGTGAGTATTTACATGAGAAGGAAGTAGTTGAAAAAACCAATGCCTATATACAGGAACATTTGAATACAGATACCATCAAAGCGACTGCTACGGGTAATGTGGGTATGGATGTCTATTGGATAGGAAGATTGGGCTCCAACCATTTCCTGGGAGCTGGTTTGGCCCTGTTGGTAGTATTGTTATTTGCGGCAATCAGTTTTAGATCAATTTGGGCAGGTGTGCTCACCATTGTTCCAGTATCTATTTCTGTATTGTTTATCTACACCGTAATGGGTGTAATGGATATTTGGTTGGCAGTAGGGACTTCTATGTTCGCTGCAATTGCTATTGGTGTAGGTGTTGATTTTGCGGTACATACCATCGATCGACTGAAATTCCTATTGCAGGAAAAACAGCTTAGTCTACAGAATGCCTATGTAGAATTCTACACATCGGCGGGGCGTGCATTGCTGTTTAACTTCCTGGCTTTGGCACTTGGTTTTGGAGTTTTGATGACTAGTTCGGTTCCTCCACTGAGTCAATTCGGATTTTTAGTAGCGGTGGCTGTATCGGTAAGTTTTGTGGGGAGCATGACCCTCCTGCCAGCCATTATATATCTTATCAAACCGAAATTTTTAAATATTAAAAAGGACTAATTCCTTTTCACCCTTCACAAAAAAATACATTGATGAAAACATATCTAAACCTGGGACTGTTGATAATTGGATTATTGATTCCCTCAACCCTTACTGCGCAAAACCTGCCATCAGGTGAAACCATTGCAGCCAAAACCTATGACCAGCCGGATGGCATTTCTGTAACCCGTAAACTGAGCATGGAGCTGATAGATAAAAGAGGGAAAACCAGAATTAGGGAAACCACTACCCTGCGTAAATATTTCGGGGAAGAAAAACGGATGGCCATCTTTTACATCAGTCCAAAGAATGTAAAAGGAACCGCCTTTTTAACTTTCGATTATCCAGATCCATCTCTAGATGATGACCAATGGTTGTATATGCCTGCCTTGCGTAAAACAAGGCGCATTTCAGCGGCCAATCGTGGGGACTATTTCCTGGGTACAGATATTACCTATGAGGAGATAAAATTGGAAGCTAGAATCAGTAAGGATGACTATAGCTACAAAACCATTGCCAAAGAAGAATTGGACGGTAGAATGTGTTATGCTGTTGAAGGAACACCTATAAATGCAGCTGTAGCAAAAGAATTGGGCTATTCTAAAGTCAAATTTTGGGTAGATGCTGAACTCTGGATGTTGAGAAAAGCGGATATCTGGGATATCGCTGGGAACCATCTTAAAACCATCGAAATACATGATATAAAACAAGTCCAAGGATTTTGGACCTATCATAAGATTGTTGCCAACAACCACAAAACGAAGCATACAACCATTTTCCGTTTCAGCGATATAGATTATAAAGCCACCATCTCCGACGATACCTTTTCTAAGGAGACTTTGGTGAATGGATTGTAAAATTTAAATGAAACAGCTATGTTTTTAAAGAACCCATTTGCGGTACTACTATTTTTTCTGCCCATCCTTCTACATGGGCAAGAAGAAAAGAAAAAGTTGAAAGATTGGATTGAATCCAGTTTGGTGGTAGAAATGGATATTGCTAAAGAATTCAAATCCAAGGATTTCCAGAAAACGGAACTATTACTCCAACCAGAATTCACCTTCAAAAAGTCGAAAAATTCCAAGTTCGTATTCAAGGGGCAGATTTATATGGACTTCAATGACAAACTGGAAGCCGGAGAACCCAAAGAGGCCACGGTCTCCGACTTTAGTCAGCGTCTTTTTATTGGGGATAGATTGAATTTCGAATTGCGTGAATTTTATTGGTACACCAATATTCACAAGAAGTTGAGATTGACTACTGGGAAGCAACAGATAGTATGGGGAGAAACAGACGGCTTGAAGCTTTTGGACATAGTAAATCCACAAAATTTCCGTGAGTTTGTATTGGATGATTTCGAAAATAGTAGGATTCCACTCTGGTCGGTAAAGGCAGAATTTGATGTCAAGGATATAGGTGTCCAATGGATATGGATCCCCGACAATACCTACCATATCACCCAAGATTTTGATGCTCCATTTTTCACCAAAAATCTAATCCAAATGCCCCCTGAAGGGGTCCCATTTATGATGGAGAAAGTGAATAAACCCAATAGGTTTATAGCCGATTCAGATATTGGGATCAAGCTAAATACCTTTGTAAAAGGCTGGGATTTATCCCTAAACTATCTATACTATTATGATGATTTGCCTGTACTCTATACTGCTTTAAATATGGATGATATAGGGAATCCTTCTATAGCCGTGGTTCCAAAATTTGAACGAGAACATTTGCTAGGTGGTAATTTCAATAAGGTTTTTGGATCCGCCATTTTCAGAGGAGAAATAGCCTATATATTCAACCATAACTTTTCATCCATAGATCAAGGCACAGTCAATGGAATTGAAAGTAGTGGCCAATACAAATCTGCCATTGCATTGGATTATATCAAGGGTGAATATTTCTTGAGTTTTCAATTGTTCAGCGATCTTATTATAAGCGACATTTCGGCCTACAACCGCGATAAGTTTGAAACCAATACCTCCTTCAAATTCTCCAAAGAGATGATGAATGACAACCTCACTGCCGAAATGTTGTGGGTGCACAATGCTAACCATGGTGATGGTTATATCAGGCCACAGCTGAGTTATTGGTTGAGTTCAAATTCACAGCTATTCCTAGGCAGTACTATTTTCTATGGAAACGAAAATTACCTTTTCGGACAATTTCAAGATCGAAGTAGAGTTTCTCTTGGAATGAAATGGGGTATTTAGGGGGCGCTTCGCTTAAGCGCTACGCTTAGATTAAAGTTTAAAGATGCGCTTTGCGCTAAGGTAAAAGGAAAGAGATATTTGATCAAAGATTGACTAAAGAAGATCCCAGTGAATGTGGTTTCACTGGGATTTATAGATTAATTAAAATGCCTCTTTATTTCGCTCGCCGCCGCTAGGCTCTTTCTTTTTTCATTCGATAAAATAGAAACAATCCCGGACGTCCGGGAGCCAAAATTAGGCTCGCCTTTTGGGACATTCATTCCGACACTACAGGCTACTTTTCTTTTCCTTTCAGTCAAAGAAACGCCATTTCGTTCCTACATTCATTCGATCTTAATTTTGACTTTTCATGATTAAAGGACTTTCTAACCAGTAAAACTATTTCGGCCTATTAGAAATGGATTGAAAATCAAGAATGCTGTAAGGCTTTTTGTCAATCCCGGACGTCCGGGATTGGTTCATTTTGCATGAAGGCAAAAGAACAAGAACAACGTTCTACGCACGTAGATAAGTTCCAATAATTTGCTAATTGAGAGACTCGAAGGTTACAGCGGCAACTCCATTATTCACTCGAAGAGGACTCGGAGGATATTTAGTCAAGCGGCAACTCCATCCTAATATTACATCTTTCATAGGGCGTATCTTTAGGAACAGGAATCTCTACAAAGCCTACCTTTCTATATAGGTTGATGGCCGGTTCCAATGCAGTATTGGAATCCAAAAACAAGCCATTGAATTTATGTTTTTTGGTAAAGTCAATACAAGCCATCATCAGTTTATAACCAATTCTTAAGCCTTGAAATTTATCGGTTACCGCCATTTTGGACAGTTCGTATACCCCATTATCTCTTTGGATAAGGGCAACTGTACCCACCACTTTTCCATTTAGTTTGGCATAAAACAGATAGCCACCTTCATCTACAATGTACTTTTTGGGATTGCTAAGGACTGTTTCATCGTAGTCTTCTACATAGAAGTATTTCTTTAGCCATTCTATATTGAGGGCATAGAAATCAGCATGGTACAAATCATTGTCCTGTACAATTTCCATATCCTGACTCATCTCCTTCAAGAGGTACTGTCGGAAATCTTTCTTTTCAAAGACCTGCTCCAGTTGCTCTAGAAATTCTAATGCATTCAGATCATTCAGCTCCTTGTGCATGGCACTGTTTCCAATTTCCCAAATAGCATTGTATTCCGTACTCTTATCACGTCCCTTCTGTGTAAGGTTCAGTACTTTCTTTCTAGAGTCTTCACTATCCTTGTCTGCATAGATAAGATCTTTGGCTATCATCTTGTTGGTAATGGCTATTACAGATGGATGCGCCATACCAATGGCTTCTGCAATTTCTGTGATACTTGTAGAACCTCTATCCTCCAATAGTTTGAATACGGAAAACATATTTGGCTCAATCTCTAGGTCTAGGTCCTTGTAAAGTTTACGTCCACTGTGAATAAGGGCATCACTCAAACGCTTTAGTCGCATAGTAAATCCTAGATATCCAAGGTCTTTTATAAAGTCTCGTTCCATAATTAGGTAGTTAACTACACAAAGATAGGTATTAATTATGTAGTTAACTACCTTTTTGGCTTATGCCAACTATGTTTTCATCAAAGTTTTGAAGAAATAAGGGGATTGGTAAGTAGGGAAATAGATTTTGATTATAAATTATAACGCCTCTTTATCTCGCTCAAGCCGCTGGGCTCCTTCTTTTTTCATCCGATAAAAAAGTTAGCAATTCCGGACGTCCAGGGCAAGACTTCATTTTATTCATAAGAAAATTCTACGCATTCTTCCAGACTGCTAAAAATAACTCGCTTCGCTCTCCCGAAGCTTCGGGATTAGACAAAAAGGCCTACAGAAATCTTGGCTTTCAATCCATTTTTAATAGGTCAAATATTTTTACTGGTATTAAATTTTTCTTAAATAATCAATAGTAAGATTTAGTGAACGAAGGAGCGAAATGGCGTTTCTTTGACCAAAGGGAAAAGAAAATCAGCCTGAAGCGACGAAGTGAATGATCCGAAGGAAAATCCTACTATTGTTAAGATTTTTTCTTTCTTTTTTATCGAATGAAAAAAGATAGAGCCCAGCGGCGGCGAGCGAATAAAGAGGCATTGAAAGGAACAATCAAAATCTAATTATCTCCTCTCTAAACCCCTTGTTAATAACCCACTGAAACTTTAATGCTTCACAAAACGAATGCTTTGAATAGCATTTTCGCTTATCAATTTAACAATATAAACGCCTGGAGCCAGGTGATCTACTTTTAGGCTAGCGCTAGGTTCATCACTTTCAAATACATGCTTACCGCTAATATCTGTGATCTGCAGACTTTGAAATTTATTGATTTTTTCAATTTCACTGAAGTATAAAACATCCATTACAGGATTTGGATAGACAAGGATGGATTGGTTATCATTCTCCCCTATTCCTGTATCGGTAGAATCGTAGGTATAGACAATGATCTTATCCGAATCTGTTCCACCATTGTTTACCAAAAATATTTTATGGCCGTCAGAGGAAATAGCAATGTCTCTAAGTCTTCCATTGATTGCCTGATCTTCACCAAAGAATTTGGTTGGGTTGGGTTCATCTATTGTACTTTCTGCTATTTTACCGTCGTTATCCAAATTGAATTGGTAAACTTCTCTATCTGTATCCACGCCATCTTTTAGGGTTACGGCTAAGATGCTGTTGGTCCATTGCGGAATGGTATAAGCATCGTAAAATGCGCCACCGGATGGTGCTACTGTGCACCAAATAGAATTGTTGGTAGCCGAAGAAGTATCTACATCTGTACACCATGAATATAAAGCCTCCACCAAGGAATCGTTCGGGATATCTGGATGTCCCACATAGTTGGCCACATAATCTGTTTCACCAGGGATGGTTTCATCATCATGGTAGCCTCTTACGTTTTTCCAACCATAGTTCATCCCCTTGTATAATACATTGATTTCATCGTCGGCAAAATCGCCGTGTTCTATATCGTAGACAAGACCAAGACTTGGATTGTATAGTAAACCTTGTGGGTTTCTATGTCCTCTGGTAAAGAAGGAATTTTCAGCTATTGGATTGTCGAATGGAATGGTACCATCTATGTTATAACGGTGAATTTTTCCATTGGCTGTGGTCACATCTTGTGCAAAATTATTGGGATTTTCACTCTGTGGACTATAACAATCTGGAGCACTCAGTTCAGAGGGGCCATGATCTCCTATGGAAAGGTAAAGATAAGAGGTATTTGCTTGCTTGACGGCTAATAACCGCCCCCCTTGATGAGCATGTCCGTTGGCAATTAGGTTTATCAGGTTGGTATCTGCAACCACCGTATTGGTAGTGGCATCCCATTGCAATCTTTTGATTCTAAATTTGGTAGCAGGATTGGGGGTAGTTCCGCTGTTGTAGGAATAGACATAATAGATGAAGGCAAATTCTGGATTGCTAAAATCGGGATCCAGTGCCAATCCTAGAGTTCCATATCCAATGGATGGATTTTCACAAGCATCTAAATCTTCTAAGCTTGATCCAGGGAAATAATCTGAGGCTGTAAATACCACTGTTTTTGTTCCTGTGTTGGGATCTACTCTAGACACCTTACCTTCCTTTTCTGTCAGCCATAGATGATCATCTGGACCATAGGTGATTTCCCAAGGCCGTGTAACTTCTGTAGGTAATTCTGTACGGATAAAGCTTTGTGCATTAACCATAGGACTAGCTGCCAATAGCAGGGCTATAAATTTAGAATATTTCATATTGCATTTTATTAAAAGATACTTCCTAACGTAGAAAATTACGAAATATTAGCCATTGTTTTGACTCATGTAATGTATTTAGGATGAAATAAAAAAAGCCCCTAGTTTTCACTAGGAGCTTTAAGATAGATAGGTAATGGTTTATTTTGTTACCATAATTTTAAAGGATTCTGATACAGCATCATTCGTACATTTGAAGATATACATTCCTTGAGCCAATTCATTTATTGTAAAACTCACTTCAGAATTGTGAATGGAGATATTTGATCCTAGATCTATTTCTTGTCCTTGGATATTGAATAAACTATAAGAATAGTCTTGCATATTCTCTCCTTCCAAGTAATAATTTTGATCTTCATTATAGAAATCAAATTCGTTATTATGTTGACTTAATCTTTTTGGATCTGCAAAGTCATAAAGCCACTTATTGAAAATTTGGCTGCGGTGGTTATACAAATAAGCCGTAAAGTTAAAGGCTACACCATTACTTTGATATGTTCTAGCTCCTGATATTGAAGATTTACAATATTCAAATCCTGCACCTTGCGCTAAATTAATTTCATAAATATCACTCATTGAAGTTGGGTCATAAGGATTTAATTCAAGAGAAAGTATATCAAATGCTGGATTAGAAGGATTGTAGGACCATATAATTGGGTATATTGGATTTGGACTATAATCAGATGTCCATTGAAATTTGACATGCCCATTTGCAAAAGTTACTACTGGAAATGTATTAATAGCATGGTCACCTCCCCAGGAGATGTCAGTGTTCATAATTGCATTGTTGTTTTCTATATATTTTGCCCAGACCAAATGTTCTGAAGTTCCAGAGTTTTGTAAAATTGCCGTTACGGCGTAACCATCCTGATTGTAAAAGATACCTGTACTTTGAATTTCATGGGGTGCTGCAATCCTTGGACTATGGAAAAAGTAACCTCCTACTGCAGGTTCTACATGCGTATAAAATGGAGCATGAAACCCTCCCATTAAGCTTGGTAAAGAACCATTTTCACTTACTAAATCTTGATTTGGATTAATATAGGTTATAGAATATTTATCACTATGATTTATAGCGATATCCGGTTCTGTACCCATAGCAATAGGAACTACAGGCATCGGAACGCTAAAACTAGGATCAAAAGAAGAGCTGAAAATTGTTCCATCTTCCTCCCAGATAATTGTACCTGTACCACTCTGTGGATAAAATGCATTCTGTGAGTAATCAATATTAACAGATTTAACGTCAGGTGAAGAAGATAATTGAATCGTATTCCAATAATTATATCCGTTTAAAGTACTTAAGGTATACGAATTTATAAACACCCCATTGGAATTATAATACGCAACGAATAATAAATCCATGTTTGTGTAAAATTCAATGTCTGGATCCTTTGCATCTTGGATGATTATTTCTCCATCTGGAAAAATATTGGCATACTCATGCCAATTTAGGATAGCATTTCCATTGTTCTCAAATACATTAGCAACTATTTGATAGCCACCCCAAATGGATGTTGCCACACCAGTGTTCCCGAAGTCAGCTTTGGCACTAGTGGCAATTAAATCATCAGAATTTACTGCGTGAACAATTGTTTGTGCATGTACATTTTGCACTCCATAGGCAAGAGTTGCCAATAGCATCATTTTTTTTAACATAAAATTTGATTTAATATTAAAACAATATGTAATTATATTACATTAATAAATTGTTTTGTATTTAATTATTGTTTTAATAGTTATTAATATTATTATATGAAACAAGTATACTAATTAAAGGTCTAAGGTTCTAATTATTATATAAATACTAACATATTTATCATTAATTGTTAAGGTGTTAGAATTGGAAAAAAAAAGAGCAATGGAATAACCATTGCTCTGCTATATTTATAATATGACATGGAATATTACTTTCTTTTATTATCCCCTAACATTTCAGAGGCTTCCATCAAGATCATTCTTGCTTTTGGATCAAATTGATAGACAAGATTCTTCAGTACATTGATTCTATTCTTCTCCACTACAATAAAGATGATATCCTTCTTTTCACTGATCAATAGGTCGCTTCCACTTACTATAGTTCCAGTTACACCCAGTGTTTCGGTAATATTCTTACTGAGCGCATCCAAATTCTTTAGGGAAGAGATATGGACTATTTTTTCATTTTTCTTACCGGTCAATATTGTATCCATCAATCTGGCTGCGAAATAGATACTGATCATACTCCAAAGAGCTAATTCCACATTCTGGAAAACAATCCCCGCAGAACAAACAACTATAACATCTAAGGTTAAGATTACGGAGCTTGTTTTCAAATCGAACTTGGAGGTAATGATTTTGGCCAAGATGGTTCCTCCACCAGCAGAGCCACCACCTTTAAAGATAAATCCTAAACCTATACCTACACAAACACCACCATAGAGTGTTGCTAGAATTAAGCTAGAACTTAGGGCTGGCAATTGAATAACTTCTGCGAGTATATCTATAAATGCTGAAATCAGGGCTATACAGATCACGGATTTAAGCGCAAATGCTCTTCCTAGATGTTTCCAACCCAATAGTAATAAAGGCACATTGATAAGTGCCATTACCAAACCAGTAGGCATATTCAATACGCTATGTAAAATAATGGCCAATCCGGCAGTTCCTCCTGTAGCGATGCTATTGGGTTGCAATAAACCAACAATACCCAGTGCCAAAGCAAAACTTCCGAAAACAATATAGAGGTAATTGAAAACCTCTCTTTTAATATTCAAAGCAGACATACTTATGTTTTATCCTTTACTGAATGGCAAAGATGACTAAATCTTTAACTACATTTCATGATATTCCAACACCTTTTTTAAATGAATGGATACGTTGAGAAATACCCTTTATTTCTTCTTCAATTTGAATTGAAATACATCTGGTCTGGAATAGTGTCCTGCAACATCAAATAATCGTTTGGCAGCCGTAATTTCATTGAGGTCTAAGTCTGCATAGAGCAGTCCTTGTTCATTTTCCATAGGTCCAGCTATTACATTTCCTTTTGGTCCTATGATACAGCTATTCCCTCCATTTATCCACTCCCTATCTTTGGGATACAATGCCTTGAATTCATATTCATCTGGAATATCATCCTTGTGAAGAGCCATACAAGCACTGATCACAAATACACCACCTTCTACGGCTATATGTTTCATGCTATTTTGCCAATTGGCACTCTTGTCCCAAGTAGGAGCAATAAGAATTTGCAAGCCTTGCTCGTATAAAGCGGTTCTAGCCAAAGGCATCAGGTTTTCCCAGCAGATCAATCCTCCGAGGATTCCAATTGAGGTGGAATAACATTGTAAAGAGCCTCCATCTCCTTGGGACCAGATCAATCTTTCTGCGCCTGTAGGCATTAGCTTTCTATGCTTTCCAATTATTTTACCCTTTTCATTGATCAATAATAGGCTATTGTAAATGGAGGAATTACTGGATTCTGTATTTCGCTCATTACAGCCAATGGCTACAAGAATATTGGATTTTTTGGCGGCTTTACACAATTTACTTGTCTCGGCTTTGGTAATGCTTAGCGCTTGGTCTACCAATTGGGAATATAGTTTATTCAGATCCCCTCCTTTATTACTAGGTATCAGCCAGGTCCAATCTGGATATGCAGAAATATAAGTCTCAGGGAATACTATAAGTTTGGCACCATTCTCTGCTGCAGCTTCAATATATTCACAGGCTTTCTGGATGCTTGCTTCCTTTTGTAGGAATACTGGAGAAATCTGGGCAATGGCAACTTTAAATATACTTTCCATAGCTATATTTTAAATTAAAAAAGTAGCACCTTCTAGGCTTTCAAGAATCTTGATTGCTTAGAAATGTGCTACTTAAAGGTACGGATAATTTTAAAAATCATCCTTTTATTCACTGTTTGCTTCGAGTATTAGGATTTGGCAAATTTTGCCCGTTTTCTATCGTAGATATAAGACAAGCCAACAGCCAACATGGCAATTGTAGCGCCTGCTTCATCCCCATCATTTACCATATAATGCGCAAAAAAGGCCAATAGAAAATCAAAGAAGAATCCTGCATAGGCCAGATATTTCAAGAAATCACTTTTATTGATCAATATTACTGCGATACCTAAAACCTTTGCAACGGCCAATGGATATATGATATAAGTGGGATAACCCAAACTTTCAAATATCTTGGCAATTTCTACATGGTTAAAGACATACATGCTTGCAGACAGTAACATCAACAAGGAAAGTATACCTGTGGATAGCCAATAAAAAACGACATCTTGTTTTCTCATAATTGATTGCGGTTTAGATTCAAGTCTTAAATACCCTATGAAAATAACAATTAATCTTTAATTATTTTATGGTTGCTATTGATATTATCACCTATCAGATGCAGAATATACACTCCCTTAGGAAATGCTGAGAGGTCTATGCTTTGGTCTGATACATCCATGTTTTTGCGGATGAGTTCCTTACCAAAGGCATCAAATAGCATTACTTGCTGAATATCAAGTTCTGTATCCAGATATAGGATGTCTTTTACAGGATTTGGATACAGGCCAATTGCTTGTTCATCAATTTCATTCAAACTCATAAAGGTTGAACAGGTGTCAACCAGTGGTATCGAGAAGGAATAGTTATAATAACCATTTTCAGATATAATCATAATATCATAATATTCCCCAGGATTACTTGAAGGTAATACGGTTATAGTAGCATCTGGATCTTCCGTTTCAATATAGTTTTGGATGGTATCCGTAAAAGGAAAAGTTACCAATAATTCATAATTACCCAACCATAGGTTCGGATCGCACCAAACACCATTCGTACTGTCAACGCCTATAAACATAGTAGATGAAAACATTGGACCACAAGGTGAGTCACAATTGTCCATAAGATAAAAACTATAAAATTCGTGCGTGGTGCTGTCTCCTGAAATTACATGATAGTTCAATGGTTGACAGTATGCATCGTCTATTATAACTGGTCCTAATGGAATTTCTTGATACTCAATAGTTGCAGTGGAATCAGTGAGTTCAAAATGGTCCAACAAACTCGTTTGGCTAGTATCTATAAGTAGATTCATTACAGATACAACATAACCATCAGGAATATAGCCATAACATAGTTGGCTAGAATCCTGAAGTATCAACAGTGTATTGGTTGTTTGCGCCTTTGCATTTATGCCAAATAGTAAACAAAATAATAGTGGGTAGATGAATGTTTTCATATTGAGATTTTTTAAAAAATTGATCCCCTATTATTAAAGGAGATAGTTAGAAAAACGAAAAATGAATGGAGGTAATAATCCTTGTAATAGAAGAATCACCTACCTCCATTGAAAAACTTAATCTTTAATTATTTTATGGTTGCTATTGCTATTATCACCTATTAGATGAAGGATGTAAATTCCATTCGGAAGTGCTGAAAGGTCTATATTGTGTTCAGAAGTTTCCATATTTTTTCGAATCAACTCCTTCCCGAAACTATCAAATACCCTAAGCTCCTGGATAGCAAGATCAGTATCTAGGTAAAGCATGTCTTTTACAGGATTTGGATAAAGACCAATTGCTGGCATTTCAATTTCTGCTATACTCAATGGAGAGGTACAGGTATCCACTAAAGTTATAGTGATTGAATCTGTATATAGTCCATTTTCAGATACAATAACGACATCGTAGAAATCACCAGAAACACTGGTAGGTAAAATGGAATAGCTAGCATCTGGATCAATGGTTTCAAAATAGTCCTCAATGGAGTCCGTGAATGGAAAATCAACCAATAGTTGATACGCTGTAACAGAACTGTAATAATCCCAGCACCATATACCATTTGTGTTACCCATTAGATTTAATTGGCTATTGCTATAATTTGGTCCACAAAGCGTGTCACAGTCTTCTATAAAGTAGAAAATATAACTTTCTAAAGTGATTCCAGCACTATCTGTAAAATGATATGTATGCGAAATACAAGGTCCAGGTGTTGCTCCTCCAGTTATGACTATACTAATACTAGTATCCAATGGTCCATACGTTTCTAGAAAGGTATTTATGGAATCATCTTCTAATAAATTTACAATAAAAAAACCATCGTAAAAATAGGAATCACATATATATGTGGAGTCTATTACAGCCAATATCTGACTGGAAGATGGCGCCTCAGACCAGAGTATAGAGTAAATCTGTTGTACAGAACCATCAGCGGATTCTACACCAATAAATACAGTATCGCTTAAAAAAACGAGTGGCATTATGGAGGCATTGGAGTCAGTAGTTATTCCAATTACCAGTGGAGGATAACCATTAAAAGCATATTCCAAATCATAATGTAAAGTATCAGGATGAAACCAATTGGAAGGTGTATTTACATTAAAGGTAAAATTTATTTGACTTAAGCTGGCATCTGTCTGTGCATTCAGGTTTATGCTAAAAAGGAAACAGGCGAAGAGTGCGTAAAGAAATTTAGACATATTGAAAGATTTAAAATTAGATAAAAGAAAAAATAATATCTCTAAATGTACAATTCACTGACAATTGAAACAATATTAATTAATGAAAATGTTGAATCTTTTAAAGATTCAACTTTCAACAGCCTGAATAAATGTTTACATTCGCTCCACTCCCTTTTATAAAGAATTTGGTCTAATGACCTTTAATAGTGCTGTATGAAAAAAATAGTTCTCTCTTTAATTAGTTGTTTAATGACCCTGACTTTGTCTGCTCAAGATGAGAAAGATAAGTGGGATATCGCCAGTCCAAAAGGTAACTGGAATTTCCAAGAACATTCCTTTTCTACAGATGAAGGAACCTGGATGAATTTGGATGTCAGCCCAGATGGAAAGCAAATAGCTTTCGATATGTTGGGTGATATTTACACCCTCCCAATTTCTGGAGGTAAAGCAACAGCAATTGCTACTGGTTTGCCTTTTGAAATACAACCAAGGTTCAGTCCAGATGGTAGCCAACTTTGCTTCACGAGTGATGCTGGAGGAGGTGACAATATTTGGACTATGCAAATTGATGGTTCTGCAAAAAAACAAATTACCAAGGAGTCCTATCGATTATTGAACAATGCTGTTTGGTCTGCTGATGGGGATTATCTGATAGCAAGAAAACATTTTACTTCTGGTAGATCTTTGGGAGCTGGAGAAATGTGGATGTATCACAAAACAGGTGGTTCAGGAATCCAACTGACACAGAAGAAAAATTCACAGCAAGATGTAAATGAACCTTGTATCAGTGCAGATGGGAGGTATTTGTACTACAGTGAAGACATGTATCCTGGCGGAAGCTTCCAATACAATAAAGATCCCAATAGCCAAATATATGTGATCAATCGTTATGATTTTGAAACGGGAACTACAGAACGAATTACAGGAGGACCTGGCGGAGCAGCAAGACCACAAGTTTCACCAGATGGGAAACTGTTGGCTTTTGTAAAAAGAGTCCGAACAAAAACGGTACTGTATATCCACAATCTAGAAACGGCTGAAGAGTACCCTGTATATGATGCCTTGAATAAAGATCAGCAAGAAGCTTGGGCTATCTTTGGAGTCTATCCAAACTATGATTGGATGCCTAATAGCGAAGAGCTCGTATTTTGGGCAGGTGGAAAAATTTATAAAATAGATATCGCTTCAAAAGAAATTGTAAATATTCCATTTGAGGTACATGCGAATATCAAGATTGCCGAAACACTTCAATTTAAAAACCCAGCTGCCCCAGCGCAAAGAAATGCGAAGGTTATAAGACATGCCATTACATCACCAGATGGGAATAGCCTTGTTTTTCATGCCCTAGGATATTTATGGAAAAAGGCTTTGCCAGATGGGAAACCGGTAAGAATCACAAACAGTACAGATTTTGAATATGAACCTTCCTTTTCGCCAGATGGTAAACGATTGGTTTATGTTGCCTGGAACGATGAAACCTTGGGGACTATTCGTACCATTTCTATTAAAGGTGGGAAATCTACTGTTATAAATACAGAGAAAGGGATTTTTAGAACGCCTTCTTTCCATGCTGATGGGACAACAATAGTATATAGAAAAGAGTCTGGTAATTCTGATCAAGGTTATGCCTTTTCCAAAAATCCTGGGATCTATACTTTGGACCTAAAGAATAGAAAAAGTACTTTCATTGCCAATATGGGTGAGTATCCACAATTCAATGAGGTAGGTGATAGAATCTTTGTTCAAACAGGAGGAACGCATTTTGGAAACCTGACCAAATCTCTGAAAAGTTTTAACTTGAATGGAGAGGATATTCAAAACCATATAAGTTCAAAATATGCGAATAGATTCAAAGTAAGTCCAGATAATAATTGGGTAGCTTTTATTCATTTGCATAAAGTGTACGTAGCCGCTTTGCCACAAACGGGCCAGACCTTAAATTTGGACAATGCTACTAAGTCTGTTCCAGTAACACAAGTAGCCAGAGATGCAGGAATCAATTTACATTGGTCTCAGGATTCCGAAAAAATCCATTGGACCTTGGGAGAAGAATACTTTAGCAATAGTCTTACTGACCGTTTTAGCTACCTTCCAAACGGGATCGATAGTATACCTGCTATGGATAGCGTAGGGATAAAGGTTAACCTGAGTTTCGATACTGATAAGCCAGTCGGAAAGATTGCTTTCACGGGAGCTCGTATTATTACCATGAATGGTGATAAGGTCATAGAAAATGGTACCATACTTATTGATGGAAATAGAATTGTAGCCGTTGGAGAAGGACCGATGAAGATCACGAAAGATACCAAGGTGTATGATATGAAAGGGAAAACCATCATGCCTGGTATAGTTGATGTACATGCACATATCGGCGCCTTTAGATATGGACTGACGCCTCAAAAACATTGGCCATTTTATGCCAATCTTGCCTTTGGGGTAACTACAGCCCATGATCCATCTGCACATACGGAAACGGTATTTGCTTTATCTGAAATGGTTCAATCTGGAAACCTTGTAGGACCCCGTTTATTCTCTACAGGTTTTATCCTTTATGGAGCTGATTCAGACAGTAAGGCCGTCATCAATAATTTGGAGGATGCTAGATCTGCTATCCGAAGAACCAAAGCCTTTGGTGCGTTATCTGTAAAGAGTTATAACCAACCAAGAAGAGATCAAAGACAGCAAGTTATTCAAGCTGCTAGAGAGGAAAATATATTTGTAGTACCAGAAGGAGGATCTACTTTCTATCACAATATGACTATGATAATGGATGGTCATACTGGTATAGAACACAATATTCCTGTAGCGCCAGTTTATAAGGATATTGAGGAGTTATGGTCTACAAGTAATACAGGATATACCCCTACCCTAATAGTAAATTATGGAGGAGTAAATGCAGAGTACTATTGGTATCAAAATACCAATGTTTGGGAAAATGAAAAACTACTGAAGTATTACCCAAGAAGCATCATAGATTCCAGAAGTCGCCACAGAATGATGATCCCAGATGAGGAGTATGATAATGGGCATATCCTAGTTTCTAAAACATGTAAGCAACTGAGTGATGCCGGTGTCAAGGTAAATTTGGGAGCACATGGTCAGTTACAAGGATTGGGAGCACATTGGGAACTATGGAGCCTAGAACAAGGAGGTATGACACCAATGGAGGCTTTGAGAGCTGCTACCATAAATGGGGCTAGCTATATAGGTATGGAAAGTGATATAGGTTCTCTAGAGGTCGGAAAACTAGCGGATCTTATCATTATGGATGAGAATCCATTAGAAAATATTAGAAATACCGAAACTATAAGGTATACCATGGCCAATGGTCGTTTGTACGATACAGAAACAATGAATGAAATTGGTAATATGGCAAAGCCTCGTTCTCCATTCTATTGGGAGAATTCAAATTATAACGCTGCCTTTCCTTGGCATGAAGAAAGTAATGGATTTATGTACCAAGGTTGTGGTTGTAGGCATTAGGCGCTTTGCGCTAAGTTTAAAGGTAAAAGGTGAAAGGGTTGGTTGTTCCAACTTTTTTACCTTTTTTTATTGCTAATCATTTAAAAGAAGTCTAGTCCCGGTAATTCGGGATTGTTTCATTTTGCATCTAGGCAAAAGAACAAACAAGCCTCTCCACTGATGTGGATAAGGAAATTGGATTACTAATTTCAATGCCTCTTTATTTCGCTCAAGCCGCTTGGCTCTTCCTTTTTTCATTCGATAAAAAAGTAAGCAATCCCGGACGTCCGGGATCAAAATAAGGATCGTCCTTCGGAGCATTCATTTCGTCGCTACAGGCTACTTTCCTTTTCCTTTCAGTCAAAGAAACGCCATTTCGCTCCTACATTCATTCGATCTCAATTTTGACTATTCAGAAATTCAAACCTTTAAAACTAAGTCGACCTATTAGAAATAGATTGAAAATCCAGAATGCTGTAAGGTTTTTTGTCTAATCCCGAAGCTTCGGGAGAGCAGAGCGAGTTATTTTTAGCAGCCTGGAAGTATGCGTAGTATTTTCTTATCGATTTATAATAAGTCATGTCCCGGACGTCCGGGATTGGTTCATTTTGCATCAAGGCAAAAGAACAAACAATCCCTCTACGCACATAGATAAACAGAAATTGATTGCACCAATTCCCTCACTTTTTTCATTTATATATCCATATAATTTCGTAATTTTCAAAGCATTAATTAAATATAATACAGCTTTTTATGAATAAATTGTACAGATTGATCTTTGCATCCATACTCCCTTTTTCCATTTTCGCACAAGACTATGCACCTTTTCCAAATGATTCTGTATTCTTTGAATCGTCAATTCCAAATTCTGATTTGATGCCAGTGGTGAAGGATCCCTTAAATCCCGACGAGATACAGAAGGTTAATAATTTCCCAAATTTGTCTATCGTTGCACTAGGTTTTTTATGGCCTGATATGGAAACTAATACCGTATTTATGCGTCCTTCCAATTGGATGGGATATACAGCTAGTAGTCAGAATGAACTGAGTTTTAATACGGGTATTTTCGGGTTAAATGATCAAGGCTTTTCAGAGACTATCAAACTTGATCTGGACCATAGTTTATTGGAAAAGGATACTTTTTTCTTTTTGAATCAATTGGGGAATCCTGGAGAAACTTTTTATGTTGAGGTTAAATATGATAGTTTAATTGAAACTGCCACCGATACCATAAAGCAATACAGTTTCCAAATAATGGACAGTGACTATAATGACTTAGATATGAATATGGGTTATGAATTGGATTCCGTTCTATACAATGTGAATACCCAGGTTGTTCAAATATCAAAACATAATGGGATATTAAAATGCCCAGACTTCGCATATTTCCCTTATTGCAAACAGTATGAACTTAAAGGAAAGGTTCAGGATATAATGGATCTAAGCACTACTCATTTCGAAAAGATTTTTAAACTTGATATTGGAGATGAATTCCATTTTAAGAAACTTTCAACTGACTATGGGGGAAATGAGTTTTATAGAAATGTTACTAAAAAAGTTTGTTCAAATCAAATCTATGATCAAGTTGAACAAGCTTATATCACCAGTTATGATGTTTGGAAACGTAGGGATGTTGGATTATATAATTGGCAAACCAATTCAACAGATTCAGGAATGATCTATGCTACTTTTCAACACGTGATAGACACTATTTATCTCAATGATTACAACGATTTAAATATTGAGGTACCCAATGGTTTTGGAGCTACGAATGATTATTCAAGTGAAGGTTATTTTTACAGAGATTCATCCGCTTCTTTTGTATTTCATGAAGTGTACGAGTTTTTATATCCATTATCAGAAGATACAATTCAAATCGATATAGTTTCTGATGGAGGCCAGCATTTAAGGTATTATCCAGAAGGGTATGCGCATCAGTTTTGGGACAATACGACCGTCTGGGGTGCAAACTATTTGAAACCGGTTTATGTTTCTACAACGGATACCACTTGGGGAAATCCTTATTCAGATGCCTTTTTGGATATAGTTGAAAACAGTACTGCGGAATTAGCTTTTTATATTCATAATACGACAATTATTCCTCCTACAGATATAGCATTCCAAGACTTCCGCATTTACGATATGTCAGGAAAACTACTGAACTATTATAAAGCTTCGGAGACTGAAACTGGAATAGACATTTCCCAGTATGAAAATGGCGCTTATATTCTAGTCGCCTATGATGGCAAGAGAGGGTATCATTTCAAATTTATCAGATAAATAAAAAAGGTCCATTTAATAATGGACCTTTTTTATTTTCTATCTCAATAATATTTCATAAATTTTATAGCTTTAAATAGATGTAATACAGTGACCTATGAAAAATTTTTATAGATTAATTCTTGGGTGTATATTCCCCTTTTCTCTTTTCGCACAGGACTATGCTCCATTTCCTTATGATTCTGTTTTCTTTGAATCATCTATTCCGAATAGCGATTTGATGCCAGTGGTAAAGAGTCCAAATATTCCAAATAAACTTCAATTGATTAATAATTATCCCAACCTATCCAAAGTTGCTTTAGGTTTTAATTATTCCTGGGGAATGAATTATTATATGAGGCCTAGTCATTGGACGGGTTATTCGTATAGCCCTCAAAATGTACTCTATTTTTGTAATGGTTTTTTTACAGGTGACCCGAATGTATATTCTGAATGTATAAAGATCGACTTGGATAATGCTGTATTGGAAAAAGATACCATCCTCTTTGTCGATCCAATAAGGCATTTTGGGGATCAATTTTACTTAGAGGTTCAGTATGATAGTTTAATTGAGACAACGTTGGATACTATTAAGCAATATAGTTTTCAGATACTTGATAGCAATTTTTCTGAAATAAATTTTGATGTTGGTTACGAGTTGGACACACTTCATTTCAATGTGAATAATCAATTATTTCAAATATCGAAGAATAACGGGATTTTGAAATGTCCAGACTTTGCTTACTTTCCTTATACTAAGCAGTACTCTTTAAAAGGGAAAGTCAAAGATATCCTAGATATTGAAACCGACCATTTTCATAAGGTCTTTGAATTGGAACCTGGAGATGAAATTCATACTCGTACATTTGGGAGTGGAGATGTTGGGAGAACCTTTAATAGGTATTCTAGAAAAATAGTGTGTACAGATCAAGAGTTTGATAGTTCTGCAAATGTTTATTATACGAATTATGATGTTTGGACAAGATATGATAAGAGTGTTTTTAGTTACTATACAATGATAGCCGATTCAGGCTTTGTCTACTCCATATATGAAGAAATTATTGATACGATATATTTGGATGCTTATGAAGATTTAAATGTTAAAATTCCCAATGGATTCGGTTCAACCAACGATTATAATAGTAAAGGATTTTTCTATAGAGATGCTTCAGAGACTTTGATATATTTTGAGGAATATGTTTTTCTTTACATGACAGGAGTAGATTCAATAGAATTATTTTCAGTTGCTGATGGAGGGCAAGAAATGGATTATTATCCTTTTGGGTTAGCAAATAAATTTTGGGATAATAAAACAGTATGGGGAGAAGCTTATTCAAAACCGGTATATGTTTCCACTTCGGATACGACCTGGGGAATCCCATTTTCTGATGCCTTCTTGGACATAGTTGAAAACAGTACTGCGGAATTAGTTTTTTATATTCAGAATACGACTATTTTTCCTCCAACGGATATAGCATTCCAAGACTTCCGTATTTATGATATTTCTGGGAAACTCCTCAACTATTATAAAGCTTCGGAGAGCGAAACTGGAATAGACATTTCCCAGTATGAAAAGGGCGCTTATATTCTAGTCGCCTATGATGGCAAGACTGCCTATCATTTCAAATTTATCAGATAAATAAAAAAGGACCATTTTACAATGGTCCTTTTTTTATTTCGGTATCAGATCTTGAAAATGGAATCCGGATAATTTTGGAGCATCTTCCTTCTTGAAGCAATTATCATCTGGGTCTTTTGGTGCTCTGTATTCCTTGAATACAAGCTCTCCCAGTTCAAATTCAACGGGTTTGCTAAAAATTGGGCCATCGAAGACAAAAGTGTGGAATTCACCATTCTCCCCGCAAGGGTCTATATTTTTGGGAAGATCTTTTAAGAAGTCCTTATCTATGATACGGCCAGCAAATTCTTTGGGTAAAAGTGAGGCATTGGTACAAACTAAGATGGTCTTAAAACCAAGATCTATAAATTCATGGATCAATTCGGTGGTATCTCGCTTCCAAAGTGGGAAATGAGCATCCATACTAACTTTAGCCAATTGCTTTTCTCGGTAGCTTTTAAGGTCTTCCAGGAAGATATCTCCAAATATGCTGGTAGTTATGCCCTTATCCTTGAAATCATTCATTACAAGCTTCATTTGCTCATCGTAACTCGACATAGATGGCATTTCTGGCAATTTTATCGCTGTCAATGGCAATCCTATCGCTTCCGCTTGGGTTTTCAATAATTGACTTCGAACGCCGTGCATAGAAATACGGTCGTACTTTTCACTTACTGTAGTAAGCAATGTATGAATATCATACTTCTTGTCTTGCAATATATAGTGAAGGGCTAAAGAACTGTCTTTTCCCCCACTCCAATTAAAAACACTTTTTATCATGTTATGAATAGTATTTTAGGCATACAGATTTATATATGTAAACTTAGTCAATCCTTGTGATAGCGCAAAAGAAGAGAGAATAATTGATATAGTTTCAGTTTAAAATTATCATCTTTAGTTTTACTAAAAGTTATAGTGATTTTACGTATTTATCTCCTAACCTTTTATGAATAAGAGGCTAGTGAATTTCTTGTGGTTTCAATTAAGTTAATTTTTTACTATATTAGAGGAAACCAAAATGATATTCTTATGAGTTCAAAAATTTTGATGGGATTACGCTTTGTATTCGCCCTGGCACTTTTATTCTTTGGATTGAATAAATTATTTCATTTTATCGATCCACCTGCATCACCCGAAGCATCATGGGGTTATTGGAAAGAATTAACAGCTTCAAATACGATGTCATTGGTTGGAGTTGTTGAGGCATTAGCTGGAGTTACGCTTATTTTGAACAAATATGCTGCCTTGATGATGGTGATACTAATGTCAGTTTCAGTGAATGCTATTTTGTACCATTTGGCTTTTGATCCTAAAGGAATGCCAATGGGTATAGCCCTTTTAGTATTAAATATAGCGATGTTATATAACTATAAGGATAAATATAAATCAATGCTAGGATAATAAATAGAGAACAAAAAAAAAGCCTTACAAATTCTGTAAGGCTTTTTTTATTTAAGAGAGGTTTATAGTTCCATGGGTACTTCCATTAGTAGTAATTCGGCATTCGTATTGGCATGTATTGTGCAGTTGTTGGTTTCCCAGATGCCAAATCCATCCCTCTTATTTAGCGGCTGATTCATAATAGTCACATCCCCTTCTAATACGAATACATATAAGCCATTCTCTGCCTTCTGAAATTGATAGGTCAGTTCGGAGTTTTCATCCATATCCGTTCTGTGAAACCAGGCATCTTGCTGGATCCAGACACCGCCATCACCAGGGTTTGGTGAAACAATTTGTTCCAATTTATTCCTCCTGTCGGATGGATTCAGAGCAATTTGATCATATCTTGGTGCTATTCCCTTTTTATTTGGGAATACCCATATCTGTAAAAATTGGGTTTTATCTTGTTCGTGATGGTTGAATTCAGAATGCATAAGGCCAGTGCCTGCAGACATTACCTGAATATCATTTTCTTTTATAATATGGTTATTACCCATACTGTCATTGTGTTTTAATGCCCCCTTTAATGCGATAGAAACAATTTCCATATTGTCATGGGGATGCATATCAAAACCCTTTCCTCCCTGAATAACATCATCATTGAGTACTCTTAAAGCACCAAAATGCATTCTTTCTGGGTCTCTATATTCTGCAAAGCTGAAGGAATGATGGGATTCTAACCAGCCATGGTTGGCATATCCTCTTGATGCCGATCTATGTAATACAGTTTTCATTTGATGTCAAACTAAAATTATTATTAAATAGAGAATACAAAAAAAACAGCCGCCTATTAACTACATAGACGACTGTTTCTAAATACAGAACCAATAACACTTAGAGTTATAGCAATTATCAAGCCAACATTTATAACATTGTAATTTATATAACGACTAGTGTAGTGCATTGCTGTTAATTTATATCCCTTATACCTTTGCTACTGTTTTAAGTCGAGTACACTCTACACAGAAATCATCAAATAACCTGTAAAAGCTGATCATTCTAGATCTCAAATTACTGTTGTGTGCAAATGATTCATTGGTGACTATATGATTCCTGTTGCCTGTTTTACTCATAACAGAATCTGCCTTTCTTATTTTTTGAAGAAGATCATTGATAATAACACGTTGTCTCGTCAAATTATGCTCTAGATGCTCCAATTGTCTGAATTTACTTTTTGGTATTTTACTTTCTACTTTCGATTTAATCTCAGTTGAGAAATCCTTTACCTTTTTTTCTGACTTCAAAAGAAAAATCTTCCATTCTTGATGTTCCCGGTGAATGTGTTCAAAAGTGTGTTCGTTTTCCATAGCTATAATTCTTTTAATAGTGATTGAATAATGAGAATCGATTTGATTGCCTTATATAAATTTGGATAAAAATAAATGGGTGCTAATTTTATAATCAAATCATTTATTGAATGGGTGGCAAGGGTATCAATCCATTGAGCCCTAATTGAGTGGCTTTCTAAATATACAAAATTTAAGTATTAAAACATTGTTTAGTAATTGTTTTAATACAGTTTTAGCAAAAAAAGAGCAGCCATTTATATTAAATGACTGCCTTTCTAAAATACAGAACCAACTAACTAAAAAATCTGTATAATTAGATTGTAGTACAGAGTTGAATGAAAACATCAATTGATTAATTGAAAACCATTGTCAAATTGAAGATTGGAATAACTGTGAACTTCAACTAATTCACTAATGATATTACCCTTCGAGTCTGCTTGATAAAATTCCCTCTTTACTGGGAACATAATATTGTTAAGTTCTTTATAATTCAGTTTTACAAGAATCCGTGGTTCCAATAATCCTTCTTGAGGTTTGGAGAACAAATACTGATCTATCAAATGGGTTCTTGGGTTTATGTATAGGATAAATACACTATGGTTTTCTGGAACATAATCTGGTTTAAAACTTAATTTAATCAGATTATAAGAAATATTGTTAACCTTTCGCTTACCCATATTTTCCAATATAAATTTGGAATCAGTTATTTGAAAAGGAAAAGAAAATTCAAATAAATTATCTACCCTTGTTTGCAAGGTCTCCTCCAGCTGAATATTATTTACTATAAGTTTGTCCTTTATAATAAGATGAGCCTCTCCTTCGTGACTAAATTGGTGTATAGGATCCTTTATAGTTGGAAATACTTTCCAATTATGTAAATAGTAATCCCCTGATGAGTAATTTTCCCCAAAAATATACTTCTCTATAGAGATATCCTTTTTTCCAGTTGCTATATGATGCTGGGTCAATTCATAACTAACATCCTTTCGCTGAAGGAGTGCATGAGCGCCTCCCATATTATTAATTACTGACTGAGCAAGTCCGTAGATATCTTTGTAGTTACTTTTAGTCGCCTTTAATGGAGTCGGCTGATTCATTTCAGTAGTCACCATCTCAGACCCGATTACCCTATCGATATTGTCATTATAACAACTCGTTAAAAATAATAGAAGAAAAAAAAGAGAACAGGAAGGAACAATGAAAATTGAATGCTTAAAAATCCAATGCCCTCTGGCAAGTTGCTGAGTAGATATTAAGCAACTTCCAATTATATTTTTTTTATTTTTTGAATTCACTATATAGCAATTTGAGTTAAACCAAAAGTATATTCTATAGCAACATTTAATATGATTAAATACTAAGTTAAGTATAATTTTTTATTATTAACTAACTGATACAGCGTAAATTAAATATGGCATTTATCCATCGTTATAACAGGAAATAGAAAACACAAAAAAGGCCACTTATTTTACTAAGTGGCCTTTGTTCTTAAAGAAAATAACGATTATAGATTGTCAAGTTTAGTCTTAACAATTTTAAAGTTAGTCATATCTTCCAACTTGTAGTATACCTCTTTTAATACCGTCAATATTTCTCTATTGTTTGGCTCAATTTCGATAGCCTTTTCCATGTATGGAATTAGCTCTCTAAAGATATCATTTCTTTTAGTTTTTAACTTTTTACTTTTTGCAACCTCTTTAGATGAAAATCCTAATTCATTCATTTCAGCAGTTATTGCATTGGTTCTATCTAGATACAATGCAGCAAGGTTGTTATAAGCATCAAAATAATCAGCTTTGATTTCAATGGCTTTTAGATAAGCAGTTTTTGCATTATCTACATCCCCCATTTCATTATAAATGGTACCCAAGTTAAATTGAAGAACTGCCATTTCAGGATTGATCTTGATGGCTTCATTCAAACTGATCAAAAGCTTGTCGAATTCTTTACGAGCGATATAGAAGTTTACTTCTTCCAATACGATATCCTGAGAATCTGGACATTTTACTCTGGCCTCGTTAATAGCAGCAAGCAGTTTTTCATCATTATCCAAATGATTGCAGGCAAGAATTTTGTACATATGGTACTTGTCATTGGTAGCTTCTATGCTGATCAATTTATCGGCTATAGTTACTACATCATTCCAATTTTTCCCATTTTGGGCAGCTGCATATGCATTAAGAATTGTTGCTGTATCAATAGTATTCGATAATTCCTCATTTAGACTTGCAGCTTCCATAAAGAAAGAAGAGGCAGTACTAAACTCCTTTTCATCAAACGCTTTCATTCCCATCTTTCTGTAAATGTTAAGAATATCAAAAATACCTTGTTTTGATTTCTTTTCATAATACGATTTCGCCAAAGACAAATCCTTTCTGTAAGATGCTAAAGCAATTTTCAAAGTCTCTGGATTAGTGTCCAATTGCTTTTGAAATAGTCTTTGATAGATCAAACCTCTGTTGAACCAGAATTTAGAAAGATCTTTTGCTTTTAAAGATCCACCACCCATCAATTTTTCATACGATTGATCGATATATTTCTTTGCGTCTGGATAATTGTTGCTTTTTACATTCATTGCAGCAGCTGTAAGATCTGGTCTTTGGGCTAATGCAGGACTTGCAGTTCCTAAAATTAGGGCAAGCGTTAGGCATTTATAAATAGCTTTCATACTTGTTTCAATCTGTCTTTTACTAGTTGTTTTCTTCTTCCTGATCGTTGGTAGTATCTACAGTTGGTTCTGCAGTTTCAATGTTTTCTACATTGTCTACCATTTCGTTCATTTCCTCTTCAGTACCTTCTTCGAATTCAATTTTAGCAACTGCTGCAATAGCATCTTTTCCTTTCAATTGAATTAAACGAACTCCTTGAGTTGCTCTACCCATTACCCTAAGGTCTTGAACTGCCATACGAATGGTTACACCTGACTTATTAATGATCATTAGGTCATCGGTATCTTTCACATTCTTTATAGCGATCAAATCACCAGTCTTCTCACTAATGGTAAGTGTTTTAACACCTTTACCACCACGATTGGTCATTCGGTAGTCTTCAATGTTAGATCGTTTTCCGTATCCTTTTTCTGATACTACTAAGGTGCTTGTCTCGGTATCATTTACACAAATCATACCAATTACTTCATCATTCTCATGTGCCAACGAAATACCTCTTACACCCATAGACGTTCTACCCATTGGTCTACACTTCTCTTCTTCGAATCTAATTGCTTTACCAGACTTAAGAGCCATCATGATTTGACTGTTTCCAGTAGTCAATTTAGCCTCTAGTAATTGATCATCTTCACGGATAGTAATGGCATTGATACCATTTTGTCTCGGTCTTGAATATGCCTCCAAAGAAGTTTTCTTGATATTCCCCTTCTTAGTACACATTACGATATAATGACTATTTATATAGTCCTCATCCTTAATGTCGTTTACATTAAGATGTGCCATAACCTTGTCATCAGATGGGATGGCAATAAGATTTTGGATAGCTCTACCTTTGGACGTTTTACCTCCTTCAGGAATTTCAAATACACGTAGCCAGAAACATTTACCTTGCTCAGTAAAGAACAACATATAGTTGTGATTGGTTGCTACAAAAATATGCTCAATAAAATCTTTATCTCTTGTGGTAACACCTTTGTGTCCAACTCCACCCCTGTTTTGAGTTTTGTATTCTGCTAGAGGAGTACGCTTGATATAACCTGCATGTGAAATGGTAATAACGACCTCTTCATCAGGAATCATATCTTCAATGCTAAACTCACCACCAGCATATTCAATTACGGTTCTTCTTTCATCACCGTATTTCTCACCCACTTCAATCATCTCATCTTTGATGATTGACATTCTCAAAGTTTCATTGCCAAGAATTTCTTTGAAGTGTGTAATTTCTTTCATCAATTCAGCATGCTCTTCTTTGATCTTTTCACTTTCAAGACCCGTCAATTTCTGCAGACGCATATCTAGGATAGCACGTGCTTGAATTTCCGTAAGACTAAATCTAGAAATCAATCCATTACGAGCTTCTTCAGGTGTTTTGGATCCTCTAATTAAAGCAATTACTTCGTCTAAATTTTCCAGGGCAATCAGTAATCCTTCTAAAACATGTGCTCTTTTTTCAGCTTGTTCTAGTTCGTACTGTGTTCTACGTACTACTACATCATGTCTATGCTCCACAAAATAGTGAATCATCTCTCTAACGTTCAGTAACATCGGCCTTCCATTTACAAGGGCAATATTATTAACACTAAAGCTAGACTGTAGCTGTGTATATTTATATAGCTGATTTAAGACAACGTTTGGTATAGCATCTCTTTTAAGAATATATACAATACGCATCCCTTTTCTATCCGATTCATCACGGATATCAGCAATACCTTCAATCTTTTTATCGTTGATTAGCTCCGCAGTTTTACGGATCATCTCAGCCTTATTTACCATATAAGGAATTTCCTCTACGATAATATAGTCACGATCATTTTTTTCTTCAACACGCGCTTTTGCACGCATTACAACCCGACCTTTACCAGTTGTTAAAGCTGCTTTTACACCTTCGTAACCGTAAATGATACCACCCGTTGGGAAATCAGGAGCTTTTACATGCTCTATAATTTCGTCAACAGTAATATCTGGATTGTCTATATATGCAATGATACCATTAACTACCTCAGTAAGATTGTGAGGAGGCATATTGGTAGCCATACCAACAGCAATTCCAGAGGCACCATTGATTAATAAATTCGGAACTCTAGTTGGTAAAACTTTAGGCTCCTTTAATGAGTCATCAAAGTTCAATTGATGATCAACAGTATTCTTGTCGATATCAATTAGCATATCTTCCGATATCTTACGTAATCTGGCTTCTGTATAACGCATAGCCGCCGGGCTATCCCCATCTACAGAACCGAAGTTACCTTGACCATCTACCAACATGTACCTAAGTGACCAGTTTTGAGCCATACGTACCATGGAGTCATATACAGAGGTATCACCGTGTGGATGATACTTACCTAATACTTCCCCAACAATTCTTGCGGACTTCTTATAGGCTCTATTTGACATTACCCCCAATTCGTACATACCGAATAAAACACGTCTATGTACAGGCTTCATCCCATCTCGAACGTCAGGTAAGGCTCTGGAAACAATTACCGACATCGAATAATCGATGTAAGCACTCTTCATTTCCTCCTCTATATTGATTTGTATGATATTTTCTCCGTCGGCCATTTATGCGAAATTTTTGTTTTCTAGTTGAACAAACGAATATACTATATTTGAATAAAGTCTACTAATTTCATTTTGCTTTTTTAAGCATATTTTTAAACCTTTTCCACAATTATTTTATGTACAAAGTATTACCCCTTCATTTTTTTTTAAATTTCGTTAGAAATCGCCTTGATGGCCTTTAAAAAACTATTGCCCAAAATAAAAAGTCATGCGCTTAATTTGTAGCCTAGCAAATTTAGTTAGTATATTTAGCATGAAATGTAGTATTAAAACAAGCTATTCCTTTATGAAAAAGAGCCTAATTTCCTTATTTTCTGTACTTTCACTAGTACTTGTTTCTTGTAAGACTAGTGAGAAGCTTTCTGAATCTTCAGAAGAATTGAAGAATGAACCAAAGATTGAACGTTTTGAAACCATATTATATGTAGCACCAAAAACGGGAGACTGTATGGATGGTTCTCCTGGAGAATGCCTATTTGTAAAACAATATCAAAATGAAGAATGGCAACCAATCCGTAATATATCAGAAGAATTTGAGTATTTACCTGGATATGTGCACCGGATCAAAGTGACTATGAATTCAGATTATACGGATATCGATTATATAGAAACTATTATCCAAAGTAATGGACGTTCAGTGGAACCTATCAATGGGTTGAATGAAATCTGGGATTTATTCCTTTTTAATAGTGAAAAAATGGAATTCCCTAACGGTGCACCACGATTGATTATTAATCTGGAAGAACATGAATTTTCTGGTACGGGATTTTGTACAGAAATTATGGGTATAATACATGGAGATAATCCAAACCATGTTGAAATGGAAATGAGAAAAGTTTCAGATTCAGAATGCAATGAATTGGAAGAAAAAGAAAGCATGTATTTAGGGATTTTAAATCATGTGAATGGATTTAAATTGGAGCAAGATAAATTGTTCCTTTATATTAATGATGAAATACTATTGGGCTATAAATTGGCTTATTTTAAGTAGTAAATTCCTGTAAAAATTAAAAATGCCTAGTGATGATATACATTGCTAGGCATTTTTTTTTGTGCTTTACTTTTTCATCCAATCCCCTATTAATAAAGGTTTTCGTGGGGTGTGAAAAGGTCTCCTACAAGATAATGCTTGAAATAATATAGTACTTTGTATTGCATAGTACCATTTAAAAGATATATATTTGCATAACAAAGTACTATACAAATGTATTATCAAGAACATAAAAGGAGATTATGAAAATTGAAAACACCAAAGCGCAAATGCGAAAGGGAGTGTTGGAATTTTGTATCCTTTCCATTTTGAAAAACGGGGATGCTTATGCATCCGATATCATTGGTCAATTGAAAGATGCCAAAATGATTGTTGTGGAAGGAACTTTATATCCACTACTTACTCGCTTGAAAAATGCGGATTTATTGGTTTATAGATGGGAAGAATCCCCGTCCGGACCGCCCAGAAAGTATTATACCATTTCAGACAAAGGAGTTTCCTTTTTAAAAGAATTGCATACAACCTGGGACAACCTAGTTAATGCTGTAAAGCTTACCACTAAAAAAAACCAGAACGATGAATAAAACGATCAATATAAATTTAGCCGGATTCATTTTCCACATGGATGAGCAGGCGTATCTTTCTTTAAAGAAATATTTAGATACGATAGCTGGGTTTTATACAGAACGTGAAGGGAAAACCGAAATCATTCAAGATATTGAAGCAAGGATTTCTGAATTATTTTCTGCAAAGAACACCGATGTCATTACAATTCAGGATGTAGAAGAGGTAATTGGTATCATGGGGAAACCTGAAGATTATCTTGAAGAAGAAGAAATTGATGAGAGCAGCTATTCAAACCAATTCGATCAAAAGACAAAGCAACATAAACGATTTTTCAGGCATTCACATGAAAAAATTATTGGTGGTGTTTGTGGTGGTGCTGGTTCTTACTTCAATGTAGATCCACTTTGGATCAGATTGGGATTTGTACTTGGAGTACTTTTATGGGGGCTTTCACCTTTGGTTTATCTATTACTTTGGTTGATTATCCCTGAAGCAAAAACGCGTTCGGAGAAATTGCAAATGCAAGGTGAACCTATTAATATTGATAATATCAGCCGTGCCATAAAGGAGGAAATAAATGACTTGAATGACAATATTAAAGATTCTGGTTTTGAAGACAAAATCAAAAATTTTATAAAAGGCATCCTTAATTTTATAAGGTCTGTTTTTCGCTTCATATTTAAATTTATAGGTGGACTATTTGGGGTGTTATTATTCATTTTTGGTTTGTCCATGTTCATTGGGCTCATAGTACTATTGTTTTATGGTCCATCCATGGTTACTAGTGGTAATGATAACCTGATTTTCAATGTCGTTGATCTCGGTATGATGTCCCATATTTTTGCTAATTCAATTTTACAAATAGTTTTATTAGTAGGTGGGATTATTTTAGGCCTTTTGGCACCGGCATTCTTGTTGATTTATTTAGCACTTAGGTTATTGTCCAATGTAGACAGCTTACCAAAAATCACTGTTATTTCAGCCATAGTACTATCCTTTATTGGATTTATCATGTTTGGAGCTTCAATGGGGCTATATGAAAATCAATTTACTCGTGAGTATGAATTAACGGAGCCATTGGAATTAGATATGTTGCATAGTGATACAATCTATATTAGTGTAGATGAATCCTTTATAGCAAAACCAAACTTCAGCTCTAAACATACGGTTAACAACGATAAATATTATTTGAATAGAGTTAACCTAAATATTCAAATCAGTAAAATAGATACTTTGGCAATGTTAGAATTGACGAAATACGCTTATGGACCAAACCGAATAACGGCTAGAGACAATGCTGAGAAAATTGAATACAGCCTAAGTTCTGATTCTACAGGTATATTTATACCTAATAATATAACCATGGATTACGACGAGAAATATAGAAAGCAAGGTGTAGAAGTTACATTACGTCTACCGCTTGGTAAAACAGTTTATTTAAACAATTCACTGGGGTATATTCGTCGTGTAGAACTGAATGACAGATATTGGTACGATCAATCCTTAGGACACTATTATAAGATGACTGAGGAAGGATTAAAATGCCTTGATTGTCGCAACTAAAGCAAAATGTGGGTTTTGCAAATTACCTTATCTGGCCTGCTGGTTGGTCAGATAAGGTATTAAAATCAAAAATGATGGAAAAAAAGCAAATTTTAGGATGTTGTTCCTATCTATCTAATCGTTATGGGATTGAGCTTTCATTTTTACGATGGATATTTATACTACTTGGCTTTTTTGGTATTGGGATTCTTATTTACCTAACTATTTCATTTATATTTATCAAAAACAAATGGATAGTTCAACATGTGGAAAAAAGGCATCCAAATCCTATTTAAAATATATATTGTATTAATTCCAATTATATCGGTTGGTCAAACAAATAAATCTACCGCTAATAAATCAACTATTTCCTTTCATTTTTCCAATGCTAGAGACACCTTATATTTTACAGAATCTATCCATATAAATAACCTAGGTTCTGGTCATAGCATTCTCTTCAATACAATTGCCAAATCTACTACTACCCCATCTTTAAGACAAACAAACTTTTGTGTAATCACAAGTTATAGAATAGATGGTGCTAAACAGGAATTAGCAGATTTTTCTTTTCAACATTTGCCCCTGGACGAAAGGGTGAAAAAAGTTGATATTTCTGGTTACTATTTGATAGACCCTAGTCAAAAATTTTATAAGATAGATCAGGATTTAATTCCAGAAATTGGACTATATGACAACCGTCCAGGTGCATTACATGATTATATAAACTTTTCTTTTCCTTTGAAGGAGTACATATATATGAAAATTTCACCACCACAGGGGTTTTTGGTAAATGGTCTACCCCAATCTAACAATTCATTCATTACTATTCCAAAGTATAAAGAGGGGGCAATTTTCATTCATACTGAAAATGCAAATTTCAAAACAAGCCTTCATATTGATGGTGTAGATTACTCCATCTATATAATTGGAGAAATACAGCATCTAGACCCTTTTAAGTTCGAACAACTTCAAAAGATTATATTGTGGATGCATGACCACTATGGTCCAGCCAAATCAAAGCAAATTGTACTTGATTTGGATGATTTCACCCAAAAAGTATTGAACGAAAATGGTTTCAAATACTATGAGAAATATTTAAATTTTAAATTAATAGATGCCATTTCAAAGCATTGGATTTCATCCGTGGATTTGGAAAACCCTAAAGATATAGCTTGGTTTAGGAATGGATTTACCAGATTTAATCAATGGAAATTCCTGGAGGATTTTGGCTTGAGTCAGGCATTCTTATACCCCTATGAAAAACATGCTATAACTACTTTCTTTGATCTTCAGGATCTAGACTTTCAGACCATTTTATTCTATGAATATTGGATGAATTCAAAATTTAGGCAGGACATAAAATTGCAAAGTTCCATAGAGAAATTCAGTCATTTGAATTACCAAACGTTGAGTTTTAGTAAGACTGCCCTACTTTTGGATCATTTAACCACGATATATAGTAGAGATGACTATGATCGTCTGATTCAAGATGCTATAGCGAAAGAAGGACGGATTGGGATTATACCACATTTTAATGCTCATTTTAACATTGAAAAAGATTGGTTGAATAAGGCAATTTCAGATGAACCAAGCTATGATGACTTTTATATAGAAAGCACTTCTACTTTAGAGGATTCTTTACATTTCACCCTGAAAAATAAAGGCAATGGACAATATCCATTAGAAATTGTTCTGCAGTCTGATAATGGAAATAGGAAAATCCATATTCCTCCCTTTGAAAAGGAATTTCACTTAAAGGTGAAAAGTCAGAACTGGACACATATTCAGATTGATCCCAATGGATCATTGATTGAATTGAATAAACGAAACAACCTACACAAGATAAATACTATAGGGCTTTTGTCGAATATAGGACAACTGCGTATTCAACCCTTTTTGAGCTTACACCATAATTATAAAAGACAACTATTTCTATTTCCATCATTTCGTTGGAATAACTATGATAAATCTATCATTGGTATATCCATTAACAATAGAACTTTTCCCCTGCTAAATACCCAGTATAAGTTTATACCTGAAATTAGCACATCAACGGGAAAATTATTAGGGAACGTTGGTTTTAAAACTAATATATATCCAAATATTAAAGGACTCCAAAGAATAGAATTTTCACTTTTCTATAAGAAGAATCATTATGATTTTGATTTGGAAGTAGCCCGTTATTCTTCGAAAATTAAGTTTTTCTTACCCAAAAGACACGCTGCGGATGCTACTATTCGTTCTATTAATTTGAAAAATGTATTGATTTCAGCGGAAAAACCAGCATTTGATAACGAATTACAACCAAAAAATTATAGCGTTTATTCTTTATCTTATCACAGCTTGAATAGGAAAAAGAACTACCCTATGATTGTTCGTTCTGAAATACAATGGAGTGAGTCTTTTACCAAATTCCAATCTGATCTTACCATGAAATTCAGTCTTTTTTCAAAGGAAAAAAACAATAGTTTAAGAGTATACATTGGTAAATTATTTGAGCAAAAAACTTCTGGAAATGAATTGGCTTATTATGCTATTGGTATTAGTCAATCTAATGATTATTTGTTCGAAAATTTATTATTGGGTCGATCAGACCAATCGGGAATTTGGAGTAAGCAGTTTTTTATAGATGATGGAGGTTTTAAAACAGGTATGAATAGCACAGTCAAAGACTTTTTGATTTCGAGTAATTTACAATTGAATATTTGGAAGAATATCGGTGTTTACGGCGATATTGGCCTTGCCGATGGAATTCAAAGACCTTTACTATGGGATGCCGGTTTCAAATTAAAAGTGGTAGACGAATTCTTAGTATTTTATTTACCTGTGGTGAGTTCTGAATCAGATGCTTATAAAGAATCTCAATATATCCGAAATATCCGTTTTATCTTTAATATGGACGTAGACGATATAGTAGATAAATTCCGTTCTACTTTTTGATATTTTTAGTTCTCATAAATCGGTTGAAAAAGATGGAGTCTATCTTTTCAAGCGCAAATTAAATTTTTATCTTTGGCCATTATTAGATTGCCCAAACTTGCCTTGTTCCCTTGATAAACCTTAAATCAATTGGGCTTATCAAAACAATATAATCTGAAATACATCCTATGAAATTTCATCTGGAAAAAAGTGATCCTTTATCGAAAGCCCGTGCTGGTTCTATCACTACTGCTCATGGAGAAATAAAAACTCCTATTTTTATGCCAGTAGGTACTGCTGGAACCGTAAAAGGTGTTCATCAGCATGAATTAAAAAATGATACGAAAGCCCAAATTATATTGGGAAATACCTATCATCTTTACCTTAGACCTCAATTACCTGTGATTCAAAATGCAGGTGGTCTACATAAATTCATCAATTGGGATCGGCCATTACTTACAGATAGTGGTGGATATCAGGTATATTCATTGGGGAATAATAGGAAAATTGAAGAGTCAGGAGTGACATTTAAGTCACATATTGACGGTTCTTCTCACGTTTTTACTCCAGAGTATGCAATGGATATTCAGCGAGTAATTGGTGCAGATATTATCATGGCTTTTGACGAGTGTACTCCATACCCATGTGATTATAGATATGCAAAGAGATCTATGCATATGACCCATCGTTGGTTGAAAAGATGTTGTGATAGATTTGATGAAACTGAAGGCCTTTATGGTTTTGATCAAACGCTTTTCCCAATTGTTCAGGGTAGTACCTATAAAAATCTTAGAAGACAATCGGCAGAAGCTATTGCCGAATTCGATCGTCCTGGGAATGCTATTGGTGGTTTGTCTGTTGGCGAACCTGCAGAAGAGATGTATGCCATGACTGAGGTGGTAACAGAAGTCTTACCATGGGATAAACCAAGATACTTAATGGGTGTTGGAACTCCAATCAATATTCTTGAGAATATTGCTTTAGGGATTGATATGTTTGACTGTGTAATGCCTACTAGGAATGCTAGAAATGGGCAATTATTCACCTCTGAAGGTATCATAAATATCAAAAATAAGAAGTGGGAAGATGACTATTCTCCTTTAGATCCAAATGGAGATTCTTATGTTGATAGTGCCTATTCTAAAGCATATGTAAAGCATTTGTTTAAAGCCAATGAAATGTTGGGGAAACAAATTGCTACTTTACACAATATTCGATTCTATCTTTGGTTAGTAGAACAAGCTAGAAACCATATATTGGCCGGTGATTTTTATGACTGGAAAAACAAAATGGTGAAAATACTAGGTCAAAAATTATAATTTGAAGATACTAGATAAATATATCCTTAAGAAGTTCTTAGTTACTTTTTCCTTTGCCATCACAATGATTCTAATCATTAGTGTTGTTTTTGATGTAGTAGAGAAAATTGATGACTTTTATGAAAATAGTCCTCCCCTTTGGGATGTGATCTTTGTGTATTACAAGAATTTCCTCTTGAAATATGGGATCATGTTAAGTTCATTTTTCACCTTTATTTCGGTTATATTTTTCACATCTTCATTGGCAGCAAAGTCCGAAATTATTCCTGTTTTTTGTTCAGGGATAAGCTTAAGGAGGCTTTTGTTACCTTATTTGATGGGTGCTTCTCTCATTACAGGTCTAACCTTTGTGGGGATGCAATGGTATCTTCCAAATACCTCAAAATCTGCCTTAGATTTTGAATTAAGGTACCTAAGGAATAAGAAGCCATCTAGGTTCTATACAATTCATAGACAGCTAAAGCCAAATCATTTTATCTTCTTCAAGAGTTATAATACAAAGAAATTCAATGGAAATAATTTCACCTATGAAATCTTTGAAGATAATCAACTTAAAGAAAAATTATTTGCCACTAGGATAAAATGGAATGCAGATTCCACCAAATGGGAATTGAATAATTGGTATACACGTAGTTATACCGAAAATGGGCAAGCATTAGTAAATGGGGAAGTTAAATTTTTAGACTTGGGGCTTAACCCTGAAGATATCGTTCACAAGGTGCAGAGCGCTACTTTAATGGATTACCAGGAGCTTAGTAGCTTCATTGATCGTGAAAAGTTTAGAGGCTCTGAGAATGTCCAATTTTACGAAATTGAATTCTACCAAAGAGGCGCTTTTGCCTTCTCAAATATAATCCTTACCATTATAGCGGTTTGTTTATCAGCTAGAAAAACAAGGGGTGGAATTGGAATCAATTTGGCCCTAGGTTTAGGTTTTATAATGATCTATGTGATGATGAGTCGTGTAGGAATAACCTTTGCCCAATACTCCGATTTCAATCCAATATTAGCCACCTGGCTCCCAAATATTCTATATGGGATAGCCACCGTATACTTCTTTAAAAAAGCACAGCAATAAACTGCTTACAATTATATTGAAAAGGCCATTCTAAGAATGGCCTTTTTTATTTCCTTTAGTTTGGACTATATTTTTAATGGCATGAATTTTGGCTTATGCCAAAAACTTTTGTTGCAATTCAAATAGAAAAAAATGAAAACATTAAACGCCATTCTTTGTTGTGCCACTACCCTACTATTAATGTCTTGTATGGTTAAACCCAGACCTGTTGTGAAAATTGAAAGTGCTGAATCTGAAATTTTCTGGTCAAATGGAAAACAATTTGTTTCCAAGGAAAAAGGAAATGTGGAAGTGATTGCAGCATTTGAAAAAGTGGATGATTACAATCTTGTTTTTGATATAGAAGTCATCAATAACACTAGAGATACTTTCCTGATTTGTCCAGAACAGTTTTACTATACAAAAATTGGACAGAAAGAATCGGATACACTTCAAAAAGTAATGGCTTATGATCCGGAAGTAAGGCTCTTTAATATTGAAATGTCGTTATCAAAACAGGACGCTGATAGAATAAATAGTAAGAAGACTTCTTTTTTGGAAGGAGCACTGCAAGTAGCTGTAGATGTTAGTCCTAAAACAGATGAGGAGCGAGAGGAAAATAGAGCCAACAAAAGGGACCGAAAAAATAGTCAGTTGGAAAAGGAAGAGCAAGTTATTTCTTCTATCAATTCATTAAATAGATCCAAAAGATATTGGGCAAATGAGGTGCTGAGAAAGACCACCTTGATTCCCCGTCAAGCGGTATACGGAAAGATCTACTTTAATAGAACAATCCCAGTAAATGGATATATTTTACATATTCCCGTGGGCGATCAGATCTATGATTTTAAATATAGTCAGAAAGTTTTTTACCCATAAAAAAGAGAGAAGTAGCCCTACTACTTCTCTCTTTTTTTTAATCCTTATAGGCCACTGTCATTTCCCTCCTGCCAGGAGGTCCTGGAGTTTTTACAAGACGGAAACCAATGGATTTCAATCTTCTTTTAATGACTCCTTTTGAACAATAGGTCGTTAATACACCGTTTGTATTTAAGCAATCATACATTTTTTGGAAGATTTCATCTTCCCAAATTTTTGGTTGCTTTTCAGGTGCAAAAGCATCGAAGTAGATCAGATCAAATTTTTTGGATGGCTCCCAGTCTAGGATACATTCTTCTAATTTCTGCAATTGAAAAAAGGAATGAATCTTTTGAAATGAACCCCAATCTACTGCATGTATCTTTGTATAAATTTCACCAAATTCATCCATTTGATCAGGAATGTGTTTGGTGAAATTTAATTGCTGAATTATATCTTCAGACAAAGGATACTTTTCTATACTAGTATAGTGAATGTCTTTTTTGAGTTCATTAGCTTCCTTTGCGGTTAGCATCGTATTTAAGCCAGTTCCAAATCCAATTTCCAGTATTGAAATAGGACCGATGGAATTTATTTTCTTAAGTCCTTTTTCAATGAACACATGCATGGCTTCATTCCAAGCCCCATGTGTTGAATGGTAATTTTCGTTCAGAGCAGGCACAAAGAGTGAATGCGATCCGTCATTGGTAATAATGATCTTCTTTTCCATGTATTAGTCTAGGACAAATCCATCAACCATTAAAGAATAAACATCCTCAGGTGCCGTAATTTTAGCAATCTCTTCTTTAGATTTTCCAGCATCATCAGCAAAATGCTGTAGATCGGCAACAGATTGTTGTTCTAGGCTGATAGATCCGTGGAAGGTTCCCATTTGTCCAGCAGCATCCTTTGGTGCGAAAAATGCATAATCCTTGAACTTTACCCAAATTTGTTGATCCTCTGATCCATTTAACTTCAACCAACAACCTTTTGATTGGCATACTTCATGAATCTTTCCATAAATCTTGACATCATTGATTTCAGCATTCTTGATATTCTTTTTTGAAAGCAATGCAATGGCTTCATCTACCGTAATACTATTCTCCTTTGTAGTCTCAGCTCCAAAATGTTTACCATCGCCTATATCAGCGTGTTCTCCATGGTTATGTCCTTCATGAGAATCATGGTCGTGACCTTTGTGGCTGTCATGTTCATTTTCTTTATGGCTGGCATGGTCGTGGCCCTCATGACTGTCATGTTTATCTTCTTTATGATTGTCATGATCGTGTCCTTTGTGGCTGTCATGATCGTGTCCTTTGTGGCTTTCATGGTCATGTCCTTCGTGATTTTCTGTGTCGTGGTTATGTCCATGATCAGAAGTATTGGTACTATCTCCACATGCAAACATTGCAAAAGTAACGGCTGCTACAACTATTTTTTTCATTCTGATGATATTTAAAGATTACTATAGAATTATCAGATATTAAGCCTCTTTATGCTTTATATTTTGTTAATTTCAACAACAAATTTAATCATTTTAGGATGGCAGCAAAAAGTATTTTGAAAAAGAGCTCAATGGACTTCTTGGAGTCCTATTTAAATAATTATTCTCCAACAGGTTTTGAATCAGAAGGCCAGAAATTGTGGTTGAAATATATTAAGCCATACATTGATACCTATACCGTTGATACGTATGGTACTGTAGTTGGAATTATCAATCCAGAGGCAGAATATAAAGTTGTAATAGAAGCGCATGCGGATGAAATCTCATGGTTTGTACATTATATCACGAAGGAAGGATTTATTTATTTGCGTAGAAATGGTGGTTCCGACCATCAGATAGCACCCTCAAAGAGAGTGGTTATTCATACAGATAAAGGACATGTTCGTGCGGTATTTGGATGGCCTGCAATTCATACACGTATGGGCGAGAAAACGGAAAAGTCTCCAAGCCTAGATAATATATTTCTTGACTGTGGTGCTTCGTCGGATGAAGAAGTAGCCAAAATGGGTATCCATGTTGGTTGCGTAGTAACTTATGAAGATCCTTTCATGATAATGAATGAAAAGTTATTTGTAGGAAGAGCATTGGACAATCGTATCGGTGGATTTATGATTGCTGAGGTTGCTCGATTATTGAAAGAGAAAAAGGTGAAATTACCTTTTGGATTATATATTGTAAATGCTGTTCAAGAAGAGGTTGGCCTTCGTGGTGCACAAATGATTGCTGAAACCATTAAGCCTAATGTTGCTATTGTTACAGATGTATGTCATGATACCCATACGCCTATGATCAATAAGATCAAACAAGGTAGTTTACAGATATCTAAAGGACCTGTATTAAGTTATGGGCCATCTGTGCAAAACAACTTGTTGAAGTTAATTATGGGAACTGCTGAGGATAAAAAAATTAAATTCCAACGATTAGCAGCCAGTAGAGCAACTGGGACAGATACAGATGCATTTGCTTTCTCTAATGGTGGAGTTGCTTCTGCATTAATATCGTTACCCCTTAGGTATATGCATACTACGGTAGAAACTGCACATAGAGACGATGTTGAAAATTGTATAAAACTGATATTAGAATCTCTACAACGGATTGAGAACAATCATGATTTCAGATATTTTTCTTAAATTTAAAAAGTCACTTTATTCAAAGTGGCTTTTTTTTTTAATAATGATATATTTATGAAGGGGTTTAGTTTTCTATTAATGATCGTATTATGCAACATTTCTTGTAGACAAACGTATTATATCCCAAATTCTGTAAATGTACCTATGCTCGAAGAAAAGGGCGATTTCGAAGTTAAAATTTCTAACCAAGATAGATCTGGACCAGGAATTCAATTAGCCTATGCCCTAAAGGATGATTTGGGTTTGATGTTTAATGCGAGATGGGAAAATAAAAAATATGAATCGTATTCAGGTTTAACTTCAAGTGGTAAGAATTATCTCGCTGAAGGAGCCATTGGGATTTTTAACAGCTCAGAAAATAACTTGATTAAATATTCCCTATATGGTGGTTTAGGCTATTTCAATTATAAAGGTAAATACGGGTACACATCAAACTTTTCTAGACTACATGCCTTAAAGTCATTTGTACAAGTAAATTTTATGAGTTTAGATTTAAAGTATATTGATTTTTCCATTTTTTCTAGATTTTCCAACCTGTACTATTTTGATGTACATTATTCCATTACTGAAGATGAATTTATTAATGACCTTATATACCTGGAGTCTGTTGATAAAAAATCAATTACATGGTTTATTGAACCTGGCATTCAACTAGGTATAGGAAAATGAGGAGTTTAGGATTCAATTACAATATACTATTTATAAGTATATAAATAAACCGGCGAATACCTCTTGGTGGGATGAATCCAAGACGGTTGTAAGTTTAGGCCTTAAATTTAGGCTGAATACTCGATAATAGCTGAGTAAGTGCCTTGAAAATGTATTAATTATTTAAAATAATAAATATGAAATTGATTATTGTCATTTTTGGAATACTCCTACTTAATACATCGTGTCGTAATTTTTATTATATCCCAAATACACCCAATGTATTTCTCCCAGAAGAAAAGGGGGATGGTGAAATCACTGTTGCCGTGAGTGAAGGTGTAGACCTTCAAGCTTCTTATACGCCTATAGATAAGTTCGGATTAATGTTGAATCACAATACCTATGAATTCGACCACGGTAATGGGAATAGTGAAAAAGGGAGAACAACAGAATTGGGACTAGGTTGGTATGGCTCAAGCCTAAATTCATATTTTAGATATTCTATTTTTGGCGGATTCGGGAGACATTCTTATAAGGGGGATTATGAATTCCCTTCAGATTTTGCACGGTTAAAAGCCAATAAAAGTTTTATTCAGACTAATCTTGGGATAACTGGAAGGGTTTTAGAATTGTCCGTTTTTTATAGGTACTCAAATATTAGTTATTCATCAATAAACTACCAGGTAAATGAAGAGCTAAATCTTGGTGATAGGTTGTATCTAGACGCTTTGGATGAAAAAAAAGATCTCCAATATGAAACTTTAGGGAGTAAATTATCACTAAATATTGCTCAATTTAAATTAAGTATTTTTTATATTATAAAAGCGAGGGAGAATGAAATGCCTTCTTTAGGCAATGAGTTATTTATACCAAATTTTGCATTGAGCATTGGCTATCGATTTAAGGATAAAAAGCAATATGAAAAGAATCCTGAAGGCCAGATAAAAAAGAATATTTGGAACAAATAATATATTAATAATAGAATTTCAGTTGAATATTTTTCGTAATTTCCTATAATCCAATACAATTGATATGATTTGGTTAAACCCTCTTTTTCTGATACCCATAATTTGTGGTCCAATTTTCATTTTGGCAGGTTGGATAATGTTGAAATTTCCTCCAAAGAAGATAAATGGAATATATGGGTATCGAACCAGCTCTTCTATGAAGTCTGATGAACATTGGGATTTCGCACAAAAATATGGTGCATTTCAATTGATAAGGTGGGGAGCAATAATGATCTTGAGCAGTAGTTTGGGAATATTCCTTAATCTTCCAGATATGTACTCCTTGTTAATTGCATTGGGGCTATTAGTGATTCTTTCCATATTTCCAATTGTATTGACAGAGAGAGCTTTGAGGCAGAAATTTAAAGAATAGAGTGAGGTTTAATTAAAATATTGAAACCATGAGTGATCCAAAAACTGCAGATTATCAACCTAAAAAGGTTGAATTATTGGAGGGCAAAAAATATCAATGGTGTGCTTGTGGTGCATCAAAAAAACAACCTTATTGCGATGGTGGGCATAAAGGAAGTCCATTTTTGCCCACTGGATTTAGGGCTGAAGAGTCTGGAGATGCCTGGATGTGCATGTGTAAAAAAACTAAAAATCCTCCCTATTGTGATGGTTCTCATAAAGCATTAAATCCAGAGGAGAATGTTAAAGAATATCAATATACAAATGGTGAAATTACGGTAGTATGGAAGCCTAGTTTTTGTATTCATAGTGCAAATTGTATCAAGGCGCTTCCTGCCATGTATACTCCTGGAGAGAGACCATGGGTAAAAATGGAGCAGGCAAGTACTGCTGAAATTATAGAACAAATGAAAACCTGTCCTTCAGGTGCTTTGAGTTATTTTATGAATAAAGACATGCCAAAGAAGGATTAATTGGATGCTAGGTTAAATTTATTAACACTGCATAACATAGTTTAGACTTTATTACAAATACGAATCCGCTTAGTATTCTTCTTAAGCCTTTAATTTGTAACAAATGATCAAATTAGACCATGTTTAACAATCTACTATATATATTCCTATTGTGTTGTACTTTTCCAAGTATGGCCCAAATTGCCTATTATGATGTTAAGGGGGTAATTTTGGATATTGAAACTACCTTGCCCATTCCCAATGTTTTTGTATCTGATAGCCTAGGACTTACCACTACCCTTTCTGGTGAAGATGGAATATTTGAAATTTCAATTTTGGATTCTTCTATGTTACAATTTTCACATATTGGTTACAAAAAATTAAGCCTAAATACCGCTCTATTCTATCAAGAAAATATGGACACTATTTATTTGGATCCGCTTAACGAAGAACTTGAGGAAATCATCCTAATGCAAGGTGATTATGAGCAGTTTAAGAAAGATTTTCTAGCTTTAGATAGAGATAGTTTTGAAACGAATGTTACACTACCCGGTGTAAAACAATATAAAGGTCCCATTAATTTGAGACCAGGAGGATCAGGTGAATCTGGCAGTCTTATATTAGGGGCTGTATCAAATATTCTAAATCCTAAGCGCAGGGAAAGAAAACGTGTAAATAGGTGGATGAAAAAAATTAAAAAACGGCAAGAAAAGTAGTCAAATTATTACCTTTGTATGAGTTGATTTTACAAGCTCATAATCCACTGATTCGAATAGTTAGATCAGGATTAAAATGTACACATGAAACGATTCGACATACCTACCATATACAAATCGGACTTTATTAAAAAAATAAAGGAGATAAGACAAACTTCAGACCCAAGGAAAAAGGATGTATCACCTACTGTTATAAACTTTGGTCCGGTTAGTTTTGTAATCGCTCGTCACTTTGGTTTTTGTTATGGGGTGGAAAATGCAATTGAGCGTTCTTATAGAGCCATTCGCGAGAATCCAGATAAGAAAATTTATTTGCTGAGTCAAATGATTCACAATCCAGATGTAAATGATGATCTTCAGTCACATGGGATTTCGTTTATAATGAATACGTCAGGTGATCAATTGATTCCATGGGATACTATTCAACCTGAGGATATTGTGATAATCCCGGCCTTTGGAACCACTGTTGAAATAAAACAGTTGTTGACAGAAAAGGGGGTTGAAATTAGCAGCTATGACACTACCTGTCCGTTTGTAACAAGAGTTTGGAAACGTTCTGAGCAATTGGGAAAAAAGGACTATACGATCATTATTCACGGTAAGCACAATCATGAAGAAACGAGAGCAACCTATTCTCAAAGTATTCAGAATTCTCATGCCTTGGTGATCAGAAATATGGAAGAAGCGCAATTTTTGGCTTCGGTGCTGAAAAAGGAACGTTCTAAAGCGGAATTTTACACCTATTTTGACGGTAAATATTCAGAAGGATTCAATCCTGATTTACATCTAGACAGAATTGGAGTAGTGAACCAAACAACCATGTTGGCTTCAGAAACTACTGCTATTTCGGAATACCTTAAAGATAGCTGCAAAGCGTATTATGGTGTAGAGGCCTATAAAGATCATATCGCAGAAACTAGGGATACCTTGTGTTATGCAACGAATGAAAATCAAGATGCTACTTTTGGAATGTTAAAAGAAGAAGCTGACTTTGCCATTGTTGTTGGTGGATACAATAGTTCTAACACCTCACATTTGGTAGAATTATGTGAAGAAAGATTGAAAACTTACTTTATTTGTAATGCTTCCGAAATAAAATCAAAGAACGAAATCCATCATTTTGATTATCCAAATAAAGAGCACCTTATAACTAAAGACTTCCTATCATCAGATAAGCCTGTAAAGATTATGATAAGTTCTGGTGCTTCATGTCCTGATACTGTCGTTGATGCGGTTATAGAAAAAATTCTTGACTTTTATTCTGATAAAAAGTCTATGTCCGACGCTTTGAAAGATTTGACTGAAAGTTATTAGGCAGTCAACCAAAAAAAATAGAGTACTATGATTACCATTATAAAAAATATAAAATGCCTTGTTCAAGTTGCTTATAAGCAACAAGAAAAAAAGGTTGGGGTTGAAATGAGTGACCTTCCTGTTATTGAAAATGCCTATTTGGAAATTGAAGATGATAGAATTAAGTCATTTGGTTCTATGGATGATTGGCAAGGTGTAGCAGATTGGACGCGTACAGAAGTACTGGATGCTGAAGGTAAAATGGTATTTCCAAGTTGGTGCGATAGCCATACGCATTTAGTTTTTGCTGCAACTAGAGAAGGTGAATTTGTCGACAGGATAAACGGTATGACCTATGAGGAAATCGCTCTTAAGGGTGGTGGGATTTTGAATTCAGCGGGTAAATTGCATGCTTTATCTGAGGAGGAACTATTCAAAAGTGCTTCAGACCGCTTGATGCAAGTGATAAAGATGGGTACTGGAGCCATTGAAATAAAAAGTGGCTATGGATTGTCTGTTGAGGATGAGATTAAAATTCTTAGAGTCGTAAAAAGATTACAAGATAGTTTCCCAATTGCTATAAAACCTACCTTTCTTGGCGCGCATGCGATTCCAAAAAAATACAAAGAAAATAGAACGGATTATATCGATTTAATCATCAATGAAATGCTTCCTATAATAAAGGACGAGTCTTTGGCTGATTTTATAGATGTTTTCTGTGAAACAAATTATTTTACTCCAGAAGAAACGGACCGCATTCTTAAGGCTGGAGTAGCGATTGGATTGGTTCCAAAAATTCACGTAAATCAATTTACAAGTATTGGAGGAATTCAAGTTGGAATAGATAATGGAGCCCTGTCAGTAGATCATTTGGAAATCATGAAACCAAAGGACATAGAAGATTTGAAAGGGTCGAACACTATGCCAACGGTATTGCCTTCCTGTTCTTTCTTTTTGGGTATACCTTATGCTCCTGCTAAAGAGTTGATTGCTGCAAATCTTCCAGTAGCCTTGGCAACAGATTTCAATCCAGGGTCTACCCCATCAGGAAATATGAATTTTGTTATTTCATTGGCTTGTATCAAAATGAAATTGACACCAGAAGAAGCCATCAACGCTGCCACTATTAACGGAGCATACGCTATGAACCTTCAAAAAGAATGTGGTACCATTCAAGTGGGTAAGTTGGCTAATTTCTTTATAACTAAGAAAATGCCTTCCTATTCTTATATCCCCTATAGTTTTGGAGAGAACCCAGTGGAGCAAGTATTTTTGAAAGGAAAAAAAATAAACTAATAAAAAAGCCCCATCATTTATCTGATGGGGCTTTTTTATTATACTAAACGCTGAAAATCTTTTCCACTAGGAGCTTGAAATATTTCCAAATGGAATTTTGGTGCAGCAGCGATTAAATGATCGAAAATATCTGCTTGAATTTTTTCATATTCACCCCAATCTGTCGTGTTTGTAAAACAATATACCTGTAATGGAATACCAATTTCGGTGGTTGCCAACTGCATAACCATCCTTGTTAAGTCAGGTCTAATATTTGGGTGGTTAGAGATATAAGCTTCTGTGTATTCCCTGAATACCCCAATATTGGTAAGATGCCTACCATTTACCTTGACATCTTTATTAACTCCATTTTCTTGATTGTAAATAGCGATTTCTTCTCTTCTATTTTTTAAAAAAGGTGTTAATAAATGAATTTTCTGTAGCTCATCCAAGAAGCTTTCATCGCAGTACATAACAGAGCCAATTTTGAAAGAGAGCGAGCGTTTAATTCTACGAGCTTCCGCTTCACTCATTCCTCTCCAATTTTTAAATGAGTCTGAAACCAGGGTATAAGTAGGAATAGTTGTGATGGTTTTATCCCAATTTTGAACCTTAACTGTATTTAATGTTATTTTGGTAACGGTTCCATCTGCTCCATATTTCCCAAAGGATACCCAGTCTCCAACCCTTACAAGATCATTTGCTGCTATTTGAATGCTTGCAACAAACCCAAGAATAGTATCCTTGAAAATTAATAAAATAACGGCTGTAAGCGCTCCAAAAGTAGTTAAAATATTGATGGACTTCTTGTCAAATAATGTTGCAATAATTACTACTCCTGCGAAAAAGTAAACAACAATTTTAGCCAATTGAAAATAACTATCCGTTGGTTTATCTTTCATGGACTCTAGTTGCTTAACATAATAATCCATTACATTGATAATGGATACAATCACCATTAGGAATATAAAAATGATATAGGCCTCTGTAAGCCTAATAACAATTGAAACAAGGTACTCGTAATTCGCGAAAATGGTTGGAGCTGTAAACTCAATAAATAATACAGGCATTATATGCGCTAGCCTATCAAAAACCTTATGTTCTAACAAGATATCATCCCATTGAACCTTGGATCTTTTTACCAGGCTTGATATGAATTTAAGTAGTAGTTTTTTGGTAATTATGTCAATTATAATACAAATAATGATCAAAGAGATAATACTCAGTAAAAGCAACAATGGAGATGCCCATACTTCAAGTATTCCCCATCCTTCAATTAGTTCTTGGAAATAACTATTTATATTTTCTTTTTCCATCATAATAATTTCTGGTTTCTGATTTTCAAGTTTATTCAAAGATGATCATTACAAAGTACTCTTTACTTTAGGTATTTAAAAGAGAAGTCTCCAACATTGATGATATAACATCCTTTAGGCAATTTGCCCATTGGTATTTCAAGTTCATTCGATACATTATCTTGAAAAATAATTCTTCCTTGAATAGTTGAAATGGATACCATTTGTTGCTGGAATAACTCGGAGGTAATAATAAGATTTTGTCCTTCACTATACCAGTTTATTCCATTCATTTGATTTGCTTCAGATAATCCAACCGGGGCATATGAACTTATGCTTACCAAATACAATTTCAAGTTCAATAAATAGGGTGAGAAACATTCAGAGTGCAATATGCCTGGAGTAGAATTTTCAATAAATTCTATTTCTTGAGCACCGGCATCCAAAAATGCGTTATATGTATTTTCTGTACTTTCAATTGGTACAAAATTATCCTCAGTACAGTGGTAAAGACTTGTACTGGTAGTTGGGAACCAATCTTTATGAAGGTCATTCGTTTTTAGATGTTGACGAACTATATGATTTGTATCTGTTTGTAAATCCAATAAATAGTCCGGTGTTAATATATAAATCGGACTTGGAGGGAATGTCAAATCAGCTACGGTCAAGGGATCAGTTTTACTAAATGCTCTAGGTATTAAACTATCCCATGGACTAGCATAAATTTCTTCCAAACTGCTATAAACATCTCCATACATATACTGATAGCTCTCTAGCAGAAATGGGAAAAAATAACCTTCAATTGGGCTTCCTGTTAAAACACTGTCAATGACAGGTCCAGATAAGTCGTATGGGCCAGCTCCAACATAAGTTCCCACTATTTCATAGTTTTCAGGATTATTTTCTTGTAAGCTTCTTTGTAAAGCTAAGGCAGCATGAGCCCCTTGAGAATAGCCTCCTAAAACAAGCTTATTATTCGTATGAACGCCAATGCTATCTAAAAAGGTATGTGCAGCTTTAAGTAAATCTATTCCAGCATTGGCTTCCGTTTCTGCATGTAAATATGGATGCGGAATATTTAATGGGCTATCCCCGTAGCCAATATAATCTGGAGCCATTGAAATATTCCCTTCAATGGCCAACATGGCTAAGGCGAGAGCTTCATTCTCAAGATTAGAAAGATTTTCTTCATACGGCCTTGTTCCTGCATTATAGTGAAATAGCGGGAATTCATAGGTCGTACTTTTTGGAACAGTTACAAATGCGGAAGCCAAAATTAGAGAATCACCTAATGGCGCCTTGGTTAAATAAGTCAACTTATACAATTCAACCCCAAAATTCTGATTTACCAAAAAGGATGGAATTCCTAATTGGGATAGTAAAACCGGAACGTCCGCTAGTTCGTATTCATCTAATAATTGATCCGAAACCAAAGTTCCAGGCTGACAGAAAGTAATTTGAGAGATAAAAGAAATAATAATAAGAAATGTATTTTTCATCTTGCTAAAATGTATCAATCATTAAATAATTTGAAAGAATAACAAATATAACGGATTAATATGATTCAATAAATAGTTCTTGTGGCTTAATTCAAGTGAATTTTCATGAATATTATCTACTATTCCTAGGCGTATTAACATCAAAAGCATTTAGATTTGTACCCATCAATATACAATTGAGTAAAAGGAATCCGGTTAAAATCCGGAGCTGTCGCGCAGCTGTAATTTTCAATTTATCTTTTGTCAATATACCACTGCTTACTATTAGTAACGGGTAGTTGACAATCAGAAAAGAGCCAGAATACTTTATCCTCAGTTTTAATCCATGCATGCAAGAGTAAGTATGTAATTATTAACCCTTTTAATAAATCTAAATGTTAGAAGAAAAAATTAAACAGTCTGAAACGCGTATTTTCAAGGCTGTATTCCCAAACACTACCAATCATTACGATACCTTGTTTGGAGGGACCGCATTACAATTGATGGATGAAGTTGCCTTCATTTCTGCCACTCGTTTTTGTAGACAACGAGTCGTAACGGTGTCTTCGGATCGCGTTGATTTTAAAAAACCAATTCCTTCTGGCACACTCATAGAATTGATTGGAAAAGTAATTAGAGTAGGAAAAACGAGTATTCAGGTGCGCGTAGACCTCTTTGTAGAAGAAATGTACAATGATAGTCGGGAAAAGGCAGTCAGTGGTATTTTTACCATGGTCTGTGTAGATGAGAACAAGAAACCTTCCCCTATAGACTTCTAAACCAATTGTTGCTGAGAATGATAGTTCTCAGCAACATTTTATCTTTCATATAGCTTGCAATTCAAATTTGAAAATTGGAAGTTTGTAAAAAATTTCTACCATGGCAAAGACAGGAAAGCTATATCTAATTCCGAATACTTTAGGTAATGTTGGTTTAACACGGGTCATTCCTTCTTGGGTAATAGATCAGGTTAAGGGAATTAAACATTTCATTGTAGAAAATCCAAAGGAAGCAAGAGCATTCTTAAAGAAAATTGAGAGTGATTTTGAACAATCTGAATTTGTTTTTTCAGTTTTGAATAAGCATACTACTGAGTTAGATAAATCTAATTTCTTGGATCCAATTGCTCAAGGTGAAAATATCGGTATTATTACTGATGCAGGATGTCCTGGTATCGCAGATCCGGGTGCTGAAATGGTTAAAATGGCACATGAAAAGAATTTTCAAGTTGTTCCATTTGTTGGACCCTCTTCTATTTTATTAGCACAAATGGCTAGTGGAATGAACGGGCAAAGTTTCGCATTCAATGGTTACCTACCTATTGATAAGTCCGATCGAAAGAAACGATTAAAGATGCTAGAAAAGCAAAGTAGAGACTTTAGTCAGGCACAATCTTTTATAGAAACTCCTTATAGGAATATAAAGTTGGCAGAAGAGATTTTGGATACCTGCTCTCCAAATACTATGCTTTGTATCGCTTGTGATGTATCATTGGATACCGAATTTATCAAGACACTTCCTATTAAAGCATGGAAGAAAAATTTATTAAATGTACTGCATAAAAGGCCTTGTATTTTTATAATACAGTCTTAATATCTACTATTCTTTATTGCTTTTTGAGCCTGCTGAAAAACAGGCTCAAAATTAACCTTTTGGGCAGGTAAAATTCGACTAATATTTCGTAACTTATTACTAATTAGTAAGTTAAAGTCTTAATATTAGAAATAATGAAAGCCCGATACTCCACCATATTTATTCGGGAATCAAATGAGTGGGTAAAAGTTAGAATTACCTCCATTAATAAACCCGAAATTAGCCAAAAGATCATTGAAAAATGGCAAACCATTTTAGACTTGGCAGCGAAATTCATTGATGTCCCTGCAGGACTTATCATGCAATTGAATGAGCAAAATATAAAAGTTTTTTTAAGAAGTAGTACTGAGGGTAATCCTTTTGAAAAAGGAGAAGAGTCCGACTTGAAGCATGGTTTGTATTGTGAAACTGTTTGTGGAACAAAACGAGAGTTGATGATTCCAAACGCCTTGAAAGATAGTTTGTGGATGGAGGATAATCCTGACTTGCTTGTAGATATGATTTCCTATTTAGGGGTTCCAATTCGCTGGCCAGATGGTGAGATATTCGGCTCTTTCTGTGTATTAGATAATAAAGAAAATAGCTACAGTGATATGTTTCGTGAATACCTAACAAGCATTAGAGATAGTGTTGAAAAGGATTTAGATATTCTGTACAAAGCTGTGGAGATTGAAAAGAAAATTGAAGAATTAAAAGATGCTCATAAAGTAAAGGAAAAATTCTTATCAATTTTTTACCATGATGTATTCTCTAATATTACACAGGTAAAGAATAGTTTACAGGAGTTATACAAGCATATAGATGAGATAGAACCTCAAGAATTGAAAGAATACCTAGAAAGGATTAATACCAGCACAAGACAATCTCATAAGGTCTTGGAGGATGTATTATCATGGTCCAAAGAGGATATTTTAAATATGTCGGTAAATGCCAGCATGGTTAATTTATCAGAATCTATTAAAAGTATAATTGATTCAAAACATCAAGCATTAACACTAAAACGGATAAAAGTTTTCCAAGATTTACCGAAGGAAGGTATTGTTACCTTGATTGATAAAAATATGTTGGAAACAGCCATCCGAAACGTGTTAACTTTTACCATTCAATTTTCAAATATTGACGGTATTATATGGGTTCGTACAAAAATAGATAAAGAAAACATACATATTGAAATTGAAGATAATGGCCAAGGTTTTCCCAAGGATGAATTGGATCAACTATTCCATGTTAAGAAAAGAAAAGGGGCCTCTAATGTAGACTCTTCAAAGGCTGTTGTTGAGTTAATGTTGGCCAAAGAATTCCTGATAAACAACAGAGGGAAACTTTCCGTTGAAAGTTTAGAAGGTAAAGGCACAAAGTTCACACTTCTTCTTAAGGTTTAAAATTATAGCTGTTTGCTAATATTCTAATTTCCTTTTCAATTTTGCTAAAACCAAATTGTAATGAGCAATTTGTTCTCGAATGGATTCAGCCGACTGTTTACCTGATTCGGAGTACCTCAATACAAAACTTACGCGTGTGTTATTTCCTTCGGTTGTTAATATCCAGCGCTCACTACAGAAATAGCTTCCATTTTCTGGCTCCCAACCAATTCTCAATTCTTTGGCAGTAATCATTTTTGTGAGGATTAAATTACCAGTTTCCCCCCAGTCTTCTACCCGACTCATTGCTCCTACCCTGTCAAAACTCCTATCACCGTCAAGGTATTTATAGCCCATAATATCACAGAATTCCATTACATTGGTAAGCACTTGCCAGGTTGCGTTTTTATCCGCTTCTATTAGTATTTCTCCACTGAATTCTTGAGCCCCAATTGTTTTGTTTGTGATTTGACTATACCCTATTATAGAAACGAGCATACATAAGGAGAAAAGTACTATTTTAATTTTATTTGTTTTCATAGCATAAATTTTATGTTTCTTAATCTTAACAAATATTGAATCAGTTGAGTAAAATATAGAAAAATGATTAATACATTGATTTCAAACAACTGATAAACATGCTATTAAAGTTAATTCAATTCGCTGAAAATCACAAATATAAATACATTTTGATTTTGAAATATTGATCTCGTTTTTAATTAATTTGTCAGAAAACATTGTAAAAATCACCTTTAATATTTAATATTTTAAAGTGTAATGACTCTTTTGATTAAATCTTAAAAAAATGATTTTTAAAAGTAATTTTATTTTAAATTTAAGCATTCGTTATGCCTGGCATTAATCAATGTTATAACCCCCCATTATCACAGGAGCGTGATAATTAATGAGATTGAAATTACCTCACAATATATGAGTATCCATAAGAAATTTACGCAGGAAGAGCTACTACACCAAATAGAATATTTGAAATACAAAATTTCGAGGTTTGAGGAGTTAGGTGAGGTTGGAAATATTGGATACTGGGATATTAATTTGTCTACCCAAGAATGGATGATGAGTGAGGGGTGCAGAACAATTTTTGAATTCTCCGAACTTCCACAAATGTTTGATGTTGGTGCCCTTTTACCTAAGGTAATGGATATGGATCGTGATCTGGTGCATTCTGTCTATTCAAATGCCATTAAAAATGCAACCAGCCATGAAATTCAATATTCTTTAAAATTGAGCAATGGTGAAATAAAAATCATCAATGATGCCGCTAGAGTTGAATACTGCGATGTAACAAATGCCTTTTATTTAAAAAGTGTAATTCGCGATATTACGGAAGAGATTCATGCAAAAAGAGAAACTGATTTTTTCCTTAGTACCATCAACACTAGTAGTCAGATTCTTTGTGTTACATCTGATGAAGGTATAATTTCGACTACTTTTAGTTCCTTTGATCGCCTATTCAATATAGAAGATAATTCCTATTTAGAAAAAAATATATTTTCTCTTTTCGCAAAGCCACTTTCTGAAAAACAGATGGATAAAATCTACAAAAAACTGGATAAGAGTGGTAAGTATATAGCAGAATTTGAATTTAAAACAAAAACCAATTCCATAAAGGTTTACAAAATTAAAATTGTACCTAAGGTAAATGGATTTAACACGTTGAACTGGATTGTTTATGGTAAAGACATCACTTTAAAGAGGGAAGAATCGATTAAAACGAAGCGATATGATGACTTAGTAAAGAATACCCAAAAAATTACCCACATTGGAGGTTGGGAGCTGGATCTGAAAACAATGGAGTCTTTTTTTACGGAGGAAGTGTTCAATATTTATGATATTCCAGGAAACGCAGTGCCGTCTGCAGAAGAAGGGATTACTTATTATGACCCAGAACATCGCCCTATATTAATTCAAGCTATAAACGATGCGATAGAAAAGAATACCCCCTATGATCTTGAACTTAAATTCCAAACTAAAGTTGGAAATAAGAAATGGGTACGTACAGTTGGAATGGCTGAATACAAAGAAGGCATTCCTGTTAAATTGATTGGAATAATCCAGGATATTACCAAGCGTAAAAAAATGGAACTTCAGCTATTAAGGAACAATCAAGAATACGCACTACTAACGGAAGATTATAAAAAACAAAATGAAGCACTTAAAAAGGCTAAAGACGAAGCTATAACGAATAATAATCTGAAAAGTAAGTTCTTAGCTAATTTATCCCATGAAATAAGAACACCATTAAATGGAATTATTGGCTTTTCACGGATGCTTCAATCTGGGAATTTAGCAGATAAGGATATTAAAAAGTTCCAAAACATAGTACTAAGCAGTGGTGAACAACTGCATAAAACTTTAGATGAAATACTAGAAATATCTAGATTTGATTCTAAACATGTTGAGCTACATCTTGAAGATTTTTCATTGAATAACCTATTTGATGAGTTGTTCAATGTTTTTACACTACAAGCCATCAGTAAAGGGCTGGATATAATTGTTTACAAAGAATTATTGGACGAAAACGCATTCCTAAAAACTGATAAGGCTAGGTTATATAGAGTCATATCCAACTTAATTCAGAATGCAATTAAGTTTTCAACTAGCGGTACTATTGAAATTGGGTATAGGTTAGACCAAGAACATGTAAAGCTGTTTGTAAAGGATTCAGGTGTAGGTATTAGTAAAGAAATGCTGGGTAAAGTATTTAATAGATTTACCCAGGAGGAAGAAGCTTTATCTCGAAAATATGATGGATTAGGACTTGGGTTATCCATAGTAAAGGATAATGTTGAAATCCTTAAAGGATCTGTAATGGTTGAATCCATTAAGGGTAAAGGATCCAAATTTTCAGTAAGTATTCCTTTTCAGAATGTACCACCGGTTCAGTCGGTTGTAAAAAAGGTTAAAAAGAAAATACGGAAAAATGATTCCGTGTATAAAATTCTAGTCGCTGAGGATGTTGAAATGAATTTTATGCTGCTGAATATGTTACTTAATAAATTAGATATAAAGCTGGATATTTGTCGTGCTAAGAATGGTTTGGAGGCGGTAGAATTATTTACCAATGAGAAAGATTTTAATCTTATCTTGATGGATATTGAAATGCCAGAAATGGATGGTTACCATGCCACAAAATTGATACGAAAAGAAAATTCAGAAATTCCAATTATCGCCCAAACTGCGCATGTCCAAATTGAAACTATTAACAATAAGGAATCTATAGGATTTACTGATTTTATTACAAAACCAATAGAAGAAGAGAGTCTATTAAATCTATTGGAGAATTATTTAAACCTAAACCTTGGATAATTAGCATAAATAACTGATTAATAATGAATTAAGATCTATTTTTCTTTTGTGTCTCGCAGTTTTTTCGGAACTTTGATAATTATGGCAACACAGATAATTTCTTTTAAAAGATATAAGAATTGTCAAAGTTGTGGAATGCCCCTAAAAAAAGATGTTCATCTCGGTGGGACAAATTTGGACGGTAGTAAAAGTAAAAGATTTTGCAGTTGCTGCTACGAGTTTGGCCTATTTAAACAAAAGAATATGACCGTAGGTGAAATGCAAGGTTTTGTAAAATCTAAAATGAAAGAAATGGGCTTTCCTGGATTTTTGGCAGGCTTATTCACAAAACGAATTCCCAAATTAGAAAGATGGAAAAATGATGAGCAAATTTGATTTGCCCATCATTTACTGTTTTTAGTAATTTTAAGGAATGGTTACCTTAAATTTCGGAAAGTATAGCTTTTCTTGATTTGTTAATTTCAGTTCCAATCTGTCAAATTTTCGCTTTATTTTAAGATCAAATTGCTGAATCCCTTCAAGCATATCTGGTTTATTAAAATCTATTTTATCACCATTAAGTTCTTCAATGAAATCTCCTACTGCTATTCCGTTCTTATCGGCAATAGAGTCAATTTCTACTCTGTAAATATAGGCACTTCCCTCTTTTGATATGATCTGAACACCCAATTGAGCCTCTAAGCTATTTGTATTGTCTAGAATGTCCAATTGCCATCCTTGGCGCTTAAAGGCTTTTTTAAGGTTATGCAAATAGTCCTCAGTTCCATAGATATGCTTGTCGAATATTTCTTTTACTTCAATTCCTCCATATTTTACGAATATATCCATGATATAAGCCTCTGAATAACCATTTTCACGAATATCTTTTGAACTATACATTTCTGTCATTATATCTTGCAGGCTATTTGTATTATCTGAACGCTCTCGAATAATACAATCGATCATGAACATACACAATGCTCCATCCTGATAAATAGACACTTTCCTTCCAGGAATGCCAAGTACATAACCATCTAGCCATGTATCATAGCTGGATGCTGCAATAGAATAATGTTTTCTGCCACTGTTGTAAAAGTGTTTCTCTAGCCATACCTCAAAGGAATGTTGAAAATGACGGTTGGTATAAACTCCAGACTCCCAAAGGCATAAATCACCCATATAGGTTGTTAAACCCTCATAAATATAGCCAAGTTTTGAATAATTTTCTTTAGCATAAGCATAGGGCTTCATACTGGCCGGTCTTAATGCCTTTATATTCCAAGCATGGTAAAGTTCATGGGATGATACGCCTATGAATTCCTCATAAAGTTTATCTTGAAAGACTTCTTTATCTGGTCCTAGTGTAATAACTGTTGATGCCGTATGCTCAACCCCATGGTACGATTTGAAAGGACTTAGTTGATAGAGAAAATGATATTCTTTTGTAGGTAGTGATTTAAATGCCTGAATTTGATGACGAGTGAATTTCTCAAAGTCTTTAACTACCTTTTCTTCATTTCCAGTTACCAATCCCTGAAACCAGATATAAAAATTATAATCTTCAACCTGATAGGTCCACTTAGTAAGTGTGGGCGAAGCAATAAATGGTGATTCTACTAGCTCATCAAAGTTTGATATAGAAAAGCTATTTTTGGATATAGCAGGTAAAGCAACCGCAATTTGGTAGTTTTCAGGCACCTTAATCTCCAAAGTTCCTGGTTCCATTTCTCGTCCTACAACATAGCAACAACAATTGATAGGATTTACATATAATTGGTGTTCATCCAAATAGGTTGAACCTGCATTTAACTCATTGGCATAATACAAATATTCAACTTCTATTTCTTTAGAATTTTTACTTTCAATTCTCCAGGAGTCCTTTGAGATTTTAATAAAATTTACAGGTCTATTTTCTTCATTTGAAACCCTAAAGTCCCTTATGTTTTTAGCGAAATTCCCCAATTCATATCTACCAGGTCTCCAACTTGGCAGTTGAAGTACAATAGGATTATCATTTGTTATGCTAATCTTTTGAGTTACTTTTATGAAATGTCTATGTGGGTTTTCGTAGGATACTTTATAGTACATATGCTTACTCTTTAAATGAAGGCTATTTGATTTTTGAGCAATCTAAACAATTTTTAACAAGAAATAATGCCTATTGAAGCCATTATTAGCAAAAAGAATGACAGATATCAGAGTCATTTAGAAATTATAGAATAAATTTGCAAAAAATACTTCAGATCTATGAAAAAGTCGCACATCGCTTTAATCATTTTCAGTGTTCTGGTAATAGGTGCACTCGTTAGTAATTTAACGAATACAAGTACCTATGTCAGTTTTACCAAAGCCGAACAAAATATGGGGAAACAATTCACTGTAATTGGTTATTTGGTAAAAGACAAAGCTATCGATTATAATCCTCAAAAGGACCTATTATCCTTTTATGCTACGGATGAAGAGAAGAATGAACGTCTAGTTCAAATTCACCAATCAAAACCTCAGGACTTCGAGAAGTCTGAAAAAATTACAATGACTGGATTTGCAACAGATAGTAATTTTGTAGCAAAAACGTTATTGTTAAAGTGTCCTTCAAAATATGAAGATCAACAAAAAATTGAAGCAGCAAAATAAAATAGATCTATGAATTTTATTGGTGAACACCTACTACCTGGTCAAATAGGACAATTTTCTATTTATTTAGCCTTTGTTACTGCCCTCTTAAGTTCTTTCGCTTATTATAAGTCTATAAAGTCGGAAGATAAATCTTGGATAAAAATTGCAAGAGCCTCATTTGGGATTCATGCACTTTCAATAATTGTGATTGTTTCAGCAATGGCTTTTATGATATTCAATCAGTATTTTGAATATCAATATGTCTGGAAACACTCTTCAAAAGCATTGCCACTTGAATTTGTAATCTCCTGTTTTTGGGAAGGTCAAGAAGGTAGTTTTTTACTTTGGATATTTTGGCATATCGTTCTTGGGATGATTCTATTGCTGAAAAAATCCAAATGGGAAGCACCTGTTTTAATGGTTGTGGCATTTGTACAAGTCTTTTTAGTAACTATGATTCTGGGAACCTATATTGGAGATTTTCAAATTGGTACTACCCCATTCATTTTAGTTAGAGAATTACCGGACTATATCGGCATGCCATTTATGCAAATGCCAGATTATCTAAATAATCCTCAATTTGCAGACGGTAGAGGGCTAAATCCTTTATTACAGAATTATTGGATGGTGATTCACCCTCCTATTCTATTCTTAGGTTTTGCCTTAACCCTAATTCCATTTGCTTACGCTGTAGGTGGTTTAATCATTGGGAAATATAAATCTTGGATTAAACCTGCTATTCCATGGGCTTTTGCTGGGGTAATGATCCTTGGACTAGGGATTTTACTAGGTGGAGCTTGGGCATATGAATCACTTACATTTGGTGGTTTCTGGGCATGGGATCCTGTTGAAAACTCTTCTTTGGTGCCTTGGTTGATTCTACTCGGAGCTGCTCACTTGATGCTGGTTCAAAAGAAGAAATACAACAACTTAATAAGTACCTACATTCTTACCTTAGGTGGATTCATTTTTACACTTTACTCTACCTATTTAACTAGAAGTGGAGTTCTAGGAGATACCTCTGTTCATGCATTTGCAGGAGGAATGGAGACACAACTATTGGTTTTCTTATTAGTATTTACACTTATTCCATTTTTGCTATTACTTCTTAAAAAGGGAAAATTTGGGGTGAAATATGAAGAAGATGACACCTTATCTAGAGAGTTCTGGATATTCATAGGTAGCTTGGTACTGATTCTCTCTTCACTTCAAATCACTTTTGAAACATCACTTCCAATATTCAATAAACTATTTGGTCCAAATGGAGCATTTTTCACATTATACGATGTGGATAAGGCACCGGCATTAAATAGGTTAGCAGTTTATAACTCTTGGCAGGTACCATTTACCATTGTGCTTACATTGATCTTAGGTGGGGTGCAATTTCTCTCTAATAAAAAAACGAATGGTAAAAAATTCTTGCAGTCAATTACCTATCCAATAATAATATCCATTGTACTTACAATTATAGCCGCTCTAATTACCGATTTAGAGAACCCAATGTTTATCCTTTTGTTATTCTCTTCTCTGTTTACCATAGTAGGTAATTTTACATATTGGAGAAAGGCATTAGGGGCAAATCTTAAAAAATCTGGAACAACCGTAGCCCATATAGGTTTTGGTCTAGTTGTATTGGGAGCACTTATTTCAAACGCGAAAAAAGAGATCATCTCCCAGAATAAAACCTATATCGCTAAGAATGTTCCAAGCAATGAAAATATTTACCTTGAAGAAGGTGATACCATTGCTATGGGAGACTATTTTGTTTCTTTCACAGGGATGAAAAGGGAGAAGGATTTATTCCTCTTTCACGTAGATTATTTCGAAAAAAATGAACAAGGAGAATTAGAAAAATCCTTTGAATTGGAACCCTATGTTCGTGAAAACAAAATCATGGGTAATGCGGCTGAGCCGTCAACGAAACATTACTTCCATAAAGATATTTACTCTTATGTTGCCTTTTTCCCAAAAGAAGCCACAGAAAATGATGAATATTTAAATGAAGCATCTACAGATATTGGCCCTGGGGATTCCGTTATTTATAGCAATTATTTTGTGAAGTTGGATAGTTTAGTTGTGCTTACTAATCTTGAGGAAATTCAATTGTCTGCCGCAAACCTGGCACTTTCTGCGCACTTTACAGTGACAGATATGTCCGGTAAAAAATATCAAGGGAAATCGTTCTACACAATTATTGAAAACCAAGTACAGCCCATCCATGGATTTATTGATGAATTGGGATTAAGACTTACTTTTACAAATATTAAGGTTGATGAACAAAAGGTTGAAATAAAATTTGCCGAACATAAAAGTAGAGTAAAAGATTATATCATAATGCAAGCCATAATTTTCCCATATATCAATATATTATGGATAGGTATTACCTTGATGTTCATTGGAACTTTAATAGCACTAGTACAGCGTTTAATTAAGTCTTCAAAATGATGAAAAAACTGAAGGTAGTGATTGTTGGAGCAGGGAAGTTGGCGTATCAACTCTTTCCAGCACTTCAACAGACAAACCTCATAGATTTTATACAGGTAATTAGTCCAAGGCATAGTACTTCAGCTGGGTTAGCAGCTAAATTAGAATGTGAGGTTATATGTTCTATAGAGGGTATAAATGAAGCTGCCGATTTGATATTTCTAGCAACTCCTGATTCAGAGATCAAAAACGTTTCTGAACAATTGGCTGGACATAAAGCGACAATTATTCACTGTTCTGGATCTATTAGTCTGGATGAAATTGAGCATTATAAAAAAGCTGTGTTTTACCCTTTGCAAACGTTTACTAAAGACAAAAAGGTAGACTTTTCTGAAGTTCCCTTTTGCATAGAGTCAAGCAGTTCGGAAATAGACCATCAATTAGAAGAATTAGCAAAGGCGTTGACAGAAAAAATATTTTTCATTGACTCAGAGCAAAGAAAATATATACATCTGGCGGCTGTATTTGCATGCAATTTCAGTAATTTGATGTACCATATTTCTGAAGATATCTTGACTAAGAAAGCTATTGATCCAAGTATTCTTCACAACCTAATTAGTGAAACAGCCAATAAAATCCAACTATTTCCTGCAAAGGAATCTCAAACTGGGCCGGCTATAAGAAAGGATTCAAAAGCCATTGCAATTCACCAGGATATATTGAAAGAATACCCTAGTAGTTTTGCTACTATTTACGAACTATTGACAAAAGAAATACAAGAAAAAAATGGATGAGAATTATAAATCTTTATTAGCGAAAGTTAAAACATTTATTTTTGATGTTGATGGTGTTCTTACCGATGGGAAAGTATTGTTGTTGCCTAGTGGTGAGCAAGTGCGTCAAATGAACACACGCGACGGGTATGCCATTAGGCTAGCCTTAAAAAAAGGTTATAAAGTAGCGATTATTTCTGGGGGTAACTCAGAGGCGGTTCGCACAAGGATGAAATATCTAGGGGTGTATGATATCTACTTGGGGTGTGACAATAAAATGGAGGCTTTGGAAGATCTAATTTTTTCGTACGATCTGAAAAAAGAAGAAATGCTCTATATGGGAGATGATCTTCCTGATTGGGAAATTATGCAATCCGTTGCACTTCCAGTTTGCCCTGAAGATGCGACCCATGAAATTAAATCAATAAGCAAATACATTTCTCCAATTAAGGGTGGAGAAGGATGTGTACGTGAAATCATTGAACAATGCCTAAAAATACAAAATTGCTGGGATCAAGATGCCGAGATTCCATCTAGCTAATACTTACAAACACACAATGAAGTTCCTATCTGGAGATCATTTTGGTCCCTTTGGGAGCTTTGTGTTTTTTATATAATACCCTTCTAATTGTAGTAAGACTAATTTGCTGACGTACAGTCAATAAGTGTGTATACCTAATGAATAACCTATACTAAAATTAATCCCCTATTAGTATTCGTTGAATAATAAATTAGTTTTTATTGAAAAAACTCTTTGTTAAAAGGAGCTCTAATTACTTTAAAATTGCTATTTTACACTATTATTTAAAAATATCATTATTTATATCGCCAGTGATCCAGCTAACAAAAGTGAAAAACTCAGCAACAATGGATCATGTAAGAAGAAACTAAAAATTAATAAGAAAACATTAAAGCTTCCAAAAAATTATGAGCCTTAAACGGAAAAAAGTTGCAATTGTAGGTGCCGGAATTGCAGGTTTAAGTATAGCATATAACCTTAAGAAATTAAATATCGATGTTACGGTATTTGAAAAGTCTTCAGAGCTTAGGGATAATGGATTGGGCTTCCTTATCATGTCTAATGGGATGGGGATGTTTAATCAAATGGGGATTGAAAATTTTATTAAAGATAAAGGGAATGTAATAGAGAAATTTGTTTCTGTCGACAAATATTCAAATGTTTTAAAAGATTCACCAATAGAAAACTGCCTAGCTATAAATAGAAGTAATTGTATTAATGCTGTTTATAATCAATTGGGTGAAGAATCGGTAAGTTTTGGAAAGGAACTTATTAAGTATGCAAGTGTTGAAGGAACTGATCAAAAAATACTTCATTTTAAAGATGGGAGTACCTTTACAGCAGATATTCTAATAGGTGCGGATGGTATAAGTTCTAAATTAAGAAATGGACTATATCCAGACCATCCCAAAACAGAGATAAAAGAAAAAGAAATTGTTGGTGTTGCGCATATTCCAGAACTAGCTTCAAAATTGCAAAACACTTTTTATAAGGTTATTAACCTAGAAGAAGGAGTTAACATGGGCCTTTTACCATCTACGAATGGTGAAATAATTTGGTTCATTCAATTCAATGAAAACAAAATAAAAACACCTGGTAATAGCCCTGAGGAACTAGAGAAATTCTCTAAAGATATTGTAGCGGGACTTCCTTTGGAATTCCAAGAAGTAATCTTTGCATCAGATTTTAAACAAGCGTTTTTGTGGAGGATGTATGATGTCGATATTTTACCTTCGTTCCACAAGGACGGAATTGTACTTGTAGGAGATTCTGCCCATCCCCTATTATCATTTACTAGCCAAGGCGTGAATAGCGCATTAGAGGATGCTCACATTTTGGCAAATTTACTTTATAATAATCCTGATTCGAAGGCAGTAGATTTATTTGATAAATTTGATCAACTTCGTCGTCCAATTATTCAAGAAGCTATCAATGGTGGTCGGTTAATTTTGGATCAATTCTTACACCCTGAAAAATACAGCAATTTTGAAGTCCCTTTTGTAGAACATGGAGCAAAATAAGGTATTGAATAGATTTCAACATGAGAATGTACCCTTGGACATTCTTAAAGAAAGAGCCTATAATTATAGATGGGCAGCGGTAGATAATGATGTTATTCCCTTGACCGCGGCGGACCCAGATTTCCCAGTTGCACCTCAAATAATTGAAGCAATTAAAGCATACGTTGAACCAGGAATTTTATCCTATGGTCCAGCTGAAGGGCTTATTACTTTTCGTGAATCGATTGCAAATTGGTACGAAGACACTAAACAAGTTAAATATTCTCCAGGGAATATTCTACCTGTAAATTCAGCTGCATTTGGTTTATTTCTTGCCGCCCAAACATTATTATCTCCTGGAGATGATGCCTTAATATTGGAGCCAGTAGATTTCCTTTTTAGAAAATCTTTGGAACATGTAGGTGCTAATATTCTATGCTCTAGACTGGATAAAAAAACAGGCGCACTGAATAGGGACGAAATTGAAAAGCTAATAAATCCCAAATTGAAGGTGGTTTATTTATGTAATCCAAATAATCCATTAGGAAAAGCCGTAAATAAAGCAGATTTGGATTGGTTGGCAGCACTTGCTGAAAAGCATGATTTGCATATCATCTCCGATGAAATATGGGCGGATATAAACTATGATAATAGTTTCATCTCTATAGCTGCTCTAAACGAAACAATATCTAAGCGTACGGTTGTAATTTCTGGTTTGTCAAAGAATTTTGGACTTGCAGGCCTGCGTATAGGTTATGTATGCGTAGCGGATGATAGCCTATTTAAACGAATCTTTGATGCATCAAAGGTTGCTACAACTGCATTCGGGATTTCGACTATCTCACAAGTTGCAGGTACTGCAGCATTAAACGATAGTAAGGATTGGTTGATTGATTTTAAATCTCATTTGAAAGAAATGAGAGATTATACAGAGTACAGGTTGTCCAAATTTGATATTTTTGAAAGTAATCAACCAAACTCTACTTACCTACATTTTCCACAACTTAAAAATACGGAAATGAACTCTCAAGAAATGTGTGAATACATACTAGAGAAATCTAGGGTTGCCCTAGTTCCTGGAGGGAAGAACTGGTTTGAAGAAGGTTCAGAAGGACATATTAGAATTTGCTATTCTACTTCAAAAGAAATTTTAAAAGAGGCATTTGACAGAATGGAGCATATCTTTTGATATATAAAAGTTCAAAAAAATCTAAAGGGTACAATTATGTACCCTTTTTTTTGTGCCAAAAATGTAAGGTAAATTCAAAATGAAATATACAATTTAAATCACTAACTTGCTAAGTAGTAGTATTTTAATCATTATTAAGTTATTTAAGATTTAATGTAACTGAAAATTTTGAAGTCATGAAAACGCTACCAATACTAATTGCCTTTGTTTTCTTATTTTCAAATAATCTAATTGGTCAAGATGTCTTATTTGACCATTGTTTAAAATGTGATTTGGAGGAGGTTCAACGGGCTGTGAACAATGGTTCAAATATCAATGCACCACACACAACTTCCGGTCAAAGTGCCTTGGCATACTCCTATCACTGTCCAGGTGTAACAAAATACCTTTTGGAGAAAGGTGCAGATCCAAATGGTGGAAGTTATCCAGCTTTAGTTTCAGCTGCTTCTATTGCCTCTTATGAGGTAATGAAAATGCTTCTAGAGTCTGGTGCAGATCCAAACTTAAAAGGAGGTGGTGAACCAGCCCTTTTTAAAATAGTCCAAATGACCGGTTGTGCAGACTGTGCAGATCTACTATTGAATAAAGGTGCCGATATATCTACCAAAGGGGGTATTTATTCAAATTTATTCAGAGTGTATTCAAGTTACGGTCTTAACCAATCTGAAAGATATGAGGCCATGAGTAAATACGCTAAGCTATTAGAAGGATATGGACTAAAAATAAATAGTATATATCTAAATCCTGATCAAACGATGAACGCTCCACCATCAGAAATGGCAGGTATTCTTAGCAAACATAAGGTAGATATAAATGAAAGGACAAAGGTTATTAGCAGTCCAGAAAATGATGGAGAGCCTCCACTTTTTACGGCAATGAACCTAGGGAAGAAAGAAATAATTTTAAGCCTATTGGCAAATGGTGCAGATTACAATGCTACGTATCCTGTTTATAATCCCGATCTATTTTTATTTAATATTAAAGGCGGGTATACACCTTTAATGTATGCTTCTATTCGAAACGATGTGTGGTTAGTTGAAAAACTACTCAAATATCCAGATTTAGATAACCCAGTAACCTCAGGAACATTTATTACAAAGGACAAAAACTTTGTTGATATGAAAGAGATATCAGCCATATATTTGGCCATTATGAGTGGGAATATTGAGATTGTAACCTTGCTGGCAGATTCTTATTTGGAATGGGGTGTCTTTGTATTAAACATGAAGGGAGGGAAATTTGCACAGAATTATGGTTCAAAGCCAAATGCCTATGTTTTTGGGAACTTGAAGGGAGTTAAAAAAAGTAAGTTGAAATATACCCCATCTCTCTTCGCAGACTTTTCAAAGCAGGAAGCAATGGCAGAATACCTTCGCTCAAAAGGACTATAAGAATAGGGTAAATTATTTAGATTCAATGATGAACTTGTAATATATCTTTACTGTATATCCTACGCAATAGATTTAGTCTTACTTCATAATCATTTTATTTTTAATAAAATACATTGTTCGTCATGAACTTACTATTAAATAAATCCTTAATTGTATAATACTAAAACTTAATTCTATTGATACCAAGATTTATTTCTTGTATACACCAAGGTGTCAATGGATATAACTTATATAATATAAACGAATCTTATGGATCCTAAGAAAAAGAAAATAGCCATTGTTGGAGCGGGTATTGCAGGGTTGAGCGCGGCTTATAATTTTCAATCACTTGCCAATGTTGAAGTGAAATTATTTGAGAAGGCTAAATCTCTACCAGATACTGGATTGGGTTTCCTTATCATGTCGAATGGAATGGAGACTTTTGCAAAAATGGGAATTGAAAAGGAGCTTAAGGCTAATGGGAATGTTATAAATAATTTCATTTCTGTAGATAATAATTCAAGAGTACTTATCGAATCAGAATTAGATAACTGTTTAGCTATAAGCAGAAGCAATTGTATTCAAGCAGTATGTGATCAATTAAATCCTGAAAACATACATTTCAATAAAGAAATTACAAAATATTCTGATGTTCCCGGATCCAATCAAAAAACCCTTCATTTTAGTGACGGGAGTACCTATACTGCAGATATTTTAATTGGTGCAGACGGACTAGGTTCAAAATTAAGGAAGAAACTATATCCAGAACATAAAATTAACATAGTAAAGGAAAAAGAAATTGTTGGATTTGCGCATCATCCCGAATTGTTCAAGAAAATTGGTAATTCTCTTTTTAAACTTGACAATCCTAAAAAAGGATTGAATCTTGGACTATTACCTACCTTGGATGGTCAAATTCTTTGGTATATGCAGTTTAATGAAGATAAAATCACAAAACCAGAAAATACCCCAGAATCTTTAGAGAAATTCTGTAAAGAAGCTGTGTTAGGTATGCCTATAGAGTTCCAAGAGGTAATAAGCCACTCAGATTTTCAAAAAGCCTATTTATGGGCCATGGCAGATGTAAAGATCCTTCCCTCCTTTCATAAAGATGGCGTTTTACTAATTGGAGATGCAGCACATCCTGTATTGGCATTTACTAGCCAAGGAGTGAATAGTGCATTGGAAGATTCTTATTTATTATCCAATCTTTTAGCAGATAATCCGGACTCTGAAATTATTGAAATATTCGAAAAATTTGATTCAATTAGACGTCCAATTATTGCTAAAACATTGCATGGAGGAAGATTACTCTTAGATAAATTTTTGAACCACGATAACCGCGACAATATTTATTTACCATTTGTAGACCAAAAGTTCAGTTTCAGTAAATAAAATATCTTGACCAAAACATATGGTTTAGTAAATCAGTATTAAGTAAGAAATGGATACCCATGGTTATCCATTTTTTATTTAAATAAACCACAAAAAAAAACACTGCTAATCAAAGATTAACAGTGTTCATTTCTAAGAAACGTCGGGGTGACAGGATTCGAACCTGCGACCCCCTGGTCCCAAACCAGGTGCGCTACCGGGCTGCGCTACACCCCGTTTCATTATTGATGCAAATATAGGACATGTTTTATATTACACAAGGCCTTGATGCATTTTTTTTACAAGGAAAAATGGAAGTCTCATTTAATCAAAAAGATAAGGGTTAAATTATTTTTTTTTAATCTTATTATATATGAATTTAAGCTCATTTTTAGGCTTCACCATATTAGGAAATGTTGAAATTAACTAAGAATACTCCATAACACTAATCGCTACAAGAACATATTTTACATTTTGATTGTTATATTTGTTTACTAAATATTTCTGGATGAAAACGTACGATAATATATTAGAACTAATTGGTGACACGCCATTAGTTAAATTGAATGGGATTTGTAAAGGATTAAAGCCTACGATTTACGCCAAAATGGAAAGTTTTAATCCTGGAGGAAGTAGCAAGGATCGGATTGCGGTTTATATGCTGGATGAAGCTGAGCGGAAAGGTTTATTAAAACCAGGCGGAACTATTGTAGAGCCAACTTCTGGGAATACCGGTGTTGGATTAGCTATGGTTGCTCTATTAAGAGGATATAAAACAATTTTTACCATGCCGGATAAAATGAGCATAGAGAAACAGCGACTATTGGAAGCGTATGGTGCTACTGTTGTACGAACACCAACAGCTGTTGAGCCAGAAGATCCTAGGTCCTATTATTCAGTGGCAAAACAATTAGTAAAAGATACGGAGAATGCATTTTCTCCAAACCAATACTTCAATAAAAATAATCCTTTAGCACATTATGAAACTACGGGGCCGGAAATCTGGAGAGATACCGATGGCAAGATCACTCATTTTGTTGCCGGAATGGGTACGGGTGGTACACTAAGCGGTTCGGCAAAATATTTAAAGGAGCAAAACCCGAAAATTAAGGTTATCGGGGCAGATACTGAAGGTTCATTATACAAACACAAATTTTACGGAACAGAAGGAGAAATTCACTCCTACCTCATTGAAGGGATTGGTGAAGATTTTATGCCTGAAACAATGAACCTTTCCTTATTAGACGAAGTGATAACCGTAACGGATAAGGATGCCTATGCTATGTGTCGTGAATTGACACAAACAGATGCTATGCTTGTTGGTTCATCTGCAGGTGCTGCAATTGTAGCTGCTTTAGAAGCCGCAAAAACGCTGACAGAGGACGATATAATGATTGTATTCTTGCCAGATACCGGTAGGAGTTATTTGAGTACAGCCTTTAATAATGAGTGGTTAGAGGAAAAGAACCTTATCTAAAATATCATGGAATTTAGAACGAAATCTATACATATTGGGGAGGAACCAAATTATAAAGACGGAGGAACGGGTGATGCTGTTGTCCCATTGCATCTTGCCACAACTTTTGCTAGAAAAGAAGTTGAAATTCCAACAGGAGGATATGAATATTCTAGATCTTCAAATCCAACGCGAAAAGCTGTAGAGGACAAATTTGCAGCAATTGAAGGAGCGAAATATGGTTTAGGTTTTTCCTCTGGCTTAGCTGCGGAAAGCACTATACTTTTTGCACTGGTAAAAAGTGGCGATCATGTAGTATGTATAGATGATGTCTATGGAGGTACTCAACGTTTGTTTAGAAAGGTCTTTGGTGAAAAATACAAGGTAGAATTTTCATTTGTAGATGCAACAAATGCAAAACTGGTGGAAGCGGCTATTCAAAGCAATTCAACGCTTATCTGGATAGAGACACCTACAAACCCAATGCTTAAAATTTGTGATATCGAAGCTATATCAAAAATTGCAAAAGCAAAAGATGTACTATTGGCAGTAGATAATACGTTTATGAGTCCTTATTTCCAAAACCCTTTAGCTTTGGGAGCTGATATAGTCATGCATTCCACATCCAAATATATAAATGGTCACAGTGATTCTATTGGTGGTGCCGTAATGTGTAATGATGATGCTATTTTTGAGCAGATCCAATTTATGCAAAATTCTGTCGGTGCTATTATGTCTCCTTTTGATAGTTATTTGGTAGCTAGAGGAATCAAAACACTTGGATTGCGTATGGAGCAGCATCAAAAGAATGCAATATACCTCGCTGAATTATTGGAGGCACATCCGAAAGTTAATAAAGTTATTTATCCTGGTTTAGCGTCTCATCCTCAATATGAACTAGCGAAAAGTCAAATGACCGGGTTTGGAGGTATGATAAGCTTTGAAGTTAAGGGTGATATTCTTAATGCTAAGAACTTCTTGGAAGCTGTGCGTCATTTTGTACTTGCTGAAAGCTTAGGTGGTGTAGAATCCTTGATAGAGCATCCTGCACTAATGACACATGCTTCAGTTCCAATTGAAGATCGAAAGAAGTTAGGCATCTCTGATACTTTAATTAGGTTGTCTGTTGGAGTTGAAGATATAAAGGATTTGGAGCAAGATATTTTACAAGCGCTTGCTAAAGCATAAGTTTATTTAGCTTTATTTTTTAACATGGGGACAAATCTGAAATCACCAAAATCAATGATTTCAATTTTGTCCTCATCTTTTTTGATGATACATTTCATTGTTTGAACATCCTCACCTACTGGAATAACCATTATTCCACCAATTTTTAATTGTTTCATGAGTTCATCTGGAACAATAGGAGCTCCACAGGTAACAATCATTTTGTCGAAAGGAGCCTGTTCAGGCCATCCTTTATAACCATCACCAAATTTTGTTTTCACCCGAAGGTTTAACTTCTGGAGTAATAGTTGTGCTTTCCGCATAAGTGGAGCATGTCTTTCAATAGAGAATACCTCCGCTCCCATTTTGCACAGTACCGCAGCTTGATAACCGGATCCAGTACCGATTTCTAAGATCTTGTCACCAGGTTGAATATTCAGTAATTCGGTTTGAAATGCTACTGTAAATGGCTGTGATATAGTCTGATCATTCCCTATTGGGAACGCATTGTTTTGGTAAGCCAAATGTTCAAATGAAGAGTCCAAAAAAAAATGTCTTGGAATGCTCCTAATGGCATCCAAGACTTTTTTTGATTCTATTCCTTGGGCAATAAGTATATCAACTAACTTATTTCTAAGGCCCTTATGTTTTGTTGTGTCCTTCACGTATTTCTTAAAAAGTGTACCGAGCAGATAAACTTAATCTACTAGAATTTACAAATTCCTTGTAATCCACATACTGTGCATTCAGATTCCAATGCTTGGAAATATAAAATTCAACTCCCAATCCATATCCATAAGAACCCGCACTAGTCTCGTATTCACGAATTAGGTTGTTGCCATCCTGCATCTCTGGGTGATTGAATTCACCTTGCATATGGAACTTTGTTTTGACATCTGTTTGAACATATTCTATAGGTAAGTATACTGACCATATCCTCATTCTTGCATTATTAGGATTTATCATATTATAGAAATGCCAATGTGCAAAACCACCATATTCCACAACATCTACATTATGTGAGATATCAATCTGAGAAATAAATTCTTTTTTATCGATCTTTTCATAAGAAGCCATTCCATATTTCGCACCAACATTCAATATGCTGAGGTCTTCTTGCTTAATTAAGGCAAACCCAAAGTTGGCCTCTCCTCCATAAGTACGAATAGGTTTTTCACCTAAAGTGACCGCAACTTGCTCAATACCACCTAGTATAAAGGTATGACTGATGTTTTCTTGCGCAAATTCATAGGTTGACCCACCGAAACCGATAAATACACTCCTATTCTCTGTATAATACTGAGCATTGGCTAAATAACCTGAAAAAACAAATAACAAAAATAAAACTGATCTCATTTTCTTCTAATTTACAGATGTAAAAATCATGAAAAAATGAGGACTTTGCAAATCTTAGAAAAGCAATATTTATTAATTATGTGATCTTGATAAAATTTAGCTAAATTTGAGCAAAATTACACAGATATTTATGAAGGTAGGAGTTCTAGGAGCTGGTCATTTAGGAAAGATCCATATCAGGCTATTAAAGGAAATAGAAGAATTTGAATTGGTAGGGTTTTATGACCCTAATGAAGAATCGGCTAAACTTGTTAGTGAAGAGTTTGGAATCAAGTCTTTTAGTGAAATTCAAGATCTATTAAATGAAGTAGAAGTGGTTGATATTGTCACCCCTACCTTATCTCATTATGATTGCTCAATTCAAGCATTAAAAGCTGGAAAGCATATCTTTATTGAAAAGCCTGTTACCAATAGCCTAGAAGAAGCCTATGAAATTTCAAAGCTACGTGAAGAGATGGGTACTAGAGTTCAGATTGGTCATGTTGAGCGTTTTAACCCTGCATTTATAGCTGCTCAAGGCAAATTCTCACAACCTATGTTTATTGAAACACATAGATTGGCACAGTTTAATCCTAGAGGAACGGATGTTTCTGTAGTTTTGGATTTAATGATTCATGACTTAGATATCGTATTAAATATTGTGAAATCTGAAATCAAATCTGTAAGTGCAAATGGTGTAGCAGTAGCCTCAGAAACGCCTGATATTTGTAATGCAAGGGTGGAATTCGAAAATGGCTGTGTAGCAAATCTTACAGCTAGTAGAATATCTATGAAAAACATGCGTAAGACACGTCTATTCCAAAAAGATGCATACATTTCAATCGACTTCTTGGAAAAAGAGTGTGAAATAGTTCGCATGAAAGATGTTGATCCTGAAAACGAAAATCCTTTCGCTATGGTTATAGATGTGGATACGAAAGGAAATAAAAAGGAAATTCAATTTGAAAAATTGGAAGTTGTAGAAAATAATGCAATAAAAGAAGAGCTTATTAGTTTCTACAAATCAATAAAGCAAGAGGAAACTCCAATCGTAAGTTTAACAGATGGTACAAAAGCCTTGGAGTTGGCGTATCAAATTGCAGAAAGTATTAAATAATTCTATGAGTGGTTTATTAAAGTTAACTGTAATTCTTGGTATTTGCACTTCACTCTTTATTGCTTGCGACAAAGAAGAAGCACAGATCCCATCTTATATAAATGTTGATCATTTTGATTTAGTTACTGGAACAGCAGAAGGATCAAATAGTCATAAAATTTCAGTTGTTTGGATTACCGTTGGTACTAAACTAATTGGTCCATTCGATTTACCATGTACAGTTCCTATTCTACAAAAAGGAGTTCAAGAAATTACCCTTAAAGCCGGTGTTCGAATGAATGGAATTGCTGCTTTAAGGATGATCTACCCTCCTTATGATGTAAATTCTGCTGGTAGTGATGTACTGAATGAAAATAATGAAGTAATCAGTACCGTCAACTTAGTTCCAGATAGTGTTATTCATATTAACGCTCGTGCTAAATACAATGATAATGTTTCATTTTTAAATATTGAAGCATTTGAAGGTATTGGATTAACAATGGATACCTTAGAATTGAAAGATACTACTCGTACTCCACCTGTATATACAGCCGATTTGGGAATAATTAGTGATTCAACATTGGTATTTGAAGGAGAGAAGTCAGGTAAATTCCATTTAAATCAGGAAACGGATGAATTTGTTTTAAGAACAGTTACTACCTATGACATTCCTGAGACTTTCGGGGCAACCTTCATTGAGTTAAATTATAAAAATGAAGACATTATAACTGTTGGTTATGTATTAAAAGGTGAATTCGGGGAAATTATTCAAAGTGCCTTAACGCTAAACCCATCTGAGGATTGGAATAAGGTCTATGTATCAATTAATCCTTTAGAATATATTCTAAAAAACGACTTAGATATAGATAGCTTTTATATTTATATTAGAGGTGTCTTATCTGATGATAAAGAGGAAGCAGATATCTACCTTGATAATATTAAACTTATCACTGAATAATGAATAGACGTCTACAAATTGCCAAATATTTATGTCTTGATTTAATCGCTTCAGCCATTGCTTGGGGATTATATTTCAATTTTCGAAAAATTAAATTTGAGGGTTTCACCTTCTCATTTGATCTGATGAAAGGTGATGACAAATTTTGGCAAGGAATTTTAGGAATTTCTATTCTTTGGATTATCATTTATACGCTCACAGGTACCTATAGAAAGATATACCGTAAGTCAAGGATTTTAGAACTGGGGAAAACTATTGTTCATTCATTTCTAGGCGTATTAATCATTTTCTTTGTCTTTATTCTTGATGATTTTATACAAGAATACAGCAATTACTACAAAGCATTATTATTCTACTTCTCCTGTCAAGTATTCTTTATCTACGCCCTTAGATTTGCCTTATTGACCATTACCAACAAAAAAATACATTCTAAAGACATAGGGTTTCCTACTATATTAATTGGAAATAAGGAGGCAGCTATAGACTTGTTCCTGAAATTAGAAAATAGTTATAAATCCAGTGGTAATAGCTTTTTGGGATATACATACATTGAACAGAATCAATCAAATCGATTAGATAGTTATTTGCCTTGTTTAGGAGAGGTTGGTCAAATAGAAGCGCTAATCAAAAAACATAAAATTGAAGAAGTAATCATTGCTATTGAAGATGATGAGCATTCCCACTTAGAAAGCATTATAAACAAACTAGAGGTAGCCAAAGTGGATGTTAAGGTGTTGCCTACCATGTATGATATTCTCATCGGTTCAGTAAAGGTTTCTTCATTATTTGATGTGCCGCTTCTTAATATTCAATTTACACTTTTACCAGTTTGGCAAAGTGTTTTAAAACGAATATTGGATATCGTAATATCAATTATCGTATTAGTTCTTCTATCTCCTTTCTATCTGATGTGTGCATTATTAATAAAATTTGGCTCTCCGGGGCCTATATTTTATAAACAGGAAAGAATTGGTCTAAACGAAAAACCCTTTTACATTATAAAATTCAGATCCATGTTCACTGATGCCGAGAAATTGGGGCCTCAATTGAGCAAAGATAGAGATCCAAGAATCACAAAGTGGGGACGTATAATGCGGAAATATAGACTAGATGAATTTCCTCAATTTCTCAATGTATTGATTGGAGACATGTCTATCGTTGGTCCACGCCCTGAAAGGCAGTTTTATATTGACCAAATTATTGAAAAGGCACCCTACTATCGTCAGACATTAAAAGTGAAACCAGGCATTACTTCTTGGGGAATGGTGAAATTTGGATATGCTGAAAACATTGAAGAAATGGTCGAACGTTTACGTTTCGACATTATTTATATCGAAAACTTATCCTTGTTAAATGACTTTAAAGTGTTGGTGTATACCATCGTAATAGTATTACAAGGAAGAGGTAAGTAAATCAACTCAATTTAGATAAGAGTAAAGAATGAAAAACATTACTGTAATCGGTGCTGGTACCATGGGAAATGGAATAGCACATACTTTTGCTCAATCAGGTTATCAAGTAAATTTGATGGATGTTTCTGAAGTTTCTTTGGAAAAGGCCATCAATACTATTACTAAAAACCTAGATCGAATGGTTGCTAAAGGAAAAATTTCTGAAGCGGATAAATCTACTACCCTAGGAAACATAGCAACAAAAACAGATCTTAAGGCCAGTGTTGAAAATGCCGATTTGGTTGTTGAGGCTGCCACTGAAAATGTTGAGATTAAGTTGAATATCTTCCGTCAGGTTGATGAATACGCAAAGCCAGAGGCTATTTTAGCATCTAATACCTCATCTATCTCTATTACTAAGATAGGCGCTGTAACCAGCCGCCCTGAAAAGGTGATAGGAATGCACTTCATGAATCCTGTGCCAATTATGAAATTGGTAGAATATATAAAAGGTTACTCTACGTCACAAGAGGTTTGCGATCAGATTACGACCCTCTCTAAAAACTTGAATAAAATTCCAGTTGAAGTAAATGACTATCCAGGATTCGTTGCCAATAGAATTTTAATGCCAATGATCAATGAAGCGATCATCACATTATTTGAAGGTGTTGCAGGTGTTGCGGAAATTGATACGGTAATGAAATTAGGTATGGCGCACCCTATGGGGCCACTTCAATTGGCTGACTTCATCGGTTTAGATGTATGTTTGTCAATATTAAATGTCTTACATGATGGATTTGGGAATCCAAAATATGCACCCTGTCCACTTCTTGTCAATATGGTAACTGCAGGTAAGCTAGGTATTAAATCTGGAGAAGGATTTTACGACTACGCTGAAAGCAGAAAGGCAGAAAAGGTATCAAGCCAATTCTCTTAAAAATTAAAAAGCCACTCTTAGGAGTGGCTTTTTTTTCTTAAAATTTAGCAAAAGCACCAATGGTTAATGCAGGAGCTTTTGGTAAATGATTTGCACTAATGGCTGTTCCTGGATTAAATGTAATACCTATATCCTCTTTAAGCTCATAAATAAGCTTTAATCCGATTCCTATATATTCTTGATTGTTTAGAAATAGTCCAGCCCATACTTCTGGGATTTCAGATAACTCACCGTTCTTTAAGCTGATTACAGCGTCTATATACCCAATTACCCATAGTTGATCCTTAAATTTTATTCCACTCTCTATATACCCGTTTAATCGATCACTATAGGAATTATTGAAATACTCATATTCCAAATGGGCCTGTGAGAAATAGGCAGACTTGCCATACCCAATTGCAATTGATGGTTTAACGATCATTGCATCATATCCCGTTCTAAGGCCTTTATCAGAATCCACCTTAATGGAGTTTGCCATAACCACTAGCTGTCCAGCAATATTGATTTTCTTTTCAGAAATCATTTGACGAATACCAATTTCCATATTTGACAAGCCGTTTAAACTACCTCCTTTCGCATATTGAACAAACTGATTATTGGCGTCATCAAAAATAGGATCAATATTATTTGTCTCTTCAAAATGGAGGAATTTATAAGGTAGACTTGCTACTAATGTAGTATTGTCTGACAGGCCATATTCTGCATATAGATTTAGTGTAAGGTCCGAACCTGAAGTATGTAGTTTGTACTCTTCAGTACCGTCAAAAAACTGACTATCATAATTGAATATACCCGTACTTGAAAATTGTAAATAGGTTTCCCCCTCGGATCTTAGCCATGCAGATTGTGCAAATAGTGAAGGAATAGATAAAAATAATAATGAACTTTTTATGAATCGAATCATGGGTAATTATTTTTAACTCAAGTTACAATTCATTTTCCAATTCGAGATAAACTACCCAAAAAACCAATAAGATATTCATAATCCATATTTGTTTCTTTTGACTATTAGTCATTCAGGATAAGCCTTTTATGAGCATCATTTAAAGTGATTATTTATTATAATGTAAATTCATGAAAATACATGAATTATTCGTTTTCGATAGGACAACTAAGCAATAAAACATCAAATAATACAAAGCACCCCTACCCCCTAAGCATGTAATTTGAATTGATAAAATGAAATATCCTTAAATAAAAAAAGGTTACAAAAAGTAGCGAACTACATTTTGTAACCTATAAATTCAACTAAAAAATTAAAATCTTTTTGGTTTAATTAGCAGAATATTTCTACTGGAAAACCTTCGATATCATTAAAATATAAGGCATAATATTCTTTCCCTTCTAAATCATAATATCGGGGTTGACGATGATCTATAACATCAAATTTTGATAATGATTCATAAATAACATCTACCTGCTCCTTTGAATTTACACGAATTGAAATAGGGTCTGAATTCAGACTTTTACTCTTATAATATCTACGTGTTCTTGTAGGAATAGCCATTCTTAGTTCAAAATACACATGCAAATCTTTAAAGCAATAAGTCTTTACACCTTCCAGTTCATGTGAAATAAAATTTAACGTTTCAAATAAAGTATTGTAAAAACCAACAGCCGTATCAAAGTTGGTAACTCCATAAGTGTAGCATTTATATCCACTCGTTATTGCCTCCGCCTTGGAAAATTTTGCAATTTTCATATCCAAATATTTAGGTGTTCTGCCATGATGACCTTCTAATCAAGAAGCATAATCATGACCATAAATAGTATTGTTCTAAACAAATCTATCTAAGTAGTCATAATAATTATAGGGCTTGAACAGTGCAATTATTTAGAATACGGATTTCAATACAAAATAGAACTAGGTGAATTAGCGGAAAGAACAGCCTTAATTACGGATTTAAAGAATTGGATATTTCTAAAGATTTGTAAATCTATTGAGGTATAGTTATATAGGTGTTTAGAAGTGCGAAATTTACACAATGAATGTAGGAATAATAGGTTTTTTAAAAAAAAAGAGGCTATTGAGTTCAATTCGAATAGGAAACCTTTGTAGCACGGCGCCTTAATATCTTAAAGATTTGAAGCCCTATAAATACAACTAAGAACTCCAGTGCAAGAATACTTGCAATTGCTCCAGAGATAGAGCTATTTATCTTATAAGCTAATATATAGCCTAATATCACTGCTACTAATGAAAAAACCATGGATAGGTATATCATACTCATCAGACGATTAGTCAATAGATAGGCGATGGCTGGAGGTATAACCAAAAACGCTAGAACCAGTATCGCCCCTATAGATTCAAAGGACAAGATGGTTACTGTAGAGACCATTCCCATTAATAAATAATGCCAAAAGGTTATAGAAATCCCTATAGCCGTAGCATAGACTGGATCAAAGGTAGTAAGCTTGAAACCTTTAAAACCAACTATTAGTAGAAGTGCTATTAAGGTTGTTAAAAATGAACCATTGACAACTGCCCTAGGAATTAAGGCACCAAAGATACTTAGTGTGTCTAATGGTACATATGCAATTTCTCCATATAATACACAGTCCTGATCCAAATCGACATTATCATTCATAAATGATATCATTACCACCCCAAGGGCAAATAGCCAGGTATAGGTGACGCCTATGGATGCATCCTCCTGAAGTCTTCCAACCTTATTGAAGGTTTCAATTAGGTAGGTACATAATAACCCAACGCTTGCAGCCCCCAATAACATTGGTATTGATTGATATGAATCTGAAAAATAATAGGCTATGACAATCCCAGGTAATACAGCATGAGAAATAGCATCCCCTAACATCGCCATTTTCCTTAAAACCAGGAATACGCCAACCAAGCTACATGGAATAGCAATTAGCAATGCTGAAAGAGATATCCAGACAAAATTTAAATCTAAAAAGTCCATTAGGTATATGGTATTTTGGTGTGGTGTGGATCTTCATCTGGATAAGCTAATAACTTCTCAAGTTCCTTTTCCAATTCAGGACTAATGAAGTGTTCAATAGTATCTGCATCGTCATGCACATGATCAGAAGATATTCTTAGATGTTTAGTAAGGTACATTTCCCACAACCTATGTACTTTAACAATTCTTTTTGCCTTTATCCATCCTTCATTTGATAATCCCCATTTATTTTCGGATTGATGAACCAAGTCTAGCTTCATTAAATCTCTCAAAGCTAGACTTAATTTAGGCTCTTCAAAATACCTCCTATTCCTTAATTCTGAGCTAGTTCTCAGAGTATTAAAGCTTCCATCCGCCTCAGATAAATGATAAAACGTCTTTAGAATATTATCGTGGAACATTTTCTTTTTTAGACGCTTACTTTTTAAATTTCGGGCTACTACACCTCTTTTTGGTGCAAATAATATAGAAGCAACCGCAATAAGCGATAAGAAAATGACAATCCAAGGCCCAGTTGGCATTTTGGATATTGAATAACTTAATAAGGATCCAGCAATCCCTGAAATCGAAGCAATTACTGAAGAAAGTATGATTAAGTTGGATAATTTATTCGTCCAGAATCGCGCGGATGAAGCGGGTGTAACTAGAAGTGCTGCCATTAAAATAATACCCACTATTTGGATCCCAGTAACTATAACTAATACTGTTAGAAATGATAAAAGAAACTCATACAAACGCACATTTAGGCCAACTGATTTTGCGTAATTTTTATCAAATGAGATCAGTAGAAATTCCTTATAAAAGGCATAAATACAAACTATAACTAGAATACAAATAGCAAATAACCAGATAAAATCTGAATACAACATTGCTGCAGCCTTACCAAAGAAGAACTTATCTAACCCTGTTTGTTCACTCCCGTAATTTCTTTGAATATAAGTAATTAGTAAAATCCCAATACCAAAAAAACCACTTAGCACAACCGCAATGGCTGTATCCATTTTTAATTTTGATTTTTGCACGATGGTATTCATCAAATAGATAGACAGTGATCCTGTAAAGCAAGCACCCAAAATCAAAAAGAATGGCATTTTTGTTCCAGTGACCATGAAACCTAACGCTACACCTGGAAGTACAGCATGTGCAATCGCATCACCAAGTAATGCTCTTTTCCTTAAAAAGGTAAAGGTGCCAATGGATCCTGAAGCAATGCCCAGAAAAACTACTGCCAAAAGAATAACAAGAATACTCATATCTTTTCGTGCTCTTTCCTACCGATTTCAAGATTTTTAAGAATATGTGCCATCTGACTAAGGATAGACAATTTTCCTCCATAGGTCTCTTCCAACAACTCTTGTGTAAAAACCTCAGAAGTTGGTCCCGAAGCGACAAGGCGTGTATTCACCATCAATAACCAATCAAAATATTCATTTACCGATTGTAAATCATGATGAACAACGACAATGGACTTACCATCATTTTTCATTTTTTGCAGTAAATCGATGATAGATTTTTCAGTGGTAGCATCTACACCCGCGAAAGGTTCATCCATTAAGTACAAACTAGCATTCTGTGCTAGTGACCTGGCTAAAAAGACTCTTTGTTGCTGCCCTCCAGATAATTGAGATATTTGCCTATTTTTATAATCTTGCATCCCAAGTTGCTCCAAGCAATACATCGCCCATTCCCTATCTGCCTTATTAATCCTTTTAAAGAGTCCCTTTTGTGCATAAAGGCCCATAAGCACAACATCTAAGGCTGAAGCCGGGAAATCCCAATCTACAGATTCTCTCTGAGGAACGTAACTTACCTTTTTCCTTACTTCATCCAATTTATTACCAAATAGTTTTACATAACCACTATCCGGTTTTAAAATTCCCATAAGGGTTTTAAGTAAAGTAGATTTTCCAGCCCCGTTCGGACCAATTACACCAGTCAATAAACCAGCTGGTAATTTAAAATCCACATCCCAAAGGACGGGTTTCTTGTCATAACTGACCGTTAAATCATGGGCTTCAATTATACTTTCCTTTTCCATAGTTTTCTACTTTAAAGCAGTAACAATTGTTTCAACATTGTGCCTCAACATCCCAATATAAGTTCCTTCCTTGGTATTTTCTTCCCCCATTGAATCTGAAAAAAGTTCGCCACCAATAACCAAATCATGTCCCTTGGAATTACATTTTTCCACCACTGCTTGAAGGGCTTTTGGAGAAACTGAACTTTCCACAAAAACAGCTTTTATCTCTTTCTCTATAATTAGATCAACAGCATCTTCTATATCTTTTATTCCATATTCTGTAGATGTAGAAATACCCTGCAAACCTCTAACATCTATATCATACGCTCTACCAAAATAGGCGAAGGCATCATGGGCTGTTAGCAAAACACGTCGTTCTTGAGGAATGCTACTCAATGCTACTATAATTTCTGAATTAAGAGCGGATAATTCATCTATATAACGATTCTTATTTTCTTCAATTTTTACAGCCCAATTTGGATAATAAACAACAAGCTCTTTTGCAACATCCTCACAAATTGTTGACCACAAGGCAACATCAAACCAAACATGTGGATCAATTCCAGTAGCAAATTCGCTGGTTTTTCTTAATCGATTTTCAGGAAGTGCTCCTGTTACTGCTAACACTTTTTTTCTTCGAGATAATTTTTCGAATATTTCCGTCATCTTTCCTTCAAGATGAAGACCATTATATACAATCAAGTCGGCCTTTTGCATCAGTACAAGGTCCCCTTGAGTAGCTTTATAATAATGTGGGTCAACGCCTGCTTTCATTAAGCGAGTTACTTTAAACTCCTCTGGTAATAAGATATCTAAAAGATCCCCTATCATCCCAGTTGTCGTAACAATAGAAATTGGACTATTTTCGACTTCTGACTTAACTTCAACAGAGGAAGAAGTGCAGCTTACAAGCAGTGAGCAGCTAATTAAAAAACCAACTAATTTTTTCATTATATTTTTTCCTTTACCAACAAACATTTAGCTACTTCTTTACTTATATGAAACTCCTTATCACTTAAGGCGATTTGTAGCGATCCGTCGAATTCAAACTTTTGAATCAACTTAATTTCTTGACCAATCTGTAACCCAACCTGATTCAGATAATTCAGAAACTCAGGATCATCTTGGTTTACTCCAAGCAGTACATAGTTAAAACCGCTTTCAACTGTACTAAAAACGATGGTTGCTCTTTTAGGTATATTTCCCTCACTGTCTGGAATTGGATTTCCATGTGGATCCCATTTCGGAAAATCCAGAAACGACTCTAGGCTTTCAATCAGTTTATCGGATTTAATATGCTCCAATTGCTCGGCAACCTCATGTACTTCCTCCCATCCAAAAGACAATTTTTCAACAAGGAATAGCTCCCATAATCTGTGCTTTCGAACTACGTTTACGGCATAATTAAATCCAATAGGGCTTAGCTTAACCCCTTTGTATTTAACATAGTCACACAGTCCCTTGTCAGATATTTTTTTAATCATATCGGTTACAGAAGCAGCCTTAGAATTCAACTCTAATGCAAGTGCACTTGTAGAAACATTTAATTGTTCTTTGCCACTTAATTTGAAAATTGATTTGAGGTAATTTTCCTCAGATCTAGTTAGTTTCATAGCTATCAATATTACAAAAGCAAAGGTATGTCTTTTTTATTTTTAGGCAAGACTAAAAATAAGATTTAGTCTACTGTAAAGTGAATTTATAAATAGCTGATAAGACCTTTTATAAATAAGGATTGCATATCACTTTTTTTAGGTGTAATTTAACATTTCAATTATCTTTGAATAAAAAGGAATATCATGTTACATAAAGAAATAGAAGAAGCATTAAACATGCAGGTTGCTAGTGAATCTGATTCATCGAATTTATACCTTGCAATGGCTTCTTGGGCTGAGACAAATGGGTATGAAGGAAGTGCAGATTTTCTTTACCAACACTCCGACGAGGAAAGAATGCACATGCTTAAATTGGTGAAATATATAAACGAACGTGGTGGACATGCTAAGATTACATCTCTAGGAGAGCCAAAAAGAAATTTTGACTCACTGACTGATGTATTTGAAGGACTTTTAAATCATGAATTGAAGGTTTCTGAGCAAATCAATGAGTTGGTTCACATCTGCTTGCAAAGAAGAGATTATACGACACACAATTTCCTTCAGTGGTATGTTGCAGAACAAATTGAAGAAGAAGCTCTAGCAAGATCTGTAATGGATAAATTGAAGCTAATTGGTAACGATAAAGGTGGTCTTTACCTATTTGATAGAGATGTTGCTCAAATGAGCGTTATTTCTGCCGCACAAAACACGGCTCAATAGCTGAAAATTGAATGCATAAAAAAAAGCGAATTATAAATAATTCGCTTTTTTTTTATTTCATACTTTTTATAGAACCTCTCGCACTCTCTGTTAAAAAGTGATCCGGATACTTTTCAAGAAATTCATTATATAGCGCAATACTGTATTCCTTGTGTTTAGGATAACTGGATTTATGATACGCCATTTCACAAACCATTCCTTTTGAAAAACTTACAAATCCAATTCGTTTATGAGTAGGATAAAGCTTCTCAAAATTTGTGAAAACTTTCAACGCCATAAACCACTGATCGATTCCCAAATATACATCCGCTTGTCGCAACATGATTTCAGGGTTCTCTTCAAATTTTGGATGTGCTTCTAGAAAGAGGTTATACTCTTTCAATAAGGTTTCAGCATCTGTTTTCACAATAGCCTTTTCTTTAGCCTCATCAAAAAATGCCTTTTCCTGCCCTTGAAGATGTTTCCAATCTTTAGCAGATGGCGATGCACAGCTAAAAACAACTAAGGAGGTCAATATAATAGTTAATCGAATCATCTTCCTCTTCGAACTTTATAATACTTCATTCTATACTCTGGGCTAATCTTCCCTAAACGAATATTTTCTAGTCTCTTACTAATTAGTTTACGTCTAAATGGAGATAGTAAATCAGTAAACAAGACACCCTCAACATGATCGTATTCATGCTGAATCACCCTTGCAGCAAGACCTTCAAAAGTTTTTGTTTGCTTAATGAAGTCTCTATCATAATATTCAACTTGAATCTTTGATTTACGACTTACATCTTCTCTAACCTCAGGAATAGAAAGACAACCTTCATTAAACAACCACTCCTCACCTTCTTCACTGGTAATTTTAGGATTGATGAATACTTCTTTGAATCCTTCCAATTCAGGCTCATCTTCAGAAAAAGGATCTGCATCAATAATAAATAAACGAATAGATTTTCCTATTTGAGGGGCAGCTAATCCAACACCATGAGCGTTGTACATAGTGTCAAACATATTGTCGATCAAATCATTTAATCCAGCGTATTCTTGAGAAATTTCTTCTCCCATTTTTTTTAATACTGGGTCACCGTATGCAATTATAGGTAGGATCATATATAGAGATCAATTTTTTTGTTCAAGGTAGGATTGTAAAATAATTGTTGCACTTATCTTATCAATCAGTCCCTTATTTCTTCTTTTCTTTTTTGAAATTCCAGCATCCAACATAGTTTGAAAGGCCATTTGAGAAGTCAAACGCTCATCCACCATTTGAATTGGAATATTTGGGAATTTTTTAAGCAATTTTTTTGCAAATGACTCCACCATTAAAGTGGTGTCAGATTTCTCCCCATTAAGCCTTGTAGGATATCCTAAAACGAATTTTTCAACCTCATACTCAACTATATACTTAGCTATATAATCAAACAAAGTTCCCGTTTCAACAGTAGTCAAACCACTTGCAATAATCTGCAAATCGTCTGTCTCTGCCAATCCTGTTCTTTTCTTACCGTAATCAATTGCTAAAATCCTCGCCATCGCGCAAAGTTAAGAAGCATTCTGCAGAGTACAAAGGAGAATAGGATAATTCAAAATTGAACTATTTCCTGAGCGGTTTTAACAAATACTCTAATCCATTTAACTTAATCTCATACATCGTGGACATTAGCATACCTAATTTGCCAGCAGGAAAGCCTTTTGTGTGATACCAAACCAAATAATATTCTGGCAAATCACATAAGAACCTACCCTCATATTTACCAAAAGGCATTTTCATGGTCACCAGATCCACCAAAGGACTTCTTTTCTTCTTCTCAGTCATACATTATATTGAATACAGGCGAAGGTACTGTTTTTTACAAAATATGATGGCGCGCATCCTTTCCTATAGTGAGATTGGTTTCTTTTGTCGTAATAATCTTTATTCAGTCTAAATAAGAAAAACATGACTAACTTCCCTTCCAAATTTATTGAAGCCCTCTACGCTCCAATTAGTCAATTCATAAATCCTGATACACGGATTTATTTACCCTATATAATAAGTTCTTTTTTAATTGCTCTTCTATATTATTATACCCGAAGTGCAACTGAACGAAAAGGAAAAGGGTTAATCAGTTATTTATTCCCGAAAAAAATATGGCTGCATCCATCAGCAAAACAAGACTATTTCATCTTTTTAATCAATTCAATTCTTTTTGTATCCTTAATATTACCCTTTATTGCTAGTAGCACGGCTATTTTTAGCGTTAGTTATAAAGGTTTAAAATACCTTTTTGGAAATATTGAAATGATTAATTTGGGTCAAAGTAATACACTTATATTGTATACAGTATTCCTTTGGCTACTAGGTGATTTTAGTCGCTTTTTCATCCACTATATAATGCATAAAATACCCAGTCTTTGGGAATTTCATAAGGTGCATCATTCGGCTGAAGTACTTACTCCACTTACCCAATACCGATCTCATCCCATAGAAGTATTACTTTTTAGTATAAGAGCTGTGTTAACAATTGGGTTTACAACTGCTTTATTTACCTTCCTTTTCAGTTATGACTTATCGGTTATAGAAGTAATTGGTGTGAATTTTTTCCGATTCATATTCTTATCCTTAGGTGCAAATTTAAGGCATTCTCATATCCCAATTCGTTACGGTAGGATATTAGAGCATCTATTCATTAGCCCAGCTCAGCATCAAATACATCACAGTACTAAATCGGATCATTTCGATACCAATTTAGGTTCCCATCTCGCAATTTGGGATTGGCTATTTGGAACCTTAAAGATTTCTAAAAGCAAACATAAGTTGCACTTTGGTTTAGACAGCTCCACCAAACGGGCCCATAGAAGCTTGTTGAAAGTATATTTTCAGCCTTTTGTAGAAGCCTACAAAAAAATTAGAAGATTATAAACTGATTCGTTCATCCTGATACCGATACCTTAATGAGATTATTGCTGGAATTAGAATCAAAAGTAAACCTATCAGAATACCTATACCGGAATAGGCGAAACCTGTTAAGTACGGTTCTATTTTCAGCATCATCTCCTGGAAATTCATTGAAGATGAAGACATAGCTTTTCCTACTCCTGCCATTAAGAGGGATAACCAGAAAAAGGCCAATGAAATATTTAATAACCAGAATCCTGAGTGTACGGATTTTGAAAAACGAAGGTACCTAGATTGATTGTGGTCGCCTTTTAATATATAAAATACCGAAGAAAGTAGAATCATTGAATTGATCCCAATAGTACTTCCCATTGCGTGTGCTACCGTTATATGAGTACCATGACTTAAGATGTTGATCCCTGGAATAGACATTAGTAGTGCTAGAATAAGGTTTAGGAATACCCAGATATCAGATGCAAATAGAAACCTATAAGGCAATAAATGGAAATGCTTCTGAGCGGTACTGATCGACTTCTTCCAGTCCCATATTATTTTTCCCAAAATTAAAAGTTCGGACATACTTACACCATATGCCACATATCTAATCCAACTTGCTGATGGTACCACATATGTATGATGTGCCCAGCCAAAAATCAAGTTAGTAAGTCCAAGGAAATACAATAGAAAGGCTGTTTTAGACAATGCCAATTTGGTGTTCTTTCCTATCCTTTCCATTATGAATATTGCGGTTCCATAGACAAGAAGGTTCCAGGAACCTACTAGGGCTCCATAAGCCTTCCATTGAATAGTAATTTCACGAACAATATTTCCAGAGATATAATCGAAAATCCAAGAATTGGCTTCTAAAAATGTTATAAAGAAAAATGCAATCCCACTGGCCCACATCCAGATATAAACGGGCCAACTTTGCTTTTTCCTGAAGATTGTTTTGTAGAAATTGTAGGCAAAAAGTAGCCATGAAAACAAGATTGGTATTGCAAAGATTGGTGGGAATTCCCAGTATTCTCTACCTCCAAATTTTCCATTTAAGTAAGAAAGTATGATAAGGATTCCAGTACCAAAAAAGATCCATAAATGAATTTTTATCAGCTTATTGGAATGCCATTTCAAGCCTAGGTATTTTGGAACATAATGATAAATCCCACCTATTGCGATTAAAAATATCCAAGCCACAACCAAAGAAACATGTAAAGGCCGTGCCTTAAAAAATGGTATTTCTGGAAGAAAGTTTGGAATGATCATTTGAAATGCACCTATACTTCCAAAAATCAATCCCAATACTAAGGCAATCATGCCGGCCAATATAAATATGAAAGAGGTATCTTTTGTTCTACTCATCAGACTTAGTTTCAATGGTTCCATACCAAGTTGTAGTGCTATTCTTTACAGGGTATTCAACGGTATTTCCAATATATTTTAGATAGGCTATAATCGCTCCCAATTCAGTATCGCTCATCTGAAAATTGGGCATTCTTTCTGTACCTGTAAGAAGGAAGGCTTTTGCATAATTCTCACCCCTGTGCTCATCAGAAATGACATTCGTTAAGTCAGGTCCCATATATCCACCAAGACCAAATATCTGATGACAAGAAATACAATTGTATTTTTGGAATGTATCCTTTCCTAATTTTGCTTCTGAAGTAAACTGCTTACTATTTTTAGGGAATTCAGTCCCCGAGGTATACACAACAAATGAGTAAATAAAAAAACTCAAAATCAGAGACCAAAAGATCCATCTCTTATGTACTTTATTCATTGGTTCCATAGGGCGGCTTAAGGGAATTTAATTTGGTTCTATTTTTAAAACGACTAAAAATACTCCTGAAATATGGTTCACTGTATGCGCTAAATCATATTTTAAAATGAATTCCAATATCCTCGTCTTAGCTAGTTGCAAGACGCTCTAATTCAGCTACATTTATTAATTTTATATCCTTATTATGTAAAGCAATGAGTTTGTCTTTATTGAAGTCGGAAAGTGTACGAATAGTTGTTGCAGTCGTTATTCCAGCCATTTCCCCAATTTCACGTCTTGTAATTTGCATATTCAAGGTTTGTTGATCCTCCTTGAATCCAAACTTGTCTTTTAACGTAAGAAGAGCTTCAGCTAACCTATCAGCCACTCTTTTTTGTGAAACAGATAATACTTGATTTTCTGACCTTTTCAGATCATCGGATAGCAATTCAATGGTTTTCATACACATCTTATTACTTGACTTTAACAAGGACTCAAAATTATGAATAGGTATTTGACAGATCAGAACATCATCCATAGCTGTAGCGGTTGTGCTATACATCTGTTTAGCTAGCATTGATCTATAGCCCAGAATATCACCACTTTTCGCAAAGCGAATAATTTGATCCTTCCCCTCGTTCCCTCTCTTTGACAATTTGATTACTCCACTATAAATACAGAAAATGCCGTGTGGGTAATTTCCTTCCTGAAAAATTTCTTCACCCTTTTTATATTGAAAGTTCTTTTTGTTGATTGAAAGTTCACCCAATTCCAATTGAGATAAGGAACAGAAAACCCTTTTTTCATTAGGACAGGAATCACAAGATGGAATGGTATTTTCTAGTTTTTTCATAACGTTTCAGCTTTTGGGTAGGCAATTTTCATTTCTCCGAAGTCTTTATTGTAAAAAGCTCCAATATTCTCCTTTCTATCAATGGACTGCTCTACAATCATGCTAGCAATGCAAATGAGGTTTCTCAATTCACACAGCTCACGTGAAATTTTTGTTTTACGATAAAGTTGATCTGTTTCTTTGTACAATAATTCAAGTCTCAACTTGGCACTATCTAATCTTTTTTGGGATCTTACAATAGCTACCAAATTGCTCATTATAGCTTGTACTTCTTCCCTATTGTTTGTGATTATAATTTTCTCTTCAGCCTGTATAGTACCCGCTTCTGTCCAGAAAGGAATAATCACTTGTTTTGCAGTATCCTTGGTTAAAACAACATTTTCAGCCAATCTACTTCCCATTACCATTGCCTCTAGCAATGAATTGGAAGCTAGCCTATTGGCACCATGTAAGCCTGTATCTGAACATTCACCACAGGCCAAAAGGTTTTCCAATTTTGTATGACCTAAACTATCCACTTGTACACCACCACATAAATAATGTGCTGCTGGAACTACAGGTATCAGTTTATTAAATACATCTATGCCAACATCCAAGCACTTCTGATAGATATTTGGAAAATGTGACTTAAACTTTTCCTGATCTAAATGTCTACAGTCTAAATAGACATGCTTTTTACCTCTTATTTTCATTTCAGAATCTATCGCTCTAGAAACAATGTCTCTAGAGGCCAACTCCAACCTATCATCATATTTATACATGAATCTTTCACCTGACTCATTTAAAAGATAAGCGCCAAATCCCCTTACCGCCTCTGAAATAAGGAAAGAAGGACTACGCTCAGGTTCGTAGAGCGCTGAAGGGTGAAATTGGATAAATTCCATATTACTAATTCTAGCTTTGGCTCTATAAGCCATTGCGATACCATCACCTGTTGCAATTAAAGGATTGGTAGTATGCTTATAGACTTGACCAATACCACCCGTAGCCAAAAGAATTATTTCTGATGAGTACGTCTCGATTTGATTAGTTTCTTCATTCAGTACATAGGCACCGTAACAAATATTGGAAGTCCCACTTTTTACCTGATGTTCTGTAATAAGATCAATAGCAAAATGATGAGGCAATATTTCGATATTCGACAATGAATCTACTTTCTCCAATAAAGTACGCTCAATTTCTGCTCCAGTAACATCTTTAAAATGTACAATTCTATTCTTAACATGCCCTCCTTCTTTTGCCAAATCCAGCTCTCCACTTCGATCCTTATCAAAGTTGGCACCCCAGGTTATCATATCTGATAAGACAGAAGGAGCATTTCTAACAACAAGCTCTACCACTTCTTTATTATTGATATACCCACCAGCTCGGAAAGTATCTTCAATATGGCTTTCAAAACTATCCTCAAAATCCAACACTACTGCTACACCACCCTGAGCGTATTTCGTATTGGACTCACTTGTATGGTCTTTAGTAACAATACAAATTTTTCTTTCTGGATATTTCTCTGCGGTCTTTATAGCGAATATTAAACCAGCAACACCAGATCCAAGAATTAAGAAGTCTGTCTGTATACTATTCATTATCGAGCTGAAATTTCCATCATTCTTTCAATGGGAAGCAATGCCTTTTTACTAATTTCAGGATCAACAGTAACTTCTGGAAGTTCATGTTTCAGACATAAATAGAGCTTTTCTAAGGTATTCAGTCTCATAAATGCACATTCTGAACAAGCACAAGTATTGTCCTCTTTAGCTGGTGCAGCAATCAATTCTTTTTCAGGAACCTCTTGTTTCATTTTATGTAGAATACCTGCTTCTGTGGCAACAATGAACTTTTGAGCATTATCTTGCTTTACAAAATCAATCATTCCAGCCGTAGACCCAACATAGGATGCTACACGTAGAATATGTGATTCTGATTCTGGGTGTGCAATGATTTTCGCTCCAGGATGTTGATTATACAGGGCTACAATTTTATCTAATGAAAATGCTTCATGTACAACACATGCACCATCCCATAGTAGCATATCTCTACCTGTTCTCTCCATAATATATTTGCCCAAATTTTTATCTGGGGCAAAAATTATTTTTTGATCTTTGGGAATGGAGTTAATGATTTTTTCAGCATTGGAGGAGGTACAAACCAAATCACTATAGACCTTTACATCAGCAGATGTATTAATATAGGTTACCACGATATGATCAGGATGCTGATCACGAAATGCCTTAAGGTCTTCACCACTACATGATTCCGCCAATGAACAACCAGCATTCAAATCGGGTAATAAGACCTTTTTAGAAGGGTTTAGAATCTTTGCGGTCTCGGCCATAAAATGAACACCAGCAAAAACAATTATATCTGCTGAAGTCTTTGAAGCCATTTGTGATAAACCTAAGCTATCACCTACATAATCCGCTATATCTTGAATTTCTGGAACCTGATAATAATGAGCCAAAATGACCGCATTCTTTTCTGTCTTTAGGCGTTTAATTTCCTCAATGATATTTAGACTTGGATCCAGCTTTAGCTTCAAAAATCCATCTTTCTTCAAATTAGCCTTAGCCAAGTTCAATTGCTCTTCCATACTTCAAGTAAATAAGCTTAACACCGTTATTAACAAGTGATTCAGCCTCATTTGTAATCCATACAAAATTAGCCAAAACTAGTAGCAAGAGGTATGACAATTGTCATGTCAAAAACTAAGTTTTAAAAGGTTTTCAAAAAAAAAGGTAGTCTGATCAGACTACCTTTTGAGTAAAGTATAATAGGAATTATTTGGTGCTAGCTGGTGTGAATTTAATAGAAACAGAATTTACACAATAACGCATTCCTGTATCTGTAGGACCATCGTTAAATATATGTCCAAGATGTCCACCGCAATTTCCACAAAGTATTTCTACTCTTTTCATACCAAGCGTGTTGTCTTCAACATGAACCACTCTATCTCCGCCCAATTCATTGTCGAAGCTAGGCCATCCACAATTGGACTTAAATTTATGACTGCTATCAAACAATTCATAGCCACATGCTGCACAACTATAGGACCCTTTTTTATAGTGATTATTATATTCACCTGAGCCTGGATATTCAGTTCCCTTTTCTCGAAGAATTCTATATTCTTCAGCAGTTAGGGTTTCTTTCCATTCAGCATCTGTTTTAACAACATTGTATTGCTTCATATCTTCATTATTTTGTTGCTCATTTTCCTGTGCATTACAAGATATGAACATGCTTATTCCTATTAGAAAAGTTACTAACCTAAACATGTTTTTATTTCAAATTTAAGACTTATATCTATTAGTTGATGACGCGTAGCTGACAAAACCTACCAATTGTGCTTCGAAACGACTATTAAAGTCTCCAGACGAATTTATTAACTATCATTAAATTACAAAAAATCATTTTTTGTACCTATAAACTGAAGGCTAAATCTACAATAATGCTTAACTTCATACAGCTTGATAATTTAAATGATAAAGGACAAAAAAGAACCATATATGAAACTTACTGAGAGTAAAATATTAATTACTGGAGGAAGCCTTGGTATTGGAAAAGCCATGGCTAAATTATTTGTTGAAGAAGGAGCAAAAGTTATCATTACTGGAAGGGATAAAAATCGACTGAATAGTGCTGCTAAAGAAACAGGTGCTATTCCTAAGATTTTTGATGTTAGTGACTTCGACCAAATTGTTCCCAAAACATGTGAGATAATTGAAGAACTAGGAGGAATTGACATATTGATTAATAATGCAGGTATTGGTGAATTCGATTTATTGGATGATATCACATTGGAAAGTTTTCAACGAATTTTTAATATCAATGTATTTGGACTAGCCCTATTAACCAAAGAAGTCTCCAAAAGATTCAAAAAACAGAATAGAGGACAAATCATAAACCTTGGTTCTACTGCTGCCTCTAAAGGGTTTGAATACGGCACTGTATATGCGGCTTCCAAATTTGCCTTAAGAGGAATGACTCAATGTTGGCAAGCCGAACTTCGCAAGTTTAACGTCAGAGTTACCTTGCTAAATCCAAGTGAGGTAACCACTGCCTTTTCTGATAACGCTACTAGAATGGAGCGCGAAAATGAAAGTAAAAAATTAGCCCCACAGGATATAGCCTTTATGGCCAAAACCATAATTGAGATGGAAAACAAAGGTTTTATACCTGAAATTACGGCCTGGGCAACCAATCCTTGGTAGACCTCCCCTATTTTTTAACCATTTTTTAGAAACCCAAATTAGTTGCAGATGCAACTAATTTGGGTTTTTTACATATATTTGCTCCATAATAGGAAAAAATGAAAGTGACACCAAGCCATTTTAAAGAAGCATTATTACCCACATTAGGTAAAACCAATAAATTACTTCACTTCTATATCAACGAAAAATTCAAGCTAGCAGGTGTTGATTTAAGAAAGGAACAAGCGATTTTGTTAAATCTCATTCATTCAAATGATGGTTTGATTCAAAATGAACTCTGCTTTTTTACCAATCGTGATAAGACTTCATTAACTAGATTGATTCAATCTTTAGAGAAAAAAGAATTAATTCTACGCAAACCATTAGCTTCTGATAAAAGAAAAAATCAAGTATTCTTAACGGAAGCCGGTTCAATTCTCATGAAAAAAATAATACCAATTTTAAAGAATGCTATCCTAGAATTGGAAGAAGGGATTACAAAAGAAGAAAAAGAATTGGTTAAAAGAATTTTGGCCAAAATGAAAAACAATATTAGCAATAAGTCGAACGTTGCTATTCCAACAAATTTCGAATAAGATGAATAAAAAGATCACTATTGCTCTAGGCTTAATACTTGTCGCATCTGGATATTTTTTATCTAAACAAATTATAGGTAGCAAGAAAACGCCAGAACAAACCAACCATAAAGTCATCAAAACGGTATTCACCAAATTTGTTGAAAACATTGAGATACCCATCAAAATTGAAGCTGGAGGGATTATCCAAGCCAGTGAACGTATTGAGTTATTCAGTGAAGTTCAGGGTGTGATGCTAGCTAACTCTACACCATTTAAACCTGGAAGTGAATTTAGAAAGGGAGAAATTCTTATTCAGATGGATCCTACAGAATATAAAGCTGGATTAATTGCTCAAAAAAGTAATTTCTTTACTTCCCTAACAGCTATTATGGCAGATTTAAAATTAGATTTCCCAACTAACTATATAATATGGGAAAAGTATTTAAAAGCCATTGATTTTGAAAAAAACTTACCAGATCTTCCTAAAATAGAGAATGATAAATTGACTTATTTTCTAGCGGCCAAAAACATTATTACAGGTTATCACCAGGTGAAAAATATGGAGGTTCGATATGATAAATATTCCATAGCAGCTCCCTATAATGGAATTTTAACAGATGGGAATTTAAACCCTGGAACTTTAATACGTCCTGGGCAAAAACTTGGAGAATTCATTAAACCAGGCTTCTTTGAGATGGAGATGTCCATTCCTGTATCTTTTTCCCCTTATTTAAAAGTAAATGGAAATGTTGGGATTTACGATAAAGAAACTGATCGACACCTTAATGGGAGACTTACAAGAATCAATGGAAAAGTCGAACAGAATTCCCAAATGCTTAAAATTTACATTACCGTAAATGATCCAGAAATGAGAGAAGGTATGTATTTAACTGGTACGGTTGAAGGAAGAACTGAAACGGAGGTTATAGAAATTTCACGCTCACTCCTAATTGGCGATCATTCACTTTTCGTGGTGAAAAATAACAAATTGATCTTAAGGAAAATTACACCTGTTTTTCATAATGAAAATACTGTTGTAATCCGTGGACTAACGAGTGGAGAAGAAATACTAACGAAGATTCTTCCTGGCGCCTTTAATGGTATGGAAGTAAAAACGTTTAACGCTAAATCCTCAAATTAATGAAGAAGTTAATCGCATTTTTTATTAAGTATACCGTACCCGGAAACGTAATATTATCCTTTTTCATATTATTTGGGTTTGTAGGAGCCTATAATATGAAATCATCATTTTTCCCGCTTACGGATACAAATAAGATAGATATCACGGTAAATTACCCCGGAGCATCACCTGCTGAAATCGAAGAAGGAGTAGTTTTAAAAATAGAGGATAATCTAAGAGGCCTTACTGGGATAGAAAGAGTCACATCGACTTCCAATGAAAATAGTGCTAAAATTGCTATTGAGACTGTTAAGGGATACAATATAGATGTAGTCCTTAGTGATGTTAAAAATGCCGTAGACCGTGTTCCCTCTTATCCAACTGGAATGGAACCCATTGTCATTTCAAAGAATGAAAATGTCCGTGAAACCATCAGTTTTAACGTCAGTGGAGCTAATGTTCCTTTGTCCACATTAAAACATATCGCAAGAGAGGTAGAAAATGATTTAAGAAACATAGATGGTATTTCTCAAATCACACTTTCTGGTTTTCCATTAGAGGAAATTGAGATAGCCTTATTGGAACACGAATTGAGAGCCAAAAACCTTAGTTTTAATGAAGTAGCATCTGCTGTATCGGCATCTAATTTATTAACTACGGGAGGATCAATAAAAACGCAACAAGAGGATTATTTGATCCGTGCTTCTCATAGATCTTATTTTGCAAAAGAATTGGATCATATAATTGTTAGAGCAAATCCTAATGGAGAAGTTATCCGTTTAAAAGATGTCGCTACCATACGAGATAAATGGAATGAAAATCCACAAAGACTTTATTTTAATGGCGATTTGGCCGTTAAAGTTACGGTTAAAAATACGAATAGTGAGGATTTATTGGGTACAGCGAGTAAGGTCAATGAGTATATTGAAAATTACAATGAAGTTCATGATAATGTACAATTACATATTTCCAACGACTCGTCCATTACATTAATACAGAGAACTGAACTATTGGCAGAGAATGGCGGTATGGGAATTTTGTTAGTCCTTTTATTACTTGCTCTATTCTTAAACTATAGATTGGGCTTTTGGGTGGCGTTTGGTTTACTAATTGCCTTTTTAGGGATGTTTGTATTCATCTCCTTCTTTAACGTTACCATTAATGTTCTTTCCCTATTCGGAATGATTATCGTAATCGGTATCCTTGTAGATGATGGAATCGTAATTGCCGAAAACATTTACCATCATTATGAAAAAGGAAAGTCACCAATACAGGCAGCCATAGATGGAACAATGGAAGTAATTCCTCCTATTCTATCAGCAATCCTAACCACCATTATAGCTTTTGCTACCTTCTTTTTCTTGGATGGTAGGATCGGAGAATTCTTTAATGAGGTATCTACTGTAGTAACTATCACCTTAGTTATTTCATTGATTGAGGCATTGATTATACTACCTGCCCATGTTGCGCACTCCAAAGCACTTACTAAGGAAAGTAAAGAATGGAAACCAACGACCTACGCAATTTCATTTATGGAATATATGAGAGATAAATGGTACCTGCCTACTTTGAAATTTTTCCTTCAACATAAAGTTCTTGGTTTTGGTATTATCTTCTTTTTATTTAGTCTAACTATTGGTAGTATTGGTGGTGGAATAATTAAGACTACCTTCTTCCCTGTTATTTCAAGTGATAGAGTTGAGATAAATTTAAAAATGCCTCAAGGCACCAACGAGGCCATTACAGATTCAATCATCTCAGAAATTGAATCACTTGCATGGGCTATAAACGACGACTTTACAAAACGTCAAACTGGTCAATTATCTGTTATAGAGAATGTGATTAAGCAAATTGGTCCAGGTTCGGCCTCTGCCAAAATTCAATTGAATTTACTCCCTGGTGAATCAAGAGATTTCCCTGCTTATGAAATATCCAATGCATTGCAAAAAAAGGTAGGAAATATACCAGGTGCTGAAAGGTTAATTTTTGGTTCAGGATCCAACTTTGGAGGTAAACCAGTTTCTGTATCTCTTTTAGGAAATGATATTTCAGAATTGAAAGATGCAAAAACCTTTATGAAAGAAGCATTATCAAAAAACAACCTTTTAAAAGATGTTTCAGATAATGATCCAGCGGGAATCAAGGAAATAAAAGTTAAGCTAAATGATAAAGCTTATCTATTAGGATTAGATCTTAAACAGGTCATGTCACATGTGAGAAATGGATTTTTTGGATTTCAAGCACAACGTTTTCAGCGAGGACAAGATGAAATAAAAGTTTGGGTGAGATACGATAAATCTAATCGGAATTCGATTCGCCAACTTGATGATATGTGGATTCCTACTCCTTCTGGTGAGAAGGTTGCATTTTCGGAGATTGCAAATTATTCCATTGAAAGAGGTGAAGTGGCCATTAATCATTTGGATGGGCAAAAAGAGATTAAAGTGGAGGCAGATTTGGTAGATCCAAAGGAAAGTGCCTCAGATATATTGGACCAAATTAAAAAGGACATTATACCAGAATTGAAAGCTAATTACCCTACAGTTTCCGCCTTATTTGAAGGTCAAAACCGTGAAGCTACTAAAGTTGCTAATTCTGCAAAAGCTGTTATTCCAATAATATTATTTCTAATATTTGCAGTAATCGCCTTTACCTTTAGATCATTTAGCCAACCAATCCTTCTACTCATAATGGTACCATTTGCTGTAATTGGAGTAGCTTGGGGGCATTTCTTTCACGGGTTCGCCATAAATATGTTATCCTGGTTAGGAATTATTGCCCTTATAGGAATTATGGTAAATGATGGATTAGTATTAATTTCAAAATTCAATCTATACCTCAAGGAAGGTATGAAGTTGGAAGAAGCCATCATTGCTGCTGGTAAATCAAGATTTAGAGCAATTTTTTTAACCTCCTTAACAACCATGGCTGGATTGGCTCCGCTTATTTTTGAAACAAGTAGACAAGCCCAATTTCTTATTCCAATGGCAATTTCTATCGCCTACGGAATTGGTATAGCAACAGTACTAACCCTTATAATGTTACCACTACTATTGTCCACTGGAAATATAATAAAAGTATACTTCTACTGGCTATTATTTGGAGGAACAAAACCAGAAAGAGAAGAGGTTGAAAGAGCAATCAAAGAACTTAAAGTAGAACAAGATGATGTGGAATAAAATAATACTGTTTTCATTGCTTCTGGTTGGTTTTAATGCCAATGCCCAAGAAACCTTGAGTATTGATAAAGCTATTAATATAACGCTTTCTAATAATTATGGTATTCACATAGCTGAATACACTATTGAAAAAGCGGAAAACAATAACCACCTATTAAATAAAAATTTATTACCCACTTTATCATCCACTGCCTCAGCGAGTAGATCAAGTTCTTCCTTAAAAGGGACTTATGGAACTGGAGATGAATTTGAATTGGATGATATTGAGACTAAAAATTATAGCGTTGGATTAAAGGTATCCTATACCCTATTTGATGGATTTCAAAGATGGTATACCAATAAGAATTTATCAGTCTCACTGAGCTTAACAAAATTGGATGCAAGAAAACTAATTGAAAACACCCTCTTACAGGTCTATGCCGGATACTATGCTACCAGCCTTTTAACAGATAATGTGGAGAACCAAAGTCAAATATTAGCAATCTCTAAACAGAGATTGGAGCGAATTAAAATTCGTTCTGAATATGGTCAAGTAACTGAACTCGATATATTAAATGCTGAGGTGGACGTGAATAACGACAGTATTCAATTGTTGAATTTGGAAAATCAATTGGCCAATTCAAAAAGAGATTTAAATGTACGCATGGGAAGGTCTGTTGATCATAAATTTAATACCACTCGAGATGTTAAGTTTTCAGAATCACTGAATAAAGATGAACTGCTAGCCAGTGCTTTAGATGCAAACGTTGAGGTATTGAGAAGTCGTAAACAACTATTAATTGGACAAAATACCATCCAAATAAATAAAGGTAGTTGGTTGCCAAAGCTAAGCCTTAATAGCAATTACAATTGGTCTTTACAGGACAATGGTCAAAACCTAAACCCTGGAAATCAGAATCAATTACAAGAACAGCAAAATCTCGGTTTCAGTACTGCCCTTTCTTTAAGTTGGAATATTTTTGATAGTGGAAGTTCATTAATCCGAAAGCAAAATTCAGAAATTGATGTTCTGATTTCTGAAAACAATTTGGAATTATTACAACAAGAGTTGAAACGGGATATTTACAATGCTTGGTCCAGTTATCAAAATGCCTTATTCCTATTGAAAGTTCAATCCAAAAATGTTGATACCAATAAGAATAACTTTAACCGTACGGAGCAAAAGTTCAAATTGGGTCAACTAAATTCTATCAATTTTAGACAAGCACAGGTTAATTTGATCAATGCACAAACAGCTTTTAATAAGGCGAAATTTGATGCCAAAATTTCTGAGTTACAATTGATCACCTTAAGCGGTAGATTAGAATACGTTTCTCCATTAAATTAATGGATGATTATTTAGTTGGTAACTAAATTTAAATCGAGAAATATAAAAGACATATTGGCTTTTATATTTCTCGATTTGTGCGTTAAAAACAGGTTATAAAATCGGTAGTTTTCCGTAACTTCGAGCAAAAATTTCTCTGGATGAACATTGAATTCAACAAAAACGAAGACGCCAACAAACAAATGGTTGCCCAACTTAAAAATAAGTTGAGTAAAGTCTATTTGGGAGGTGGCCAGAAAAAAATAGATAAAGAACATAGCAAAGGCAAATTAACAGCTAGAGAACGTGTAGATCTACTTTTAGATAAGGGTTCGGATAGTATTGAAATTGGAGCCTTTGCTGGTTGGGAAATGTATAAGGAATATGGAGGGTGTCCTGCTGCAGGAGTAATTGTTGTGGTTGGATACGTTAAAGGTCGACAATGTGTAGTTGTAGCCAATGACGCCACTGTTAAAGCCGGAGCTTGGTTTCCTATTACAGCGAAGAAAAATTTAAGAGCGCAAGAAATTGCGATGGAAAATAAACTTCCTATTATTTATTTAGTTGACAGTGCTGGTGTATTTCTTCCTTTACAGGACGAAATCTTTCCGGATAAAGAACACTTCGGTAGAATTTTCAGAAACAATGCTGTAATGAGCTCTATGGGTATCATTCAGATATCTGCTATTATGGGAAGTTGTGTCGCTGGGGGAGCTTATTTACCAATCATGAGTGATGAAGCCATGATTGTAGATAAAACGGCTTCTATCTTTCTAGCAGGTCCCTATCTGGTAAAAGCTGCTATTGGAGAGTCTACAGATAATGAAACTTTAGGGGGGGCTACTACCCATTGTGAGATTTCTGGTGTTACAGATTATAAAGCCGTGGATGACAAAGATGCTATAAATCGCATTCGAAATATCATGGATAAAATTGGAGAAAATCCAAAAGCTGGTTTTAATAGAAAAGAAGCACTTCTACCAGAAAAGCCACTTACAGATGTTTATGGAATTCTTCCTGATTCAAGGCAGAAACCCTATAATATGAATGAGATGATTTCTGCATTGGTAGATAAAGATTCATTCGAAGAATATAAAGATAGCTACGGACAAACTATTGTTTGTGGTTATGCTAGAATTGATGGTTGGTCTGTAGGAATTGTTGCCAATCAGAGAAAGGTTGTAAAAAACAAAAAGGGAGAAATGCAATTCGGAGGTGTTATATATTCTGATTCAGCTGACAAAGCCGCTCGCTTTATAATGAATTGTAATCAAAAGAAAATCCCATTGGTTTTCTTCCAGGATGTAACCGGTTTTATGGTTGGATCTAGATCGGAACACGGTGGTATAATTAAAGATGGTGCCAAAATGGTGAGCGCAATGGCGAACAGTGTCGTTCCAAAATTCACAATAGTATTGGGGAATTCATACGGTGCTGGAAATTATGCCATGTGTGGTAAAGCTTATGACCCTAGACTTATGGTAGCTTGGCCTTCTTCACAATTGGCTGTAATGGGTGGTGCTCAGGCATCAAAGGTTTTACTCCAAATTGAAAAAGCTTCGAAGAAAGCAAAAGGAGAAGAACTTGATGAAGTTGCAGAAAAAGAATTATTGGATAAAATAACGGATAGATATACGGCACAAACCTCTCCGTATTATGCTGCCTCTAGGATATGGGTAGATGCAATAATTGACCCTGTTGATACTAGAAAATGGATTTCAATGGGAATTAATGCTGCCAATCATAAACCAATTGAAAAGCCTTATAATGTTGGGGTAATTCAAACCTGATTCACTAAAGCCTTCCTTATTAAGGAAGGTTTGAGAATTCTTCTTATATTGCACTTCCAAGGCGGTGAAAACCGCCTTATTGGTTAGATATTTTGTTATTTATTACAGCATAGGACCCTATGGGTACCATAAAGAAAAAGATCGTATCATGATTAAAAAATCTGTACTTCTGTGTTTAGGTTTGATTTCTACTTTTCAAGTAACTGCCCAAGATAAAGATCCCTATACTAGATCTACTAACTTGCAGCAAGAGAGTACTCAATCATATGTCAGTAAGCTAGATTCAACTGAAAATAGCCCCTACCACTACCAAGCCAGAGAAGAGTACGAAATTCCTTATGGTAGACCAATCCTTAATCCTGACTTTTCAGATCCGGTAAGATACTATGACTTCATGTCTGAGCAAGTAGATAAGTACTTGAAGAACTATGAAGATCTTCTACTTGGGAATATGAACAATGGTACAGAAAGTAAATTGGATAATATCCGTTACTCTTCTTTACACCATATTCAATATGCAGCTTACAGATACAAACATATTGAAGCAGACCCACATGCAGAATACAGTAAGCAACTATTACAAAGCTTTAATGACTTGGATAAGTTGTACCGAGAAGATATAGGCAACTATCTTGATAAAAGATTGATCAAGGATGATAGTTATTTCTACTGGGAGGCGTATTATAAAGCAGAAACAGAACTTTTCAATTCACTGTATGTGATAGTTGAAAATCTTTTCGAAATCAAAAAGGATTTTGATTTAAAAAATGAATTGAAATCTAAGCCTGACTATAGGCTAGAATATAAGCTTCGAGAACTGAATAATATTCAATCATATAGAGAGCGTCTATATAAAGAGTATTTGAAGGTTTGGTTCAAGGGAGAAGAATTCTTCAAGTTTGTTGACAAATGGGATCAAGCTGGAATGGAAAAGAATAAGGAACTTACTATTAAATATAGTAAGGACGCAGGCCTTAATCTAAAAACGATCTCCAAGTACAAAAACAATATCACGTTCAAAAATACAATCAACAAGTACATTAAGTTTGTACAAACCAGTTCAAAGAATACCTTTAAAAAGATTTCAGATATCATTACAAAAAAGGAAAAAACTAAAGGGAATACCAACTCTATAAACGAAATTAAATCGACTTTTAAATTACGTGAAAGAGATTACCTAAAAGAAATTAGGGATAATTTCAGAGATATGGTTAAGACCAATTTAGATTTAGCCAAGGCAGATGCTGAAAAGCAAAAGCTGAAGGATCTGAAAGAAAGGGAACAAAAAGAGAAAGAAGAAAAAAGACTCAAGGCGAAACAAGATCGCTGGCAATAACATTAAAAGGGACATTAGTCCCTTTTTTTTATGATCAAGAATGAAGGAAACTGTTAGCATATTAGGCTGCGGGTGGCTGGGCTTAGCCTTGGCCGAAAAGCTATTGACTAAAGGATATATAGTAAAAGGAACTCTAAGGAACCCCCTACATTTACAAGGGTTAAGAACGAAAGGTATTGACGCCTATATTTTAGACCTTGAAGCAAATGATCCAGATATTGAGCTTTTCGATAACCTGTTAAGCGCTGGCCTTTTGCTAATAAGTATACCTCCTAAAGGAGACAGTAGTTATTGGGAGCAATTCGTTCCTTTACTCGATCGTTTAAAGACAAGACCTTATCCTCCAAAAGTTATTTTTTTAAGTTCAACTTCTGTATACGGTGGAACAGGAATAATCGATGAAAGCGCTATGGAGTTTTCAATAAGAGAAAATCCTATCCAACTCCTTAAGGCCGAGCATATTTTCCAGGAATATTTACCAAAAAGATCGGTTGTATTACGTTTAGCAGGTTTAGCAGGACCGAACAGGAATCCTGGTAATTTTTTGGCAGGAAAAAAGAACGTTCCAAATCCAAAGGCAGGTGTTAATTTCATCCATCAAAAGGATGTTGTAGAGATACTTATCCAATTAATTTCTGGAAAATGGCATGCAGGAATTTTCAATCTTTCTGCTCCATTGCATCCTTCTAGAAAGGAATTCTACACACACTTTAGTGAACAATTGGAACTCCCAATTCCAACATTCAAATTAGAAGAAAAAGAAACGGTCCAAAAAATAATAAGCAGTCAAAAATTAATTACTGAATTAGGATATTCTTTCTATTATGAAAACCCAATGAATTTTGAATTTTAAGGATTCAATCTTTCAACCAACCAGTTAAAGTCTTCTTGTAAAGTATACCGAATTCTATCGTGCATTCTATTGGGCCTACCTTGCCAAAATTCAATTGATTTTGGTTTTATGATATATCCACCCCAATGCTTTGGTCGAGGAATTGGTTTTCCTTTAAATTGAGATTCTAACTCGGCCAGTTTTAAATCCATCGCCTCTCGAGAAGTAGTAACTTCACTCTGATCTGAAGCCCAAGCCCCCAATTTACTTCCGTCTGGTCTAGAATCGAAATAGCCGTCAGAAAGATTATCAGATAATTTCTCGGTGATACCTTTAATGATAATTTGGCGTTCCATAAAGGGCCAAAAAAAGGATAAACAAACCTTAGGATTCCTTTCAATAGCTCTCCCTTTTTCACTTAAATAATTTGTGTAAAAAACAAATCCTTCCCAAGTAAATCTTTTTAAGAGCACAATACGGTTTTTGGGAAATCCATCGTCACCTACTGTAGATAAACTAACAGCATTCGCTTCATCTACCCCATCTGATTCATCTGCTTCATGAAACCAGGTACTGAATAACTGCATAGGATTCTCAGGAACATTTGATTCAATCAGGGCCTCCTTTTCGTAAATTTTTCTCTTTTTACTTAAATCCTTATTCATAATTTAATCAGCTTTTGTACAAATACAAAGATAATACACTGCGCAGTGAGAACCAAACGCTAAATACCATTCAAGCCTTAAAAACTATAGGGTGGAAAAATTCAATGGTTCTATCTAAGTTATCAAATCATCTATACTTAATGATCAAATTTTAGTTTCAACATTGCCTCATCTATTTGATACATAAATACCTCATCAAAACGTTCTATATAGGGCTCCTCCATTTTATCTAGAAAACAGGCCTTTGCCTTTTCAAAACATTTCTTCGCCAATTCAATATTCCCCATTTTATTATACGTTCTTCCAATTTCAAAATGAGCTTCTGGAAAATCCTCCACTCCCATTAGTGCCTGATTATAGGATAAAAGAGCATCCTTGAAGTTTCCCAGTTCAAACAAACACCTTCCCTTGTAGAAAAATGCCCAAAAGCTATCTTCTTTTGCAAAACCTTGTTTTTTCTCCTCTTCAAATAATATATCAAAGGCTTCTATAGCTTTGGTATAATCCTTTAATTTATAGTAGGCTTGACCTTTTTGAAAAAGGCAAGGTTCCCCCCAGCAAATATTATAAACTTCTTCGGTCATTTCCTCAATGAGTGTGATGTCCTTTATAGTTCCCTTGTAGTCCCTATAATAATACAGCAAACTCCAAGCTCTATATTCTAAAGCATCAACATTACCAGCTTGCAAATCGTTGGCTACAGCCCTATTCAATTCTTTCATGGCACCAATATGTTCCCCCTTTTTTTTGTACGAATAGGACAAGACTTGCCTAATTTCAACATTTGACGGGTCTAGTAATAAAGCTGAATCCTTATACAATCTATAATTTATAGATGGTTGCAAATAACTACTAGATACATTATTATACCAATGTATCAAGGAATCATTCTTCTCCGAATGAGTAACTTCAATACCACCAGATTCCATTGTTCGATTGCATGAGAGTAATATACACAGCATGACAATTATCTTTGTTATATTTATTAGGGACATACATCTATAATTTTACCATTAGAAAATTTCACCATTAGAAAACCATGAACATCCCTAAAATGGAGCCATTCAAAAGTAGATTCTGAAGAAGGCCAATCCTTCAATGTAGAAATAGTTGTAATTATATGATTTACCACCTCCTTCGGAAAAGCTTTGGCCTCGAATTCATTGTTCATTTGGATCAGTCCAAAATTCCCCAATTCGCTATAGCAGTTGATATCATAGTGAACTATTAGGTATCCATTTTCGTTTGAATTGGGCAACTCTTTTGTGAATAGATGTTGTAAGTATTCATTTCCTTTTTGATACGTCACATCATTATCGTAATAATACTCCCCTTGATATCCTTCGAAACAGTTTTCATATTTGTTACTTTCCGACACCTTTTTATAAAAATCGATTGCAGCATCATTTGCAGAAAAAATTATTTCTTTTACCTCTCTATTAGAATAATCCTTTATAATGAGTTCTGTATCATCTATAGCCACAATTTGAAAAATGGGCAATGGATTATCTGCCTCTTTTTGGGTACCCAAAAATGGAATACCCTCAATTTCAAAAAGACGATATCCAATGGTATCTACTTCGGAAATGATCAATTCATCCTCATAGCTGTACTCTTTCAATTTTGTGAGTATACCATTGTTAAAAAGTGTGCTTTGCGTTATCAGGAGGTCTCTATTCGGATTGGTATGTTCATCTTGCGTTTGTAGTGTCTTCCAGATTTTATCTTCTAAAATATTTCTTACTGTATCAATATTATAGGTCGGGGCGTCCTCAATTTTAATGAATTTTGCGTATTCCTTCCAATGAACTTCTCCTCCCTTGCCTCTTCGAAAATTCTTTTGGTCATTTTTGTCATATATAATAAGTTTTTCGTGATTAACTCCTTGGATTTTAAATGCATGATTTCCAAAATCCAATTCCGAAAGTCCAATTATACTATCCGAATTACAACTAATCTTACTCTGAATTCCAACAGAATTCCATAATTCAACCTCCCCTTCTTTAAAATTCAATATGTAGGGATAAGGAATATAGCGATCTACGCCCCGATAAGCCCCAATATAATATGTTGATTTGGATTCTTCATTTGTACAACTCGAAATGAGTGTGAAGATTATAAAACAAAAAAAATATTTCAAAAAAGTTATTTTCATCCTCTAGATATTTAGATAATCATTTAGACCATAGTCATTAATGAAATAGAAACTTGAAAACTTTATTAATCAAATGTAGAAAATCAACTAATTGAATGAGGTTAATGAATGTTATTTTAATAATAAATTGTGTTAAAGAGTAGCACTAAATACATTTTGAGAATAATAGAAATTCTATAAAAAGCATGTAATAATTGTTATTTTATTATAGTTTAGGGCAACTTAACACCAAACTCTAAAACAATCTTCATAATGTTGAAAATCCTTTTACGTCATTATAAGACGTTATTAGTGGTATTTTTATCTTTTGGTATATCTACTTACTTTTTTTGTCTCTTTTTTCTAAGTCCAAAATATCAATCGGTGGCCGTATTGTACCCACCCAATACCCATTCCTATTCACATCTGGTTTCTGCAGGTATGCGCTTTGGTTACGATAAAGAAATTGGTGAACATGTAGAGATTTTGGAATCTAATACTGTCAAGGAAAGCCTGATTACAAAATATAACTTAGGGGAGCATTATGATATAGATATTGAAAGTCCTTATTATCATGACATACTATTAAATAAATATGATGACAATATATCAATATCTAGAAGTATCAATAAAAGCATTCAGATAATTGTATTGGATGAGAATCCAAAATTGTCGGCTGAAATGGCGAATAGCCTTATAAACTTAGCGGACAATCATAAAAGTGAAATAATACATTCCAATTTAAAGCAAGCTACTATTTCATCAAAATTCAGCTATCTCAATAAAAATAAATCAGTAACGCAAATGTCAGATTCCTTAATCAGCTTAAGGAATGCTGGAGAAGTCGTTTGGAACCTCGGTGAAGAACGAAAATCTGGACGTTATATCAATTATGAGATTCAATATCGTAAGGAATTAGATCAGATGTACGGTTTCAAAACTAGATATGAAGAATTGGAGTCACTCTTAAGCCAGGAGGTTCCAAAATCATATATTATTAGCAAAGCAATAGCTTCTTCTAAAGCCGTTTTCCCTAGAAAAGGGTTATCTGCATTACTTATGGCATGTATAGCTACAACGATTGTAATAATTGGGCTTCAATTGAAAGAGGAATAATGTCTGTGATAAAGCTATATAAAACACAAATTGGAGCTTCTTTAGTCTTTTTTATTCTTTTTATGTATCTCGCAATTAGGTATAATTCTGATCAGCTAATACTATTAGCTGGTACTAGCTTGTTGCTAATTGGAGCACTTGTCTATTTCTCAAAATGGACCGCATGGTTTTATCAAGTATTGTTGGTTACACTTTTTTTATCCGTAGAAATCCCAATACTCTCAGGAAGTCGGGTTAGCCTTCCTGACGAAATATTAATAATAATACTTTCTACAGCGGGCCTTTTATGCCTATTATTAAAAGAATCGATCTATAAAACTATCATACGTATCGACTTGATAATAATTATATTGGTTCATGCAGGCATGTTTTTAATAAGTAGTTTTTTTTCAACGATGCAGCTTATTTCATTTAAGTTTAGTCTTATTAATATACTTTATATGAGCTGTGGTGTATTTACAACTACAATTCTCTTGTTACAAAGGCAAATAACCTTCAAAAAAATAATACACATATTTAGTATTCCTTTAGCCATACTATGTGTTTATACAATTATTAATTTCGCTCCTCATGGATTTTCATCGCAGGCATCTATAATGATGGCACAACCATTTTTTAAGGACCATACATTATTAAGCGCATCCATTAGTATGTTTATTCCAATTTATCTATTCTACCCCTGGATATATCCTAAGTCAGGTACACTCCTAAAGACGGCAGCAATCTCCTTGGCTTTTCTACTTTTATTTATTGTTGTTATATCCTCAAGTAGAGCAGCCTGGTTAAGTTTGATAATAGGATTTATCTTTTACCTTTTTATACTCATGAAAGGATCCTTTATTAGGCTCATTCAAATATTTTCTTTGGCTATAGTGGTATCCTTTATTTATTCTGGTGAAATACTTAACAAATTGAATAGTAATTATAATAGTTCTGGTTCGGAACATGCCAGTATAGAAGAGCAAGTATTATCCGCTTCAAATATTCATAGTGATGTATCAAATTTGGAGCGATTGAATAGATGGAAATGCGCAATTAGGATGGCCCAAGATAAACCAATAATAGGATTTGGACCAGGTACCTATCAATTTCAATATTTGGACTACCAACTAGAACAAGATAAAACAAGCATAAGCGTAAACAATCCATTTAACTCAAAACAAGGCTACGGAGGCTCTGCACATTCGGAATACTTTCTAGTGCTATCTGAAATGGGCATTTTAGGATTTATTTCTTGGGTTATGGTCTTATTCTATACGATTTATAGTTATTTCAGAATACGGAATAACAGATGGATAGATCGGCAAAATATCCTTATTGCAGATGCTGTTACCATTGCATTAATTACTTTTTTCACACATTCATTATTTAATAACTTCCTTAATTCGGCCAAAACCTCTATCCCTTTCTGGATTCTTATAGGTTTTTTGGTATTCCAAACCACCCAATTGAAAAAGCATGAAGAAAGTAATTAAAATCAGTCAATTAAAAAGTGCTTTCACCGAAAAGGAAAAGGTTTATATCAGCTTAAGGAATAAAGAAGGTAGACTTTTAAAGGATGAGCTTGTAAGGGAATTACCAAAGGTTCCTATTGGCTTTAAGATGGAAAAGGAATGGTTTAAAAGAAGTTTCACGTTTGATTTACTTGCAAAGTACATTACCAATAAGAAAAGTCCCCTTAGAATCATGGACCTTGGATGTGGAAATGGATGGATGTCGGGGAAATTGATAGAATTAGGTCATCAAGTAACTGGGATTGATTTGAATATCAAAGAATTAGAACAGGCGGCTAGAGTTTTTGTCAATCCATCACTCGAATTTTTGTACGCTGATATTTTAGACAAACCACCTTTAGCCAAATTTGATTGTATAATTCTAGCATCATCAATACAGTACTTTCAGGAACTAGATATTCTTATTCCAACTTTGTTAAACTATTTGAACATTGATGGAGAAATAATAATAATGGATAGCCATTTTTATACCAACAAAAACATTGAATCGGCAAAAAATAGATCAAACATATATTTTAAAAAAATGGAGGCTATTGAAATGAGAAATTACTATTTTCATCATTCCCTCGATAATCTTGAAAAGTATAATCCAAAATATATTTACAAAACCCCTCAAACCTTTATTCGTAAAATCTTAAGTCCAAATCAATCCGTCTTTCCAATACTAACTATTACAAGGAAATAAGACTATGACATCTGAAAAAGAGCAAGTTGAAAGCACAAATTTATTTTCACTTTGTCAAAATAACATTTTGGATGTATTGGTGTATTTTGAGGCATTCAACCATCCATTAAGGATAGAGGAAATTCTAAATAATTGCAGTGTAAAGTATTCGGTTGACAAAACCACTACAGCGTTATCAAAATTAGTTGACGATGAAATTCTATTTGAATTTGACGGATTTTTCTCGCTAAAACCAGGGGTTAATATACTTGTCAATGAAAGGTTAGAAAAGGAAAGACATGCTGATAGATTATTTTCAAAGTCAGCAGCCTATATTAGAATTATCAAATCCATGCCATTTGTACAAGCAATAGCCATATCGGGGTCGATGTCCAAGGGCGTTTCTCACTCCAAAGGAGATATCGACTATTTCATAATTACGGATAGAAATAGATTATGGCTTGCCAGAACCTTACTAATCTTATTTAAAAAAGTGTTTCTTTTTAATTCTAGAAAATTCTTTTGTGTCAACTATTTTGTTGATCTAGACAACTTTATTGTACCAGACGAAAATATTTTTACAGCTACAGAAATAGCTTATCTGATACCTGTATACAATAGTCAGTTACTGGACAAATTCAAATCATCCAATAAATGGATAGAAGCCTATTATCCGCACTTTGATCATCCTATAAAGCGAAAAGAATTCACCAATTCAAACAAAGGAAAAAATGTCATTAAATTTCTCCTTAAGGGAATGATTGGAAATGCTTTAGAGGAGAAATGTATGCAGTTAACCATCAAAAGGTGGGCTAGGAAATTTCCGGACTTTGATCCAATTAAATTTGAACTCACTATGCGATCTAGACAAGGTGTTTCAAAACATCACCCTAGGGATTTCCAAAATATAGTATTGAACAAAATAGCGGAAAGTAAAAGGAAACTTTATCCTCCATCAACCACCAAACTTTAAGAAATGAATATCTTATTTAGCCACAGTTATTTCTTATCATTAGACCCAAAACAATCAATTCAATCTAAACCATATCCTCCTCTTGGCACTTTATATGCCGCAGCATATATCCGAGAACAAAAGCATAATGTTAAGTTATTTGATTCCAACTTTGCTATGGAAGCAAATGAAATTGAACCCTATTTATCCGACTATTCTCCTGAAGTGCTGGTTATATATGATGATGGATTCAATTACCTAACAAAAATGTGCCTCACAAATATGAGAGAGGCAACTTTTGAGATGATTAAATTAGCTAAAAAAAGAAATATTTTTGTGGTAGTTTCCTCAAGTGATTCTACAGATCACTATGGTAAATACCTAGAAAATGGAGCTGATGTTATACTTCTCGGTGAAGGGGAAGAAACCTTAAAAGAAGTTATTGAAACAAAGAAAAGCAAAGGGAATTTTTCAATTTTGGAAGGTATCGTTTACAAGGATTCAAATGGAATATATAAGACTCCCCCGCGAAAAGTAAGGAATAATTTGGACGACCTTCCTTTTCCAGCATGGGATATCGTCCAAATTGATAAATACAAAAATGCTTGGGAACGCCATGGTTACTTCTCTATTAATATTGCCACAACTAGAGGGTGCCCGTATAAATGTAATTGGTGTGCAAAACCAATTTATGGAAACCGTTACAACAGTCACTCTCCAAGATACATCGTTGATCTAATTGTACAAATGAAAGATCAATTCTCGTATGATCATATCTGGTTTTGTGATGATATTTTTGGATTGAAACCAAATTGGATACAAGAATTTAATACTTTATTGAAAGAAGAAAAAATACACATTCCTTATAAAATACAATCAAGAGCTGACTTATTACTTAAAGAAGATAATATAGTTGCATTAAAAAATTCAGGCTGCGAAGAGGTTTGGATTGGTGCAGAATCTGGATCTCAGAAGGTATTAGACGCAATGGATAAGGGTACACAAGTGGAACAAATTTCCCAGGCTACTCAGGGTATGAAAAACTTCGGTATTAAACCTTGCTTCTTTCTACAGTTTGGCTATCTAGGTGAAGACTGGAGTGATATACAACTTACCCATACAATGCTCAAAGACCTAATGCCTCATGATATAGGAGTCAGTGTATCTTACCCATTACCTGGAACCTCTTTTTATGAAACAGTAAAATCCGAACTTGATCATAAACAAAACTGGACAGATTCTGATGAATTATTGATAATGTATAAAGGAACCTACCAGCCAAAATTTTATAAACGACTTCACCGCTATACACATCATTTATTTCGATCATTACAAGCAAAAGAGTTGTTACAAAATCGTGATCTATCTAAAGGATTAATGAAGTTTGCGTATCACACAATAAAGGCAAAAATTGAATTTGTTATCATGTCACAGGAATTTAAGAAATAAAAATGAGTCAAGATACAGCCGAAGGTGCATTTTCTAAACAAGCTAATAAGTTTGACAAAATCTATTCCAAGAGTATAATTACCAATTATAAAAGGAATAGAATACGCTCATTACTCCTACCGCAATTGGAACCAAATTCTACCATTTTGGAATTAAACGGCGGTACAGGAGAAGATGCTCTCTTTTTTGCAAAACAGGGGCATTACGTCGATTCTACAGATATATCCCATGGGATGCTTTCTGAAATGAAAATGAAAATTGAACGTGAAAAATTGACAGATAAAATTCATCCATTTCAGGTCGATTATCACAATTTGGATAGATTTAAAGGAAAGAAATATGATCTTATTTTTTCCAATTTTGGAGGTTTAAACTGTACCAACGAGTTGGATAAAATTCTTAAACAATTACCTGATTTATTAAATTCAAAAGGGAAAATATGCCTCGTTATTATGCCTACAATAAGTATTTGGGAATTGGTAAGTGCACTAAAGGGAAATTTCAACTTAGCTTTCCGAAGATTTAAACCCAAAGGAACTCCTTCCCATATTGAAGGTCAACATTTTCTTTCTTGGTACTATAATCCTAGTTATATAAAGAAACATTTAAAAACACACTTTAAAATAGTTGCTCTTGAAGCACTATGCCTTTGTGTTCCACCAGTTCATTATGAAAACCATCTAGTGAATAGACCCAGAATATTTAAGCTATTAAAATCCTTTGAAAACAGATTTAAAAGTGCCCCTTTCTTAAGGGGTATGGGAGATTACTTTATAATTTTATTAGAAAGAAAAAAATAGTGCTAGCCCTTTACTTTCTTAGCCATTTCCCAATAAACATCCATTTGTGACAAATTCATTGAATCCCAATCTTTATCAGCGTCGTTTATCAATTCTTCCATATGTTGAAATCGTTTAATAAATTTCGAATTCGTTCTTGAAAGGGCATTCTCTGGATTAATATCTACGTGTCTAGCATAATTAATAAGTGCAAACAATAGATCTCCAAACTCACCTTCAGCGGCATCCTTATCGCCTATTTCAATTTCATGGTGGAATTCTGCTAACTCCTCTTCAACTTTCCCCCAGACCTGCTCAGAATTCTCCCAATCAAATCCTACACCTTTTACCTTATCTTGTATTCTGTACGCTTTTACGAGTGCCGGCAAGCTAAGTGGTACTCCTTCAAGAACAGAAGCTTTTTTATCTCCTTTCTCCTTCAATTTGATTCTTTCCCAGTTTGCCTTAACCTCGTTTTCATCTGCAACTTTAACATCACCATAAATATGAGGATGACGAAAAATTAATTTCTCAGATAAGGCATTGAGGACATCAGTGATATTAAAAGCATCTTTTTCTTCGCCAATTCTAGCATAAAAAACCAAATGTAAAAGGATATCTCCTATTTCCTTTTTAACCTCAGATAAATCTCCTTCTATAATAGCATCAGACAATTCATAGGTTTCCTCAATGGTAAGATGGCGTAAACTTTCTAAAGTCTGCTTTTTATCCCAGGGGCATTGCTCCCTAAGTTCATCCATAATATCCAATAACTTTCCAAAAGCCATTTTTGCTTCTTCTCTATCCGCCTTTTTCATATCTAATCTATTATACTTAATCCAATTCTTTTTTGATCAATATCAATACTAACAACCGTGGCCTCCACTTGTTGGTTCAGTTTTATATATTGATGGATATCATCAACAAAACCGTTGTGAAGCTTTGATACATGTATTAGACCATTCTCTTTAATCCCGATATCTACAAAGGCTCCAAATTGCACTATATTTTTAACTTGCCCATGAACCTTCATTCCTAATTCCAAATCTGCAATACTGCTCAATTTATTATCCATTGGCCCTTGACTTTGTTCTTTTCTCAAATCCAATCCTGGTTTAAGTAATGCTGTCTTAATTGCATCGAATGAATACTCACCCCAAGAAATATCCTTGGGTAAATCTTCAAATTTTAAAGTAGAGATTTGGGCCCTTTCTAGTCTAAAATCTTTTATCGATAGACGCCTGAATAGTTTAGTTACCTCTTGGTATTCCTCAGGATGAACCCAGGTATTATCCAATAAGTTATCTCCACCTTTTATACGTAAAAATGCTGCTGCTTGTTGAAAGGTTTTGGCACCTAGACCTTTTACCTTGAGTAAATCTTCTCTCGTTTTAAATGGTCCATTTTCTTCTCTATATTGGACAATATTTTCAGCCATCTTCGGACTAAGACCTGATATATAACTTAATAAATGAACACTTGCTGTATTTATGTTAATCCCAACAGCATTCACACAACGAACAACTGTATTATTCAGGGATTCTTTCAAAGCTACCTGATCTACATCATGTTGATACTGCCCTACGCCAATAGACTTTGGATCAATCTTTATTAATTCAGCCAATGGATCCATTAATCGTCTTCCAATAGAAACTGCACCACGTACGGTTATGTCAAAATTTGGAAACTCTTTTCTAGCTATAGCCGATGCAGAATAAATGGAAGCCCCACTTTCATCCACCAAGTATACTGGAGTATTTGAATATATGGTCTGTTTTTTTACGAATGAGAAAGTTTCTTTACCAGCAGTACCATTACCAACTGCTACTACATCAATTTTGTATTGCTCAATAAGGCGTTTCACTTTCTTGGCAGCCATAATACCCTTTTCCCTTGAAGTATGTGGGTATATTGTTTCATTGTGCAATAATTTCCCTTGCGCATCTAGACAGACAAGTTTACAGCCTGATCTAAACCCCGGATCTAATGCCAATACACGTTTCTCTCCTAAAGGTGCACTCAGTAGTAATTGTTCTAAATTTGAACTAAAATGATTGATAGCAGTGAGGTCAGCTTTTTCCTTGGCTTTTTTTATTATTTCCTTACTGATACTTGGCAATAAGCTTTTGGAATAGGCTCGCCCAACACCATCTTTTACAAACTCTGCTGTAGAACTATTCGATTTAAGGACTCTCTTCAGTAGGTTCTCTATACAGAAAGCTCTATCAGCCTTAAAAGAAAGCTTAATAACCTTTTCACTTTCTGCCCTCTTTAAGGCTAGAAATCTATGTGAGGCAAGCCGATTTATAGAAGAGGTACTGTCTAGATAATCCGAATATTTTCTTTTAAGATCTTCTCTAGCGTCCTTATCAACTTTTGAAACCATTTTCCCATGGTTCCAAAAATTATTTCTTAGAAAGTTTCTGTTCGAAATGTTTTCACTAAACCATAAAGCAATAATATCCAACGCTCCATCAATAACATCATCTGCAGTAGTAAACTCCTTACAAATGTATTTTTTGGCAGAACTCTCTATATCAGAATTATTCTGTGCCATCAACATTTTTGCCAAGGGTTCTAAACCACTTGCTAGTGCTAAATCTGACTTTTTTGCTCTTGTTTTCTTATAGGGTAAAAATAGATCTTCAAGATTAGTAAGATCAAAACAATCCTTTATGTTTTGCAACAGGACCTTATCTTGGACACCTGATTCTTCGAGACTTTTTATAATATGGGCCTTGCGCTGCGTAAGGGTTAAGAATTTTTGCTTCAATTGGAAAATTCTTTCCAAATCAAGCTCATCCATATTATTCGTTTTATCCTTTCTATATCTCGCAATAAAAGGAATAGTACAATCCTGATCAAACAGACTTAGCACTTCCCGAACGGCATTTGAATTAAACGCCCCTTGCTTTACTACATATTGTTCTAAATTCATAGACTTGTAACAATCAATATCTTCTATATTAACTTTTTACCTGACCTATCAATTCGGAGATAAAGTCCCATTTTGGCAAAACCTTGATAGCCATAACCAAGTTCAAGAAACCCTCCAAATCGCTGTGTAATCTGACCTTTGTATGCAATAGGATATACTTGATAAACAAGCCCATTAGTATAGACCAATTCTCTTAACAGTGGAATGTTTTTATTTATAAAACCAGCCTCTGTTAAACCATTTGCAGAAGTATACATATACCCGAAGGCAGCAGATGAATAAAAAGTACCACGGTAAAAATTATCATCAGAATAATGATAGTCTCCTTTTAACCATAACTGATAAACATTGGCACTATAGGATCCTAAATGATTTCCATTATTATAGGCTATGGTATTCAGATTGGTAGAAAGATGACTATAGTTAAACTGCATTCCTATAGCAACTCTATCCACAATGCCATAGGTGAAATCCAAGCCAAAAGCGCCAGAATATTCATCAATTTCAAAGCCTTCTGCCTTAATATCTTCTATCAATGGACTATAATAAGCAATAGATAACCCTATATGGTTATTATCATAGGCATGTACTTGAGCTAACAGCATATTGCCTAAGCCTACAAGAAAACATACAAAAAGGCAAACTTGTTTCATCTATAAAATGTTTTCTAGTGTTGTTTCCATTCTCGTTTTGTATGCTTCAAAAACCTTACCAGTACTAGGACCGGAAAAACCAGTATGAATTTGAACAACCTTACCACTTCTATCCAACAATATACTCGTTGGAAAAGACATGATTTTATTCAACATTGGAAATGCAGCTGAAGCCTCTTTTTTAGATGACAACCCTCCTATTCCAAAATCATAAGGTAGTTGATAATAATCCACTAATTTCGATAAATCCTTTCTAGCTTGTTCAAGGTCTTTGGTTGCTTCAAATGAAATCCCAATAATTTCAAGCCCCTTGTCATGGTATTTTGTATATAATTCATTGAAGTATTCACACTCATCCATACAATTTGGACACCAACTTCCCATAATTTGAATTAGTACAACACGGTCCTTATATTTTTCATCGGTCAATGAAATATGTTCTGTGGTCAAGCCTGGAAAATCAAATTCAACCGTTTGATAACCCTCTTTTAAATAGGTTAATTTATAGGGATCCGACAAACTAAAATTGGTGTTCCTTACCGCTTTCCAAGTTGTTGCATAATGAGATCCTGAATTGAATACTCCTTCAATGGTATCCCCATTTAGGTTTCCTCCGAAGTAAAAAGCATGGGAACCATCGAATGCCGTCATTACCAATGACGAATCTACCACCTGCCCCTCAAGAAAACGAAAATCACCTGTTTCTGTTAGAAAAGTACCGGTTATCTTATCACCAAATTGGCTAAAACTTCCAATTGCAGGATATGCATTCTCTCCTTTCCCAAAACTAGTTTCCCATTTGCCAGAAAAATCATATTTCTTGCCATAATGAGTTTCTCCAATTCTATAGTTTACACCAAACTCACAATGTAAGGGCAATTTATAATCTGGTCCTTTCGCCAAATTTAAAAAATATCCTTCCATTGAATTTCCGTTTTGGATTAATTCAATAACACCATTAAAAATGGCAAGCTCAATATGAATGCTATCTCCTTTAACTTCAACAATATGTCCTGCCAATTCTTCAGGACCATTTATCAAAGTCATTTCTAGATGATTCTCTAAACTGTCTAGTCTAAATTCAAAAGGTAATTTTAAGCTATCCAAAGTCATTAAATCCAATTCACCCCTCCATACACCAATGGGTAAATTTTTCGATTCTTTTGCTTCTTCATTTTTGAAACTACAGCTTGAAAACATCGTAATAACTAGAGCAACCATACCCCACTTACTAAAAACACGCAAAGATTTAAATGTATTCATTTCCAATTTCTAGACTTCTTTATTATAATATACTTTGAAATAGCTCATTCCTATTTCATCATCATACCCTTTCTCCAAATACTGATCTGCAGGATCTTTTGGATCATTTTTCAAACGAATTTCAATTGGAATATCCAGTTTTATTATGTTCGTTAGTTGTGACTGTGCCTTCTTTACAGCTTGTTCAGTCAGTTGAAACTCTTGTGGTCTTTCAATACCTCTATCTTCATCGTAACTTTTACTGTAATCCGTAAATCGTTGTTTAGCATCTTCATTATCAGGAAGTACTTTTTCAATAAATTCTTCCTCCTGAAAGTTTTCGTTACTTTTCAGATAAGATAAGGATCTATCTATAAATGCTACTTGTTCTTTAACGTCTGCAACAGCCAGTACATCCTTTCCAAAATCTTTACATAATTGAATTTGACTTAAGGTATGAAACCTATCATCACATAAATCTTCTACAGATAAAAAGTCTTCCCGCCAAAATCTAGCTTCTTGGGAATTGGCGTCTACCATCATCACACGGTATCCATCTTCCTTTTCTGTATTTAGAATAATGGCTCCTTTATCTAATTTCTTAATATGAATCCCAGATTCCACTGAAAATTGAAGATCATTCCCTTCATACTTTAAAAAAGTATCACGACTCTCAGATTTGAAAATACCGATACCATCTACTTGCTCATCTTCAAATCGCAATCCTCGAAGGTGACAAATATAAACTTCTCCTTTTTTGATTTTAGGATGTTCTGATTGGGCATGTAGGTGTTTGGCCATTAAAGTAGATACCTCTTTAAGATCACATTCCTTATTAAAAAATGATGCCGCATAGGTATACATTTCATTAAGGCGAACATCAGCCTCGTGCATCAATTTATGATACACATGCTCCTTGAATGGTGAAAAAAAGTATTCTTCAAGAACCAATTTTACATCTTCATCCAAGGGGTATGCATCTTCACTGAAGATACATCCTTCATCCAATCCTTTATTACCTACAAGATGTACAAACATGTCATCTACAAAAGTCAATGATTTATCTACCATACTACAAAAGTATTAACTGCTCTATATAATTCGACTCCACGGTTTTATTCAATTTGTCCATCAATTCATCCTTGACAAACTGTAATTGATACTTCACGGCCGAACTATTTAATTTTACAAATAGTTTTTTTCCCTTTAGATATATTTCTTCGGTCGCATTTAAGGCAGATTTTTCAGCACAAGCATCCCAAGCACTTATGTACTTTAGCTCCATCATTTTTCGCTCCAAATCCAATTCCTTAAACATCTGCTCAAATAGAGAGCCCATGTCCTTTGTTCTACCGTCTCTCATCTTTGCTCAAATCGAATATAATATGCTCCGGTTTCAATTTTTGAACCAACGAATCAATTCTATCCACGTGTGTATCCGTGATGAAAATCTGACCAAAATATTCTAAGTTTACTAGCTTAATAAGTTCTTCTACCCGTAACTCATCCAATTTATCAAAAATATCATCTAGTAATAAAATAGGTTTCTTTTTCGTCAATATTTTCAATAACTCAAATTGAGCCAATCGTAACGCAATCACGAAACTCTTTTGTTGACCTTGAGAACCAAATCGCTTTATAGGTCTATCATTCATATTGAATAATAAATCATCCCTATGAATTCCAACTGAGGTATGCTGTAAGCGCATATCTTTATCCAATGCTTGATCCAACAATATATCTAAAGAACAGTTGGATACTTTAGAATCATATTCAAGCTGAATATGTTCTGCATTAGAAGAAATAGCAGAATAATATTTCGAAATTAAAGGATTCAATTCATCTATAAATTTGGATCTTTTCTCAAATATCTCCTGTCCTGTCTTAGAAAGAATTGCATTGTATACATCCAGTTGATCCTTATCAAAGGATTGGTTTTGAACAAAATATTTCAACAATGCATTTCGCTGACTTATAGTTTTGTTGTACCCCATCAAACTGTTGAGATAACTCCTATCAGTTTGAGAAATTACAGCATCCATAAATTTCCTACGGAACTCTCCTCCTTCTACAATAAGGTCTCTATCATAAGGGGATATCATCACCAAGGGAATTCTACCGATATGTTGACTTAGCTTTTCATATTCCTTTTCGTTCCGTTTAATAATTTTCTTACTACCCTTTTTAACGGAGCACAGAATTTTGTCTTCACCCAAATCCGATTCATACTTTCCTTCCACCATGAAAAAGAGTTCATCATGATGAATATTGTTTTTATCGATTGGGTTTGAAAAGCTTTTACAAAATGACAAGTAATAGATAGCATCCAGAATGTTGGTTTTACCAACACCATTATTCCCAACAAAACAGTTAATTTTTGGTGAAAACAATAAGGACTTATCCTTGTAATTTTTAAAGTTTAAAAGATGAACTTCCTTTAGAAACATCTACATTTTTTTAGGGTCATAAAAATATCGATTTTTTTTCAGAAATAGGCTACTGAAAGAATGAAATATCTGGTCAAATTCCAAATGAAAAATAGAGGCGGAAACCCATTCAATCAGCAGTAAAATCACTTGTTAGCGTCAAAAACAAAAATATATGACAAAAAAAAATCCATAGTTTTAACTATGGATTTTGAAAAGTTATAATTATAAACTAATTTTTTTGGATGCGTTCCATTTTAACCAACTCTAAATAGATTTCTCTTCCAACCCAAGCATCTGAAGCAGCATACCTCTTTTGCCCTTCGGAAAGGGACTCAGCTTCCCAATTGGAAACTTGCTGTCTTTTACTAAGGTAAAAACCTAATAGGATCCCTGTTAGTTTCTGAGCTCCGATACTTTTAAAGCCATATTTTGGGGCTAATAAGTTCAAATCAACAACTGATTTAGGCGAAAAGGAATAGCTTCTTTGCAATTCTTTAAAATCATCAAATACGGCAACACCAGACTTAATAATCTTTTCATCACTAAAGATATCTAAAATCTCTTGTGGGATTTCAAATTTGTGAATTCTTAAAAGAAAGGAAATTTCTCTGGTAGCAAGTTGTAATAGGCAAGCAGTATTTCGTTGCCCCTTTTTAAAACTAGGTTTAGTTTCTGTATCAACTCCAATTACTCCCTCATTACATAGGATTGCTGCAGCAGAAATCGCGTCTTCCGCGGTTTCCACCAATATAACCTCACCTTGAAAATAATCTCTTGGCAATTTTTTCAGTTCCTCCTTTGTTATTTCTATTCCTGTCTCAGCCGTTAATACCATATGTTTTCCTATCGCTTTTCAGTCTTTTCTTTTTCTCTATCTACCTGAACCCACGCGGTTTCCCACATTGAAGCACACAAAAGTATGGATTTTTTTAATTGTTTCGTAATCATTTGATTAAGCTTTTTATGATAATGTCTTTTAAATTTATCACTATAGTCTGCTTTTTGCCGTGTACCCCGCTCTGTTATACCATAAATTGGAAAAGAAGACCTTTCCGTTAACTCTTTATGAATCAGCAAAACAGAGTCCTTTAAATGATGTGAATCCTCAATAACACGCCAAATCTCTTGCCGTATATCCAAGATTGTATCTGCTTTAATACCGAACATATTATATTCATTAAAATAAATTTCTGGCAATGAAGATTCCCATAATCCATGAATTCCATGCTGCCCTGTCAATTGACCATCATAATTTTCAGTAGTATGTAAAGGCACACATGCATCCGCTAAATAGTGTCCCATTTCGCCACTTATTCTGATTATTTGCGAAATTTGATTAAATCTAATCGCCGTTTTTAAATCGTCAAATAGCTGAATTAGATGCCATGGCAAAACCCCTTTTGACAAACAGGAATCCATCTCCGTTCGGCCATCTGACAGTTTTAATGCAGAGAATCCCAAAGTATTCACATGGTAATATTCCAAATCAATATAATGCATTGCATATTCGGAAATGGCAGTATTTTTTCGAATGTCTGGGATAATAGAAAGACTAATCAGCTTTTCTATATATGGTTTGTAGAATTTTAATCTTTCTTTGGGAAGGCAGAAAATAGCATATTCATTTATTTTCTTATGGGCAAAAAATCCCCAAGGATAGGCAAAGGAAGTAAAGAGTAAGCTGAGTACTATTAATTTAGATTTCATTGTACATTTATTTAAATATTTAATTCAAATAAATGTACAAAAACCTTACTATACAGCTATTTAGTAACGATAGACTGTTTTGAATCAGCGACTAATGAATTCCCTTGCAATACAGGAATAACAGTTGTTAAATCATGAGCTAAACATAATTGAACATCATCATTTGTACTTAAATTAGAAAGTCTTTTTCTATGTGATGAATCCTCCAAGGATTGGAACAAATCCTTTTTAGACGCATTGTACAATCTACCTGAAGCTAAAACGCTATCACAATCACTATGAAATCCTTCTCCCATAAGTTTTGCAGATAATGCACCGGCAAAAAGAGTGTCTTCAAGGCAAAATCTCCCCTTCCAACCCGAACAACAGATAATAACATCCTTACCTTTTTCAGTTAGCCATTCCACTAAAGCGGTAATATTTAAAAAAGAGCCAATTACAACTTCATGATCTTCTTTCGCAATATTGATCATTTTGGTTCCATTGGTAGTGGTCATTACGAGAGTACGACCTTCCAACTCTTCTGTATTTTGGTATTGTTGTGGAGAATTACCAAAGTCAAACCCCTTCACCATTTGACCGTTCCTTTCAGCTGCCAGAATGAAATCCTTACCATTCTTATACTCCAAAGCCTCCTCCACAGTTGAGACAGGAATAATCTCATCAATTCCATTTTCTATAGCCAAACACATTGATGAAGTTGCTCTAAGAACATCTACAACCACCACTGTACTTTTTCTATCCGAAAATAAATGAAACAGATCTGGACTTAAACAAACTTGTAAATTTGGGGACTTATTCATAAATATGGGAGGTCTTTAATTCTAAATAAACACGACCTACAATAAAATATTGTAGGTCGTAGAAGATATATTAAGCTTTTTTATAAAAAGGTAGTTTTACCAATTTTGCTTTAAGTTGTTTTTTTCTAACTGCAATAAAAATCTCAGTATCTATAGAACTATGTTCTTTTTTTACATAGCCTAATCCGATTGCTATTTTCATAGATGGAGACATTGTACCAGAAGTTACCTTTCCAATCTCCTCACCTGCTTCATTAACAATACTATAATCATGTCGTGGAATACCTCTGTCTATCATTTCAAAAGCAACTAGTTTACGGCTAGCACCATTTTCCTTCTGCTTCAATAAATTTTCAGAATTAGTGAAATCCTTAGTGAATTTTGTTACCCAACCAAGACCTGCTTCAATCGGTGATGTAGCATCATCTAGATCGTTTCCATAAAGACAGAAACCCATTTCCAGACGTAAAGTATCACGGGCTGCTAATCCAATTGGTTTGATCCCTTCTGCCTTTCCTGCTTCAAATAAAGCATTCCAAATAGCGACTGCATCTTCATTCTTGAAATATAATTCAAAACCTCCTGAACCAGTATACCCTGTTGCAGAAATTATAACATCATCAAGTCCTGCAAAGTTTGCCTTTTCAAAAGTATAATACTTCATAGCCGCTAATTCTACAGATGTAAGCTTTTGCATTACTTCGGTAGCTTTAGGTCCTTGGATTGCTAACATAGAAATGTCATCAGAAATATTCGTCATTTCAACGCCTTCTGTATTTCTTTCAGAAATCCAATTCCAATCCTTTTCAATGTTTGAAGCATTAACAACCAAAAGGTATTCTGCATCTGCCATCTTATAGACTAAAAGGTCATCTACAATACCTCCATCTTCATTTGGAAGACACGTATATTGAGCTTTACCATCTACCAGCTTAGAAGCATCATTACTACACACCCTTTGAATAAGGTCCAATGCTTTTTCTCCCTTTAAAATGAATTCCCCCATATGAGATACGTCAAACACACCCACTCCATTACGGACTGTTTCATGTTCTACATTAATACCCTCATATTGTACAGGCATATTGTAACCGGCAAATGGCACCATTTTAGCACCTAAACCTTCGTGTATAGCAGTTAAAGCTGTATTTTTCATTTCAAATTATCTTTTAGATTAGGTCCAAAGTATATACACAACTTCATTCCTGAGTTCACTAGAATATTTCTAGCCCAATAGCAACGAAAAACTAATTAGTATTAGCATTTTCTTAGCCTTGCGAAAATACTACATTTAGTAATCTTCTAAAAATTTTAAATGAGAAAAGGATGTGGCGAATGAGATAATTCCTAAAAAAAGAATCCTACGAATCTATCTTCAAAATTCGCTCAACCATCAATTTTTGTATTATTTTAGTAGTTAAGTTTAGAACCGAAATAAAAACTATGAAAAAAATTGTACTCTCCTTATTTGCTATTAGCCTATTAAGCTTTAATTCTTGTACTAGTGAACCAGGAAATAAAGAGCAAGTAAAAACTGAAAAAAAGTCATCTAGACATTATACTTTACATCCTGGAAAAGCCAATATGAGATGGACTGCTTTTAAATTCACTGAAAGAGCAGGAGTAAAAGGTACTTTTAATAACATTCAATCGAAAGAAACTGTTGAAGGACAAGGGCTTTCTGATGCTCTAAAGGGGTTGGAATTTGATATCCCTGTAAGTAGTATCAACTCACAAAATGAAGATAGAGACAATAAATTGATGAATTTTTTCTTTGGAGTAATGACCAATACACAGTCTATTACAGGTACCTTCGGGGAGTTCAAAGGAGATGACAATGGAGGAAACTGTAATGTCATCATTAATATGAATGGGCAAAGCAAATCTGTGAATTTCGAGTATATAGTTGAAGATCATGCATTGGGTTTAAATACCATGATCGATATGAACAACTGGGAAGGAGAATTCGCTTTACAGTCTATCAATAAGAAATGCGAAGACTTACATAAAGGTGCTGATGGAAAAAGTATTATTTGGCCAGAAGTAAAAATAGAAATAGTAATTCCTATAGGACAATAAAAAAATAAACCCCGATGAAGATCATCGGGGTTTGTGCATTTATAGGATTGAACTCTCTCCAAAACAATCCTAATAAATACATATCATTGAATAGAAATTTAAACTTCCACTAAACATTCATCTGAATAATACGCTCGAATATCATCACGTAGATTATATCTATTAGCCAGTACCTCTCCATAGGCACCAACCGTTTTTATCACAACAACATCTCCTCTTCTTAATTCTGGTAATTCAACATCCTTTGCAAAAGTATCCGTGGATTCACAAATAGGACCTACAATATCATATTGCTTCGTAGCTTCCCCACCTGTATATTTTTCAATCTTGTGATAACTTTTGTACAATGCAGGACGCATAAAATCATTCATCCCTGCATCAACGATTGCGAATTCTTTATGTGTGGCCTTTTTCATATACAAAACACGCGTGTATAAATCCCCACATTGCCCTACAACAGATCGACCCAACTCTACATGAAGATTCACACCTTCTGCTAAGTTAAGATGATCTCTAAACACCTTAAAGTATGCATCAAAATCTGGAGCTTCTGTAGGATCATAATAATTCACTCCAAGTCCACCGCCAAGGTTGATATAACTAACGTCACAGCCATTATTGGTAAAGTAATCGTAGTAATAATTCACCTTTTTACTCAAATTTGCAAATACATTCATATTCGTAATTTGAGATCCAATATGAAAGTGTAAACCAATGAACTGAACATTCTCCATACTTTTTAAACCAGAGATTGCAGCTTCAATATCATTGTGATGTACACCAAACTTATTATCAGAAGTTCCAGTAGTAATTTGAGCGATAGTTTCAGCCTCAACATTAGGATTTAATCGCAATGCAATTCGAGCTACTTTATTGACAGAATTTGCCAATTCATTTATCACTTCCAATTCTTGAACAGATTCAACATGGAAACAAAAAATATCTGATGCTAGAGCATCCAAAATCTCTCTATCAGATTTCCCTACTCCAGCAAATACAATATCCTTTCCTTCAAATCCGCAAGAAACTGCACGCTTCACTTCGTTTCCGCTGACACAGTCAGCACCTAAACCATACGATTGAATGATGTTTAGGATACGTTCATTGTAATTTGCTTTTAAAGCATAATGAACATCAATACCATACTTTTTTGATGCCTCTACCAAATTATTCAAATTTGAATTCAGCAAATCAGTATTGTAATAATAAAAGGGTGTATTCATTTCTAACATATCAAGGAAGCTTCTTCAAAACAAACTAAGTTCAAGGCATTCAAAGCCTCATTTTTATGGACAGTGTCTATAAGTAAAGTCACATTATGATCGCTAGAACCATAACTGATCATTCTTAAGGGTACATTCTTTAACGAACTGAAAATTTTATTTGCATGACCATGACTATCTGCTATAAAATTTCCCACAACACAAATCAAAGAGTGGCCACTAGTAAGACTAACCTCACCTAGATCTGAAAGCTCATCTATAAGCTCATCCGTATTTTCTAAATTATCGATCGTTACAGAAATTGAAACCTCTGAAGTCGTAATTACATCTATAGGAACTTGGTATTTACTAAATACACTAAATACTTTTTCAACAAAACCATATGCCATAAGCATTCTAAAGGATTTGATTTTCAAAATATGAATGCCATCTTTTGCAGCCACAGCTTTGATACCATTCCCTTGTGTTTTATGGCTAATAAGTGTCCCCTTAGCCAGAGGATCACCCGTATTTTTAATACGTACTGGTACATTCACCAATTGAACAGGAAGAATACACGTTGGGTGTAAAACTTTAGCTCCAAAATATGCCAACTCCGCTGCCTCCTCAAAGGATAAATTTTCAATCGGGAACGTCTTTTCTACAAATCTTGGATCATTGTTATGCATTCCGTCAATATCAGTCCAAATTTGAACTTCTGAAGCCATCAAACATCTACCTATAATAGAAGCAGTATAATCACTACCCCCTCTTTCAAGGTTTCCAATTAATCCGTCATAGGTTTTACATACAAAACCTTCAGTAATAATGATATCATTTGATGATTTTGCAATCTCATCTTGGATCCTTTCTTGAATATAGAAATAGTCTGGTTCTCCATTCGAATCCAAACGCATAAAATTAATCGCAGGAATATATCGAACGTTTTCTCCTCTATTTATAAGAATGCCAACTACTATTAAACAAGACAGGGTTTCACCAAAAGTTATAATTTTCTGACGAACTTGCTTTTTATTAGGCTCATTCACCCATTCATTAATAGCTAGAATACGAGATTTCACATTCAACCATAATTTTTCCTTTTCATCTTGACCAATGGCTAATGCAAAAATAGTTTTCTCAAACTTTTCTAGGATAGGTAAGGTTGCCTCCAGTACATCTGCACCTTGCTCAATCTTATCTGCCATTTCATACAAATAATTTGTCACACCACTCATGGCAGACAAAACAACAATCCTGTCATCAGTAACCTCAGATACCAATGAAGCCACTATTTCCAACTTCTCAGGAGACCCTACTGAAGTCCCTCCAAATTTCATTACTAGCATAGCTCGTACTTTATTCAGGTACAAATTTGAATAAAATTAGGAACTAATTGAAATATTTTGGATATTTGTTCAAAATAAAACCAATTGTTGAATTTTTAACATGTAGCGTCTTATGAAAACAATCCCAGAAGTAGTTGAGAAAATTATCTTAGAGAAACCTTTCTTACACGAAGCATTGGCTGAAGGCCTGGTAAATGTATCTGCTTTAGCTAGAAAAATTCAACCAGAAATTCAAAGTTACTTATCTACACCAGCAGGCATTCCAGCTATCTCGATGGCAATAAAAAGAATGGACTTCACTATAAACGCTAAGATATCATTAAAGATGGCGCGCGTAGTTGGTGGTATGGGAGACATTATAGTTAGATCTGACTTATGTAGTTTCACCTATCAGAATACCAGTGATCTCGGTAAAAGAAGATCTGAGTTGATGAAATTGATTCGAGATCACAACGATGTCTTTTGTACAATTTCTCAGGGGGTATTTGAAACAAACTTTGTTATTTCAGAAAAAATTGAATCGGAATTTAGAGATATTTTCAAAGGAGAACAACAACTATATATTAAAGAGAACTTAGCCTCTTTAACCGTTAAACTTCCGAATGAAAATACAGAACTTCCAGGTTTGTATTATTTCTTTTTCAAAAATCTTACTTGGAAAGGAATCAATATACTAGAGGTTATATCCACTACGAATGAATTTACGGTCATTGTCGACACCAAGGATATCGATGTTACCTTCAGTACTATAAAAGGACTAAAAAATACTTTATTTTAGTCCACTAAAGACCAGTCTACCGGCACCTTATTATTTTTTAATAAAAAGGTGTTGGCTTGACTAAAATGTTTATTACCAAACCAATACCCTCTATTTGCACTCAGAGGTGATGGATGTCCCGTTTGCAATACTAGATGATTGGCTCCTTTGATGAATTTTGCTTTCCCTTTTGCAAAACCACCCCACAACAAAAATACTAATCCACTTTTCTGAATACTCAATTCACTTATCACTGCATTCGTGAATTTTTCCCATCCTATTTTCTGGTGGGATCCTGCTTTTCCTTCTTCAACAGTAAGTGTTGCATTCAAAAGCAATACGCCTTGTTTCGCCCAAGCTTCAAGATTTCCTGATTTCGGAATCTCAAAACCTAAATCCTGATTTATTTCTTTTAAAATATTTTTCAAAGATGGCGGATGAGCAATGCCATTAGAAACAGAAAAGCTTAACCCATTTGCTTGACCATTACCATGGTAAGGATCTTGACCAATAAGTACAACTTTAACATTCTCCAATGAACAGAGATTAAAGGCAGAAAATATTTTTTCAATTGGAGGATATATCAATGCTTCTTCATACGCTACATTCACTTTATCTTGTAACCCTATAAAATATGCTTTAGTAAGCTCTTCCTTCAATAAAATTCTCCAATCTTCACTCAACTGTTCTATCATTACTCCTGTTTTTTGCGAATATAGTTCAAATAATTTCAAATTCTAAGCAATCAATTTATTGTAATTCAAGTATTTTAAATATTTTTGCAAACGTGTTTGGCGCCATTATTTCGGTATATCTAATTATGCTAAACAACTCTGTGTTAATATTTTCGAATATTCTCCGAAACCTTATTCATTTAGCTGACATTATGCAATTACGTTTTTTACTTATCACCATATCATTCATTATAAGCTTAAGTACCAAAGCTCAGCTTCGTGACAGTTTAAATAGAGATCATTCTTTCAAATCAGCTGTATTAGCTAAACGAAATCTTGCTCCTCTAGCCTTGTTATCAGCGGGTATTTATACTATTCATGGTGGAGGCCCCTTCAACCGAGAAGAGGTAAAGAGATATAAAGACGAAAATTACCCTGATTTTGAAAGTTACCTTGAAGATTTTACAGAATTCGCTCCAGCAGCACTTGTTTTCGCACTTCCAGCAACTGGACTAAAACCTAAAAATGATTTTTGGAACAGAACACCATTGTATTTAAAATCCGGGCTTCTAACCATGGGTGTTACTTATGTTTCCAAAGCGCTAATTAATGAAAAAAGGCCCTATATTGGAGTTCAATCTTTTCCTTCTGGACATACCGCTTTGGCTTTTGCTTCTGCTACCTTTTTACATAAAGAATACGGGCATTTATCACCCTTAATATCCATTGCTGGATATGCTACAGCCGTTCAAGTTGGTGTTTACAGAATCTTAAATAAAAGGCATTGGGTATCCGATGTTCTTGCAGGCGCTGCTGTGGGAATATTCTGTACTAATATTGTATATTCAACGCATAAATTTCGATGGAAGAAATGGTTTGGAATTGGTTCCAGAAGAAATAAAGTTCATTATTCCTCGATGGAGAAGAAGAAAAACACTACTGCCAACCTTACCCTAATACCACAATTAAGCAGTAATCATAAAGGTATGCTTATGGTAATCAATTTCTAACTCAGATACTAAATATCAAAAAGATACGTTATTAGTAATGTTAATGTACTTGCTAATGAAACAATATCTATTTTTATTAAAGTCTTTATTTTTTGTCTCTACTGTTTTACTAATTCTTGCAGTATTTTCTTTTCGACCTGCTCCAAATTTGGCAAATTGCAATAGCAAGCAAATAAGTGCAAAAATAATAAACGTATATGCAGAAGGGGATGATTATTTAGTCTTTGAACTACAAGGAATAAGAGGCAAATTCTACATCCATAAAATAGAGAATAATTCTCTAAGTGCAGTCAAGGCACAAGACCTCCTACTCGATCAAGAAGTAACCATCGTATACCCTACCTATTGGACCATATACGATCCATTCAGTAGTACTAGGCCTATTTTTAAAATGACCTATCAGCATGAAATAATTTATGTGGAAACTTAACTAGGTAAAAACAAAAAGAGCTACCCAAATAGGGTAGCTCTTTTATTTTACTAGAATATAAGGTGGACATTACACCATGCTGTGATATACATTAAGTACATCCTCATCTTCTTCTAATTTTTCCAATAATTTATTGACTTCTTCCTCTTCGTCTTCCGTCAGGGATTTTGTCACTGTCGGGATTCTTTCAAATCCAGAACTGATGATTTCAATCTCATTTTCTTCCAAATATTTCTGAATTGCTCCGAAACTCCCAAAGGCCCCATAGATCATGATTCCCTCTTCCTCTTCAAAAACTTCATCTGCACCGAAATCTATCAATTCCAACTCCAACTCATCAACATCTTGACCTTCTTTGTTGATGGTAAAGTTACAGGTATGCTCAAACATAAATTCAACAGATCCAGAAGTTCCTAGGCTACCATTGGTTTTATTAAAATAACTACGCACGTTTGCTACCGTTCGGTTATTATTATCAGTGGCCGTTTCTACCAATACAGCAATACCATGTGGAGCATATCCTTCAAATACAACCTCTTTAAAGTCCGAAGTATCTTTTGACGAAGCCTTTTTAATAGCCCTATCAACGTTATCTTTCGGCATGTTTGCAGCTTTTGCATTTTGGATAACGGCTCTAAGCTTGGAATTAGTCTCAGGATCTGGTCCAGATTCTTTAACAGCGATAACAATCTCTCTTCCAATTTTCGTGAAGGTCTTAGCCATTTGTGACCAGCGCTTCATTTTTCTTGCCTTCCTAAATTCAAAAGCTCTTCCCATGGTATTTGTATTTACTTATTTTTTCGTTTCAACTGATCACAAATTTAATTCAAATTTATTTTTGATCAAATCAAAAATCATAAGAAAACAGTCCTTTTGATCAGAAATTCTGATGATGTAGAATTCTATAGTAATATAGATTATAAAATTTTGAAACCTTTTTACTGATTTACAATATTTTTATTCAAAATTTTCCAAAAGCGATTTAGTTCATTGGAGAACCAACAATAGAAAACATCAGTCAATGGTACATACTTCCCATAAGTTGTAAGCGTAATATCATCAATACATTTTGACTGAAAAACCACTTCTATTAACTATGTCAAGCCAATATTTAATCTTGCCAAATCAATACCTTTTGCCTTGTCAAAGTATCACTATCTTCAAAGTACTTTATTAAAATAGCTCCTTCCATTAAACCAGGCCATTTAATAATTTCTAATTCCGTAGTACCACCATTTAGTGCTTCAAAAGATTGAAAACCATCTGAATAATTTGAGACACTCCATCCGGTATTACTGGCTACATTAATACCCCACTTTACACCAATTAATTGTTCCATTTCAATCTTTAATGATCTACCTTCTGGAATGATAGCTCTAAAAGAATTACCATTTCCCGGTAAAAATAGGGTATCTGTCCCATGTAATAGGTTTAGACCATAGGTTCCCATTTCAGGATATTCTATAGGCCCAGGAATAGCTTCAGGAACATCATTTTCACATGCATTAAAAAGCAGGATGACAAATAATAAATTTAAACACTTCAATTTCATAGGATTACAATTTTTATTAAAAACACTCTTAATTTCAATTCTTAAATATTAATCGCCATAATATGACGCTTCTTTTTCAGCTATTAACAAAAAATATTATTGATAATAAGTCTTCAAAATACAATTTAAATATGATTAATCAATCACCTTTAATGGATGAATTATAGGGTTATCTAACGCTATACTAAGGCTGCCTTTAAAACAGATACCGGATGCAGTGCTGTTCTTTTTGTACCATCAAAAATTTGATGCCTGCAACTCGTACCTGGCGCTGCTATAATAGCCTCTTTTGAAGCCGATCGAACTGCCGGAAACAAGCTTTGCTCCCCTACCTTCATGCTCAATTCGTAGTTCTCTTTTTCATAACCGAAGGATCCCGCCATACCACAACAACCTGAAGGAATAACTGCTACTTTATAGTTCTCAGGTAAATTTAAAGCAAAATAGGTGTTCTCAACACTAGAGAGTGATTTTTGATGACAATGTCCATGAACCTTTATCACTTCCTTTCGATCTGTAAATTGTGTTTTGGAAATGTTACCCTGCATAATTTCAAACTTTAAGAACTCCTCAATCATAAAGGTGTTTTCAGCAATTTTCAAGGCTGAATTTTTATCTTTTGCCAACCTTTTATATTCGTCTCTGAAGGATAATATAGCAGATGGCTCTAGGCCTATCAATGGTGTTTCCTGCGTAATTAGATCTTTGAATACTGCTATATTTTTATCGACACATTGCTTTGCCTCATCCAATAAGCCTTTGGATATAAAGGTCCTACCACTTTCATCATGATCTACCAGCAACACTTGATAACCCAGCTTAAATAATAACTCAAAAGTATCAATCCCTACTTGAACATCTAAGAAGTTAGTAAATTCATCAGCAAACAGATAAACGGACTTAATAGGTTTCTCTATAATAAGCTTACTTGCATTTCTTTGATACCAGGTTCGTAGACTGATTTTTCCAACTTTTGGCAATGTACGCTCCTGTGCAATTCCTCCAATCCGTTTTATGACTGGAGCTGTTAGAACATTTGAGAAGAAAAAATTAGTCAAGTTTGGAGTTTTTATAGCCAAACTGTTTATTTTACTATTATAGGCAAATAGCTTAGTTCTAAAACTTACACCATTTGTTTTTTGATACTGATATAAAAACTCAGCTTTCAAACTTGCAATATCGACATTTGAAGGACACTCAGAGGCACATGCTTTACAGGATAGGCAAAGGTCCATTACCTCTTTGATCTCTTCATGATCAAAAGGATTGCCTGGGCTTTCCTTTGTCAAAAATTCTCTTAATACATTTGCCCTCGCTCTAGTTGTGTCCTTTTCATCATTTGTAGCCCGATAACTTGGACACATTACTCCGCCTGCAAATGTTTTTTTCCTACAATCACCAGATCCATTGCATTTTTCTGCAGCTCTAAGAATTCCTTCTGAATCGGAAAAATCCATTAGGGTTGAGATATTCGGTTCTACTCTATCAACTGCATACCTCAAGGACTCATCCATTGGAGGTGCATTCGTAATCTTACCTGGATTGAAAATCCCAGTTGGATCCCAAATGCGTTTTACATCAATCAATAATTTGTAATTCTGTTCTCCAATCATTTTTGGGATAAACTCAGCTCGAACAATTCCATCTCCATGTTCCCCCGAAAATGAACCACCATATCTTTTGACTAGTTCTGCAGTTTCAGTAGTAATTTTTCTAAACAATGCAACATCTTCCTTTTTCTTAAGATTAAGAATGGGCCGTAGATGTAACTCCCCTGCACCTGCATGCGCGTAATACACCGCTTGCTGCTGGTAACGTTCCATTATTTTACTAAATTCATCAATATACGCTGGAAGATCGTGCAAGGCAACTGCGGTATCTTCAATACAGGCAACCGCTTTTTTATCACCAATAATATTTCCCAAAAGACCTAATCCAGCCTTTCGTAATTCATTTATCTTAGCGATATCAGCACCATACAATTTAGGGAAAGCATAGCCATGGTTTCCATCCTTTAAAGCTGCTATAAGAGCATTCGCTTTTTGTTCAACGAGTTCTTTACTTGTTCCCTTTAATTCTAGCATTAGAATCGCCTCAGGGTCACCTTCTAAAAAGAACCTATTCTTTTTCTGTGATGCATTAGTCTTGGTGCAATCAAGAATAATTTTATCCATCAATTCACAAGTATACAAATCATGCTTCATTGACAGAACAACTGCCTTTAGACTCTCTTCTACACTAGGAAAGTGCGCAGCAATCATCACACTGTGTGCTGGCGGCAAATCGTCTAATTGTAACTTAATTTTAGTAGAAAATGCCAATGTTCCTTCTGAGCCGCAAAGTAACTTGGCTAAATTAAAGGGTACAGAACTATCCTTGAAAGCAGCTGTATCAATTAATTCATCTATTGCATAACCTGTACAGCGTCTATGAATACTTTTCTTTGGGAAATTTTTTTCAATTTCCATTCTAACATTAACAGGTGCTAAAAGATCAGTTATTGATTTATAAATTGCCCCTTCTAAATCATCTTGCTTGGCTTTTTTAGCAATAGCTTCAATATCTATTTCACCAAAAATCGCTGGACTTCCATCGCTCAAAATGGTTTCTAGTTCAAGTACCTTATCTCTTGTAACACCATATTGAATAGAAGTAGTTCCTGAAGAATTATTCCCAACCATTCCTCCAACCATACAGCGATTGGAAGTAGAAGTGTTCGGTCCAAAAAACAAACCATAAGGTTTCAAGAAAACATTCAGCTCATCTCTTACAACTCCAGGTTCTACCCATATGGTTTTAGCACCCTGATCCAAATCAAGTATGGCTGTCATATATCTAGAAACGTCTACGACCAAACCTTCTCCAACACATTGACCTGCTAAAGAAGTACCAGCTGTTCTTGGAATAAGAGAAAAAGATTCCTTTTGACTAAAGTGAATAATCTTCTTTAGATCCTCTTTGTTTTTTGGATAGACTACCCCCAAGGGTAACTTTCTATACACAGAGGCGTCCGTTGCATAAAGCGTTCTTCTTAAATCATCAAAAAACAACTCACCTTCAATGGCTAATCCAAGTTGTTCCAATTGATCTTTATATGACATACTATATAGGGTTCTAATTGAATCTATCAATTAGTAAGTTTTTGTAAATTCTAACAAGTCTTACGACTTCTGAAATGAAATTGGCAAAGTTCTTTTAAATACGGTATCGAAACAGATAAATGTATCCGTACCTGCAACACCATTAATTTGGTGGACCTGTTCATAAAGGATTTCACGTAAATGCTCATTATCTCTTGCAAAGATGAGAATAAAAAGTGCAAAATTTCCAGAAACATAGTTGCATTCCACTACTTCGTCAATTTCCATTAAAGCTTTCATGGTGTCTTCTGCGAATCGTGCTTCCCTCAGTCTTATTCCAGTATAGGATTTGGTTTTATACCCTAAAACTTTTTCATCTAGAATAATTTCTGCGCCTTTAATAAGGCCATCGGATTTCATTTTTCGAATTCTCTGATGTACCAAAGAGTTCGAAATTTTTAATTCATCCGCGATCTGAGAATAGGCTCTACGCGCGTCCTTCCTAAGCTTAAAGAGAATTTGTTGGTCTATATAATCAAATCGATCCATAAACAAGGCATTTAGTACTTAAATTTAGCATAACTGACTTACAAAACCCCTTATTAGGGTTAGTTTAACTAATAAACTATATGATTATAACAAAATTACCACAAATGACACTCGGATAAAAACAAATCGACTTATTTTTGCTGCAAATAAACCAAAATCATCAAAATGAATACTCAAGATATTTTTGATCAATTGTGGAAAGAGTACGCAAAAAGAACTCCTTCTGCAGAAAAGATTAAAACGTTATTTACTCAAGAAGGTAACAAAATAAATAATGACCATGTAGCCTTTAGAACGTTTGATGATCCAAGAATCGATATTTCTGTATTATCCGTACCGTTTATTGAAGCAGGTTATGAAGAAATAGGTGATTATCATTTCCCAGCTAAAAAACTTTACGCAAAACACTTTGAACACAAAACTGATAAAAATGCACCACGTGTATTTATCAGCCAACTTATTACAAGTGAGTTTTCATTTGAATTGAGAGCAAAAGTAAAAGCGATGATCGATCGTATTCCAACGGAAGAATTGGATGCATCTAGCTTGATTTTTAAAGGAAGACTTTGGGGTACTCCAAACCATAACATTTATCAAGAACTTTTGAACGAAACTGAATATGCAGCTTGGCTGTATGTGAATGGTTTTTGCGCAAATCACTTTACCGTGAATGTAAATGATCTTACTAGTCTAAATGGTCTTCAAGCCGTAAATGATTATTTAAAGAACAATGGATTCAAAATGAATACATCTGGTGGAGAAATTAAAGGTACTCCTGCCCTTTTCTTAGAGCAATCTAGTGTATTAGCTGATCGTGTAATGATCGATTTCGAAGAAGGTACAAAAGAGGTGACTTCATGTTATTATGAATTCGCATATAGGTACCCTATGACAAATGGAGAGTTATATTCTGGTTTTGTTGCCAATTCTGCAGACAAGATATTTGAAAGTACAGATATGAAACTACAAGAAGCATAAGTCTAAATATAAAAGGCCCCAATGAATCAATACAGATCCATTGGAGCTTTTTGATTAACTTAATCTTGCTTTTAGCCGTTCTTGAACAACCATCCATTTTTCATACTCTCCACTTCGCTCCCACAAAGCTTTCAATTCTGAATTTCCGGTAATATGTTGTAAGACTTCCATGGCTTTGGATAACATTATCTTCCGTTCATCGAAGGATAAACTACCAAATGGATCATTTTTCCGCAACCATAATTGGGCTTCAGTAAACAATTCCAAGGAAGGATTACCATTCGCACCAGCCAAAAACTCCATCACTACAAGGGCTTCTTCACAGCTCTTGGCATCCATACAAATGCCATGCTCAACCCCATAAGCTTTCTCTAGTGTATTTAATATCAATGAATGATCACCTTCTAGAATTTGATATACGAAATCTGATGCAGTTTCATTATCAAAATTTTTTATTCCCCATGTTCCCATATTGATAAATATTTAAGTCATTAAATCTATCCATACTTCATCCAACAAAGAATCAACTTTATTACTCAAAGATACAAAAGCTATTTAACTAACACAATATCAAAATGGTACACTAGTCTATAGCCCCAATTCTTTTCGCCAATAACTGTCCTCAACTTTATGCTTATTCCAATAGTCCACCTTAATACTTTTCTTTTTACGGGCTTTTGTAGTCAACATTTTAGCAGATTTACCCCAGCCACTTACATACGTCTCTTCCCAAGACAAAATTGAATATGGAAAGCTACAATCGAATTCAATTTCTAAGCTCCGGTTTAATTCAGGGTATACTATTTTCACAATTTGAGCATTCGATTCTCCATCAACTAGCTCAATATTTGCAGTATAACTTTTTATGGAATTATGACTTAATCGTAAGTAGAAAAAAGAAGGAATCATTTTAATGGAACCTACAGGGATATTCTTTGGATTAAGCCTAATTAAAGACCAAATTTCATCCTCTAACCAATCTTTTGAAAGTTGTAAATCTTGATCTCCTTGAGATTGAAAATAGGAATAGGAAGATAATTCGTATTCAGAGCGATTATTAAGCTGCATGAACGTATGACCACACCAATCTTGGCTTGAAGAAGTTAATTTTATAAGATGCCCTATTTCCAAAGGTAAAAAGGAACTAGTCATCATACTATAGGGGTAAATTCCAGTATTGAATTTCTTTTCGTAATTCAACTTTAAAACTGGCACATCACTATCTCCAACTTTATCAACCTTTACTTGCTCTTTTGAAGAAAATGGTTCTGTTACAAATATTAGAACAGCAGTTCCTGAGTGGATTTCTCCATATCTTGCCTGTTCCAAATCATAACTAGAGATTTCAGCAGAGCCACTGAACCAGTAAGACTTAAATGCTTCACTTGGAGAATTATTTACTTGTTCTTGACCTAGCAATTGAAAATGAAAAGATAGGATGAAACTAAATAGTAAAAACCGACTAAAATACCCCATACCAAGCTTTGTTTATTATGGGTTAAATTTAATCAAATTATGCCAAATGAAATATGCGCAAACTCAAATAAAGAATCCATCTTCAAATTGAGCTATGCTATACTAACCCAAATGGATATTTGTAGCTGCGGAGTAATATTTAAAACTAGAATACGTAACAGGATTTTCACCTACTTTCAATGCCATTGCACCATTACACAATTTGGTCAAAATATTAAACTCTGTATTTTCCCTAATCTTATTTGGATTGGACACTACAGATTCATAATATTTCTTTCCTGCTGCGATTACAGCACATCTTGTAAATAAAAAGGATTCACCAGATCTCTCTTCTTGGAAATAATCTTGACAACCTTGAAGTTTTCTCAGCTTCTGAAGTAGCATTTGATGAAATTTCTTAATAAAAGATTCCGACTTCTTAGATAAATATGCAGTAGCTCTTTTTACAACATTTTCATCTTCACCAACAAAATGCCAGTCCATCATTTCAATTATTTTCCAAAACTCCTTTTCAGAAAATATTTTCCCTCTTAGTGATGTAATCATTATAATATACTATGTTTTGATTTCTATTAAAGGAACCATCATTAATTATGACATTTCCTAACATTATTTATATTCGCAATTAACATGCCATAATGCTATATATTTATGACAATATTTGATTATTAGTATGTATTACTTGCTAACATTTGATAATCATAAAATTACCTCAAGAGTTATATCTTAGAGAAAATAGCTTTCGCACATCTTTCCCCGTCCATTGCGGCAGAAACAATACCACCGGCATATCCAGCACCTTCTCCACAAGGATAAAGTCCTTCCAATTGGGGATGTTCCAAGCTTATTGAATCTCTTGGAATGGAAATTGGCGCTGATGTTCTAGATTCTACACCTACAATGTTTGCTTCATTTGTATAATAGCCTTTTATTTTACGCCCAAATATTTTAAAGGCCTCTTTCAATCTATCCCCAACAAAATTTGGTAATACTTCATTCATTGGAGCCGATTTTATACCGGGAACGTAGGAACAGACATTCAAGTCGTTTGAAAGCTTTCCATCAACAAAATCGACCATTCTCTGTGCTGGTGCAACCTGACTTTTCCCACCGTATTCCCAAGCTTTCTTTTCAACATCCGCTTGGAATTTTAAGGCAGATAATTCGCCATATTTCTTGTAGGCGTTCAATTTTTCAGCATCTACCGCTACTACTATTCCAGAATTCGCAAAACGTGAACTTCTGGTAGAAGTAGACATTCCGTTTACTACCAACTCACCTGGCGCTGTGGCTGCAGGAACAATATGACCTCCAGGACACATGCAAAAAGAAAAGACTCCCAATCCTTTTACCTGATGAACTAAACTATAAGCAGCAGCAGGTAAATAGGGTCCCCTATCTGTACAATGATACTGTGCCGCATCAATTATTGGCTGAGGATGCTCTATTCTGATACCTAAAGCAAAAGACTTCGCTTTTATCTCCCAGTTCTTTTCATGAAAAAGTTCATAAATATCTCTCGCAGAATGTCCGGTTGCTAGAATTACAGCATCACCTTCATAGACATTGCCATTAAGACTCTTAACTGCAGAAACTTTATTTCCCTTTTGTAATATATCAACCACTCTAGTATCAAAGTGGATTTCGCCACCACAATCCAAGATCTTTTCTCGCATTTTTGCGATTATCTTAGGAAGCTTATTCGTACCAATATGTGGGTGTGCATCAATCAAAATATCTCTGGATGCACCAAAATAAACCAAGACTTGAAGGATTTTCAATAAATCACCTCTTTTCTTTGACCGCGTATATAACTTCCCATCTGAATAGGTTCCTGCACCCCCTTCTCCAAAGCAATAATTGGAATCTGGATTTACAATATGGTCACTTAGTAGGATACCTAGATCCTTACGACGTGTAATGACATCTTTACCTCTCTCAAGTAGAATTGGCTTCAATCCCAATTCCAATAGTTGTAAAGCTGCAAATAAACCCGCAGGCCCAGTACCAATAATAAGAACACGCTTACTATTTTGCACTTGCTTATAATCGAAATGGAAATCCTCTGAAGGAGCTATTTCTTCATTATAATAAACATCATATTTCAAATGGAATTTAACCTTTTTAGAACGCGCATCGATTGAACGCTTTCTTAAAACAATTTTAGCTATCTCCTTTTCAGAAATAGATAATCGTTTAGCAACTTTTGATAAATGTTCTTCAGTACTAGCCGCTTGCTTAGGGCTAAGTGTTATTAGGCAATCCTTCAACATATTTATTCAAAAGTTAAACAGAAAAACAATCCTCTATGATAGATAGATTCAAAAGCCTCGCTATACATAGATTCATCCTTCACTAAAAGGTTATTAAAACCGTGTTGATACTTCACTTCAAACCCCAATTTGAAATACTCCAAATAAAAGTCGACACCAGCTCCTAAGGTCAATGCAAAATCAGTATCCTGCAAACGTAGAATTTCTAATTCTTCTACATCTTTTTTACTGGACATGTCCTTAATATACCGCATTCCACCAATCACATAAGGACGTACATTGGCCAATCGGTCAGATCTATATTTTACTTGAATTGGAATATCCAAAAGTGCTGCTTCATCTTCTTGTGCAAAGAATTCAACATTCCCATTGTCAACCGAAGTAAAGTTGATTTGTCTTTTTGTTAATGTCAATGCAGGAACAAAACGCAGGTTAAAATTATTATCCAATTTATAATCTGCAATAATACCTACATTGAAACCAGGTTTTTCATCTACAACAATACTACGGAAGTTGTTGTCCCCATAATAACTATCTGAAAAATTGGTAGATAGTTTTACTTGAGCTAGGCCCAACATAAATCCAAAATGGATTTTCTTATTATCGTAGCTCTTTAAATTTTGAGGTTGCTTTTTAATACGACCGCTTTGAGCGATCGAAATTTGACTAATTAAAAAGCACGCAAAAAGTAAATATTTAACAAAACCTGACTGCATAATATGTTATTTCTTTAATAAACGAAAGATTTAACCTTCTATTGTTTCTCTCCAGAATATATGCTTGCAATCCCCATTGTAAGAGGCTTACAGGTCGAATTTTTATAACCACATTTATTCATAATCCCTAAGAATTCATCTCCAAATGGAAAGGCCTGAACCGATTCAGGAAGATAGGTATAAGCGGCATTATCTTTCGATACCAATTTACCAATTCCAGGCATAATGTACCTAAAATAAAAATGATAAAACTGCTTGAAAGGTACTTTTGTTGGTTTCGAAAATTCTAAAATGAATATTCTACCATCTGGCTTCAGGGTACGAAGCATTTCTTTCAATCCTTTTTCAAGGTTTTCAAAATTTCTTGCACCAAAGGCCACTGTAATTACATCAAAGTGATTGTCAGGAAATGGGATATTTTCTGCATCTCCAAGAATCATGGTAATATCATTCTCAAGCCCTTTTGCTTTAATTTTCTCACGACCGACCGCTAACATACCAGCTGAAATATCAACACCCTTAATGTCAATCCCTGGTTTATGAAGAGTTATAGCAAGATCACCTGTACCAGTTGCAATGTCACAAATCGATTCCACCTTTTTCTTGTGAACCATCTTTCTGACTTTTTTACGCCATTGGATATCGATCCCAAGAGAAAAGAAGTGATTTAAAAAGTCATATTTAGGTGCAATGTTATCAAACATTTCAGCGACCTGTTCTTTCTTTCCTTTTTCAGATTCTTTGTAAGGAGTTACTTTCTCTTTTATCACGCTCATAAAGCCAATCTTTTGTTACGGTATATAATTCAACATCCCTGTATATGGATATTGCATGCAAATATAACCATAAATACGGATAGAATCTTAAAACACACAAAAACCTAACCATCAAAATGGATTAGAAATTGACCAAAATAAAAACAGCCCATTATGGGCTGTTTTATCTATAAATAATAGTATTTTAAGTCCTATTCTAAATGCTTAAAATTTAAACTATTCACGAATAAAACATTTGCCAACTCTGTATAATTATCGAATAGCTCTGTTCCTTCATAAATTTCTTTTGAATCAAAACCTATAATAGTTAAATCCGCTCCTCCCGAATGATTATTAATAGTTTGATTCAAACTTTTATTCGGATCTTTCTTAACCAATTCGATATTCCCTGGAGAAATAGGAAGTCTCCCACCTTTGATTTGCTCAATTAGCATATCTCTTTCCACCGCCTTAGACTCGGAAGTACAAACAGCATAAATTTTCATAACTGCATCTTTCCAATCCTTATGCCCTAAGAAAATATATCCCAATAATACTTCCAATGCACTATCATTGATATCTTTTGGATCTATCCAGACATGTACTTCTCTTCTATAACCAAATGATCTAAAGGAGGTACCCAAAATACAAACATCAAACTCCGCAGCCTCTAGCATGGAATAATTTTTTATAATATCATTTAATTTTTCAGAATTATCTCTTGGGTATTCAAAAATTATCAAATTATGCCCCTTACCTGAAATACTAGCAAGCTGTATAACCTGTGCAATTGCAGAGGTAGATGAAGGTGAAATAATAGTATCCAAATAGGTCCTATTATCACTTCCTGTAGCCATTTCAATTAGCTTTTTCATCACCAATTTGGATTCATTATATGTTTCTTTCGTTAAATAGCCCTTTATATGATGGATATAGGTGCCAAAACCATATTTATTGGAAATCCATCGCATCAAATCAAAACTATCGCGTCTATCAAAAGAAGCATCAGAAATACATACAGCAAATGGCCTCCAGTAATGATCTGGACTGTTATAGTCCTCTTTCTGAACATACACTTGCAGTCTTCTATTGAGTTGAAATATTACTCCTCTAAATAATTTTACAAGCCCGCCTTTATTCTCATTATTCTTACTAATATAAAGGTATATTAAGGCCATGAATATTAGGGAAACAAAAGCATAAAGAGCATTCATTTTAAACATTAGCCAGAGGGATAAAATGGCCCCTCCTAGAGAAATATACCACCTAGAAAGGAAAGTTGGTCTATAAGATGGATCACCCGAAAAATGTTCTAGGAATGAAATAGTACAAATAGCTCCATAAGTCACCATAAAAAACATGGCAATAACTGCCGCAACCATATTAATATCACCTATAGTAACAAAAACAAAGGCGATAATACAGCTGATTACAGAAGCATTAATTGGCTCATTGTTCTTTGGTGAAATTTTAGCAAATATACTGTTCAACTTCAAGGAAGGAAAAATCTCATCTACACCTAAAGCTTGAAGTGTTCTAGGTGCAACCATTATAGATCCCAAAGCTGAAGAAATTGCCGCAGCAGCTAGTCCAATAGGAATAATTGGCCCCCAAATCGCAATTCTACTCATGATTAACTGGTCTGCGGCTAATTCCTCTAAAGGAGCCGACATCACCAATTTAAAAGCAACTAATACATATATGACAATTCCAACACCAGTAGCCCATAAGGTCCCTTTTGGAATAGATTTCTTCGGTTCTTTCAAATCACCAGAAAGGCCCAAACCAGCAGCGATCCCTGTGAAAGCCGGGAAAATAATGGTAAAAACGGCAAAGAAACTATCTGGATTATCAATGGTACCAATAAAATTAACTTTGTCCAAATCGAAATCGGGTAAACCTGATCCAAAAAGAAACATTCCAAGAGAAATAAACAGTAGAAAAACAACGTAATAAAGCGCTTTCATTCCCACATTCGCTCCTTTAGTTAACATCAATAACGTTAACAATGCCATCATAGTTAAACCGATAATCTTCTTATCTGTTAAAATAAATCGTATTGGCTCAGCATATTCAGGGAATGAACTTAATAGGTACTCTGAAAAGGGCATAAAGGCTTCTACAAAAGCAATTATATAAAAAGCAACACTAATGGCTTGAGAAAGATAGAGTGCAATACCAATAGCTGCACCAATATTCAAACCAAAAGACCTCGATATAATATAGTATGCTCCACCACCTTCTACCTTCCTATTGGTGGCGATCTCGGCAACTGCCATTGCCGTAGGTACCGTAACTAAATGTCCGATAATTATGATTAGAAGCGCTCCAATTAAACCCGTGTGAGAAACGGCATAACCAAATCTCAAATATAGAATTGCACCTAGTATTGTTGAAATTGCGGTTAAAAAAACCGGCATGGTTCCAAAATTTGCCTTTGATGCTATTAGTTTATCTGCCATAATATAAAATAAGAATAATGCCTGAAAATAGGAAAATTATCGACGTATAGAAAATCAAAGTCTAACTTGATATAGAATTTCTGAGTTCTTCAAGTTTTCCAATGTGGATTTTCTTTTAATTTTTCTCGACTCAGTCCTTTCGAACTTACTGACTATCAAGACTTCTTTTGGGATTTCGAATACAGAAAGCCCCAATATTTTAAACATTTTTTTAGAAAAGTTAATTTGCTCCTCCAAACCATTTTTTGATTCAATTAACAACACAACCTTCTCTCCTAACCTTTTATCTGGTATACTTCCAATGAAAAAATATAGTCCTGGGATAGCCTCTTTTAATACTCCTTCAACCAATTCCGGAATGATTTTCACTCCCCCACTATTAATTAAGTTATCACTTCTTCCCAACCATTTAAACCTGGTAGCATCCAATAATTCAATTAAATCCTTGGTGACTAATTTCTCGACTCCAATTTTTGGAGCTGAAATCACTAGGCAATTATCGCCATTCGCTTCAATGATAACATTGTTCAAAATTTGAAAAGTAGTGTTCGGGGCCCCCAATTTCCTAATTGCAATGTGACTAAGCGTTTCAGCCATACCAAAACTCATAAAGGCTGCAGTGTGAATGGATGCAACTTTGGCCTCCAATTCCTCGTTTAAACTTGCTCCACCAATTAGAAGTTGCTTTATTAAGTAGATTTTATCTACAGAATTTTCTACTTGCATAGGAACCATTGGACAAAAATCTATTTCCGAAACTAAATTCTTCAATGGATTGGCATCTAGATTTGAGATAGCCAATTTCAATTCTGATACGATGGATCTAACCACCATCATTTTCCCTGCAATAAAATTCATGGATAGGCAAAGAAGTGCGGTGTCTGCTTTTTTGAAATTGAAAAATGAAGCAGTCATTTTTGCACTTTCTTCCATGTGTTCTTTCAATACTTCAAAAGATCGAACAGCTCCTGTAGTACCAGAGCTTTGTATGGTAATATAGACCGAATCATCATACCACTCCTCTAAAAACTTGGCAATGCCTTTTTTAAGAGGATCTTTCTCCTTTTGCCAAGCTCTAATGTATTTCTCAGCGTCAAATTTGTCAACATCAAAATCTATCCATTCCATGTTAAAACAAATTTACATTCCAACCTTCCTTTCCATAGAATAACTGATCACCTTTTAAATATAATGGAGAACTAATATTGTTGTGAAATAATGCTCCCGTTCCAAGGCCTTGTGGCATGTCAGAATTTAAGGTTGCAGTCCATTGTGCAATTGCACTTAAACCAATATTACTTTCTAAAGCCGATGTTGCCCACCAACCAATATTTCTTTCCTCAGCAAGTTGAATCCATTCTTCAGCCTCTTTAAAGCCACCTAAAAGACTAGGTTTTAATATGATGAATTGTGGATTAACCTCTTCCAATAGGGTTTTCTTTTCCTCAATATCACTAATTCCAATCAACTCCTCATCTAAAGCAATTGGAGTAGGTGTATTAGCACATAATACCTTCATCTCTCCTCTTTGATTCGCCATAATAGGTTGTTCAATAGAGTGGATGTCTAATTGCTTTAATTCTTCTAAAATTTGCGGAGCCTCTTCGGCCGTAAAACCACCATTTGCATCTACCCTAAGTTCAACACGATCTTTACTAAAGTGTTGACGGATATATTTCAATAAAGACAGTTCTTCTTCCCATTTTATAGCTCCAATTTTCAATTTAATACAATGAAAACCTTGCACCAATTTATCTTCTATTTGGGACAACATGGTCTCTTTGTCACCCATCCAAATCAAACCATTTATCTCAATTGATTGAATACCATTGGTAAATCCTGAAGGATACAAAAGTTGATTTGTTTTATTCCCCAAGTCTAATAAGGCTGTTTCAACACAAAATTGTAAGGCTGGAAAATCAGATAACACTTTCTTCAAGTCCCAATCTGAAACTTGATTGATATGCTGACAAATATAGGTCAGTTTATCTTCAATTTGATCCATAGGATCAATACTTAAACCAGGAATAATAGAACATTCGCCGATACCATATTGATCCCCTTTGGAAATCTTTAAATACCAAGAAGGTTTTTCCAGAAGAACACCACGGGAAGTTCCCGCTGGATTTATGAATTTTAAATCACGTCGAATAAATTCGGCATTTAACATACACTATAATATTTGACCTGCACCAAAAAGAAGACAAAATAGAAGCGTCGTAATGGCTAGCTTTTTTAATAATGGATCGAATTCAATATGAATTTCAATTTTCCAAATATGAATTAAGTGTCCTATTAATACAGGTGAAATCAATAAAAATAAAAAATCAAATATAACAATATTCTCTTTCAACAATACAAAGAGGATTCCTACGATCAAAGATAATCCAATTAGCAAGCTGTGGTATATCTTAGCCTTTTTTAAACCGAGTAATATAGGAATTGTCACTTTTCCTGCTTCGGTGTCGGAAGGAATATCTCTCATATTATTAAGATTTAATACACCCATACATAAAAACCCTACCGACATAGCAGGTAATAAAACCTCCCAAAAAAGAATAGAACTATGCAAGTAAAAGGATGCAGCAACACCAAACAATCCAAAGAAAATAAAAACAGAGATATCGCCTAATGCTTTGTAACCGTAAGGATTTTTCCCTGCAGTATATTTTATAGCAGCATAAATGCAGAGTAATAACATGGCAAAAAACACCCAAAATCTTGTGGTATTCCAACTAAATGCCTCCAGACACAACCAGGTTCCAGATAAAAATGAGACGAGCATAAACAAAACGATAGCTGTGTACATCTCTTTCATGGAGATTCGCCCAGCCTGAACCATCCTTTCAGGTCCTTTTCTTTTATAATGATCAGCTCCATTCTGTGTATCCCCATAATCGTTTGCTAAGTTGGACAATACTTGCAAAAAAATTGTAGTTAACACAGCACCTATGGTCAAAGTCCACTTATGAAAATCATAAGATGCAGCCAGCATACTTCCTAAAGCAATTGTGGCCAGCGACAATGGTAAGGTTCTCAAACGGATAGCTTTTATCCAATAGCTCATTTTCCCCATCCGACAAATTTCTTAAAAATAAGCATGGAAACAAAGGTATATCAGGATTTCAAGGGAATATATTAACTGGGATAATTTACCATTGCGCAACGGAATTACGCTTTCAATTTCATTTAATCTCTAAATGAAGAATAAAAAGAGTAAACCCAAAATCATCAATATTCCACTTAAATAGTAACGAGAGATCAATTTTACTTTTTGAATAACCTCGATAATTTTTGAAGGATTATTGATCATCATAAGCCCCTTTATTAGGGCTAAATAACCAATTAAGGTGATCATTAGTCTCCAGTCAAGAACAAAAATGGAATGGACAATGACATGTAGTAAACCAATGAAGAAGGAAATAAAACCTGTTAATATCAAAAATTGCTCATCCTCAGCATGGCTAAGCATTTTTTTAAGAAAACTCCTATTTCCTAAAATTATAGCACTGAATAATAAAAAATAGATGCCCCAAAATTTCGCAAGTAGAACGGAAAGCTCCATATCTGGCTTATTTTATTAAGATTGCGTTAAAATACAATATTCTTTAAACTCGCATTCTATCTAAATTAATCAATTATAAGCAGATATGCTATTATTCAATCAGAATAACCTAAAGAGTCACATGTATGTTAATTTTCTCTTCAATTTCACCTAAACCTTCTTCATGCCCCCAAACTTTTGCTATTAATACAAGATCTGAATTTGCAAAACTAGCGTCTAATATAAACTCATCTACTAAAGAATATCCTCCTTCAGTAGCGTGTACATGAGCTTCTTGCGGTTCTGAATAAAACAGTGTTGAATCCACAGCATTAAATAACTGAACATTAACATGATGTACTGTCAAAGAATCCGTTTCATCAAAATCTATATTTAAAAATAGGGTGTCACCTACTGCATAATTTCCAGTAATTGGAGAATTGATTTGGATGGTGTAATTTGATACTAATTCTTCGTTGTGATCATGACTTTCATGATCATGACAACTCTGTATAAAAATTAAACTTAAAAAAAGGCCGAATAAGACCATTATATTTTTCATAATTGATGCTAATTTTTTCAAAGAATAAGGATCAAAAATCACTCCAATCATTGAGTTGTAGCAATTATTACTACTTATTTAGAGCTTAAAATTGCAAGAAATCATTTTTTTACAATTTTTATAAATGGATTGTCTCATTTTATACAGCAAAAGCGCTGTATTTTCATATATTTGCACACCTGAAAAGCATTAAAAATGATTCAAGTTACATTACCAGATAATTCAACAAGAGAATACCCAATTGGAAGTACAGCATTAGATGTTGCCAATAGTATTAGTGCAGGTTTAGCGAGAAATGTTATCGCTGCCGAAATCAATGGAACAGTATGGGACGCCACCCGTCCAATAAAAGAAGATGTAAATATTAAGTTATTAACCTTCAATGATGACAGTGGTAAATTAGCCTTTTGGCACTCTTCAGCCCATTTAATGGCAGAAGCTATTGAGGCCACCTTCCCTGGTGTTAAATTAGCTATTGGACCTCCTATTGAAACTGGTTTTTACTATGATATCGACTTAGAAGGTAAAACTATAGCTGAAAGTGATCTAGCCAATCTTGAAAAAAAGATGATTGAGCTAGCGCGTCAGAAGAATCCATATATCCGTAAGGAAATAAGTAAGGATGATGCTATCGCCTACTTTACAGAGAAAAATGACCCTTATAAATTAGAGCTAATTGATGGTTTAACTGACGGGGATATTACTTTTTATTCACAAGGAAACTTTACAGACCTTTGTGCAGGACCACATATTCCAGATACTGGAAAAATAAAGGCTGTTAAGTTATTAAGCATAGCTGGAGCTTACTGGAGAGGTGATGAAAACAACCAACAGCTTACTAGAATTTATGGTGTAAGTTTTCCTAAGGCTAAAGAACTTAAGGAACACTTAGAAAGGCTTGAAGAAGCTAAGAAACGTGACCATAGAAAGCTTGGAAAGGAAATGGAATTGTTCACTTTCTCGCAAAAGGTTGGACAAGGTTTACCACTTTGGTTACCAAAAGGAACTATTTTACGTGAAAGATTAGAGCGTTTCATGAGAGATGCTCAATTGAAAGCAGGATATGATCCAGTAGTTACCCCTCATATTGCCTCAAAGGAATTGTATGTTACCTCTGGTCATTATGAGAAATATGGTGAGGATTCTTTCCAACCTATTAAAACTCCGAATGTAAATGAAGAGTTTTTCTTGAAGCCAATGAACTGCCCTCACCACTGTGAGATATACAAGTCTAAACCGCGATCGTATAAAGAATTGCCAATTAGATATGCTGAATTTGGTACTGTATACCGTTATGAACAAAGTGGGGAATTACATGGTTTAACAAGAGTTCGTGGGTTTACGCAAGATGATGCTCACTTATTCTGCCGTCCTGATCAAGTACAGCAAGAATTTGAAAAAGTAATAGACCTCGTAATCTATACCTTTAAGGCATTAGGATTTGAAGAATTTACTGCTCAAATTTCATTAAGAGACCCTGAGGATAAATCTAAATACATAGGTTCCGATGAAAATTGGGATAAAGCGGAAGCTGCTATTATAGATTCAGCAGCCAAAAAAGGACTGAATACGGTTGTAGAATATGGCGAAGCTGCATTTTATGGACCTAAATTGGACTTTATGGTGAAGGATGCTATTGGAAGAAAATGGCAACTTGGAACTATTCAAGTAGATTACAACCTTCCAGAGCGTTTTGAATTGGAATATGTAGGTTCAGACAACTTAAAACACAGACCTGTAATGATTCACCGTGCTCCATTTGGATCATTGGAAAGATTTATTGCAATCTTAATAGAACATACTGGAGGTCGATTCCCATTGTGGTTGAACCCAGACCAAGTAATAATACTACCAATCGGCGAAAAATTTCATGATTATGCAGACAAAGTTTTGAATCTGCTAAAAAATGACGATATTCGCGCAGAGGTAGACTATAGAGCTGAAAAAATAGGAAAGAAAATATTTGACGCTGAGAAAAGTAAGGTACCATATATCTTACTAGTTGGTGAAAAAGAAGTTCTTGCTGAAACAGTTTCTGTACGTAAACCAGGTAAAATTGATTTGGGCTCCATGGATCTAACTGACTTTGTAGCCAAAGTCAATGATGAAATAAACGAGGCCACCGTGTCATTTACTAACTAAATACTTTTTGTCATAGCTATTCGAAGAAGAAGACCTCAAAGAGGTCGAATCATCAAGGAAGATCCACACCGTATCAACGAGAAGATTAGAGTACCTCAAATCAGATTGACTGGTGAGAATGTGGAAGGCGGTATTTTCAAGACTTCAATAGCCTTGAAAAAAGCCGAAGAATTACAGTTGGATTTAGTGGAGATTGCTCCAAAAGCTGAACCTCCTGTATGTCGTATTATTGACTATAAAAAGTTCTTATACGACCAGAAAAAGAAGCAAAAAGAACTTAAGGCTAAAAGTCAAAAGGTTACAATCAAAGAAATTCGTTTTGGTCCAAATACGGACGAGCACGATTTTGATTTCAAATTGAAACATGCCAAAAAGTTCTTAGAAGAAGGTGCTAAACTAAAAGCATACGTTTTCTTTAAAGGTAGAAGTATTCTTTTCAAGGATAAGGGTCAAATTTTATTACTGAAATTTGCCCAAGAATTGGAAGAGCTTGCAAAAGTTGAACAGCTGCCAAAAATGGAAGGTAAACGTATGATTATGATGTTTGCTCCTAAAGCAAAGAAATAAAAGCTTGTGTAAGGCTTATTATTAAAGGGTAAAAGTTTAAGACTATGCCAAAATTAAAAACAAAATCTAGCGCAAAGAAGAGATTCAAGTTGACTGCGTCTGGGAAGATTAAGAGAAAGCACGCTTTCAAAAGTCACATTTTGACTAAAAAGTCAACAAAGAGAAAACGTAATTTGACACAAACTGGTCAGGTACATAAAGCTGACGAGAGTAACATCAAACTACAATTATTGCTTAAATAAGCAGTAAGTAGGTTAAATCATTCACCATGGAATTAGTACCTAAGTACACATGTAATAAGGTGTCACTAATTACAAAAAATTGTAAATTATGCCAAGATCAGTAAATTCCGTAGCATCAAAAGCTAGAAGA